>NZ_JBIWJU010000015.1:0-251162 GCF_044765285.1 Streptomyces sp. NPDC102490
ATCCGCAGCAGCGGTTGTTGCTGGAGGTCGCCTGGGAGGCATTCGAGCGCGCGGGCATCGACGCGGACTCCCTGCGCGGCAGCCGGACCGGCGTGTTCTCCGGTGTCATGTACCACGACTACGCGCCGGCCGTGGACCTGGTTCCGGACCAGCTCAGCGGAGCGGTCCTGACCGGCAGCGCGGGCAGCGTGCTCTCGGGGCGGGTGGCGTACCAGTTCGGCCTGGAGGGGCCGGCCGTCTCGGTCGACACCGCGTGCTCGTCGTCACTGGTGACGCTCCACCTGGCCGCCCAGGCACTGCGGGCGGGCGAGTGCTCGCTCGCACTGGCCGGCGGGGTCACGGTGATGTCCACCCCGATGACGTTCGTCGACCTGGGTCACCAGCGAGCCCTGTCCCCGGACGGGCGGTGCCGCGCGTTCGGCGCGGGCGCGGACGGCACCGGCTGGGCCGAAGGCGTCGGCCTCGTGGTGCTCGAGCGGTTGTCGGACGCACGCCGGCAGGGTCACCAGGTACTCGCGGTGCTCAAGGGCTCCTCGGTGAACTCCGACGGCGCGTCGAACGGCCTGACCGCCCCGAACGGTCCCTCGCAGCAGCGGGTGATCCGCCAGGCGCTGGCCTCGGCCGGCCTGTCCACGTCGGACGTCGACGTGGTCGAAGGACACGGCACCGGCACGAAGCTCGGCGACCCGATCGAGGCCCAGGCACTCCTGGCCACCTACGGCCAGGACCGCGAAGCCCCGCTGTGGCTGGGATCGCTGAAGTCCAACATCGGGCACACCCAGGCAGCCGCCGGGGTCGGCGGCGTCATCAAGATGGTCATGGCGATGCGTCACGGCATCCTGCCGCAGACGTTGCACGCCGAGGAGCCCTCGCCGTTCGTCGACTGGTCCCAAGGATCCGTCGCTCTGCTCGACCGGAACCGCGACTGGCCCAGGACCGGCCGTCCCCGCCGCGCCGGCGTCTCCTCCTTCGGCATCAGTGGCACGAACGCGCACGTCGTCCTCGAGCAGGCGCCGGAGCAGCCGGCGGCCGGGCAGGCGGACGCCGTGACGCGGCTCGGAATCTCCGCCTTCCCGGTGTCGGGCCGGGGACCGGCGGCGTTGGCCGGCCAGGCGACCCGGTTGCGGGCCGCGCTGGCCGACTCACCGGACACCGGCGTGGCCGATTTCGGCGCGGCACTGACCAACGGCGGGTCCACGCACTCCCACCGAGCCGTGGTGATCGCGGAGAACCGGCAGGAGCTCCTGGCCGGCCTGGACGCGATCGCGGCGGGCCAGTCGGAGAACTCGGCCCTGGTGGTGGCGGGATCCGGTGACGCCGACCACGACGGCCCGGTCTTCGTGTTCCCCGGGCAGGGGGGCCAGTGGCTCGGGATGGGCATCGAGCTGTGCGAGAGCAGTCCGACGTTCGCGGAGCTGATGCGGACCTGCGACGAGGCGTTGGCGCCCTGGGTCGACTGGGACGGGTACTCGCTGCGGGACGTGCTCGTCGGGGTGCCGGGTGCGCCGAGCCTCGACCGGGACGACGTCGTCCAGCCGGCACTGTTCGCGGTCGGGGTCTCGTTGTCCCGGCTGTGGGCATCACTCGGCGTGCACCCCTCGGCCGTCGTCGGGCACTCCCAGGGAGAGTTCGCCGCCGCCGTGGCGGCGGAGGCGTTGTCGCTGACCGAAGGCGCGCGCGTCGTGGCCCTGCGCTCCCGGGTGCTCCGGCGTCTGGCGACGCGAGGCGGCATGGGCTGGGTGAACCGGTCGGCGGACGAGGTGCGCGAACGCCTGGCCGGTTGTCCCGCGCTCGGCGTCGCCGCGGTGAACGGTCCGATGTCCACGGTCGTCTCCGGGGCCACCGCCGAACTCGACCGACTGCTGTCAATCTGGGAGTCGGAGGGAGCGCGGGTCCGGCGCGTCCCGATCAACTACGGGTCGCACTCGGCGGAGGTGGAGGTCGTCCGGGCCGAGCTGGCCGACACGCTGGGCACGGTCGAGTGCTCGTCCGGCACGGTGCCGTTCTACTCGACGGTGACCGGCTCGGTCCTCGACGGCCGGAACCTCGACGCCGACTACTGGTACCGGAACCTGCGCGAGACGGTGCGTTTCGCGGAGGTGGTCGACCAACTGCTCGGCGACGGGCATCGAGCGTTCCACGAAGTGGGCGCGCACCCGGTCCTCGTCAATTCGGTACAGGAGCTCGCCGAGGCCAGGGGGACGTCGGTCACGACGGTCGGAACGCTCCGCCGCGGCCACGGCGGCGCACGGGAATTCCTGCGCAACGCCGCCGAGGCGTTCGTCGGCGGAGTCGACGTGCGGTGGTCCGGCCTGTTCCCGTCGGGCAGGCGGCCGGGGCAACTGCCCACGTACGCCTTCCAGCACACCCATTACTGGATCGAGACGCCGCCCGGCCGACCGTCCCGCGGCGGTGAAGTCGACACCCGGTTCTGGAACATGGTCGACCAGGGTGACCTCGACGGACTGACCACGGCGCTCGCCCTCTCCGACGACGCCGGCCGGTCCTCGCTGGGCACCGTGCTCCCGGCCCTGTCGTCGTGGCGTGAGCGCAGCCGGCAGCAGGCGACGCTGGCCGGCTGGCAGTACCGCGTCACCTGGCGCCCCACCGAAGCACCGGACCGGCCGCTCACCGACCGCTGGCTGATCGTGGTGCCGGCGGACGTCGCCGAGCCGGCGTGGCTCGCGCAGGCCGTCGCGGCGCTGAGCGCCCGAGGGGCTCGGGTCAGCCGGGTCGACGTCCCCCGGTCCGCGGAACCCGAGGCGCTCCGCCACGAGCTCGTCACGGCGCTGCGCGGCGAACCGGCCGGGGGCATCCTGTCGCTGCTGGCGCTGGACACGGCCGAGGACACCGACGCCGTATCCGTGCCGGCCGGCCTGAGCGGCACGCTCGCGTTGGTGCGGACGGTGAGTGAGCTCGGCCTGTCGGCCCCGATCTGGTGCGTGACCCAGGACGCGGTCGCCGTCCGGCCGGGAGACGCCGTCACCCAGGCACGGCAGGCCGCCCTGTGGGGCTTCGCCAGGCATGCGGGGCTGGAGCAACCCCTGTCGTGGGGCGGCGTCGTCGACCTGCCGCGCGAGGTCGGCCAAGCGGACCTGGCGGCGCTGGCCGGCGCGCTCGCAGACGGCGAGAGTGAGCTGGCGCTGCGAGGCGGCGCGGTGTTCTGCCGCCGGCTGACGAGGGTCACCGCACCCGCGCTCCCGACGAAGCAGCCGCTCGAACGCAGCGCTCTGGTCACCGGCGGCACCGGCGCACTCGGAGCGGAGGCGGCGCGTTGGCTCGTCCGGCGCGGCGCGCGACACCTGGTCCTTGCCGGCCGTCGCGGCCCGGCCGCCCCCGGCGCCGCCGAGCTGGCCGCCGAGCTGACCGAACAGGGTGCCACGGTGTCGGTGGTCGCCTGCGACGTGGGCGATCGGGCGCAGCTCGCCGACCTGCTGGCCACCTGGCCGGCCGAACATCCGCTGACCACCGTCGTGCACACCGCGGGCGTGCTCGACGACGGCGTCATCGACCGGCTCACCCCGGAACGCTTCGAGCGGGTGTTCCGCCCGAAGGTGGCCGCCGCATGGCACTTGCACGAGCTGACGCAGGACCGCGACCTCGTCGACTTCATCCTGTTCTCGTCGTTCGTCGGCACGGTCGGTCCGGCAGGTCAGGCCAACTACGCCGCCGCGAACAGCTCGTTGGACGCACTGGCCGCGCACCGCAGGGCTCTCGGCCTGACCGGCACCTCCATCGCCTGGGGACTCTGGCAGGGCCCGGGGATCGCCGACCACGACGGAGTGGAGGACCGGCTGGCGGCCCGCGGCCTGCGCGCGATGGACCCCCGCGACGCCGTCCGGGCCATGGACCAGGTGGTCGACCGCGACGAGACGGCCGTGGTCGTGGTGGACGTCGAGTGGTCCTCGTTCGCCACCGAACTCGTCGGCACCCGATCGATGCCGCTCCTCACCGAGCTGACCGGGGCGAGGGGGGACGACCCCGACGGGCCGGCGGACGGAGCGGCCGACACCGGTGTGCGCGAGCGGCTCGCCGGCCTGCCCGCCACCGAGCGGACGTATGCGATCACCGACCTCGTCCGGGCCACGGTGGCGGCCGTGCTCGGACATGCCGACGGCAGCTCGGTCGAGTCGGGGCGCAGTTTCCAGGAGGCCGGTTTCGACTCGCTCACCGCGTTGCGTTTGCGGAACCGCCTCGGCGTGGCGACCGGCTTGCAACTGCCCGCCACGCTGATCTTCGACTACCCGACCCCCGCCTCGGTCGCGGAGCTGGTGTACGCCGAGCTGTTCGGCGAGGACACCGGGCCCCCCGGGAACGAGGCCGGTGAGGGCGTCGACGACGCAGGGCTGAAGAAGATCATCGACCGTATTCCGATCGCCTCGCTGAGGCAGGCCGGGCTGGTGGACGCCTTGCTCCGGCTGGCCGACACCGCTCCCCGGGGCGAGCCGACGACCGACAGCACCGGGTCCACGAGCGCGATCGACTCGATGGACATGGCTGATCTCATACGCGCCGCATACGGCCAAGCCGACGCGAGCGACCGAGCGGAGGGGCCGACCTCATGACCACCCCGTCCACCAACGAGCTCGTTGACGCGCTGCGCAACGCACTGAAGGAGAACGAGCGCATCCGGCAACGGCTCGGCGACGTCGAGGCGCAGAGCCGGGAGCCGATCGCCATCGTCGGCATGGCCTGCCGCTACCCCGGCGACGCCGACAGCCCCGAAGCCCTGTGGCAGCTGGTGGCCGACGGCACCGACGCGGTGTCCGGCTACCCGACGGACCGTGGCTGGAACCTGGGCGAGCTGTACGACCCCGATCCCCAGAAGGTGGGCCGGACGTACTCCCGGGGCGGCGGCTTCCTGCGCTCGCCGGACCAGTTCGACCACGAGTTCTTCGCCATCCCCCCTCGGGAGGCAACCGTGATGGACCCGCATCAACGGCTGCTCCTGGAAACCTCGTGGGAGGCCTTCGAACGCGCCGGCATCAGCGCCGACGCGGTACGGGGAAGCCAGACCGGCGTGTACGTCGGCGTCAGCTACCAGGACAACATCTCGCTGCGCACCGTGCCGCCGGCGTACGAGGGCTACGTACTGACCGGCAACATCGCCAGCGTCGTCTCCGGACGGCTGTCCTACGCGTTCGGTCTGCAGGGGCCCGCGGTCACCGTGGACACGGCGTGCTCCTCCTCGCTCGTCGCGCTGCACCTGGCCGCCCAGGCGCTGCGCTCCCAGGAGTGCTCGCTCGCCCTGGTCGGCGGGGCGACGATCATGTCGGGCCCGGCTTCGCTGATCGAGTTCGCCCGGCAGCGCGGAATCGCCCCGGACGGCCGGTGCAAGGCCTTCGGCGACGAGGCCGACGGCATGGGCTGGGCGGAAGGCGTCGGCGTGCTCGTGGTCGAGCGGCTGTCCGACGCCCGGCGCAACGGGCACCAGGTGCTGGCCCTGGTGACCGGCTCCGCCCTCAACCAGGACGGCGCCTCCAACGGCCTCACCGCGCCGAACGGCGCGGCCCAGCGGCAGGTGATCCGGGCCGCGCTGGCCAACGCCGGTGTGGCCTCGACCGACATCGACGCCGTCGAGGCGCACGGCACCGGCACCAGGCTCGGCGACCCGATCGAGGCCCGCGCCCTGCTGGACACCTACGGCCGGGAGCGAACGGCGGACACGCCGTTGTGGATCGGATCGCTGAAGTCGAACATCGGACACTCGCAGGCGGCGGCCGGCGTCGGCGGCGTGATCAAGATGGTCATGGCCATGCGCCACGGGGAGCTGCCCAGGACGCTGCACGCCCAGCGGCCGACCTCACACGTGGACTGGTCGGCGGGGACGGTCCGGCTGCTCACCGACCAGCGGCAGTGGCCCGACCGGGGCCGCCCCCGGCGTGTCGCGGTGTCGTCGTTCGGAATCAGCGGGACCAACGCGCACGTCGTCCTGGAGCAGGCTCCCGACGCCCCGGCCGAGGCCCCGCCCGAGCAGACGGGACGGGCCCGCACCGGTCCATGGCCGTTCGTGGTGACCGCCCGGGGCGCCGCCGCGCTGCGCGGCCAGGCCGAGGAACTGCGCTCCTTCGTCGAACGCCACCCCGAGCTGGAGCCGTCCGACGTCGGACGAAGCCTCGTCACCACCCGCGCCGCGCTGGCCGACCGTGCCGTGGTGGTCGCCGAGGACCGGGCGGCCCTGCTGGCCGGCCTGTCCGCGCTGGCCGCCGGTACGGACAGTCCCGCGGTGCACGTCGACCGGGCGAGGGAAGGCCGACTGGCGATGGTCTTCACCGGCCAGGGAGCCCAGCGCGCCGGAATGGGACGAGAACTGTCGACGCGGTACCCGGTGTTCGACGCGGCCCTTGACGAGGTCTGCGCAGTGGTCGACGAACTGCTGGGCCGATCGCTGCGCGAGCTGATGCGGGAGGACGGTCCGCTGCTGGACCGCACCGAATTCGCCCAGCCGGCGCTGTTCGCCTTCGAGGTCGCGCTGTTCCGTCTCGTCCAATCCTGGGGCATCCGCCCCGACTTCGTGGCCGGTCACTCGATCGGCGAGATAAGCGCCGCCCACGTGGCCGGCGTGCTGTCCCTCGCCGACGCCGGTCGCATGGTCGTGGCGCGCGGCCGCTTGATGCAGGCGCTGCCCGACGGCGGTGCCATGGTCGCGGTGAACGCCGCCCCGGATGTGGTGGCCCCGCTGGTCGCCGCCGCCGACGGGGTGTCCGTGGCCGCGGTGAACAGCCCCGACTCGGTCGTGCTGTCCGGAGCGCGGGAACCGGTGGCGGAGGTCGTGGCCCAGTTGGCCGCAGACGGGTACCGGACCCGCCGGCTGACGACCAGCCACGCGTTCCACTCGCCGCTGATGGACCCGGTGCTCGACGACTTCCGGGCCGTCGTCGCCCAACTCGCCTTCGGCGCGCCCGACATCCCGGTGGTGTCCACCCTCACCGGTGCCCCCGCCGACGCGGCCACGCTCGGCGAGCCGGAGTACTGGGTCCGTCAGGCACGCGAGCAGGTGCGGTTCGCCGACGCCGTGGCCACCCTGCACGAGCGTGGCGTCACCCGCTTCCTGGAGCTGGGACCGGACGCGATGCTCTCGGCCATGGTCCGGGAATGCCTGCCCGCCGACCGGCGGGTGACGGCGGTGGCCGCCTCCCGCCGTGACCGACCCGAGGCCGTCGCCCTGCTGGACGCGGCCGGCCGCCTCTTCACCGGCGGCGGCGAGGTCGGCTGGGCGGCGCTGTTCCCCGGCCAGGGCCGGCGGGTCGACCTGCCGACCTACGCCTTCCGGCGGCACCGGCACTGGCTGCCGCGCGACGGCTCCGCAGCCCCGGCCCCCTCGGGCCCGCCGTCGGTCGCCACGCCTGAACCGGGCACCGACGCCCGGGTCACGGACGTGCTGGCCGTCGTGGACCAGCGGCGCGTCGTGAACGATCTGCTGCGGACCTCGGTCGCCGTTGTACTGGGCCTCGACTCGCCGGCCGACGTCGACCTCGAAAGCACCTTCCAGGACCTGGGCTTCAGCTCGCTCGCGGCGGTGGAACTGCGGGACCGGCTGAACGCGGCGCTCGATCTCGAACTGGCCGGCACCGTCGCCTTCGACTACCCCACCCCCGCGGCCCTCGCCTCGTATCTGCTCCGGCTGGTGACCGACGCGGCCGACGAGGAACCCGGGACGGCCGTCCCTCGCGCAGCGCTCGCCGACGACCCGATCGTCGTGGTGGGCATGGCCTGCCGCTACCCGGGTGGGGTCGGCTCGCCGGAGCAGCTGTGGGAGCTGGTGGACGGCGGGCGCGACGCGGTCTCAGGGCTGCCGACCGACCGGGGCTGGGACCTCGACACCCTGCTGCATCCGGATGCGACGCGTCAGGGCGCCACCCACGTGCGCGGCGGCGGCTTCCTCGACGACGTGGCGCAGTTCGACGCGCGGTTCTTCGGGATCTCGCCGCGCGAGGCGGCCTCGATGGACCCGCAACAGCGGCTGCTCCTCGAACTGACCTGGGAGGCGTTGGAGCGGGCCGGGATCGACCCGAAGTCGGTCCGGGGAAGCCAGACCGGTGTGTTCGCCGGCACCAGCGACCAGGACTACGCGGACCTGCTCCGCGGCAGCGCCGAGCTGGCCGACGGTTACCTGCTCACCGGGACCTCCGCCGCGGTGCTCGCCGGGCGGCTCTCCTACCAGTTCGGCCTGGAGGGGCCGGCGTTGACGGTCGACACGGCCTGCTCCTCCTCGCTGGTGGCGATGCACCTGGCCGCGCAGGCCCTGCGTTCCGGGGAGTGCGCGCTGGCCCTGGCCGGCGGTGCCACCGTCATGGCGACCCCGGTCGACCTGCAGGAGTTCGACAAGCAGGGACTGTCCGCCGACGGCCGCTGCAAGGCGTTCGGCGCGGACGCCGACGGGACGGGTTTCGCCGAGGGCGCAGGCCTGCTGGTGCTGGAGCGGCTCTCCGACGCCCGCCGCAACGGCCACTCCGTGCTGGCCGTCCTTCGTGGCTCGGCGATCAACCAGGACGGTGCGTCCAACGGCCTCACCGCGCCCAACGGCCTCGCCCAGCAGCGGGTCGTCCGCCAGGCACTGGCCAACGCCGGCGTGCGCCCCGACGAGGTGGACGCGGTGGACGGGCACGGCACCGGCACGGTGCTCGGCGACCCGATCGAGATCAAGGCTCTGCAGGGCGTGTACGGCCGGCACCGAGGGGAGGGCGAGCCCCTCTGGCTGGGCTCGCTCAAGTCCAACATCGGCCACTCCCAGGCAGCGGCCGGCGTCGGCAGCGTCATCAAGATGATCATGGCGATCCGGCACGGTGTGCTGCCGAAGACCCTGCACGTGGACCGGCCCTCGGAGCACGTCGACTGGCAGAGCGGAACGGTCCGGCTGCTAGGCGACGCCAGGCCGTGGCCGGCGACCGGGCGTCCCCGACGGGCAGCGGTGTCGTCGTTCGGGGCGAGCGGGACCAACGCGCACGTCGTCGTGGAACAGGCTCCGGACACCGAGCCCGAGGCCGGACCGGCGGATCGGCCCCACGCGCCGCAGGTGCTGCCGCTGCTGCTCAGCGGTCGCGGCGAAGCCGCGCTGCGCGATCAGGCGGTGCGGCTGCGCGAGCACCTCCTGGCCTCCGGCGCCACCGGCCCGGCGGAGCTGGCCGACGTGGCGTTCTCCCTGGCCGGCACTCGCTCCTCGCTGGACCACCGGGCCGTCGTGCTCGGCGCCGACCTCGCCGCACTCCTGTCCGGGCTGGACGACCTGGTGGCCGGCACCACCCCGGTCACCGGACCCGTCGGCTCCGGCGACACCGACCCGGTGTTCGTGTTCCCGGGGCAGGGCGGGCAGTACGCCGGGATGGCCCTGCGGCTGTGGGACACCTCGCCGGAATTCGCCGCCTCCATGGCCGAGTGCGAGGCGGCGCTCGCACCGTACGTGGACTGGCACGGCCGCACCCTGCGCGACCTCCTGGCCGGCGCGGACGGCGCGGACCTCGACCAGGCCGAGCAGGTCCAGCCGATGCTGTTCGCGGTCATGGTCTCGCTCGCCCGGTTGTGGATCTCCCGGGGCGTGGTGCCCTCCGCGATCATCGCGCACTCCGTGGGAGAGGTCGCGGCCGCGCACATCGCCGGCATCCTCACCCTCGCCGACGCGGCCCGGGTCCTGACCGCGCGGGCGCGCGTGTCCGGCCGGGTGACCGGGTACGCCACGCTCTGGGTCGGGCTGCCGGTCGAGCAGGTGTGTGACCGGGTCGCACAGCTGAACGGCGTACACGTCAGCGCGATCAACGGTCCGCGATCGGTCGTCGTGACCGGCCCGCTCGACCGCATCGCCGCGCTGCGCGCCGAGTACGAGGCCGCCGGTGTCCGCGCGCGCCCCGTCCCGATGGACTACCCGACGCACTCCCCGGACATGGCGGTGGTCGAGGACGAACTCCTCGCGCTCCTGACCGGCATCCGCCCGGCCACCGCCTCGGTGCCGTACTACTCCACGACGTTCGCCCGCCGGGTGCAGGGCGACGAACTCGACGGCCGGTACTGGTTCACCAACCTCGTGCAGCCGGTACGGTTCCACGACACCGCCGCCGTGCTGCTGGCCGACGGGTACCGCGTGCTGCTCGAGGTGGCCCCGCACCCGCTGCTGGGACCCGCGATCGAGGAGACCGCCGACGAGCGCGGCGTCGGGGCGACCGTGCTGGCGACCCTCCGCCGCGGCGAGAGCGACCCGGACATGTTCCTGCGGTCGATGGCCGCCGCGTGGCGGGCCGGGCTCACCGTGGACTGGTCCGCGACCTTCGCCGGTACCGGGGCGCGGCGGGTCGACCTGCCGACCTACGCCTTCCAGCGGCAGCGCTACTGGCCGACCGCGTCGGCGTCCGCGCCCGGCGACCTGTCAGCCGTCGGCCTCGAACAGGTCGATCACCCGCTGCTCGGGGCGAAGACGACTCTGGCGGGTGACGCGGGCCTGCTGTTCACCAGCCGGCTCTCGCTGCACGCCCACCCGTGGCTCGTCGACCACGCGCTCTTCGACCGGCCCCTGCTGCCCGGTACGGCGTTCCTCGAGCTGGCGATCCGCGCAGCCGACGAGGCGGGCCTCGGCGGGCTGGAGGAGCTGGCCATCGAGGCGCCGCTGATGCTTCCGAGCGGGCACGACGTACTGGTCCAGGTGCTCGTCGGGGCCCCCGACGGTGACGGCCGCCGCACCGTGGAGGTCTTCTCCCAGTCGGCGGAACCCGGCGAGGCCGTGGGCGCCACGTGGACGCGGCACGCGCGGGGCAGCGCGGTGCCCGGCGACCATCCGGAGCCGGCACCGTGGCCGGCCGACGCGACCTGGCCGCCGGCCGGGGCAACCGAACTGGACGTCGCCGGATCGTACGAGCGGCTCGCCGCGCTCGGTTACCACTACGGCTCCGCCTTCACCGGGCTGCGCCGGGCCTGGCGGACGGGTGACCAGGTCTTCGCCGAGGCGGAGCTGCCCGAGGGACTCGCGCCCGACGCGGTGCGTTTCGGCCTGCACCCGGCCCTGATGGACACGGGCCAGCACAGCCTGGCCATCGACCGGCTCGGCTCGCAGGGGGCCGAGCCGGACAACACCGGCGTGCAGGCGCCGTTCCTGTGGTCCGGGGTGCGACTGCTCGCCTCGGGCGCCTCGGCACTGCGGCTCGTGTTCTCCCCGACGGGGCCTTCCTCGTGGTCGGTGGACGGCTTCGACACCACCGGTCGCCCGGTGCTGAGGGTGGACTCGCTGGTCGCCCAGGAGGTTTCCGCCGAGCAGCTGCGCGACGTCGGCACCGCACACGCCGACGCGCTGTTCGAGCTCGGGTGGGTGCCGTGCGGACCGGCCGAGGCCGGTTCGGGGGCGGGCGCCGAAGGGCCGATCGGCTGGGTGGTGCCGTCCGGTCCGACGCGGACCGCGCCGACGCAGGACGAGCACACGGTCGGTGCGTGGCGCCACCCCGACCTGGCCGCGCTCGGCTCGGCGGTGGACGGTGGCGCGCCGCTGCCCGACCTGGTGGTGCTGCGCGTCCCCGGCGGCCCGGCACCCGAGTCGACGGTCGACTCGGTGCACACCGCGGTGAACGGCACGTTGCGGGTGCTGCAGGACTGGTTCACCGACAGCCGGTGGGAGCGGTCGCGGCTGGTCGTGGTGACCGACGGCGGACTCGTGGGTGCCGCGGTCGGTGGCCTGGTGCGCTCCGCGCAGTCGGAGAACCCGGAGCGGGTGGTTCTCGTGGAGCAGGCGCTCGCCGGTCCGGAGCCGGCCGGGGTGCGGCCGGTGGAGGCGCTCGCCCGCGCCGCGGTCGCCTCGGGCGAGCCGGAGGTGTCGGTTCGCGACGGACGGCTGTGGTCGCCCCGCCTGAACAGGGTCGCCGCGGAGGCACTCCCGGAGCCCGCCGGGCACGTGCCGGACGAGCCGTCTTCGGTGTGGGGCACGGGGACCGTGCTGCTCACCGGGGCGTCCGGCGTGCTGGCCGGGTTGGTGGCCGAGCATCTCGTGACCGAGTGCGGGGTGCGACGGCTGCTGCTGGTCTCGCGGCGGGGCCCGGCCGCCCCCGGTGCCGACGAGCTGGTCGAGCGGCTGACCGAGGCGGGTGCCTCGGTGCGGATGGTCGCGTGCGACCTCGCCGTCCGCCACGAGGTGATGGACCTCGTCGGCTCGGTGCCACCGGAGTTCCCGCTCAGCGCCGTGGTGCACTGCGCGGGTGTGCTCGACGACGCGACCGTGGGTTCACTGACCCCCGACCGGGTCGACGCGGTGCTGCGGCCCAAGGTGGACGGTGCCTGGCACCTGCACGAGGCCACCCAGGACGCCGAGCTGTCGGCGTTCGTGCTGTTCTCCTCGGCCGCGTCGGCGTTCGGCACCGCCGGCCAGGCGAACTACGCGGCGGCCAACGGGTTCTGCGACGAGCTGGCCGAGCACCGCCGGAGGCTCGGCCTGCCGGCGGTGTCGATCGCCTGGGGATGGTGGGCCGAGGCCAGTGGCATGGGCAGCCACCTCGGAAGCCAGGACCGGGCCCGGATGGCCCGCACCGGCATCCGCCCGGTCGACAATAACTTCGGCCTCACCCTCTTCGACGCGGCTTCCCGCCGTCAGGGCCGGGTCGTCGCCGCCCCGTTCGACCTCGCCGGCCTGTCCGGCGCGGCCACGGTTCCGGGACTCCTGCGCGGGCTGGTGCGCCGTCCGGCGCGGCGGGTCGCCGAACCCCACCCGGCGGACGGGGCAGGACGCCGCGAGGGCCTGGCGGCACTGGAACCGGCCGAGCGCGACCAGGCCGTCGCCGAGCTGGTCCGCACTCATGCCGCGGCCGTGCTCGGGCACTCCTCGAGCGCCGCCGTCGACGACCGGCAGCCCTTCACCGCTCTGGGGTTCGACTCACTGACCGCGGTGGAACTGCGCAACCGGCTCAACACGGCCACCGGGCTGCGGTTGCCGGCCACACTGATCTTCGACTACCCCTCCCCGGCCGCCCTGATCGAGTTCGTGCGGGGCGAGATCGGCGGCGAGACGGCCGCCCCGGCCCGGCCGGTCGCCGGCACGGCCGAG
Source organism: Streptomyces sp. NPDC102490 (assembly GCF_044765285.1). NCBI lineage: Bacteria > Bacillati > Actinomycetota > Actinomycetes > Kitasatosporales > Streptomycetaceae > Streptomyces > Streptomyces sp. NPDC102490. The sequence goes on from NZ_JBIWJU010000015.1 coordinate 13,010, forward strand.
GCCGGGTCCGGAGACGACCCGATCGCGATCGTGGGCATGGCCTGCCGCTTCCCGGGCGGGGTCGGTTCGCCCGACGAGCTCTGGGACCTCGTCGCCGAGGGGCGGGACGTCATCGGCGCCTTCCCCACCGACCGGGGCTGGAACCTCGCCGACCTCTACCACCCGGACCCCGACCACCCCGGGACCACCTACACCCGTGAGGGTGGCTTCCTGCACGACGCCGACCAGTTCGACCCCGAGTTCTTCGGCATCTCGCCGCGCGAGGCGATCACGATCGACCCGCAGCAGCGGCTGCTGCTCGAAACGGCCTGGGAGTCCCTCGAGAACGCGGGCATCGATCCCACCTCGCTGCGTGGCGGCCCGACCGGTGTGTTCGTCGGGCTGATGTACCACGACTACGGCTCGCGGCTGCACACCAAGCCCGAGGAACTCGAGGGCTACCTGGGCAACGGAAGCGCCGGCAGTATCGCGTCGGGCCGGGTCGCCTACGAGTTCGGCTTCGAGGGCCCGGCAGTGACCGTGGACACGGCGTGCTCGTCATCGCTGGTCAGCATGCACCTGGCGGCGCAGACGCTGCGGTCGGGCGAGTGCTCGCTCGCGCTGGCCGGCGGCGTGACGGTGATGGCGACGCCCGACCTGTTCGTGGAGTACAGCCGGCTGCGCGCGAACGCCGCGGACGGCCGGTGCCGGGCGTACGGCGCGGACGCGGACGGCACCGGCTGGTCCGAAGGCGCGGGCCTGGTGGTGCTGGAGCGGCTGTCCGACGCGCGGCGCAACGGACACCAGGTGCTGGCACTGCTGGCCGGCTCGGCGCTGAACCAGGACGGCGCGTCGAACGGGCTGACCGCCCCCAACGGTCCCTCCCAGCAACGGGTGATCCGCCAGGCCCTGGCCGGCGCCGGGTTGTCCGCCTCCGACGTGGACGTCGTCGAGGGACACGGCACGGGGACCCGGCTGGGCGATCCGATCGAGGCACAGGCGTTGCTGGCCACCTACGGCCGCGAGCACGCCGAGGACGCGCCGCTCTGGCTGGGGTCGATCAAGTCGAACATCGGCCACACGCAGGCGGCGGCGGGCATCGCCGGCACGATCAAGATGATCATGGCGATGCGGCACGGAATCATGCCCAAGACCCTTTTCGCGGACACCCCGTCGCCGCAGGTCGACTGGTCGTCGGGCGCGATCGCGCTGCTCGACCGGGCACGGGAGTGGCCGGACCGTGGCCGCCCCCGCCGGGCGGGGGTGTCCTCCTTCGGCGTCAGCGGGACCAACGCACACATCATCCTGGAAGAGGCTCCGGCCGAGTTCACCGCCCCGGCCCCGTCTCCCGCGGCCGGCCTGCCGGTGTGGCCGCTCGTGCTGACGGCTCGCGGGCCCGAGGCACTGCGGCACCAGGCGGAGCGACTGGAATCCTCCCTGCGCGACCGGCCCGACGCGGCGTTGGCGGACATCGCCTACTCCCTCGTGGCCGAACGGGCCGGCCACGATCACCGAGCGGTACTGCTCGCCTCCGACCGCGCGCAGGCCCTGGAGCGGCTGGCGGAGTACGCGCACGGGGGCGACGGAACCGGAACCGTCGCCGATGTGGCCCGGCGGGGCCCGCTGGCGATGGTGTTCACCGGCCAGGGCGCCCAGCACCCGGGCATGGGTGCGGAACTGCACCGGCAGTTCCCCGTCTTCGCGGCTGCTTTCGACCAGGTGTGCGATCAGCTGGACCCCGCCGTCCGGGAGGCCGTCCTCGGCGACGGGGAGAACCGGCTCGACGCCACGGAGGTCACCCAGCCGGCGCTCTTCGCCGTCGAGGTCGCGCTGTTCCGGCTCTTCGAGTCCTGGGGTGTCCGGCCGGACTTCCTCACCGGTCATTCGGTGGGCGAGATCGCGGCTGCGCACGTCGCCGGCGTGCTGTCGCTGCCGGACGCGTGCCGGCTGGTGTCGGAGCGGGGCCGGCTGATGGCGCGGCTCGACCCGGGCGGAGTGATGGTCTCGGTGACCGCCGGCGAGCAGGTGGTCGCCCCGCTGGTCGCGCAGTACGCCGAATCGGTGTCGATCGCGGCGGTCAACACCCCCGGTTCGGTGGTGCTCTCGGGGCTCGAGCCGGCCGTCACCGAGATCGTGCGGCGCCTGACCGAGTCCGGACACCGTACGAAACAGCTCGTCGTCAGCCACGCGTTCCATTCGCCGCTCATGGCCCCGATGCTCGACGAGTTCCGCGCCCTGGTCCACGGCCTGGCATTCCAGCCGCCCCGCATCCCGATGGCGGGCGGCGAGGAGGTGACGGACCCGGAGTACTGGGTGCGGCACGTGCGGGACACGGTGCGGTTCGCCGACACGGTGTCCGAACTGCACGGCGCCGGCGTCACCCGGTTCCTCGAGATCGGCCCCGACGCGCCGTTGACCGGCGCGATCCGCGAGTGCCTCGCCGAGCCGGACGTCGTCGCGGTCCCCAGCATGCGCCGGCACCGCGACGAAACCCGCACGGCGCTCACCGCACTCGGCACCCTGTTCGCCGCCGGCGTGGAGGTCGACTGGCCGGCCCTGTTCGACGGCACCGGAGCCCGGCACACCCCGCTTCCGACGTACCCGTTCCAGCACCAGCGGTACTGGCTCGACCTCCCCGAACCGGCGGCCGATCTCGCCGCGGTGGGTCTCGACCCGCTCGACCATCCGCTGCTGTTGGCCGGCGTGGAGGTCGCCGGCGGCGAGGCCGTGCTGCTGACCGGCCGGCTGGCACCGCGGACTCAGCCATGGCTGGCGGAGCACGTGCTGTTCGACCAGGCCCTGCTCCCCGGCACCGCCTTCGTGGACGTGGCCCTGCGGGCGGCCGAGCAGGTCGGCCGCACCGTGCTCGACGAGCTGACGATCGAGTCGCCCCTGCTGATCACCGCGGCGGGCTCCATCGCGCTGCAGATCCTGGTGGAAGGCGCCGACGAGGAGGGCCGCCGGAAGATCACGATCTCCGCACGCCCCGACGGCGACGCCGACGACACCGCCTGGACACGGCACGCCACTGGAACCGTGTCCGGCACGGGTAGCACGCCGGAACCCGATCCGCTCACCGAATGGCCGCCGCGGGGAGCCGACGTCGTCGACGTCGCCGGCGCGTACGACCTGTTCGCCGAGGCGGGCCACGACTACGGGCCGACGTTCCAGGGGCTGGTGGCCTGCTGGCGGCGCGGCGCGGAACTCTTCACCGAGGTGGCGCTGCCGCCGGGCGGGGCCGACGCCGAGCGCTACGGCGTGCACCCGGCGCTGCTGGATGCCGGTCTGCACGGCGGCGTGCTCCGGGCCCTCACCTCCGACACCCCCCGGGGTCTGGTGCCGTTCTCCTGGGCCGGAGCGCGGCTGTTCGCTTCGGGCGCCACCGCGCTGCGCATCCGGGTCCGGCCGGTGTCCACCGACACGGTCGCCCTGGACGCCTTCGACGACACAGGCGCTCCCGTCTTCAGCGTGGCGGCACTGTCCTCACGCTCGGTCTCCGCCGACCAGCTCCGGGCGGCCGCGTCCCGCGACGACTCCCTGTTCGAGATCAGCCGGGTCGAGTGCGGCCGGGTCGACGACATCGCCTCCCGCTCCGAGGTCACCGTGCTCGACGGCCCGCACCAGCTCGCGGAGCTGGTGTCCGGCCGGGACGAGGCGGCCGAGGTCCCGGCCCTCGTCGCGATGTCGGTACCGGGGGAGGGGCCCGCCGTCACCGCCGACGTCCACGCGGCGGTGAACAGCGTGCTGCGCTCGGTGCAGACGTGGCTGGCCGATCCCGCCTGGCAGCCCTCGCGGCTGGTGGTGGTGACGAACGACAGCCTGACCGGCGCGACCGTGCGGGGCCTGCTGCGCTCGGCGCAGTCGGAGAACCCCGATCGCATCGTCCTCGTGGAGGGAGGCGCCGACGCGACCACCACCGCCGCGCTGCACGCGGCCGTGGAATCGGGTGAGCCGGAGGTGTCGGTGCGCGACGGTGTGCTGCGGGCCCCGCGGCTGGCCCGCCTGACACCCGCCGACACCGCGCAGGCCACCTCGTGGTCGGCCGGAACCGTACTGATCACCGGTGCCTCGGGAGCGCTCGCGGGGCATGTGGCCCGCTACCTCGTTACCGACCACCGCGTACGGCATGTGCTGCTGACCTCCCGCCAGGGCGAGGACTCGGCACAGACCGTCCGGCTCGCCGCCGAACTGGCGGAGCTCGGCGCCGCGGTGCGCGTCGCCGCCTGCGACGTCGCCGACGGCGAGCAGGTCGCGGCCCTGGTGCGCTCGGTGGAGTCCGAGTTCCCGCTCACCGCGGTGCTGCACTGCGCCGGAGTGCTGGACGACGGCGTGTTCGATTCCCTGACCACCGACCGGGTCGACGCGGTACTGGCCCCCAAGGTCGACGGTGCCTGGAACCTGCACCAACTGACCCGGCAGCTGGACCTCTCCGCGTTCGTGCTGTTCTCCTCCTCCGCCACGGCCTTCGGAGCACCCGGCCAGGCCAACTACGCCGCCGCCAACGCCTTCCTCGACGCGCTGGCCGTCGAGCGACACCGGCAGGGCCTCCCCGCGGTCTCGATCAGCTGGGGCTGGTGGGGCGCGGGCAGCGGTATGACCGACAACCTCAGCGAGACCGATGTGGCGCGCATGGGGCGGGGCGGAATGCTGCCGATGGCGACCGCCCAGGGCCTCGAGTCGCTGGCCGCGGCGGCCGACCTGGCCCGGCCGAACGTGATGGCCGCTCGCCTCGACCTGGCCGCCGTGCGGGCGTCCGGCACGGTGCCCGCGCTGCTGCGCGGCCTGGTGCGGCGGCCTGCCCGGCGCGTGGCAGCAGCGTCGGCGGCGCAGCTGGAGGCGGCGCGACTGGCCGGTTCCCCCGTGGCCGACCAGGTGAAGGCCGTCGGTGAACTGGTGCGCGAGCAGATCGCCGCCGTGCTCGGCCACCCGAGCGGCGCGTCGGTCGACATGAGCCGCGCCTTCCACGAGGTCGGGTTCGACTCGCTCACCGCGGTCGAACTGCGCAACCGGCTCAACACGGCCACCGGACTGCGCCTGCCGGCGACGCTGGTGTTCGACCACCCCACCCCTGAGGCACTGGCGGCATTCGTCAGGTCCGAGCTGGTGGGTGACGAGGCCGACACCGCCGACGTCACTCCGGCCGGGCCCGCCACCGCGGCCGGTGACGACCCGATCGTGATCGTCGGCATGGCCTGCCGGTATCCGGGCGAGGCGAACTCGCCGGACGAACTGTGGAGGCTGGTGGTCGAGGGCCGCGAGGGGATCACCGGCTTCCCGGTCGACCGCGGCTGGGATCTGGCCGGCCTCTACGACCCTGACCCCGACCGGGTCGGCACGACGTACGCCCGGGCGGGCGGATTCCTCGGCCGCCTGGCCGAGTTCGACTCCGACTTCTTCGGCATCTCGCCGCGCGAGGCCATCGCCATCGACCCGCAGCAGCGCTTGCTGCTGGAGACGGCCTGGGAGTCGTTCGAGAACGCCGGCATCGTCCCCTCCGCCCTGCGCGGCGGCCCGGTCGGGGTGTTCGTGGGTGCGAACGGAAGCGACTACCCCGCACTGCTGGCCCGCGACTCCGGCGACTTCGGCGGCCGGGTGCTGACCGGCAACGCGGCCAGCATCATCTCCGGGCGGTTGTCCTACGAGTTCGGATTCGAGGGGCCGTCCGTCTCCATCGACACGGCGTGCTCGTCCTCGCTCGTGGCCATGCACCTGGCGGCCCAGGCGCTGCGCTCCGGCGAGTGCTCGCTGGCGCTGGCCGGCGGGGTCGCCACGATGGCCACCCCTACCATGTTCGTGGAGATGGCGCGGCAGCGGGGCTTGTCCCCGGACGGCCGGTGCCGGGCCTTCGGCGCCGGAGCGGACGGCACCGGCTGGGCCGAGGGCGTGGGACTGCTCGTGCTGGAGCGACTCTCCGAGGCCCGCCGCAACGACCATCGCGTACTGGCCGTGCTGGCCGGCTCGGCGGTCAACCAGGACGGCGCCTCGAACGGTCTCACCGCGCCCAGCGGCCCGTCGCAGCAGCGCGTCATCCGGGCCGCGCTGGCCAACGCCGGCCTGTCGGCGAGCGAGGTCGACGTGGTGGAGGGACACGGCACCGGGACCCGGCTCGGCGATCCCATCGAGGCGCAGGCCCTGTTGGCCACCTACGGACGCGCACGCGAGTCCGACACCCCGCTCTGGCTGGGCTCGATCAAGTCGAACATCGGGCATTCCCAGGCCGCCGCCGGCGCCGCCGGAACCATCAAGATGATCATGGCGATGCGGCACGGCCTGCTGCCCCGGACGCTCCACGCCGAGACCCCGTCCCCCGAGGTCGATTGGTCCTCCGGAGGGGTGGCGCTGCTGGACCGGGCCCGTGACTGGGCCGAACAGGGCCGTCCCCGGCGGGCGGGCGTGTCCGCCTTCAGCCTCAGTGGAACCAACGCGCACATCATCCTGGAAGAACCGCCCGAGGACCTCCCCACACCGCCCACGGCGCCGGTCCCGGACGAGGGCCCCGTGAACCGGCGTATGCAGCCGGTGGTGTTGTCGGCCCGGGGGCCGGCCGCCCTGCACGCCCAGGCGGCGCGCCTCCGCGCCCACCTGACCGACCGGCCCGAACTGACGCCGGCCGACGTCGCGCGGTCGCTGGTGACCGACCGCGCGGTGCACGATCACAGGGCGGTGCTGCTCGCCGCCGACCGCGAGCAACTGCGCGAGCGACTCGCGGCGTTCGCCGACGGCACCGCCGCACCTGGCGCGGAGGCCACGGGCGTGGCCGACAGCGGTGGTCTGGCCGTCGTCTTCACGGGCCAGGGGTCGCAACGAGGTGGGATGGGCCGTGAACTCCACCGGGACTTCCCCGTTTTCGCGGCGGCGTTCGACGAGGTGTGCGCGGCTCTGGACCCGGCACTGCGGGACATGGTCTTCGACGAGGACGAGGCCCGGCTGAACACCACCGAGTTCGCCCAGCCCGCGCTGTTCGCGATCGAAGTGGCCCTCTTCCGGCTGTTCGAGTCCTGGGGCGTCCGGCCCGACTTCGTCACCGGCCACTCCGTCGGCGAGATCAGCGCCGCCCACGTGTCGGGCGTACTGTCGCTGACCGATGCCTGCGCCTTGGTCACCGCGCGGGCCCGCCTCATGCAGGGGCTCGCACCGGGCGGGACCATGATGTCCGTCGACGCCGGCGAGGACGTGGTGGCGCCGCTCGTGGCCGCGCAAGGCGCCGAGGTGTCGATCGCCGCGGTCAACACCCCCCAGTCGGTGGTCGTCTCCGGCACCGAGCCGGCCGTCGGCGAGCTCGGACAACGCCTCCGCGACGCCGGACACCGCACCAAGCAGCTGGCCGTGAGCCACGCGTTCCACTCCCCGCTCATGGACCCCATGCTCGCGGAATTCCGGGCCGCGCTCGACGGTCTGGAATTCAAGCCGCCGCGGATACCGATGACCGGCAGCGACGTGGCCACACCCGAGTACTGGGTCCAGCACGTCCGGAACGCGGTGCGGTTCGCCGACACGGTCTCCGGCCTCCGGGACGACGGGGTGACCCGCTTCCTGGAGCTGGGGCCGGACGCGACCCTGACCGGTCTGGTCCGCGCATGCGTGCCCGGTGGGGATGTCGTCGCCGTGCCCGGCCTCCGGCGAGGCCGTCCCGAGACCGAATCCGTACTCGCCGCACTGGGCGCCCTGTTCGCCGCCGGGGTCCAGGTCGACTGGCCGGCCCTCTTCCCCGCGGCCGGCGCGGGACGGACCCCGCTGCCGACCTACGCGTTCCAGCACACGCGCTACTGGCCGGACACGCCGGAGACACCGGGCACGACGCCGGCCGGCCCGGACGCCGTGGACAGCCGGTTCTGGAACTTGGTGGAACAGGGTGACCTCGACGCGCTCAGCGCCGAGCTGGACACCGAGGAACGGGACGGCCTCGGCGCCGTGCTCCCCGCACTGACCCGGTGGCGCATCGCCCGGCGCGAGAAGACGGTGGTGGACAGCTGGCGGTACCGGCTGGGCTGGCGGCCCGTGCCGACCCGGACCGAGGCCACGCTCACCGGCACCTGGTTGCTGGTGGTGCCCGCCGGTCACCGCGACGACGCCTGGGCCGCGCCGATCGAAGCGGCGATGACAGCCGCCGGCGCCGGCGTCCGTGTCCTGGCGGTCGGCGAGCACCAGCTGGATCGGGCCGCGCTGGCGGCCCGGCTCGGCGAGCCGCCGCTCGCCGGGGTGGTCTCGCTGCTGGCGCTGGAGCAGTCCCGCGTCCCGGGACACCCGGGTGTGCCGGTCGGCCTGGCCGCCACGGTGAGTCTGGTCCAGGCACTGGAGGACCGCGAGATCGACGCACCCCTGTGGTGCCTCACCCGGGGCGCGGTGAACGTCGTCCCCGGCGACGGGCTCGACCATCCCGACCAAGCCCTGCTGTGGGGTTTCGGACGGACCCTCGCACTGGAACGTCCCGACCGCTGGGGCGGCCTGGTCGACCTGCCGGCCACCCCCGACGACGCCTCGGCGGCCGGGCTGATCCGCCTGCTGGGCGACGGCGGTACCGGGGAGCAGGCAGCACTGCGGGACGGCGCCGTTCTGGGTGGCCGACTGGTCCGCGCCGACCCGGACCAGCCGCCGCGTCGGAGCTGGCGGCCGTCGGGCAGCGTGCTGGTCACCGGCGGCCTCACCGGCCTGGGCGCCCGCACCGCGCGCTGGCTGGCCGAACAGGGCGCGGCGCACCTCGTGCTCACTTCCCGCCGGGGCCGCGAAGCGCCGGGCGCCGTCGAGCTGGAAGCCGACCTCACCGCCCTGGGGGCCGCGGTGACCATCGCCGCCTGCGACGTCGCCGACCGGGGCGAGGTGGAGGCCTTGCTCGCGAACCTTCCCCACGACCTGCCGCTGACCGCCGTGTTCCACAGCGCGGGAGTCGCCAACGACGGCGTCGTCACCGAGCTGACTCTCGACAGGCTGAACAACGTGCTGCGGCCCAAGGTGGAGGGAGCGTGGAACCTCCACGAGCTGACCCAGGACCTGGACCTCTCGGCCTTCGTGCTGTTCTCCTCGGCCGCCGGCCTCATCGGCTCACCCGGCCAGTCGCACTACGCGGCAGGGAACGCCTTCCTGAACGCCCTGGCCCACCACCGGCGGGCGCGCGGTCTGCCGGCCACGACGATCGGCTGGGGCCTGCTGGCGGGCGGAGGCATGGCCGACGACACCGGTGCGACCGACCGGGCGAGCCGTCGGGGCCTGCACCCGATGGACCCCGGCCAGTCGCTGGCCGGACTGCGGCGAGCACTGGACCACGACGAGACCTACATCGCCATGACGCACGTGGACTGGAGCCGGTTCATCAAGGCGACCGCGGGCACCGTCAAGTGCACGGTCATCAGTGACCTGCCCGAGTACCGGGCGGCCTTCCCGGTGGCCGCCGCGGGGGACCGGCTCGCCCAGCCAAACGGCCGGTCCCGGGCCCGGGCGCGCCTGGACGCGCTGAACGGCGACGAACGCGACGCCGCACTACTGGAGTTGGTGCAGGAGCAGGTGGCCGAGGCGCTCGGCCACAGCTCGGCCGAGGTCCTTTCGCCGACCAAGGCGCTCGTCGACCTCGGTTTCGACTCCCTCGCCGCGGTCGAGCTGCGCAACCGGCTCGTCTCGGTGACCGGGCTGACGCTGCCGGCGACGCTCACCTATGACCACCCGACCCTGCTGGCGCTCCGTGACCACCTGCGGACGGAGATGTTCGGCGCGGACGCCGACCAGGCCGAGTCCGCGCTGGCCGAGCTCGACCGGCTGGAAGAGGTGCTCTCGGTCGTTGCGGCGGACGACGGCATCGACGAGGCCGCCAAGAACGAGGTGCTGCGACGAGTCCAGAAGATGGCCGCAGCGCTCGCCGACCGAGGCGGCCAGTCCGAGCAGGGCCGGCTCATCGCGAACGCCGACGACAACGAACTGTTCGACTTCATCAATCGAGAGCTGGGCGGTCCCGGCCAGTGAACACCGGGACAGCTCCGAACCAGTTGGCCTCCTCGTTCCGCCACTTGAGCACAAGGGAAGTCTCCCCATGACCGACTCCGCGAAGCCCGACACCTCCGGCACCGAGACAGCCGAGTCAGACCTGTTGAACTGGAACTTCATCCAGGACCCGTATCTGACCTACCGGGAGATGCGCACCGGGACGGGGCCCCGGCGGCTCGTCATCAAGACATTGAGCACAGGTCTGCGTTCGTGGCTGGTCACCGAGTACAGCGATGTGCGCCGGCTGCTGGCCGACCCCAGGCTCTCGAAGTCGGCCGCGGGCGCCGCACCGATCATCGCCAGGCACAGCACGGAGGACGTCTCGGGCGCGTCGATCACATCGGACAGCATGCTGTTCAGCGATCCGCCGCAACACTCGCGACTGCGGCGGATGTTCAGCAGGGCGTTCACGATGCGCCGGACACTGGACCTGCGGCCGCGCATCGAGGAACTCACCGACGAACTGCTTGACGCGATCCCGGCGGGAGCCGAGATCGACCTGGTGGAGTCGGTGGCGATGGCCCTCCCCATCGCGGTGATCGGCGAGTTGCTCGGCGTACCCCGCGCCGCCCACCACGATCTCCGTCGGTGGAACCGGGCGCTGACCAGCGTCGACTCGGAGCCGTCGGAGAAGTACCAGGCATACATGGCGTCGCTCGACTACTTCCGGACCCTGGTCGCCCAGAAGTCGAAGACTCATGACGGTGCGGACGACCTGATCAACGCGATGATCGATCCGGAGAACGAGGAGCAGTTCGAAGAGTCCGAGCTGCTTTCCACCATCTTCCTGATGATGAACGCGGGATACGAGACCACCGCGAACTTGATCAGCAGTTCGGTGTACGCTCTGCTGAAGCACCCCGAACAGTTGGAGCTGTTGCGCGGGGATGCCACCCTCATACCGAACGCAGTAGAGGAATTCCTGCGCTATGAGAGCCCGCTGAACCTTTCCACCCTGCGCTACACCACCGAACCGGTGGAGGTCGGCGACACTGTTGTCCCCGCCGGCGAGGTGGTGTTCCTGGCGCTGTCCTCGGCGAATCGGGACCCGGAACGGTTCGCCGAGCCGGACCGGTTGGACATTCGCCGGAACACCGCTACACACCTGGCCTTCGGCCACGGAATCCATCATTGCGTCGGCGCGCCGCTGGCCCGACTGGAGGGCGAGATCGTGCTGGCCCGGCTGTTGGACAGGTTCCCGCACTGGGAGGCGGCCGAGCCACTGGAACGACTGACCTGGCGTTACACCCTGCAGTTCCGTGGATTGGAGCGGCTGCCGGTCAGGCTGCACGCATGACTCATCGACACCGTCAACGACGGGAACGGAGCGGACCCATGTCAGCAGAAGTGATCGACCGGTTCTTCGAGAGTTCGGGTGCCGGCGACATCGAGACCGCCGTCGCGTGTTTCGCCGACGAGGGGAAGTGGATAACGCCCGACGGTGACGGAATCGGGACGGTGCACACGAAGGAGCAGATCGGCGATCTGATCACCAGTATGAACGCCATGCGCGAAAAGATGGTCGCCTCGGGGGTCGACGGGAAGTTCGAATCGCCGATCATGTTCGACGAGAACATGGGGCTGGTGCGGTGGACCGTCGAGACCGACGACGGAAAGGTGGTCAACCGTGGTGTCGACCTCTTCATCCTGAGCGACGGGAAGATCGTACTCAAAGACGTCTTCCGCAAGGCCTGAGAAACTCACTCAAGAAAGGGCCGAAGCCGTGATCAACAGCTACGAGGAACTGGTCGAGACAACGATCAGCGCCACCACCGACATCGAGGACTTCGAGAACATCCAGGTCGGCCAGGGCGGTAGTTACGAGCACGCCCTGTTCACCAAGTCCGGTGAGAAGGTGGCCACCACCTCGGGTGGCTACAAGATTCACTACCGGCGAGAGTCCGACCAGCAGTTCATGGCCTATCTGACCAACGAAGTCGTCTTCGAGGACGGCTCCGGAACGATCAGGGTCGCCGGCTGGATCGATCTCGGCTCCCTCCTCTCAGGGGACTGGGCCTACTACCCGAGCATGGGTACCAGTGGCCGTTATCTCGGCCAGACGGGGTTCATGGCCTGGCGCCCTTACGACCTCGGCAAGGTGGAAGGGGCCGACGTGAAACTGATCATGTTCGCCTCCGCCGAGTGAACGACCCCGCGACGCCGTGACGGGGTGAGGACACTCACCTCTCAGTATTCGTGGCTTCACGCCGCGAATCGGACACCTTTGTTCTCTGACGTGGAGGTTGAGAAATGGGCCGGGTCGCCGGGAAAGTCGCACTGGTCACTGGCGCTGCGCGTGGAATGGGGCGCTCGCATGCGGTGCGCCTCGCCCAACAGGGGGCGGACATCATTGCCGTCGACCTGTGCGCAGACCTCGAAACCGCGCCGTATCCGGGCGCGGACGGTCAGGACCTCTCTTCGACGACGCAGCTGGTCGAACAGCTGGGGCGGCGGATCCTTGCGCGCCGGGCAGATACGCGCAACTCCGACGAGCTGCAGGATGTCGTCGACGAGGCGATAGCCGAGTTCGGGCACATCGACGTCGTGTGCGCGAATGCCGGAATGTCCAGCTTCGGGTTCTCGTGGGAACTTACCGACGAGGCCTGGCAAGAGATCATCGACGTCAATCTGACGGGGTCGTGGAAGACCGTCAAGGCGGTGATCCCCCACATGATCGAACGGAATGAAGGCGGATCGCTGGTCTTCATCAGCTCGACGGCGGGCTTGATCGGCGTGCCGACCATGGCGCACTACACCGCATCCAAGCACGGCGTGGTCGGGCTGATGCGGGCCTTGGCGGTCGAGCTGGCACCACACAACATCCGGGTGAACTCGGTGAACCCTGGAAACGTCGACACGCCGATGGTCAACAACGCTCAGATGCGAAAGATCTACCTGCCCGAAGTCTCCGATCCGACACCGGAGGACGCGAACGAAGTGATGAAAGAAATGAGCGCGTTGCCCACCGGCTGGCTGGACCCGCAAGGGGTCAGCGACGCCGTGGTCTACCTGGCGTCGGAAGAGGCGCGTCACATCACCGGAATCACGCTTCCGGTGGACGCCGGAATGATGCTACCCAACAAGATGCGATAGGCGCCGGCTCGCGGCACATCGCTCATCGGTCCACCACATAACTGTCAGCGTCTCAGGCGCACGCGAAACAAGCTACCGGAGGGCTACTCACGATGACGGAAAGCGCACTTCCTCTGACGGTCGATCGACTCGACATCATTGAGTTGACGGCCAAATACGCCTTTCGACTCGACACTCGCCAGTTCGATTCTCTGATGGAGCTGTTCAGCGATGACAGCCCGGTTTTCGACGAAGAAGGCTTCGGGCTGGGCAAGTTCACGGGGAAGGACGAGATCCGCCACCACTTCGAGGTCGACATCTACGGACAGATGGAGAACCTCTGTCACATGACGGTCAACCACGTCGTCAACGAGATCCGCGGCGACCGGGCGTCCGGCAACTGCCATGTCTTCGCCCAGGGCGATGTACGGGCCGGTGGGTTTTCCCGGGCCACCGCGTACTACCAGGACGAATACGTGCGCGAGGCGGGGGTCTGGAAGTTTTCCAGTCGCAAGGTGATCCCGTTGACCAGGCCGGAGGTCGGTGCCTTCGAATTCCCCGCAGGGCAGAACCCGTTCGATCAGTAGGCTGGAAGTTACGGGACGATCAGCGGCATTCCGGTCGCAGGGCCTGAGGAAGAAGGAACGTGCACGCATCAACCACGAGTGACGGATCATGGATCAGGCCCCTGCGAAGCTCGGCTCGGGGCGGTCAAGTACACCTCGTCTGTTTCCCGTTCGCGGGCGGTTCCGCAGGATACTTCCGTTCGCTGGCGAACTCACTCGAACCGGATGTATCGGTGCTCGGGGTCCAGTATCCAGGGCGGCAGGACCGGCGTCACGAGCCCTTGATCGAGGACATCGGTCGGCTCGCCGACGAGATCTGCGAGGAGTTGATCCCGTGGGGAACGGAACCGCTCGCGTTCTTCGGTCACAGCATGGGATCGGTCGTGGCCTTCGAGGTGGCGCGTCGCCTTCAGCGGGACAATCGCCGAATGCCGCTCGCGCTGTTCGCGTCCGGACGTCGCGCCCCGTCGTGTCATCGCGCCGAGGATTTCCACGCGGCCGACGACGAAAGTATCATCGCCAACCTTCGATCGCTGGGAGGAACCGATCCGGCTCTTCTCGACGACGACGAGATGAGGCGTATGATCCTCCCCGTTGTCCGTGCCGATTACCGGGCCGTCGAGACATATCGCGCGCCAACGACCGAGACCAGATTGAACGTGCCGATCACGGCGATAACCGGCGATCGCGATCCGAGCGTGTCGCTCGAGGAAGCTCGTGCCTGGCGAGGGCATGCAGCGGGACCCTTCGAACTGAAGATTCTGACCGGAGGTCACTTCTTCATACATGAGCACGTCGCCGAGATAGCCGACTGCGTGAGGCGCGTGCTCCTGGGCCTCGGTTCCGAACGCACTCGACCGCTGCGACCGGAAGGGGGAGCCGGCCATGGACGTCGGCCTTGAAGTGAGCTGCCCGATGTGCGGAGGTCTCATCGAGGCGGCAGACAAGGACGAGCTGATCCGCTTGTCCCAGCTGCACACGATGGACGCCCACCGCTACAACGTCCCCGCTGAACACGTGTTGGCCTCGATGACGCCCGGTGACACAGATCCCGGCCAGGGAGAGGATGTGCAATGAAATCTGCGGCGGCGGAATGTCCCACCGTGGACGTGAACATGCTTGATTCCGACTTCGTGCAGGACCCCTATGAGACCATGGCCGCGTGGCGGACCCTGGGGCCGGTTGTCTACAACTCCCACCACGACCAGTACATGGTGACGTCGCATCGCAACTGTGCGCGAGTACTCGGTGACATCCGCCATTTCAACTCCGCAAACGTGCTCCCCGAGATGGAGAAAGCGTTCGGCGGACCGACCTTTCTCGGCACCGATGGCGTGCGACACCAGACGGTCCGCGGAATCTGGGAGCCGGACTTCGAGCGCAGGACTGTCGAAGTCGACTGGGCGGCGCGGATACAGCGAGTGGTGGACGTATATGTGGATCAATTCGTTGAACGCCTTCGCTCCGGCGAACCTCTCGACGCGCTCGCGGAGATGACGCGGATCATTCCCACTGTTGTCACCGCCCAACTGCTGGGCGCCGAAGAGGACGTGTACGAGGACTTCATCAAGTGGAGTGACGCAACGGCGGCGGTTCTCGGCGCACGACTGGACCCGACCCCGAGGGGGCAGGAGATCGTCGCGGACGGCGCTGCGGCGTCGATCGCTCTGAACTCGTACATCGCCGGCCTCATCGAGAAGCACCGTGCCCGGGGGGTGAGCGACGGATCGCTCATGGCCCAGATGGTGTTCGACGATTTCGCGCCGTCCATGCCCGACCGGGAGATACTGGCAAACGGGACGATGTTGACGGTCGCGGCGAACGAGAGTACGGCGCAGGTGATGGCGATGATGCTGTACGCGCTGGGACGCCATCCTGACCAACGCCGCGCGCTGGTCGCCGACAGGTCGCTTGTTCCGGCCGCACTCGAAGAGGTCCACCGCTGGTCGACTCTCACGCAGTCGGTCCTGCGCTTCTCCTGCAGCGACGAGTCGAAGGTCGGGGGATTCACGATTCCCGAAGGATCCGCGGTCGTGTCTCTTCTGGGTTGCGCGAACCGCGATCCCGCTCGCTGGGACGACCCGGACTCCTTCGACATCTCCCGTACCCGTAAAGCGCATCTGGGCTTCGGTTTCGGTCCCCACATCTGCCTTGGCATCCACATGGCCCGGATGGAGATGCGCATCTGGTTGAATCGCCTGCTGGACAAGCTGCCGGACTTCGAGATCGCGGGCGATGTCGACTTCGGCCCCGACTTCACACTGCGGGGCCTTCGGGGGATCCAGATCAGCGCGGCATGACTGAACCGGGCACGTGAACTCGTGACCGGGGCCAACCCGTTGTGACACCCGCACCAGCGGTAATGAGGTGCGGCCTCCGCTCGTCGAGCGAGGCCGCGCTGCCAACCGCGGCACGCGGCTGCGGACGTCGACACCGGCGGGCGCGCGGTGACTCCAGCGAGCTGCTCACCGGGCGGCGGGCCTGCCCACCTCCGCATGTCGAGTCCCGCCGCCGGGTCGGGCACGGGGAGGGTGACCCGGAGACCCCAGAGATGGCGGGTGACAACTAGGGGAGGGGCCACCGGGAAAACTAGGGGGATGGTTCGCCGAGTCGCAGAACCTATCGTGGGGCGCACGCAACTTCCCGGAGGTTGATGCATGGCTCACGCCGACCAAGCGCCTGTCTTGACCCCTTCTCCGCCCGCGCCCTCACTCATCCATTCCCCGCCGGAGCCGGACGAGCCGCGACGGGACCGGCCGGTCACCCGGTGGCTCGCTTACGACAAGACCGGTCGGCCGGCCACGCGCCACGAGGACGCGCGCCGGGTGCCGACCGACCCGACCGAGCACACCCGTCCGCGTCGGCTCTTCGCCGGCGCACGTACCGTCCGTCGTGTGGAAGCGCTGCGGCCGCGAGTGACTGATGTGGACGCCGACCTGGTGGAGAACTTGTGACTACTCTGCGCTTCGGCGCGTTCCTGCCCCCGATCCACCCGCTGGGGGAGAGCCCGACGTGGTGGCTCCGCCACGACCTGGACTTCATGGCACACCTCGACCGGCTGGGCTTCGACGAGGCCTGGATCGGGGAGCACCACTCGACCGGTAGGGACCTCATCGCCTCGCCCGAGATCTTCATCGCGGCGGCAGCGGAACGCACCACCCGAATCCGCCTCGGGACCGGCATGACCTCGATCCCGTACCACCATCCGCTGTGGGTGGCCGACCGGATGGTGATGCTCGACCACCTCACGCAGGGCCGGGTGATGCTCGGGGTCGGTCCCGGCTCCCTGCCCTCCGACGTCGCCATGATCGGCATGACCCCCACCGAGAGCCGTGAGCTCCTCGAGACCCATCTGGACGTCATTCAGCGGCTGCTGGCCGGCGAGTCGGTCACCACGACGGTCGGGACCCACACGCTGGTCGACGCGATGCTGCAACTGCGCCCGTACACCGAACCGTGCTTCGAGATCGCGGTGGCCGCGACGGCGTCGCCGACCGGCGCGCGCCTGGCCGGCAGCCGCGGTGTGAGCCTGATCTCGCTCGGGGCGACCATGAGCCAGGACGGGTTCGACGCGCTGGCGTACCACTGGGGGATCGCCACCGAGCGCGCCGCCCACGCGGGACGGCCGGCGCCCGACCGCAGGACCTGGCGGCTGGTCACGAACGTGCACGTCGCCGAGACCCGGGAACAGGCCTATCACGACGTTGAGTTCGGGCTGCGGGACTGGCTGAGGCATCTGAATGACAACGCTGCCACGCCTGGGCTCGCGCTGCCCGACGGCAGTACGCGGGAGCTGATCGACTTCGTCAACGAATCGGGCCTGGGCGCGATCGGCACGGCCGACGACGTCCGCCGCCAGATCCAGCGCATGGTCGACCAGTCCGGGGGGTTCGGCACCGTACTGCTGCTGGCGCACGACTGGGCCGCCCCGACGGCGAAGTGGCGCTCGTGGGAACTCGTCGCTCGTCAGGTCGCCCCGCACTTCCAGGGAGCGGGAACCAGCCACGCCCAGGCGTCCCACGACGCCCGGGCCCGGATCCTCGCGCGGCGCGAGGAGGCGACCGTCGCGGCCGGCGCGGCGCTCGAGCACATGAACCGCAAGTACGCCGACGAGGTGGCCGGAGGGTCCTGACCGTGCCGTCGTGACCCGCCCGGCCGCGGTCGACGAGCAAAGCCAGGCGGGTCAGGTGGTCCGTGGCTGTGACATCGGCGCATCACCACACGGTCCTGCGGGCCGCGGCACTGCCGGGGCCCCGACCGGCGCGGTGAGCCGCCACACCGTCACCGCCAGACCAAGAAGAGACTTCGCCGGGCCGCGGGCCGCGGTCCGGCAGCGAGCACCGATGCCTGCAGAAGGAGACGTTTCCGTCATGGCGACATGGTTCATCACCGGAGCCGCCCGGGGGCTGGGCGCCGAGACAGCCCGGCATGCCCTCAAAGCGGGACACGACGTCGCCGTCGGCGCCCGGCGACTCGACGCGTTGCCCGACGACCTGCGCGCCGCCGAACGATGCCATCCGGTCACCCTCGACGTCACCGACCAGGCCCAGATCGACCGTGCCGTCGCGGAGGTCGTCGATCGGTTCACCACGATCGACGTGCTGGTCAACAACGCGGGCCGCGTACTGGTGGGCGCGCTGGAGGAGGTCACCGATGCCGAGGCCAGATCGCTGTTCGACGTCAACGTCTTCGGCCTGATCAACGTGACGCGAGCGGTCCTGCCGACGATGCGTGCTGCCGGCAAGGGCAAGATCGTGCACATCGGCTCCCGGGCGGGGTTCGAGGGCGAGCCCGGGGTGAGCCTGTACAGCGCCTCGAAGTTCGCGGTCGCCGGCATCAGCGAAGCCCTCGCCGCGGAGGTGGGCCCGTTGGGAATCCAGAGCATGGTCGTCGAGCCCGGGGCGTTCCGCACCGACCTCTTCGACCCCAGCTCCCTGGCGGTCTCCGAGACGCGGCTGGCAGCCTACGACGGCACCCCCGCCCACCTCGTGCGCGACGGGGTCGGC
This sequence comes from Streptomyces sp. NPDC102490, assembly GCF_044765285.1. NCBI lineage: Bacteria > Bacillati > Actinomycetota > Actinomycetes > Kitasatosporales > Streptomycetaceae > Streptomyces > Streptomyces sp. NPDC102490. The sequence goes on from NZ_JBIWJU010000015.1 coordinate 31,605, forward strand.
GCGGCCAACCACGCCCAGCCCGGGGACCCGGTCAAGGGCGCGGCGCTGATCGTCGAGGTGACCGACGGCGAGACGCTGCCCTCGCACCTGCTCGTGGGCAGCGACGCCTACGAGCGTCTCGAGGCCAAGAACGCGCTGGTTGCCGAGCACATCGCCCCGTGGCGCGGCAAGGCGATGGACACCGCGCACCGCGACTGAGTCCGACCGTTTCGCATCGCGCCGCGGTCCCAGGCCCTGCCCCGCGGCACGAACGTCCCCCGGCCGTGCCGCCCAGGCCTGCGGGGTGGACTCGGTCGAGTCCGTGATCCGGAAGTCGGGCCCGCCGGCCTGTGAGTAGTGGCAAGGGAGAGCGTGTGCACACTTTGGTTATCAGCGCGCGAGATGCGGTCGCGGTGACGGTACCGCTGCCGGTCGGCATGATCCGGACCGGGGACCGGTGAAGGCCGTGGCCGAGGCACGCGCGGACGCCGGACTCGACGGACTTCCCGTAGCACTGCATGCGAAAGTCGCCGCCGCCCAGGCAGCGTGGGCGGTTGCTCGCTGCGCGCGGCACACGGTCGTGCCGGAACACCACTGGCCGGACGAAACCGATCTCGCCGCGCTGCGCGCCGGACGAGCACTGACCGAGCTGGTCTCCCGCTATGTGGGGAGGGCCGTCGTGGCCGCACGGGCCGAGGGGATCGGCTGGCCGGTCATCGGCGAGGCGCTCGGGATCGCCGACCCGGAGGCCGCTTTCGGCCCCGCAGTCGCCGGCTGGGCCGAAGAGCTGGCGCGCGTCCGCGCGGGACAGGTGCACCTGGCGGACCAGCCGGCGCTCGACTGGGTCGTCGACACGGCTTGGTGGGCCGAAGCGCTGCGGGAGTGGCTCACCAGACCCGGTGACAACCTCCTCGACTCCGCGGCCGGACGGCCGCCGGAGAACGGGAACGACTGGTGGCACCCGGACGAGCGAGCCGCCGGCGAGGACGACGAGGCCGACGCGGACCTCCTGTCGTGAACCGGACCAGCCAAGGAAGGAAAGCCGTGCCGAACGCAGAGCTCAAGGAGATTCAGCAGGCCATCGTGACCGGGGACCCGGGCGCGCTGGCCGGGCTGCGGGTGCCGGAGAGCTACCGCGGTGTGACCGTACACGCCGACGAGACCGAGATGTTCGAGGGCATCGCCAGCGCGGACAAGGACCCGCGCAAGTCGCTGCACGTGGAGGAGGTCCCGACACCGGAACTCGGGCCCGGTGAGGCGCTGATCGCGGTGATGGCGAGCGCGATCAACTACAACACGGTCTGGACCTCGATCTTCGAACCCCTGCCCACCTTCAAGTTCCTCCGGCGCTACGGGAAGCTGTCCCCGCTGTCGAAGCGGCACGACCTGCCCCACCACGTGGTCGGCTCGGACGCCTCGGGTGTCGTGCTGCGCACCGGGCCCGGGGTGCACCGCTGGAAGCCCGGCGACGAAGTCGTGGCGCACTGCCTCAGCGTCGAGCTGGAAGGCCCCGAGGGCCACGACGACACGCTGCTCGACCCCGAGCAGCGGATCTGGGGTTTCGAGACCAACTTCGGTGGCCTCGCCGAGATCTCCCTGGTGAAGGCGAACCAGCTGATGCCCAAACCCGCACACCTGACGTGGGAGGAGGCGGCGAGCCCCGGGCTGGTCAACTCGACCGCGTACCGGCAGCTGGTGTCGCGCAACGGTGCGAACATGAAGCAGGGCGACGTGGTGCTGGTCTGGGGCGCCTCCGGCGGGCTCGGCTCGTACGCCACGCAGTACGTGCTCAACGGCGGCGGCATCCCGGTGTGCGTCGTGTCCAGTCCGGAGAAGGCGGAGATCTGCCACCGCCTCGGTGCGGAGCTGGTCATCGACCGCAGCGCCGAGGGGTACCGGTTCTGGCGGGACGAGCACACCCAGGACCCGAAGGAGTGGCAGCGGTTCGGCGCCCGAATCAGGGAGCTGACCGGCGGCGACGACGCGGACATCGTGTTCGAGCACCCGGGCCGGGAGACGTTCGGCGCTTCGGTCTACGCGGCCCGCAAGGGCGGCACGATCGTGACCTGCGCGTCCACCTCGGGGTTCACGCACCAGTTCGACAACCGGTACCTGTGGATGAACCTCAAGCGGATCGTCGGATCGCACTTCGCGAACTACCGGGAGTCGTGGGAAGCCAACCGGCTGATCGACAAGGGGCTCATCCACCCGACGCTGTCGAAGTCCTACGCGCTGGAGGACACCGGCCGGGCCACGCTCGACGTGCACCGCAACGTGCACCACGGCAAGGTCGGCGTGCTGTGCCTCGCGCCGGAAGAGGGCCTCGGCGTGCGGAACAGAGAAAAACGTGCCCGGCACCTCGGCAGCATCAACGCCTTCCGTCAGGTGCACCGGGATTCCGTCCGGTGACGCCGGACGTACACCCGCGCTCGCAGTGTTCACCGCCGGGATGGGGGACCGCCTCGGCGGTGTGGAGCCGATCTGCGCTGTGCGGGCAGCGCACGGCATCAGCACCCCCGTCGCCGAGCACCTCGACGCGGCCGGTGTCGCGGTGAAAGTCACTCTCTCGCGGCCGTCACGGCGCCGTTCATAGACGAGGCGGAACGTTTGTCATGGACGTTTCGACTTTTAATGTACGCAGTATCCAAGACAAAGAAATTCTGGCTCTGTCAACCTCGCGGGCCCGGCCTTGGTCTTGGAAGGTATGGCCTCAATGCGTAAGAACCTGTTGTGACTCCGGGTGACGGAAGTCCTGCTCTCGGTATACCCCTCGGCTCCGGTGTCGAGTTCGCACGAAGAGATCGCCACCGCCGGATGGGGTCGACTCCCGCGACCACCGTTGCCTGCGCGGTGAGATAGGGCACATTCGCCTGTCGCGCCGACCGGAAACCGCTGCCGAGCGACTACGAACCCCCAGCTCGCAGCACCAACTGAGGTTGAAACCAGGACAGTTCCTTATTCCGCCCATAGGTTCAACGGCGTGATCGGCTGGGGTAGATATGAGTATGGCCGTCGTGGTGGCAAATGTCGGCCCGCAGGAGTGGTCGGTCGCATTGAATTTGTGGCATTGACGTCCGGTCTCAACCCATCGATTTCCGTATTCCTAATCCTCGTTCCGAGTGGCATGTCGGTGCGCGCGACGTACAGCTTCATGAGAGTCAGGGGATCGTGCATGATCGAGCGAGAGTCCGAGCTCGCTGAGTTGGCGGCAGCTTTTGCGGAGTCCGCCGCCGGGGGCGTGCGGGTTGTCGTGCTTCACGGGGTTGTCGGAACCGGTAAGACGGCGTTGTTGGAGGAGTTCGGGGTCCGGGTTCGTGAGGCGGGGGCGCGGCTGCTGCGGGCGAGTGGGGCGCCGACCGAGAGCTCGCTGTCGCTGGGCATGGTGCGGCAGTTGCTCGCCGGTGAGGTTTTCGACCGAGAGAGGGCGGCGACCGTGCGTGGTCTGCTCGACCACCAACTGCTCGCCGATGCGGCGTGCGACGGGGTGAGCCGGTCCCGGGTGCTGGACGGGTTGGCGACGGCGGTTCTGGAGTTGGCCGAGCAGAGCACGGTGGTGATCGCCATCGACGACACGCAGTATCTCGACGCGTTCTCCCAGGACTGGCTGATCTATCTGCTCCGCCGTGCCGGGCACGCCCGCATCCTGATCGTCTTCGGCTGGCGCGACGACGACGTCGAGACGTCCGAGGACAACTCCCGCCTCCTGTGCGCCGAGCTCTACCAGCAGCCCTATCTGCGGCGGTTGCTGCTGGCCCCACTGTCGTCCAGCGGCGTCGCGCGGATCATGGCCGGGAGACTCCTCGAGTCCGGTTCGACGGAGCTGGCCGCGCAGGCCCATCGACTCACCGGTGGCAATCTGCTCCTGCTGCATGCGTTACTGGAGGACAGCCGGGCCGCCACCGGTGGCGACGGCCCGCTGGCCGAGCTGAACACCGGGCCCGAGTTCGAGCGGGCGGTCCAGGTCGTCCTGGCCCGCTGCGATCCGGTGACGTTGCGGGTCGCCGGTGCGATCTCGGTCGTCGGTGAGCCGTCGCGGTTCGCCTACCTCGACCGGCTGGTCGGCGTCCCGTCGGACCGGGTCGCCGTCGCCATGCAGGTACTGACCCGCACGGGTCTGGTGGAGGCCGGCCGGATGCGGCACCCGGTCATGGCCGGCGTCGTGCTCAACACCTTCTCGGCCGCGGACCGCTCCGAGCTGAGCCGACGCGCTGCGGATCTGCTCAAGGCGTGCGGTGCGGACTCCCTGACGATCGCGGAGCACTTCGTCGCCTCCGGCCGTCTCGACGACCCGTCGGCCGTGCTGAACCTGGTGGAGGGGGCGAAGCAGGCGCTGAAGGAGGGCCACGCGCGGCGGGCCACGGAGCTGCTGCGCCTGGCGTACCAGGTGGATACCGGCGGCCGGCGTCGGGTGGAGATCCTGGCCCTGCTGCTGCGGGCGGGGTGGCGGGACGACCTGCGAGCCTCGGTCGGGCATCTGCCCGAGCTGACCGAGGCGATGCTGAGCGGCCGGCTCCGGGGCCGGGACACGACGCTCCCGGTGATCATGCTGCTGCTCCAGGGCCGGGTGGAGGACGCCTGCTCGGTGCTCTCCCGGCTGGCGGCAGACGTGCCGCCGGGCTCCCCGCCCTCGTGGGAGTTCGAGATGGTACGGATGTGGCTGGCCGACGTGTATCCCGGCATCTTCCGGCGCGTGGCCTGCGAGAGCAGGACGAACGGCACGCCGATCACGCCTCCGGGCGCCATCGGTTATCGGTTGCTCGAACACTTCCAGAGCTCCCACCATCAGGGGGCGACCGCGGAGCGGCTGGGCCAGGCCGACGAGGCGCTGTGGCAGCAGCCGCTGACCGAGATCAACCTGTTGCCGCTCATTCTCGCGTTGCGCACGATGGTGTATGCCGAGCGGTTGGAGGAGGCCGAGCAGCGGTGCCGGGAGCTGATGCAGGCCTGCCTCGATCTCCAGGCACCCACCTGGCGCGCGCTGTTCTGCGCGATCGCGGCGGACATCTCCCTACGCCGGGGCTCGCTCGGCGTTGCGGCCTCCCGGGCGAGTGCCGCGCTCGAACTCCTGCCGGTCGCCGACTGGGGCGTACTGGCCGCTGAACCGCTGAGTACCCTGCTGACGGCCCAGACGCTACAGGGCAAACACGACGAAGCGGCACGCACGCTGGCCCTGCGGGTGCCGGACGTGATGTTCGAGACGCCGTTCGGGCTGTCCTACCTGCTGGCGCGCGGCCGTCACTATGTCGAGCGCGGTCTCGCCCAGGTCGCACTCGACGACTTCCAGGCCGTCGCGGACCTGCTCGACCAGTGGGGGATGGCCCGGACCGAGACACTGTCGTGGCGTACGGAGATGGCCGCCGCCCACCTGCAACTCGGGAACCACGAGACGGCCGCGCGCTACGCCCGCGAGCAGCTGCGCCGTATCGGCACGGACTGCCACCTGCGGGTGCGCGGGCGCACCATGCGGCTGCTGGCGGCGACCCGCGAACTGCACCGCCGGCCACCGATGCTGCGCGAGGCCGTGGACGTGCTGCACCGGAGCGGGGACATGTTCGAGCTGGCGAGTGCGCTCGCCGCGCTGCACGATGCGTACACCCAGCTCGGGGACGCCGGCCGGGCGCGGTCGGTGGCCCGCAAGACCAACAGCATCAGGCAGGCGTATTTCGCGGAGCAGCCCGCTCGGCGGGTCGGCGCGCCGGACGTGCTGGAGGAGACGGAAGTCGACATGCTCGCGCTCAGCGATGCGGAGCGGAGGGTCGCCAAGGCCGCGGCAAGGGGCCTGACCAACCGGGAGATAGCCGGCAAGCTCCACCTCACGACCAGCACGGTGGAGCAGCACCTGACCCGGATCTACCGCAAACTGGGGGTCAGTTCACGAGTGCAGCTCCAGTCCCGCCTCGGGGTCCAACCTCCTTCCCCCCACCCCGCTCTCCAGGACGCCTCCGCCTGAAGGGTGTTGCACAAGACTGTGTTTGGGCAGGCCAGGACGGGTGGAGACGGTCCTCTGGTCATGATGCGAGGGTGAGGTTGTGCATGTGGGCACGGCCTGGACGGCGTGGTGGAGGCCGTCGCCGCGTGCCGGCAGTCGCGGAGGATCTTGTAGTTCTTCATCCGGCCGATCACATGCTCCCCCCTTGCACGGACCTAGCGGTGGCGATCACCAGGCGGGTGTCGGCGTCTACGATGACCTGCACGTTTGCCGAGAAGCGGTAGTTGCGTGACGAGGAGTCGGCCTTGCGGTCACGGACGGGGACGAGGGTGCCGTCTACGATCCAAAACCCGTCGGCGGCATCGGTGGTGGCCCGGGACGGCTCGAGCGCGATCAGTGGACCGAGCCGTTGGATCACTTGTCCGTTGATACAGCGGAGTTGGGCGTCGCGGTCCAGGTGCTAGTTGCCCTCGATCGTCTTGGCGTTGGCCTGCAGGCAAGCCTTCCTCGCGCAGCAGGTCGCCGACGGCGTCCGCCGAGACACGGTGGCCCTGCCGGGTGAGCTCGGCGGCGAGTTCGCGTGTCGACTTCGTCGTCCAGCGCAGCGGCGACGTCGCGTCCCCGCGCGTGTCCGGCTCGACCAGCGTCAACAGTGCAGGTCGCAGCCGCGGCCCCACCTCGGCGGCCCTCTCGCCCGCTGCCGGGGCGGCAGACCCGACCCAGTGGCTCCGCGCCCCTTCCAGCTCGTCGACGCCGTTGCGGACTGTGGTCTCGCTGACCTCGGCCGCCCGCGCGACGGCCCGGATCCCGCCGTGTCCCAGGATCCGGGCCTAGGCAGGTGCGGGAACAACACGTCGAACGTCAGGGCAAGTTGGTCACGGATCGACTCGGAGATACGAGTACCACATCAACGAGCCACAAGACCGAAAGCAACACGTTGATTCTCTGCGAGCCCTTATCCATAGGGGAGGGAGCAGGGTTTTGGATGCCGGTCGTGATGACGGCCAGACCGAGCCGAAGTCGCTGCTCCACGTAAGGGTGGGGCGCTTCTTCTGCGACAGTCCAGGATGCAGGCCCGGTGCGACGGTAGTCGCTCCCCGCCGAGTATCCGTTTCGAGGCTGCGGGCCATGACGCGGCGGTCAGACCCTTGGGCGGCCCACCATCGATTGCCTCGACGCGAGCGTGTGGGGACTCGTCGAGTTCATCGCGTGACGCCGTCCCGAGCCGGGGTGGGGGGGGGGGGGGGGGGGGGGGGGGGGGGGGGCGGGGGGGGGGGGGGGGGGGCGGGGGGGGGGGGGGGGGGGGGCGGCCCCGCGGCCCCCCCCCCCCCCCGGGGGGGGGGGGGGGGGGGCGGGCCCCCCCCCCCCCCCCCCCCCGCCCCCGCCCCCCCCCCCCCCCCCCCCCCCCCCCCCCCCACTCCGGCTCGGGGGCCTCAGCAGGTCTCGCGAACGTACGTGCTACTTCCCTTCGGTGACACGTCCATGTCCCGCTGCACGATGCTCAGCGTGTCGGCGAACTGTGCGCAGGCGTCGCGGAGGCCTTCGGCGGTGTACTCGATGACGATCACGTTGTTCCCGAAATCGGCCGTGTAGTCGCCGCATTCCTCCCATTCGCCACATTCCTCGGCGACCGCGAAGTCGAGCCCGTTCTCCACGCGGTTGCCGGAGAGCTCAACGGTGTTCTTCTGGCCGATGGCCATACCGTCGGCGTGCGCACGGGTCGAGAGCAGCTTGATGTAGGCCTGGGCGTCGGCCTCGTCCAGCAGGTTCTTTGACCGGGTGAAGCTGTCGAAGTTGTCCGGTTCGATGGCTTGGAAGCCCTTGTCCCCGCACTGGTCGATCCATGTACCGACCTTCGCGGCGATGCGCTGGCGCTTGTCCGCTGTACGGGTGTCGAGGATGGCTTCCTTCCATTCGCCGTCGTAGACGATGTTCCCGCTCGCGGCGCGAACCAACTCGGTCCCCGGTCCCTCCTCCGCCAGGGGCGGATCACCACCGTCGGGATCGAGGCAGCGGGCCGGCTCCACCCATCCGTCGAGCGAGTCGGGCAGGTCGGGCGGCGCACACTGCGGGACGTGGTCGAGCTTCAGCAGTAGGCCGTCAGAACGCGGTGCTGGCCTGCTGACGGGGGCCGGCAGCTTGGCCAGCCAGAGGTGCTCACGACTGCGGTCGTCACGCTGTCGCTGATGGCTGCTGTGGACCATGTCGCGCAGGAAGTTGACCAAGCCTGCTGTTTGCCCGATCACGTCGGGGTCACTCGCGTGGCGTCGCGGATCCTTCACCGTTCTCCTCTCGGCTGCTGACGAACGTTTCAGGATGAGTGTCGACAAGGGACCCAACAAGGCGCTCTACGCAACATGACCGGATTTGTTTCACAGTCCCGCTGCCGCGGGCATGCCGAGGGGCTGGATGCGGAGGTGTCGAACGGTTTGGCGGCTGTACTCCACGGCGCTCCGACGGGTGCCTATTTGCAGGCTGGAACCGGGTGTGCCCGCTCGGGAGTTACGGTCATCTACTCGTCTGTGAAGTGCCTGCGCATGCGAACGGAGCGGACGGCTCAAATCGAACGATGGCCGGATACAGTGCAAACCGGACGTCCGCCGCGCATACACCGGTCGGCACGTCCTCCTCGAACCCGACGGCCTGATCCCCGCGCCCCTCGTCCCCCCGGGGCACCGCTGGCGGGTGGACAGCGACGGCATCGCCTGGAACCCAGCCCTGGACGAACCGGCACCGGGCACCGCCTGCCGTGTCCCGCACCTGATCGCTTGCTCGGGAAGGGGTGATCCCGGAGAGTGTGCTGATGCCCGCCATCCAGCGGGTGCGCGCCAAGCAGGGGAAGTTGCTCAGGGCGGAGCCGATCGCCCAGCAGATGGTGCAGGACAAGGTCCGCACGCGCGGTGCGTTCACCGACCTTGAGCGGGAGTGGACGACGTGGCAGCCCACCGACCCGGACTCGCCCGGCCGTATCGACTCCTCGTGCGTGCAGATCTACGGCCTGATCCCGGAAGCCAACCAGGGCGCCATCGTCCACCCGCCGCTCCCGCAGGCCCCGCAGCCGGGGCAGCTCGGCCGCGGTGGTGCGGTGAATGGGCCAGCGTCCGCGTACGGCCGGCGAATTGGGTGACCGTGACCGATTCTGCATCGTGTTCGATATACGCTTGTAGTCCGTACTCGATACATGGTTGACTCGGCGTATGCCGAACATCAGGCTCACCAAGCCGACCATGGGGGTCATGAGGGTGCTCCTCGACGCAAAGCCCGACGCGCCTGCGTGGGGCCTGAGCATCTGCCGTGACGCTGATCTGGGCCCGGGCACCGTCTATCCGATCCTCGATCGCCTGCTGGAACGCGGCTGGCTCAGGAGCTGGGAGGAAACGGGAGCCCACCCGGGGCGACCGGCCCGCCGGTTCTACGAGTTCACGGGCGTCGGGCGCGCCCAGGCGCTGGCAGCACTCGAAGCCCGAAACGCGCGTCGCGCCCGCTTCAGCCTGCGCCCTGCGGGTGGTGAAGCATGAGCGAGCCCAACCCGGAAGAGGCCCTCCCGGATGCGCTGCGGCACCTGGGAGATCGTCTGGCCGCACTCGTGGACGGAGAGCTCGGGACGGACGCCCGCGAGCGGGTACTCACCCACCTGGCGACGTGCCCCAAGTGCAAGGCAGAAGCCGACGCGCAGCGACGCCTCAAAGCGATCTTCGCCGAGGCCGCTCCGCCGCCCCCCAGCCAGGCGACCGTCGCGCGGCTGGAAGCAGTCATCGCGACGAACACCCTTGAGGTGGGACTGGACCAACGTGCGCGGCCCGCGCCGAAGCCGCGAGCGGAACGCTGGGCATCCTTCGCGGCCAGGATCGCAGGCGATCGGCGTGCCATGAGGTCCGCGTGGCTGGCCGACCTCCACGGCAGCCCTGAAGACGGCGTATCCCTCACGCCCTGGCAGCAGCGGCGATACGCGCTCGGGGTCCTCGTGGCCGCCCTCCGGTTCTTTCTGAGGGACAGCCTCGGGCGCCTGTGGCGTCCCGTCGACTGGGTGCTCGGCACACGGAACCGCCGGGAGACGTTCATCGGGCTGCCACCGGCACTGCTCGTGCTCTACATCGCGAAGCACGACGGGCTGCACACTCTCCTGACGGAGGGATGGGGCTGGGTCGGCGGTTGCGGCATCGCCATGTTCGCCCTTGTCCGTTGGCTTCAGCGAGTCCGAGGGATCGAGCTGGCCGACAGCGCTACGCCCGAAAGCGAGTAGGCGCAGCAGCGTCGCCGGCCAGCTGGTGGAGAAGGCGCTCCCCGCCCTGGGTCCTTCAGTGCGGCCCGGCGGCGGGCAGGGTCTCATCCAGCGGACGTCTCACCCATTCTCATGCGCTGGCCCCGTGCCTGCCGGACCATGGCACCTTCGTAGGTACGGGGCCACCCGCTCAGGCCGCCGCTAGGCCAAGACCGGGTGGCGTCAGCGGCAGCGTTGGCTGCCTGCCGTAGTGAGGCCAGCGCTCGCTCGACCGTTGTCGCATCAGGGCAGGGAATCCCCAGCGCGCGGAGAGCGTCATCCCCCGAGGGCTGAGGTGGCGCCTCACGCAGGACAGTCAGGCTCGGGTTCTGGAGGTCGAGGTTGAACAGCACGGCCGTCTTCCAAGTGACGGCACCCCACGTCAGCCCGAACCACTCGCTTTGCACAAAGCCGGTGATGTGCCATTCGACGGAGGCGGTGCACCATTCCTGCTTGCCGATGCGGTAGGCGCGAATGTCATCGGCTGAGCCGAGGTCCGCTTCGACCGTCTGCCAGTTCCTCGCCTGTTCGATGACCGTCTTGCCGTCCGACACTGGAATTGCGCACTGGAAAGTCGGATCGAAGGGGGCGGGAAAGACTACCTCGGCGGTCTCAGCCATATCCTGTAGAACTGCCGCAGAGCCTAGGATCTCGGCGACTAGGCCCTCGTCGACCTCTGCTGGCTCGGTGAAGTGGCTTGCCACCTCGTCCAGACTGGTCATGAGAATGAACCGGTCGGCCACGCCGGCGTCGGCGATGTCCTTATTCATCGGGTACGGGTACGAGGTGCCGTCGCCGAAGTCCTTCGTGTTCGCGCTGACGAAGAAGACGGTCTCGTCGGGGTGTTCCTCGGCGTACTCCACGGCGGACAGCCAGATTGCGGCATCCCGCGAACCGGTCTTCTGACCCTTCGACTCTTTGCACGGCGGCAGCCGGTTGGCCTCCCGGTAGATCGCCTGCCGTAGGGCCTCGTCGCTAGGGGGTGTCTGACAGGCAATTTCGGTCTGATCAGCGAGATTCGGCTGAGCTGGCAATCCGGAGGTGCGCCGATCGGCATGGGGGGACTGGGCAGTGGCTACGAACGGCGGGCTAGTAGATGGGTGTCGAAGAAGCCCCGATCAGAGGATGGATCGTGGAGCAGCCGGGCGAAGGGATCGAGCCCAGCATCGCCCAGCAGTTCGGCGAGGCGATCCACCGGCCAGCTGTAGGCGGGCGCCACCTTGTGGTCGAACCGGACCGGTACTTGTCCGTCGATCCCGAAGAAGGAGACCAGGAGCAGACCGGTCGGTGCCAGGACGCGTACCTGTTCGGCGAGCAGCTCCCGTAGTTCCCCCGGAGGGGTGTGAATCATTGAGTAGTGGGCCAGCACGCCGCCGAGCGCGGCGTCCTCGATCGGCAGGGATTCCATCCGCGCCTCTTGGAAGCGCAGCGCCGGATGGGCCTGCCGGGCGTGGTCGACCATGCCGGGGGCAAGGTCTAGTCCGAAGGCGTCCAGGCCGAGTTCGTGCAGCATGGCTGTCAGATGTCCGGGCCCGCACCCGACGTCCGCTGTCCGAAGGTTGCCCGTCGCGCGCACCAGTTCGGCGAAGGTGCCGATCATGGCCCGGGAGAAAGGCTGTGTTTCCAGCCGGTTTGCGAACAGCGATGCGTACAGCTCGACGACACCGTCGTAGGCCGTCCTGGTCTCGTCCAGATGATTCGCCACGGACAGGACTCTATAGCCGGTCTGATAATTGATCTTGTGGCAGGTCGAGGTGAGTTGACGGATGCGGCATGGAGGCGGATAGAGCCTCTTTTGCCTCAGGTGGACGGACGGGGCCGTCCGTGGCGTGATCACCGGCAGGTGGTCAACGGGGTGCTGTGGCGGCTGCGGACCGGGGCTCCGTGGCGGGATCTTCCCGACCGGTTCGGGCCGTGGCAGACCGTCTACGAGCGGTTCGCCCGCTGGGAGGCGGACGACACCTGGGCACGGTTGCTGGAGCACGTTCAGGTCCGCGATGACGTGGTGGGCCGGGTGGAATGGACCGTCTCCGTCGACTCCACCATCAACCGAGCCCACCAGCACGCAGTCGGCGCCCGCAAAAGGGGGATGTGAACGGGGACGAACTGGAAGATCCGGGCCGCTCGCAGGCGCGCCAGGCCCTCGGCCGCTGCCGAGGCGGACTGACCACCAAAGTCCATCTCGCCGTCGATGGCCGGGGCCTGCCCCTGTCGATTGTGCTCACGCCCGGCAACGTCAACGACGCGACGGCGTTCGGCCAGGTCCTCGACGGCATCCGCACCCCGCGCCTCGGCACGGGCCGCCCGCGCACGACACCGGACCGTGTGCTGGGTGACAAGGCGTATTCCAGCAGGGCCATCCGCCATCTGCTGAGGCGCCGGGGTATCGCTGCCACGATCCCCGAGCGCCGCGACCAGGCGGCGAACCGCCACCGACGCGGAGCCCTCGGCGGCCGGCCGCCGACCTTCGACAAGGTCACCTACCGCGACCGCAACGTCGTCGAACGATGCTTCGCCCGCCTCAAGCAGGTCCGCGCGATCGCGACCCGGTTCGACAAGCTCGGCGACCGCTACCGTGCCGGAGTTGTCCTGGCTTCCTTGATCCTCTGGCTCCGCGAGTCCACGGGGTAATCATTTGTCAGACAGGCCCTAGCCCCGGTCGAATGAGTTGTCGTACCACTCGATGGTGGTGCCGATGAGGGACGCGGCGACGATGCGCTTGAGGTTGTTCGGGGCTGGTGGAGCGGCTGCGGGCGACGACATCGGCACCACTTCCTGGGGATCTGCGGGGACGGTTGCGTGTCGCCACACCGTAGGAAGGCGCAGGTCAGAGGCGTATGTGGTGGGACACCATAGTTCGCAGGCGAGCTATGCGCGCAGTCCCCATGCGTCCGCAAAGCGCACCCCAGCCGTTCGTCTGGCAGGCACCCACGAAGACTAGCCACGTCCACTGTTGGGAGGTGGACGCTCGAAGGACCGCGGAGCGTGTCCTTCAACGCTCCCGCACCCCTGCCACCCACGCCCGGCACCCATGAGTGCCGGGAGCTGGCGCAGTGTCAACCCGGCTCTTCGCAGTTGAGGGTGCAGCGCCGAGAACATAGAGCTGTCGGACGATTGGAGGTGAGTCGTCAGGAGGTGCGAGAGGCGTAGTTCTCGCGGTTTGCGAGGACCTCGGCCATGTGTGTCTGCGCCCAGTTCCTGAGCCCGCGCGTCATGTGATGGAGCGAGAGGCCGAGGTCGGTCAGCTCGTAGGAGACGGTGACAGGGACGGTTGGCGTCACGGTACGGGTGAGCAGACCATCCTGCTCCAGCGACCGTAGCGTCTGGGTCAGCATCTTCTGGCTGACCCCGGCCAGAAGACGAGAGATCTCGGAGTAGCGCATCGCCTTCGGAGTGTCTGCGTGTGCTGCGCCGGGCTGGCCAGGGTTGTCGTCGCCGCCCAGCGCACACAGGACCAGGACGACCCACTTGTCCGAGATTCGGTCGAGCAGCTGCCGACTGGGGCACCCTGCCAGGAACGCGTTGTACTGCTCCTTGGCCTCAGCCCTCTTCTGAGCCGCCTTCGTCGTCGTCACTGATCGCACCTCTCACCGATGGGTGGGTTACGCACTCCAAAGTGCCTACTTCCCGACAGGAAGTTCCTCTCCCATGCTGATGCAGGGAGGCAGCAGGCGCCACCCCTCGAGTTCGCACGACGAAAGGCAACAGGATGAGCACACCCCCCTTCTCTCTTCCCGGCGGCACCTGGACTCTGGGTGACCTGACCGTCACACGGTTCGGCTACGGCGCCATGCAACTGGCCGGCCCGGGGGTCATGGGGCCGCCCACCGATCGCGAGGGTGCCCTGGCCGTTCTGCGTGAAGCGGTTGACCTCGGTATCACCCACATCGACACCAGCGACGCCTACGGGCCGCGCGTCACCAACGAGTTGATCCGCGAGGCACTGCACCCCTACCCCGAGTCGCTGCACATCGTGACCAAGGTGGGCGCGACCCGCGACGAACAGGGTGGCTGGCCCACGGCCCGGCGACCCGAAGATCTACGCCGCCAGGTCCACGACAACCTCAAGTCCCTCCGGCTCGACGCACTCGACCTGGTCAACCTCCGACTCGGCAACGCCGAAGGTCCCCAGCCCGGCTCCCTCGCCGACGCGTTCGCCACGCTCGTGGATCTCCAGCAACAGGGCCTCGTCCGTCACCTCGGGGTCAGCAACGCCACCGAGGAGCAGATCTCCGAGGCACAGAGCATCGCGTCGATCGTGTGCGTGCAGAACATGTACAACCTCGCCCACCGCCACGACGACAAGCTCATCGACCGGCTCGCCAGCGAAGGCATCGCATACGTGCCCTTCTTTCCCCTCGGGGGCTTTACCCCGCTTCAGTCCTCGGCTCTCTCGGCGGTCGCCGCTCGACGGGAGGTGACACAGATGTCCGTCGCGCTTGCCTGGCTGCTGCAGCGATCACCGAACATCCTGCTCATCCCCGGCACGTCATCGACAGCGCACCTGCGCGAGAACATCGCCGGCGCGGGACTCTCCCTGACGCATGAGGACTTGACCGAGCTGGATGACATCGGCCGCTGAATGCCCCGTAGCCGAACGGCCCACAAGCCGCTGGCCGTCCGAGAGTTCTGTGACGCCGAATCGGGTTCGCTACGACTTCGCGTGCCACTGCCAGTGGGTGCGCTCGTACATCGGCTCGAAGCCGGCGCGCAGCATGTTCTGCAGGGACGGGTTGTGCTCGCCGGGGCCTTCCGCGCCGGTCTCCGCGACGATCCATCGGCAGCCTGCGGCTGCGGCCGCGTCGAGCCGGACGGCCAGGAGCGCGGACTGAGCGCCGCGCCCGCGTGAGTCGGGGGCGGTGGCCCCGGCGAACATGTGGGCGCATTCGCCGTTGAGGAACACGCTGCCGACCGCGACGATCCGCTCGCCCTCCCAGATCGCGTACTGTCGCCAGTTCGCTCTGCCCACGAAGGACGCGGCCATCTCGATCATGTTGGGGGCGGTGAACCCGAAGGTGGTCTGCATGACGGTGGCCCACTCGTGGCCCTGCTGGGCATCGACGACGCCGACCCGCCAGCCGGGGTCCAGCGCCGGGTGTCCCTGGATGGCGGGCGCCGCTTCGAGGTCACGGCCCAGCTTGACGAACCGGCTGCCCTCGGTGAGACCCAGCTTCGAGGCGGTGGTGGTCCAGTCCGGCGGCAGGAGGTGCGGTGCGATCATGAGCGAGCCCTGAGTCACTCCCTGCGCCCGGTAGAAGTCGCCTACCTGGGTCAGGTCGTCGACGGTGACCGGATGCTCGGTGCCGAGGCCGCCTGCTCGGTTGAAGAAGTGGCTCGGATCCTCGCGGATGGCCAGTGCCCGTATCGGGCCGGCGTGGAGGGTGGCGAGCCCCAGGCTCTCCTGCACGGATGCGGGTGCGCTGGTCGCGAAGTCGGTGTAGGCCATGATCTCGGTCAGCTCGGCAACGCCTGGGGGGACGGTGGTTGTCATGGGCGGTCCTTCTTCTTTCGTGTGGCGGTGCCGGTAACGACGGGGGCAGGCCGGACTGGGGTGCCGAAGCCCCCGTCGCCCGGTCCTTCCAGGCGAGCCCATCCCCAGCGGGAGGCAGCGAAGGGTCAGCGGGCGAGGGAGACGGCGAAGGAGGTGAAGCCGTTGCGGCGCAGGATGTGGGGGACGACGAGGATCATGGCTTCGGTGGCGCGGGCGGTGGTGATGTCGCCGAGGTCCTCGATCCACGCGGGTTCCCAGCCCAGGTCACCGAGGAGGCCGGTGACGGTCTTCTTGGCCTGTTCGCTGTTCCCGGAGAGGTAGGCGGTGGGCGGGGTGGCCAGCATCCGTGGGGCGGTCATGACCATGAACAGCATAGTGTTGAGGGTCTTGACGACGTGCGTGTCGGGCAGGGCGGTCTGGAGCTGTTCGGCGAGGCTGCTGCCGGGGTAGCACAGCTCGCCGGGCAGGCCGTCGGCGGCCTCGCGGGTGGCGTTGGAGACATCGATGAGGATCTTGCCCCGGAGTTCGGCCCGTAGAGCGGTGAGCCGTTCCAGGGTGCTGCCGCCGGGGGTCGCGTTGATCACGACGTCAGCGGTGCGGGCGGTGGTCGCGTGGTCTGCGTAGCGGATGGCGGTTGTCCCTCCGGGCGGCCGGCTCGTCTCGTCGCCGTTCCTGCGTCGGCCGAGGACGACCTGGTGTCCCGCTGCGGCGAGGGCGTGGGCGAGGTTGGTGCCGACGCGGCCGGCGCCGAGGATGCCAAGGGTGGTCATGAGGGGGCTCCTTGTGAAGGCGGGCGGTTCGGGGTGGGGGTGGGGCCGGTCAGATCGCGGACAGGACGTTCAGCGCCGTGGTGTGGATGCCGGGGGCGGCGGCCAGGAAGTCGCGGCTGCCCGCCTTCCAGGGCTTGCCGTCCAGGTCGGTGACGGTGCCTCCGGCCTCGGTGACCAGCAGGGCGCCGGCGGCCAGGCCGGAGCGGACGTCGGAGAACTGCCAGAAGGCGTCCATGCGTCCGGCGGCGACGTGGATGAGCTGCAGGGTGGCCGGGACGGAGACCCGCACGACGAGGCCCGCGGTGAGCATGGCGGTGACCGACGCGCCGATCCGGCGGAAGGTGTCGGTGCTCTCGCCCGGCCGGGCCTGCCCGGTGCCGATCAGTGCGGCGCCCAGGTCGTCCTTGGCCGACACGGTCAGACGGCGGCCGTTGAGGTGGGCGCCGCCACCGGCGGTGGCGGTGTAGGTGTCGCCGGTCAGCGGGAGGTGGACGACAGTGAGGACCGGCTGGTTGTCGCGCACCAGGGTGGCGGTGACGGCCCAGTCGGGCATGCCGTGGACGTGGTTGATGTTGCCCTCGGCCGGATCGCAGACCCACCACTCGCCCGGCGGCAGCGCCCCGCCCGCCAGTTCGTCCGCCACCCACCGCGACCCCGGCCGGAGCTTGAGCAGCCGCTCACGCATCACGGCGAGGACCGCGTCGTCATTGGCGTGGATCTCGCCGACGACCTCCTCCAGGCTCACGCCCCGGGCATGGGTGGTGTAGCGCTCCCGCAGAGTGACTCCGACTTCCTTCATCACGGCGGTCACCGCGGACAGAAGCGTGGCGTCGAGGTCAAAAGGCATGGCTGTGGTCATGGCGGGCTCCCTCGAATCGGTGGAAGCGGGGCGATGGGGAGTGCTTCCCTTGGCCCCGCACCTCGAAGGTAGAAGCCCCGGGCATTAACAACAAGTGCATGCTTTTCACTCCTATAGTTACTGGCATGCAACTGGATTTGAACCTGCTCACCGCCCTGGACGCACTACTGGAAGAGGGCAGCGTGACCGGGGCCGCAGCCCGCCTGCACGTCACCGCACCCGCGATGAGCCGCTCGCTGGGCCGCATCCGCAAGGCCACCGGCGACCAGATCCTGGTCCGCACCGGACGCCACATGACCCCCACCACCCGCGCGCTGGCCATGCGCACCGAGGTCCACGCCCTGGTACAGCAGGCCCACCGCCTGCTGTCGGCTCAGACGGAACTCGACCTGGCGACACTGGAGCGGGTGTTCACCGTCCGCTGGCACGACGCCCTCGTCACCACGTGCGGGACCGCCCTGATCGCCGAAGTCCACCGCCACGCCCCGGGGATACAGCTGCGGCTCACCGCCGAGCCCGGCGACGACACCCCCGAACTGCGCCGCGGCGAGGTCGACCTCGCCTCCAGCGCCGGCCCGCCGTCCCTGCCCGACATCCGCCACCGCCTCATCGGCCGCGACCAGCTCGTCCTCACTGTCCGACCCGGCCACCCGCTCACCGAACAGCCCGTGACCACCGCGAGGTACGCCGCGGCCGACCACCTCACCGTCTCCCGGCGCGGACGCCTGCGCGACCGGATCGACGACGCCCTGACCGACCTCGGCCACGAACGCCACGTCATCGCCTCAGCCCCCACCACGGCCACCGCACTCCAACTCGCCCACGACACCGACCTCGTGGTCACCCTCCCGGACGCAGCCACCCGCTCCTCCCGGCACCAGCTGGGCCTGACCACCCTGCCGCTGCCGCTCGAACTGCCCAAAGTGCCCCTCCACTTGCTCTGGCACCAGCGCCACGACAACGACCCCGCCCACACCTGGCTGCGCAACCTGGCGACACAGACCCTCCAGTCCCTGTTCACCTCGCCGGACACCCCAGAGCAGTAGCGTCCGCCTTTGGGTGCCGTTCGCGGGCCGGTGCCAGACGCCGTCGTCCCGCTGGAAGCCACTCTCCGCGAGGGTGGTGTGCGCCCACGGGTACTGCTCGCCCGAGGCGATGGCGACGATGTCGGACTCCCGGCCCAGCTTTCCGCGCCCCGCGAGTGCCGCCTTCGACAGCCGACATGAGCAGAGCGCACGAGAGGGTCTCGCCCATCCGTCGCTCTGAGTACGGCAGGCTGCTGACGGCCATTGAGGGCGGGTGGCGCTGCGCTCGGATGCGTTCTGCTGTGCGCTGTGCCGTCCCGCAGAAAGGGCATTGGTCGAGCGGCAGTTGGGGTGGGAGAACTACGAGTGTCGCCACGATCGCCCGTTTCAGAAACCGGCGATCGTCGTCTGTGTTCCCTCGGTGATTCGGAGTGGGCACGGTCGCGGAGGCGAGGCGAAGGCCGCTGGAGGCCGGCGTTTTACCTACGTGCCCTTCCGCTGTGGCTGCTGTGGCCGTGAATGGGCTCGGTGCCAGGACGGTCGCGGAGCCGCAGGCTGATCAGC
Organism: Streptomyces sp. NPDC102490; assembly: GCF_044765285.1. Taxonomy (NCBI): domain Bacteria; kingdom Bacillati; phylum Actinomycetota; class Actinomycetes; order Kitasatosporales; family Streptomycetaceae; genus Streptomyces; species Streptomyces sp. NPDC102490. Next base: position 50,483 of record NZ_JBIWJU010000015.1, read on the forward strand.
GCGGTGATCGTGAAGGCGGCGACCTGGTAGAGCATGGCGTGCCGGAACGCGGTGTCCGCATCAGCGGCGGGGGCGTAGTAGGCGAGTCCGGCTGCGGTCACTCCGACGGATCCGCCGAGCTGCTGTGCGGTGGGCAGCAGGCCGGAGACCGAACCGGCGGCGGGGCCGTGCACCTGGGCCAGGACCAGGGTGAACACCGACGCGGTGAAGGCACCGAACGCGGCTCCGCCGACGGCCAGCACGGGCAGTGCCGCCTGGCGTCCCGCCGCCGAGCCGACGAGGGGGGCCAGCGCCAGGCACATCCCGGCGAGGATCAGGGAGGCGACGGTGAGCACCGTCGGCCCGTGCCGGCGGGTGAGAGCGGGCGCGGCTCTGCTGCCGACGACGGCGCCGGCGGCGAACGGTGCCGACGCCAGTGCGGCCGCCAGGGCCGAGTACCCGACAGCGGACTGAAGGTGAAGGAAGAGCAGATAGGTGAAGGAGGGCACGCCCGTGTTGAACACGAACACCAGCAAGGTGCCCCTCCGCGCCGACCGGTCACGCAGCACCGCGGGATGGATCAGCGGATCAGGCCGGTGCGGGAGGCTCCGGACGAAGTGGCCGAGCGCGGCCACAGCCACGACGAAACCGGCCCACGTCCACCAGGGCCAGCCTGCTTCCCGCCCCAGCGCCAAGGGCAGGACCAACGCACCGGCTCCTATGGTGACCAGCAGCGCACCCAGCTTGTCCACACGGAGTCCGTCCGCTCCGCGGGTGCGGGGCAGCGCGGTCGCTCCTGCCAGCGAGGCCAGCGCCACCGGCACGGTGAGGAGCATCACCGGCCGCCAGCCGAAACCGAAGAGATCGGCACTGAGGACGAGTCCACCGACCAGCGGCCCGGCCAGTGACGCGACGGCCATGGTGGCGCCGTACAGGCCGAAGGCGCGCGGCCGGCGTGTTGCCGGTGTGGCGGCCTGGATGAGCGACAGGACCTGGGGGGCGACCAGACCGCTGCCCGCGCCCTGCACCAGCCGGGCAATAATCAGCGATGCGGCGTCGGGGGCACACGCGCCGGCCAGCGAACCCGCGGTGAAGACCACAGTGCCCGCCACGAACAGCCGGCGGTAGCCGTACCGGTCGCCCAGCCGTGCGGCGGGGATGAGCAGGCACGCGTACGTCAGGGTGTATCCGGCGAGGACCAGTTGCACGGCGCCGGGACCGGCGCCCAGGCCGGTCTGTATCGCCGGCGCGGCCACCTGGGCGACAGTGACGTTGAGAAGTTGCACAAAAGTGGCGCTGAGCACCACCGGCAGCACGAGGCGTCCGCCGCTCACGGCAGCAGAGCCGCGGCGAGCTCACGGGGCCGGGCGGCGAACGGGCTGTGGCTGCCCGGGAGGGTGCGCACGGTGAACGGGTTGCCGGGCATGGCCCGATCGGCCTCCGCGATCATCAGATCCTGCACGGCCGTCGGCAGCGCCCGATCGTCCGCGCAGCGCAGGAAGGTCCGCGGGACGCGCCCCCAGCGTTGTGGAGTCACGGTGACCGGGGTGGTCGGGATCGCCAGCGGCAGATCGGGGCTCAGTGCCGAACGCCAGCGGTCGAAGCGGTCCGGAGCGGTGTCGTGGTAGTGAGTCTGCCGCAGTTCCTCGATGTAGGCGGGATCCTGCGAGAGCGGGTTGATCCGCACGGCGCCCAGCTCTGCGGGGTCACCGAGACCGAGACCCTGGCCTCGCGCGGTGGCGTTCTCGGGCGAGCCGAGATAGTCGAAGAACCGGGGCCGTCCGGCGGGCACGAAGGCCGAAAGGTAGACGATCTCGTTGACGAGTTCGGGGGCGCGCTCGACGGCCAGTGATGCGGGGCCGCCGCCCGCGCTGTGCGCGACAAGCACGACGCGACGGTGGTGGCGGGCCCGGCGCAGCGTGTCAAGGACGGCCTCGGCGCTGTCGTCCATCGTCACGGTGGCGAGCGCGGACTTCTCGGTCAACAGGCCCGGCTGGCCCGGCTGGAGGTACCCGGTGGGCAGTGGCGCGTCGAAGCCGTGCCCCGGCAGGTCGATGGCCACGCTCGCGGCACCGAGTGCGACGAGTGCGCGCTGCGTCGCCGCCCACTGTCCGGAGCCGTGCCAGGCGCCGTGCACGAAGACGAAGACGGTGTCCGTGGAGGAAGAATCGGTCATGACCGCATTCCACGCGACCCGGCCCCGATCATCCAGTGAAAGATCTGACAGGCTGTTCCACGATACATACGAGATATGACTGGGAGGCTGCCATGGAGGCGCGGCACCTGCGGTATGCACTGACCCTCGCGGAACACGCACACTTCGGCCGGGCGGCCGGTGCGCTGGGCATCGCGCAGCCTCCGCTGTCCAAGCAGATCGCCGACCTGGAACGGGAAGTGGGCGCCCGCCTGTTCGATCGCACCCGCCAGGGGGTGTTTCCGACGGCTGCGGGCGCGGCCTTCCTCTCCAGGGCGCGCAGGGCGCTGGACGAGATCGCGGCGGCCTCGGTCGACGCAGCCAGGGCGGCACGCGGCGAAACGGGACGGCTGCGCCTGGGGTTCATTGCCTCGGCGCTGCTCGAACCCCTGCCGGACGTCCTCGGCCGGTTCGGCCGCGAACGGCCCGACGTGCGGCTGGAACTGCACGAGATGGCGACCAGGCGCAGCACGGCCGCGCTCGTCGCCGGCGAACTGGACGTGGCGATCGGCCTCGGCCGGCCCGGGGGCGTCGGGGCCGAGCAGCTGGTATCGGTCCCGATCGGACACGATCACCTGGTCGCGGTCGTGAGCAGCACGCACCCGTACGCGGGTCAGTCGTCGGTGGACGTGGACCGACTGCGGCGACAGCCGCTGATCGTTGCGCCGGGGGAGGACGAGCCGGCCGTCGCCACCGGGCTGCGGACCCTCCTGGGCAAGGACTCCCCGGCGCTCTCCGGCGCGACCATCGCGAGGGACATCCACACCATCATCGGCCTCGCCGCCTGCGGGGTGGGCGTCGGTCTGGGACCCTCTCGCATGCTGACGGCCCCACGACGGGGCACGTGGTTCTGCGAGGTGACCCCGCGCACGCCTCTGCCCGATCTGGTCCTGTCCTTCAGCGCCCGGGACCGTTCCCCGGCGCTGGACGCCTTCCTCGACGTCATCCGAAAGAACTGCCCCGAGGTCGGCGCCGCGCTCGACCACCGGCTCGGCCCACTCGGGCCTCAGAAAGAGAGCGACCGCGACTCGACCCCTGCCTGACTTCGCCCAGCCGGACGACGAACTCGTCCTCGATGTCCAGGAGCCGGGTCCAGGTGCGAAGCGTGCGCACCGCTGCCGGCGCCCGTGAGGGGGCTGTTCGGCGAACACGGTCAGGCGGGGAATGTACAACTTGGCGCTCGCCACGTCGTACGACCACGGCTTGTACGGCTCGCGGGCCGCCGCGGGGAGCCCTTCGGTCTCGGTGTAGTCCGAGACGGACATCGCGTACAGCGGGCCGTCCTCGACGGTGTCGAGCAGGCGCCGGTCCCGGTGGGCGTTGGCCTGGTTGTTGTTCTGGAAGAGCGGGTGATGACGTCGCGGGCCTGGGCGGGGCCGTCTTTGCCGGCGCACCGGGTGAGGCCAGGGCGAGGCAGGGGGCTCCGGTGAGCAGTGGGAAGGGGCGGGGAGCGGTGCGGATAGGGGACTCCAAGGATCTGCTGGGCGGGAGGGGGGCAGCGAGTGCGGAGGCTCGTGGGTGATGCCGGGGGAAGGGACGGTGCCCGAGTGGGGGCGGAGAGGGCCCGTGGCGCGGGCGTGAGCGGGGTGGCCGCCCGCATCCGATCCTCGGTTACGTGCAGGGCCTCGCCGAGATGACGGATCTCGGCGGCAGCGTCGGTGTCATCCCCGAAAGGATCGACCAGATCAACGGCCGCATCCGCCGGGGGGGGGAGAGCCTCTGCCGGCTCGACCGGGCCGCCTACCGACGCCGCAACGTCGTCGAGTGCTGCTGCCACAAGCTCAAGCACAACAAAGCCCTGGCCACCCGTTACGACAAACGCGCCCGCCACTACGAAGCCCTGGTCACCATCGCCTGCCTACGAATCTGGCTGCCCTGACGTTGCGGACACGACCTAGCGAGGCCACGCCCTGACACCACCATCGGGTGACGCGGCTCAACCAGGCGAGTGACGGCGGCCGTCATGGCCCGCTGCCGGGCGGACCGGCCCTCGAGGATCGGAGTCGCCGTCGTCTCCGGCGGATTGTGCATCGACCACGTCTGTGCCGTGCGATCGGTTTTCGACCACGGCTGTTCGAGGAGTCACCGCCATGCGTTCACGCTTCCTGTCCGTCCTGGCCGCCGTCGTCGCGGCCGCCGCGGCACTCGCTCAACCCGCCCACGCCGCCCCGCTCGTCGACGGCGTCTACCGCTTCGCGGCGCTCCAGGACGGAAAGTGCCTGGTGTGGCCCAAGACGCACGCGAACATCGGCGTGGTGTCCCTGGGCGCCTGCACGGACGGCGCGTCGACCTCGGCGAACTGGCAGGTACGGCAACGCCCCAACGGAACCATGGAAGTCTCCACACCGGGCTCGGACCCGCGCACCTGTCTGATGGTGACGTCGCAGCACACCGTGTCGGTGAGCAACTGCAACGACAAGTACGCCGAGTGGACCGTCTCCTACGGCTCCGCCGGGCCCGGCAGCGTGGTGTGGGCCGACATCGAGCACACGCCCGCCGACCGGTCCGGCTCGTACGGGAAGCTGGTGGACGATCCCGGTGTGACCGCCCGGCTCGTGGTGCGGCAGGCCCCCATCGAGCCCCACTACTGGGAACTGCAGCCGGCCGGTTAGAGCCCGCCGCCTGAGGGCTACCGCCAGTCGGCAGAAAGTAGAACCTAGTGCCGCATCAGACAAGGTTCGCCATGTGGCGCCGCTGGAGATCTCTTCGAATCTCCCGGGCCCGCGGCAGCCCCATCCCGGCTGTCGCCATGCACCCTCTGACCTGGCCTTTTGTCATCCTCGCTCCTATGATCGACATCGGTCGAAAGGGGGGCCGGGTGGACCGGACCGTACGCACCGTCGAGGACGTTCTCGCGCTCTTGGACGGGCTCTTCGCATCTGAGTCCGAGGCCGGCCGCTTGGCGACGGGCGACGGTAAGGGCTTCTGGGACCGCTTCTATGCCGACCGGTCAAAGCCGGTTCCGTTCTTCGTGTCGAAGCCGGACGAGAACCTGGCCGCCTACCTCGACCAGGGCCTGATCGCTCCCGGCCGGGCCCTGGACCTGGGATGCGGGCCGGGCCGCAACGCCGTGTACCTCGCCTCGCGCGGTTTCGACGTGGACGCCGTCGACCTCTCCCCGGCGGCCGTCGCCTGGGGTGAGAACCGGGCTCACGAGGCTGGAGTCGACGTCCGTTTCCTGTGTGGTGACGCTTTCACTCTCCCTGCTGACGAGTTGAGCGGCCCGTATGACCTGGTCGTCGACTCGGGATGCTTCCATCACCTGCCGCCGCACCGCCGGGTCAGCTACCTGGCCCTCCTCGACCGGGTCCTCGCCCCTGGCGGCCTTCTCGCGCTCACCAGCTTCGCTGCCGGCGAGGGGGGAATGGGGTCGGAACTCACGGATGCGGACCTTTACCGTGAGCGCAATTTGCAGGGCGGCCTCGTCTACACTCCCGAATCGCTGCGCTGGATCTTCTCTGACCTGGTGGAGGTGGAGTTGCGCCGCATGCGGGAGGAGCCCCCTGAGTCGGCACTGTTCGGCGTGACGTTCCTGTGGGCAGCGTTGTTCCGTCGTGGTGCGGCCGCCTCAGGCGATGTTCGCCCTGTTCACGACCGCGCGTAGGCGCTCGTCCTGGGCGTGCTTGTTCCGCCAGATGAGGTAGCGGCGGATCAGGCTGCCCCGGGCCCGTGGCGCGTAGTTCGACCTCATGTGCGCGGGGGAGCGCGGTCAGTCTGTGGTGAAGCTGGGCAGTGCCGTAGCGGGGTAGCGGCTGCCTGCCGAGCCGTGGGGAAGGATCTCAGTGATGCGGGCCAGATCGGCGGCGGAGAGCTGGACGTCGATGGCGTGGGCGTTCTCCTCGAGGCGCTTGGTGCTGCGGGTGCCGGGAATGGGGGCGACGTCCTCGCCCTGGGCGAGCAGCCAGGCCAGCGCGAGCTGGGCGATGGTGATGCCCCTGGCGTCGGCCAGATCCTTGAGCTGTGCGGTGGCGTGCAGGTTGTACGTGTAGTTGTCGCCCTGCCAGCGCTCGTCCCAGCTGCGCATGTCGTCCGCGGGGTACTCGCCGGCCGGCTTGGCCTGACCGGTGAGGAAACCGCGGCCGAGCGGGGAGTAGGGCACCAGGCCGATGCCGAGTTCCCGCAGGACGGGAAGGATCTTCTCCTCCACCTCCCGCTCGAAGACCGAGTACTCGTACTGGAGCGCGGAGACCGGGGTGACGGCGTGGGCGCGGCGGATGTACCGGGGCCCGACGTTGCTCAGGCCGAAGTACCTCACCTTGCCCTCGGTGATCAGGTCGCCGACCACGCCGGCGACCTCCTCGACCGGAACGGTGGGGTCGGAGATGTGCTGGTAGAAGAGGTCGATGTGGTCGCTCCGCAGGTGGCGCAGGCTGTTCTCGGCGACCTTGCGGATGTTTTCCGGGCGGCTGTCGAAGGCGGAGCCGAGCGGCTGGGCGGTCATGTCGAAGCCGAACTTGGTGGCGAGGACCACCTCGTCGCGGAAGTCCTTGACCGCCTCGCCGAGGAGGATCTCGTTGCTGCCGGTACCGGCGCCGTACAGCTCGGCGGTGTCGAAGAAGTCGATCCCGACTTCGTGGGCGCGGCGGACGGTCGCGATGCTCTCGTCCTTGTTCGAGGCGCCGTAGGCCATGGACATGCCCATGATGCCCAGGCCGAGCGCCGAGACGCGCAGACCCTGAGAGCCCAGAGTGCGGTGCTGCATGAGTTCACTCCCTCAGTGGTTCGCCGGTTCCGCCCCGAAGGAGCCAAACCGAACTGTTCTGTTTGACTCTACGGGTCGACCGTCCCGATGCCAAACCAAACGGTTCGGTGCTCTATTCTGGGGCCATGCCCCAGTCCCGCGACTCCGGCCGGACCGCAGCGCGCGCAGCCGCCGCCGGCGGTGACACCACGCGCGAGCGGATTCTCACCGCTGCCATGGAGGAGTTCGCCCGCCACGGCATCGCCGGCGCCCGCGTGGACCGCATCGCCAAGCTCGCCAGGACCAGCAAGGAACGCGTCTACGCCTACTTCCGCGGCAAAGAAGCGCTCTATGCCGACGTGGCCGCACGGGAGTACGTCGTCATCGCCGAGGCCACCCAGATGGACCCGACCGACCTCCCTGGCTACGCGGGCCGCCTGTTCGACTACTTCGTCGCCCGCCCGGACCACCACCGCCTGATCACCTGGGGCCGCCTCGAACTGCCGGGCACCGCAGCCGTTGCCGACGATCCCACCCAGGCGGTGATCGCCCGCAAGGTCGACCAGCTCCGCCAGGTGCAGCAGGCGGGACAGCTCGACCCCGCCTGGGACCCGGCCGACGTCCTCGCCCTGGTCAATCAGATCGCCACGACCTGGGCGGCACAGCCCGAACTCGGCGAGGCCGCCGCCGCACACGCCGCGGACCCCACCATCGCCGCCCGCCGCGCGGCGGTGGTGACTGCTGTCGAGCGGCTTTTCCCGCGGGCGCGCTGAGGCCCCGGAACACGCCAGGACGTCGAGGGCGCCGACGTTGTCGGGGCGTAGCGTCCCGCCCGTCGCGATTGGCTGCCGACTTGCCCCCGTGTGCTAGACAGGGAGTAACCAAAGGGGCACTTTGCAGCAGCTCACGCTCGGAATCATGTCGCAGACCCGCAAGGAAAACGAGCATCGCCTGCCCGTTCACCCCGCTCATTTCGACCGCATCGACGCCGGTCTCCGCAAGCGCATCTACCTCCAGGAAAACTACGGAGCACACTTCGGCGTCCCGGACAGTCGGCTCGCCCCGCTCGTCGCGGGCTTCCGCACGCGCGAGGAGCTCATCGCCGACTGCGATGTCATCCTGCTGGCCAAACCACTCCACGAAGACCTGGCGGAACTGCGCGAGGGCCAGGTCTTGTGGGGCTGGCCGCACTGCGTCCAGGACGAGAGACTCACCCAGACCGCCATCGACCGGCGGCTGACTTTGATCGCCTTCGAGGCGATGAACCACTGGACCCGCAGCGGCGCCTTCAACCTGCACGTCTTCCACAAGAACAACGAGCTGGCCGGGTACTCCTCGGTCCTGCACGCCATGCAACTGGCCGGCGTGACGGGCGACTACGGGCGGCGGCAGCGCGCGGTCGTCATCGGCTTCGGCGCGACCGCCCGCGGCGCGGTGACCGCGCTCAGCGCCCTGGGCGTGCACGACGTCGACGTGCTCACCGCGCGTGGGGTGACGGCCGTCGGCTCTCCCATCCACTCCGCGCGGATCGTCCACTTCGACCACGACAAGGCCGACGACACCCTCGACCCGCGGCGCAGTGTCGCCCTCACCGAGGACGGCCCGCTGCCGCTGGCCGAGTTCCTCGCCGGGCACGACATCATCGTCAACTGCGTGCTGCAGGACACCGACGCGCCGCTGATGTTCCTGATAGACGAGGACCTGCCCAAGCTGGCCCCCGGCACCCTGGTCATCGACGTCTCCTGCGACGAGGGCATGGGCTTCGACTGGGCCCGGCCCACCAGCTTCACCGACCCGATGTTCACCGTCGGCGACCACGTCAGGTACTACGCGGTGGACCACAGCCCTTCCTACCTGTGGAACTCCGCGACCTGGGAGAACAGCGAGGCCCTCCTGCCCTATCTGGACGTCGTGCTCCAGGGCCCCGACGGCTGGGACACCGACGACACGATCCGGCACGCCATCGAAATCCGCCGCGGCGTCGTCCAGAACCCCAAGGTGCTCGCCTTCCAGCACCGCGGCGCCCCGTACCCGCACGCCCACGAGGAGACCCGGACGGCCTCGCGGCGCTAGCCGGCGGGCCTCTCAAGTCTTCGGCGCCGTCCGGTCGGTACCGGTGTCGATGAGGATCTGTTCGGCTTGCGTGAAGTTGTCGGCGCGGACGGCCTCCGTCATCGCGGCGCGTGCCGCCTCGGGCGTCGCGTGCGGCGGGATGACGAGGAGGGAGAAGTGGTCCTGATCGCCCCTGGTGACGAGGACGGTGTCGTCGCCGACCGGGAAGGAGTCGATATGGACGACGCGGTTGTCGACGATCAGCCGCGTGGGCAGCGCGTCCCAGGCCCCGGCGTCCAGGCCGACGCGGGTGAGCGGCCCGAGGTGTTCGGTCAGTGCGGAGATCAGGGCCGGAAGCTCGGCCGCGACATCACGAGAGCACGGCCACCACGCTCCGTCGAGCACACCCCGGCGGTCCTGCGTGGTCCGCAGCCGTACGACAGCCGTCCCCGGCTTCACCGCCTGGTGGGCGGCGTCCGGCAGGAGCCTGGTCACGCGCGGGGGGCCGGAGTCGGACATGGCGCTCGCCTCTCTGCGAGAGGTACGGAGTGGCTTCCTCGTTTCACGGTACTCCGCGGCCCTCAGCAGTCGGAAAGCCCGCTGGTCGCACGGGCCGGAGTAGGGTGAAAGATCCAGTCCGCGGATCCACGCCCACGAGGGAACGGTCGACATGAAGCCCCAGGAAACTCCCCCGGACGGACATGCCGACGTACGCATCGTCGCCGCTTCCCCCGAGGTCGCCCGTCGGGTCGCGGAGGTTCTCCGTCACTGCTTCGCCACCACGGAACAGCGCAGCTATCCCGTGGACGTCGAGGGAGGGACCCGCCTCGAACTCACCGTGGACACCACCAGCGCGGCAGAACCGGCGCGGTCCTGGCTGGAGACCAGCCGCTCCTCGGGCCGGGACGGCCGCCGGAGTGAGGGGTAGGAATCGCGCCAACCTGCGCCGGCGGCCGCTGCGTTTCGATCCGTCCGACTACCGCGAGCGCCATGCTGTCGAGTGCCGGCTCAGACGAGGTGCTTGCTGAAGAACTCGACCAGCTTGGCGACGGCGGGAGTCACGTACTGGTCGCGGTCGTACAGGTCGACGTGGGTGGCGCCGTCGACGAGGAACAGCTCGGCGTTGCCGGGGCTGTCGGCGACGGCCTTCTCCGAGAACCCGCGGGTCACCGCCTCGGTGCCGGCAATCATGAGCAGCGGACGAGGCGCGATCTTGGCGACGTCGGCGAAGGAGTCGAACTGGTCGAGGAGGTCCGCGCTGCGCACGACCACGTCGCCCGTGGAGCGCGGGTGCCTGCCGCGGGGCGTCTTGTAGTAGTCGATGAACTCGGCCGTCGGGGCGGGGGTGTCGGCCTCGGCCTTCTCCGGCAGCGCGGCAAACGTTGCCGCGGGCTCACCGGCGGCCTCGGCGCTGCGCAGGTTCCCGGAGTTCGCCACCATCTGCTGCCAGCCCTCGGGGTCGGCGCCGCGGAAGAAGCTGGGCACATCGGTCCCGGAGACGCCTGCCACGGCCTTCATACGGTGGTCCGTCTGGGCGGCGTAGGACACGTAGGCGCCCGAGCCGCACACGCCCATCACGCCGATGCGCTCCGGATCGATCTCGGGACGCGTGGTGAGGTAGGAGACCGCCGCGCGGAAGTCCTCGGCGCGCTGGAAGGGGTCCTCCAGGCCGCGGGGCATGCCCTCGGACTCGCCCTGGAAGGCGGCGTCGAAGGTCAGGACGGCGAAGCCCTCCTCGACCAGGCGGGCGGCGTACACCGCCGATGACTGCTCCTTGACCCCGGTCGTCTGGTGGCCGACGACAAGGGCGGCGAGCGGGCCGTCGCTGCCCTCGGGAAGGTAGAGGTGGCCGGCGAGCTGCAGGCCGTTGGTCGGGAAGCGGACGTCAGTCCTCATGTTCTGCTCCTGGGCGATCACTGCCGGCCGGCGATCTGCGGGCCTGGATCCACTGTCCGGCCGACGGCCGAGGCTCGGGAAGGTCGGGCTGCTTCCTAGGAAGGATCTGTCCCAGGCAGAGCTTTTCCCCCGGTGCCATGCTGGGGGAGTGACTGGTTCCACGCACCTTCGTGAACTCGGTGAGTTCCTCAAGCATCGCCGTGGGGAGCTCACACCGGCGCAGGTCGGGCTTCCCGAGCGCACGCACACCCAGCGCCGTGTGCGGGGGCTGCGCCGGGAGGAAGTGGCTGAGCTCGCCGCGATCAGTACCGACTACTACGTACGCATCGAGCAGGGCCGGCTGGCACCCTCGCCGCCGGTGCTCGAGTCCCTCTCGCGGGAGCTGCGGCTGGACGGCGACCAGCGGACGTACGTGGAAGGGCTGGTCGACCAGGCCGCGCGGGCCGGACACCGCAAGACATCGCGTCGGTCCCCCCGCCCCAGAGTGCACCCGCACCTGACCCGGCTGCTCGGCCAGCTCACCAGTACACCCGCCATCGTTTTCGGCCCACGCCTCGACATCCTCGCGTGGAACCCGCTGGCAGCGGAGCTGCTGTGCGACTTCGCGGCTGTGCCCGAGGCGGAGCGCAACTACGTCCGCATGGTCTTCACCGACCCGGTGATGCGCGACATCTACCCGGAGTGGGAAGACGTGGCCCGCACCTGCGTCGAAGTGCTGCGGATGGAAGCCGGAACGAACCCGACCGATCCGGCCCTTACCGCTCTTGTGGGCGAACTGGCCGTGGCCGACCAGCATTTCCGGGTCTGGTGGGCCGAGCACCGCGTCGCGCACCAGGACTTCGGCAGCAAACGCATTGCCCACTCCCTCGTCGGCGAACTCACCCTCGACTGGGACACCTTCCGCTACGCCGGTGCACCGGAGCAGCAACTCGTGCTCTGGTCGGCCGAACCCGGCACCGCAGACGCGGAACGACTGGTCGAACTGGCCCACGGCACGGCCCGGAGCCCGCGACCTTCGTGAGCAACCCTGCGAGAACAGGCCGAGAGCGGAGTACTCTCGACAGTACCGAGGGCATTTCGCACACCGGCTTCCACGCCGGGTCGTTCTCGGCGAGAGATGAACCCCGGGCCGTCGCAGAGACGGCCCGGAGACGGGTCCGCACCATGTCGGCGACCTTGCACCCCACCCTGCCGCCCCCCGAGCCCGTCGCCACCCCGGCCGCGCGTCTCGCCCTGAAGAGCGACGGCGCCTCCCCTGGCCTCCTGGACGGCGCCTGGTGGCCCCGCTCCCGGGATCTGCTGAGTGAACTGCCCGCGCTGACCGACGTGTTGGAGCCTTCGTGGGGCCGCATCACGCGCGTCGCCGTCAACCCGAAGTACTGGCCGGTCATCCCGCGCCAGGTTCCCGTGGACGGCCACATCGTCAAGGTCGGCTGGTTCACCCCGGAAATCGACCCGCACAAGCTACTGCTGCTCTCCTACCGCACCGGCCGCTGGGACCTGCTGATCATCCCGCCCGAAACCGGAGCGGAGTCGGCGGCCCGGCTGATGGCTGCCGCGTCCCACCACGACGGACCGCCCCTGACCGCGAGCGCGCTCATCGCCGCGGACGGGGCCCGGCACGGCGTCGCCACGACCTAACTGATCGTTTCAGAATGATGTCCGTAGCGGGTGCGGAGGCGTTTGAACCGGTGCAGCAGGGCGAAGGCGCGCTCGACCACCCGGCGCACCTTGCCCGATCCGGAACCGCGGGTGACGCAGGACGGTCGACTCGCCGCCGCCGGCGCCAGCGGAGATCAGTACCTGCGGGATGTCGTGGACCCGGCCGACGGAGATCTACTTCTTGCCGGGCTTGACGCCGCTCAGCGGCGCGGACCGCGCGCCCGGTGTCAAATCTGTGGAATGCGAGGTGGCGTGCCGCGCGGTGCACTACGGTCTCGGATGTCGAACACGGTGACGAACGGGGACGGTTGGATGTTGGCGGAGGGGCTGGCCGCGCTGGCCGCGGCCGGAGGCGCGGCGATCGTCCAGGCGGCCGGGACCAGCGCCTGGCAAGGCTTGCAACAGTCGGTCGCGCAGTGGTTCGCCCGGGGCGACGGGGAGCGTGAGCGCGTCGAGCTGGAACGGCTCGACCGTAGTGCGGTCGCGCTGGAAACCGCCCAGGACGACGAACGGGTCGGCGTGCGCAGCGGCCAGCAAGGCGCCTGGCAGGCCCGCTTCGAGCAGACGCTGGAGAACCTGAGCGACTCTGAGCGCGAGGAGGCTGCCGAGATCCTGCGTGCCCTGCTGCGGACGCACACCCCGGCGAACGGAGCGGAGGCGCCCGCCGACGGCCCGACGATCCACGGCAACGTGGACATCCGGGCCGATCACGGTTCCGCGGCAGCGGTGCAGATGCGTGACGTCACCATCGGAACCCCTCCGCAGCCGGGTCCGCAGCAGGGCTGAGCGGGCTCGGAGGCGGTCAGGCCCCCCACGTCACGGCAGACACGGTCATCTCGGCCACCACGGGCGGTCTCGCGGTCGGGCACGCCGACAACATCACGTACTACGCCTCCGCGCCGGAGTCTGGGGATGGTCACCGCGCCACGCGAACGGGCGGCCCCGATCACCGGCTCGACTCGTACCTGCGAGCCGTCCGGTCGGCAGCCGATCAACTTCCGCACCCCGGGCTGGCGCCGGAGCTCGACGCCCCCTCACTGGCCGATGTCTACGTGCCGCGGCGCACCAGGGCCCGGGCCACGCGGGTTCCCGCGGCCGCCGAACACGTCTTCACCGGCGACGACCCGATCCGGGTCCTGCTGGCCGGGCCGGGCCACGGCAAGTCGACGCTACTGCGGCAGCACCTGCTGTCCACCTCCCGGCACCTGCTGACGACGGAGGCCGACCCCGCCTCCTCAGCACTCGCCGTCCCAGTGCTGATTCGAGCCGGCGACCTGGTCGGTGCGCCCCTGCTGGCGCCCGCCCTGGCGCACGCGGTGACCGAGGAGTACGGTCCCTTCGGCCTGCGCGAGGCGTTGACCGAGGACTTCTTCCGCCGCCCTCCGCGTCTCGGCGCGCGTTGGATGGTGATGGTCGACGGCCTGGACGAGGTGCCCGACCGGACGGCCCGGCTGTCCCTTCTCGACCGCCTCACCCGCGAAGCCGGGCAGACGGACACCCCTTACCGGTTCCTCGTCGCGACCCGCCCCCTGCCCGGCGGCGAACTCGACCGGCTGCCCCGCGCCGCCGACCACTTCACGCTGGAGCCCTTCACGGACGACGACGTGCGCACCTACGCGCACAAACGTCTGCATGCTCTGCCCGATGCCGACCGCCACGTCCGGACCTTCCTGAACGGTGTCCGCCGGACCCGGCTGGAGGAACTGGCCCGCATCCCACTGATGACCGCCATGCTGTGCCATCTGTACGAGGCCGACACCGATCGCCCCCTGCCCGACGGCCGGGCCGGAGTCTTCCGGTCGTTCGTCGAACTGCTCTATGAGGAGAACGTCCACAAGGGCGTCAGCGACCTGCACGACCGTGCTATCCAGACCCTGGCCGGCCGCTATCAGATCCCGGCCGACCGCCGCACCGTCGAGAAGGCCGCGGAGCGCGCCCGGGAACACCTGCCGGTCCTCATCGATCACTTGGCCCACGAAAGGATCAGCGGGAACCGGGCTCCGGCCACCGAGATCCTCACCGCGCACCCGCACGCCCGACGACCGGACGAGGTCAAAGCACCGCTGTGGGACGCACTGTTGGCCTCGCTGCTGCGCTCCTGCGGCCTGTTGGCCGGCCAGGGCGGCGACGTCGAGTTCCTGCACCGCACGCTCCTGGAGTACCACGCCGCACGCCACGCCACCCGCGACCCTGAGGCCCGCGCACTGCTCTTCGATCGGCTCTTCCCCGGACAGCGGCTGCGCGACAGACTGCGCCGGGCAACTGGGCGTACGTCAGGCATCGAGCCCCTGGATCCGCTGGACCTCGAACCGTCCTACCTGGGATTCCTTCTCGACGCACTGCTGAATTCGGAGGGGCACCTGGCAACGGCCACGCTGCGGGCCATGGAGAGCCTGTTCGGATCCGCCGAGATCATCGGATACCACCTGCTCAAGGCACAACTCCAGCTCGGCAGCAGCATCCCGCGGCCGAAGGCAGCACAGTGGCTGACCGCGTTCGGGAACAGCCCCGCCGTGGACGACCAGAGACGGGTGGAGGCCGCATGGGACCTCGCTGAGCTGGAGGGCCACCTCGACGACGGTGCGCGGTTGCTGGCCCGTCTCGCCGCTGACCGCGCGCTGGATCCGGACCCACGCAGTTGGGCCGCCGAGATCCTCTCCGGGCTTGAGGGCTACGAGTCGGCCGGGGCCACGCTGCTCCTCCAGTTCATAGACGATCCGGCACCGTCCCTCGACAGCATTCTCATCGCCATCCGGGCGCTGGCCCGGATCGAGGGCCATGGCTCCCTCGGAGTGCAGTTGCTCACCGAGTGCGCCATGGACCCAGGGACCGAGGACCACCTCCGCTGCATGGCGGCCGACTTCCTCACCGAGCTGGACGAGCACCGCGAGTCCGGTGCCGCGCTGCTGCTCGACCTCGCACAGTACGGCTCGGTCACCGCTGCCGGGTACCTCTCCGAGATGGACGAGCCGGACCGGGAGGACGGAGTGGGCCTGCTCACCGCGTTCGCGGGGGACAGCGCCACGCAGCCGAATGACCGGGCACGGGCTGCCGAGGCACTGGCCCGGGCCGGCTACCAAGATCGCGCCGCCCGCCTGCTCACCGAACTGGCCCGGGAGACGCTGCCCGGAAGCCACTCTCAGCTGGCGGCCGTCGAGAGGCTGGCCGAGTTGGACGCGGAAGCCGCCGCGGAACTGATCCTTCCCGTCGTGACCGGCCGCAGCAGCCACCCGTCCAACCGGCTGCGCGCGCTCCGACTCCTGGCCCGCTCCACCACCCACCAGGGCGAGGCAGCTCGACAGCTCGCAGGCATCGCGGCCGACACGACTGCGGAGGAGAGCGACCGCGTGGACGCCGCTGCGGAGCTGGCCCGGCTGGACGGCCACCGCGAGGAAGCGTTCGGCGTACTCCTCGGCATCGCCCGGGACGGCGGCGCCCCCGTATGGGACCGGATTACCGCGGCCTCCGAACTGGCCGAGCGCAGAGAAGAACGCTCGGCCGAACTCCTCTCGACCTTCGCCGCTGATCCCACGGCTCCCCGGGACGCAAGAGCCATGGCTGCGCGCTCTCTGGCCATGCTGGACGGCCACCGCGCCACGGGCTTGCGGCTCCTGGCCGCGTTGGCCAACGACCCTCGGGCCGGCAAGGCGGATCGGACCAACGCCGCGACCTCGCTGGCCACTCTCGACCTGCAGCGGATCCGTCGATGACATGTGTCCGGCTGATCGGCAAGGAACGGCGCAGCGGCACCCTCGTCCCCCCACCATGGCGCCGCCCGGGACGCGCTGGTGCCGATCAGCGATGGTGGGCGCGCGGGGTGCAGTCCCCTAACTGATCGTTTCGATCAGTAAGACCCACTGGGTGCCCGTGTGGGGCGTGGCGGGCGACGACGCGGCCCCGCCGCCGCCCGGGACCTCGAAGCGCATGCGTGCGCCGGCGAGCGGGACGACGTTCGCCCATGGCGCCGCCCCTGCCCGACGTGAGGTGCCGGTGACCGGGGGAGGGACAGTCAGCGGAACAGGCGGAAGAACCCGCGCACCTGATCGACCAGCGATTCCGGCTGCTCCAGCGCGGCGAAGTGGCCACCGCGCGGCAGTTCCTCGAACCAGCGCAGGTCGGTGAACCGCAGCTCGGCCTCCCGCCTCGACGGGCGGGTGATGTCGCGCGGGTAGACCGACAGGCCGGACGGCGCGGTCACCTGGTCCCGGAAGTTGGCGAAGCTCTCCCAGTACAGGCGTGCCGACGACGTGGCCGACGCGGTGAACCAATAGACCGAGATCTCGTCGAGGATCGTCTGCCGGGACAACGCGTCCTCGGGATGGCCGTCGTTGTCCGTCCACGCCCAGAACTTCTCGGCGATCCAGGCGGCCTGCCCCGCGGGGGAGTCGGTGAGGCCGTAGCCGAGCGTCTGCGGCCGGGTGGCCTGGATCGCCGAGTACCCCCGGCCGGTGCGCCGCATCTCCTTCTCGGCCTCCAGGTTGGCCAGCTCCGCGGGTGTCGGGTCGTCGAACGTGCCCGCCGCCACCGACCCCAGGTTCAGGTGCACGCCGGCGACCCGCTCGGGCGCCACCTCGCCCAGCGCCGCGGACACCGCCGAACCCCAGTCACCGCCCTGCGCGCCGTACCGTTCGTACCCCAGCGAGACCATCAACGTGTCCCAGGCGCGCGCGGTGCGCGTGACGCCCCACCCGGTCGTCGACGGCTTGTCGCTCCAGCCGTACCCGGGCAGCGACGGCGCGACCACGTGGAAGGCGTCCGCCGGGTCACCGCCGTGCGCGCGCGGGTCGGTCAGGGGGCCGAGGACCTCCAGGAACTCGAGCACCGAACCCGGCCACCCGTGCGTGAGGACGAGCGGGAACGCGTCCGGCTCCGGCGAGCGGACGTGCAGGAAGTGGATGCCCAGCCCGTTGATCGTGTCCCGGTACTGCGGGAACACGTTCAGCCGCTCGGCGAACCCGAAGTCGTAGTCCTCGGCCCAGCTGCGGCAGAGCTCCTGCGCATACGCCAGCGGCAGACCCTGTGACCAGTCGTCCACCGGCTCGCGCTCGGGCCACCGGGTCCGTCGCAGTCGTTCCCGCAGGTCCGCGATCTCGGCTTCGGTGATACCGACCTCGAACGGCTCGGCGGACATGGCAAGGCTCCTTACTGGTCAAGGCGTGGTCGGATCAGACGCGGGTGGACCCTCGTCGCGGGCTCCCCCGCGTGGCGTCGGGTTCGGGGTGGCGGTCGGCGGCGGCAGGGCCCCGGGTCAGGCCGACGAGGAGTCCGGCCAGGGGGAGTGCCGCGAGCACGGCGAGGGCCACCGGCACCGGCACGATGCCGGACAAACCAGCGACGGTGGCCGGACCGATCCCGCCCCCCAGGGCGTTCATGAAGTTGAGCAGCCCCTGTGCGGTGTCGCGGTCGTCCGCGGCGACCAGGTCCGGCGCGAGGCCCACCAGTACGGCTTGGGCGCCGGCGAACCCGCACACGGTCAATGCCGTGCCGGCCACGACGAGGAGCGGCCCGGTGGAGATCGCGACCACGAGCACGCCGACGACGGTGAGCGCCGCAAGCCCTGCCGACACCTGCCAGCCGGTCAACCGGTCGGTCAAGCTGCCGACCAGCCGCCCGGCCGGCACCGAGCAGGCGGCGGCCGGAACCAGGAGCACGCCGGCGTGCAGGGGACCGCCGCCCGTGGCCCGTTCGATCAGGGACGGGGCGCGGTACAGCACTCCGTAGTAGCCGGCGAAGACCGTCCCGCCGATGAGCCCGGCCGCCAGGAAGCCGCGGGACGCGATCACCCGCCGAGGCACGAACCCGTCGGGCGTGCCGCGCACGCGCCACCACAGTCCCACGGCGGCGAGCGCCCCGGCGGCGGCCACGGCGAGCGTGACCGGAGCGGGCAGGCCGACCGTGTGCGCTTGCAGCAACGTGATCAAGGAGCCGGCGAGTACCGACAGCACGGCCGCGCCGACGACGTCGAGTCGCCCGGTCGAGCCGTTCCGCCCGCCGCCACCGCTCCGGGTCAGCGCGCGCCTGCTCGGCCACGCGACCAGCAGGAGCGGCAGGGCGAGGACCGGGATCGCGAGCACGGCACGCCACCCGAGCCACGCGGTCACCGCCCCGCCCAACAGGGTCCCGCACCCCGACGCCGTCGCGCTGGCGGCCGCGACGATGCCCAGGGCGCGGACCCGTTGCCGCCGGGGAAGGGCGGTGGCCGCGGCGAAGACGGCGATCACGGTCGCGCCCGCCCCGGCGCCGCCGATCAGCCGGCCGACGATCACGACGGACAGTGTCGGCCCGGCGCCGGCGAGCGCGGAGCCCGCGGCGAGTGCCACGACCCCGGCGACGAGGACCCGGAAGGGGCTCCAGCGGACCAGCAGCCGGCCCGCGACCGGCATCGCGAGCGCGGAGGTCAGCGACCACGCGGCGAGGATCCACGCGGTGGCCCCGAACGGCACCCCGAGTGCGCGGCCGATGGCCGGCAGGGCCACCGACGGCGCTCCCAGTGCCACGTACATCGGCAGCACCAGCATCCCCAGCGTCAGCCCCAGCCGACGCCCGTCCGAGGTGTCGGTCCGCTCCGGTGCCGGGGTCCTTCCAGACGGCATCATCTGCGGCGTCGCCCCCTGTCGGTCGGCTATGCTGTGACACGTCAAATGCCCTTTGGGTGTAACTTACGGAGCGGTGAGGTGATACGTCAAATGCAGGATGCGTGTTACGACCCATCCGTGGTCCAGGCGGCCGTCGACCTGGCCAACACCTTGAGGCCGATCAAGGGAGAGGACGCGCTGGAGACCGTGGAGCAGCTCCGGGACTTCCTCGACGGCCACCCCGAGGTTGAGCCTCCGGCGTCGGCCGCGACCCACGGGCAGCAAGGGACCGGTCCGCGGCAGCTCACCCGCGCCGACCTGGCGGAAGTCCGCGCGTTGCGCGAGACGGTGCGTGAGGTGCTCGAACGGGCGGACGCGGACGCGGACGCGGTCGGAGCCGCGGCTCTGATCAACGACGGTCTGCGTCGCAGCCGCGCCCTCCCGGTACTGCGCCACGAGGGCGACCGCTGGTGGACCGAGGTGGCCTCGGACAGCGACCGCCGCTCGGCGCACCTTGCCGCGACCATGCTCAGCGCACTGGCCTGCGTGATCGCCACGCTCGGTCCCGCTCGTCTCGGCGTATGTGCCGGGCCGACCTGCCGGGCCACGTTCGTGGACCTCTCGCGCAACGGCTCGAAGCAGTACTGCACCCGGACCTGCGCCCACCGGGCCAGCGTCGCGGCCTACCGGAGTCGGCGCAGCCCGCGTTGAGCGTCGGCACCCGGTCCCGCCGGGCCGGGCCCTGCCAGGTCGGCGGCGCGCTGGCGCAGGGCGCGCACCAGTGACGCGGTCGGTGCCGTGGCCCGGTCCGGCAGCGACACCAGGTCGATGCGCCGTACCTCCTCGGCGACGCCCGTGACGTCGACGAAGGCCACGCCGCGCGGGACGACGGGCAGCAGCGCCGGTGAGGCCGTGGTGATGCCCGCGCCCGCCGCCACCAGGTGGAGCTTGGTCAGCCAGTCGCGGGCGGTGTGGGCGATCCGGGGCCGGCCGGGCAGCCCCGGCCAGACGCCGAGCAGCGGGTCGCCCGTCCCGCCGGGGCCGGCGATCCAGGATGCGGAGGCGATGTCCTCGACGTCGGCGGTGCCGCGGTCGGCGAAGCGGCTGTCCGCCGGGACCGCCAGCGCCAGGCGGGTTTCCAGCAGGGGTTCGACGTGCAGGGGCGGGGTGTCCGTGTCGGGCGAGCGGTGCGGGGGTCGGGAGGTCAGCAGCGCGAGGTCGAGGGTGCCGCTGCGCAGCGCCCGCACCAGCGCGGGAGTGCTGCCCTCCCGCGTCGTCACCCGCACCCGGGAGTTTTCCCGGCGCAGCGCCGTCAGCGCGTCGGCCACGATCACCGCTCCCGCTGCGGGGAAGTATCCCAGCCGGACCCGGCTGGTGGCGTCCCGGACGCCGCGCAGTTCCCGGTCGGCCGCCTCCAGCGCGTCCAGGGCGGCCACCGCGTGGCGCAGCAGGGCGCGGCCCTGGCCGGTCGGCCGTACGCCGCCGGGGAAACGGTCGAAGAGCCGGGCGCCCGCCGCCTGTTCCAGCGCGGCCACCTGCCGGGAGACCGCCGACTGCGTGTACCCGAGGCTGTGCGCGGCCGCCGTGAAGGTGCCCCGCTCCGCCACCTCGCGCAGCATCCGCAGCCCGACCAGCGTCACATCGGCCATACCCATGAGGACGCAGCATACCCAGCATGCCGAACATTCGTTGTCGGAATGGCCCGCGGCCTCCTAGCGTCGACGTCATGCCTCTGATCAGCATCTCCCTGCGCAAGGGAACCACGACCGAGTACCGTCGTCTCGTCTCCGAAGCACTCCACGCGTCCATGGTCGACGTCCTGAAGATCCCGCAAGACGACCAGTTCCACGTCTTCCACGAGGTCACGGACGACAACTTCGTCATGCAGCCGGTGGTGTTCGGCATACCGCGCAGCCGGCGCACCCTGTTCATCCAGCTGTCCTTCAACCGGCGCAGCGCCGAACAGAAGGCGGAACTTTTCCGGACGATCGTCGACAACCTCCGGCTGCGCGCGGGCGTCCCCGAGGAGGACGTCATGCTGGTGGCCTTCGAGACCGCACGGGAGAACTGGTGGGCCGCCGGCCGCGTCGTCGATCCCGCCACCGGCTACGACGAGCGCATGACCGACGTGCCCGACGTGCCCGCCGACCCGGGCCGGTAGGTCGCCGCGTCGGGTTGTCGTCAGGAACGTGCGCCGCCGGGCGCCTGCGCCACTGCGCCCGGCGGCGCCGTGCTCTGCCGTACGACGAGATGGGTCGCCAGCTCGATGCGCCGCCCGGCCCGGCCGGGACCGTCCGGGCGGAACAGCATGCGGGTGGCCTCCTCGGCCATGTGCCGCAGCGGCTGGTGGACGGTGGTCAGCGGCGGGCTCGACCACTGGGCCAGCGGCACGTCGTCGTAACCGACGACCGAGAGGTCCTGAGGGACCCTCAGACCGCTGACGCGGGCGGCCTCCAGCACGCCGAGCGCCTGGAGGTCGCTGCCCGCGAAGATCGCCGTCGGCCGCCCGGGACCGGCGAGCAGGTCCATGCCGTGCTCGAAGCCGCTCTCCATGCTGTAGTCGCCGTAGCGGACGAGGGCCGGGTCGACCGGCAGGCCCGCCATGGTCATCGCCGAGCGGTAGCCGTCGAGCCGGGCCAGGGAGCACAGCATGTCCTCGAACCCGGTGACGATCGCGACGCGTTCGTGCCCGTGGTCGGTGAGGTGGCGGGTCGCCGCGAGCCCTCCGGCCCAGTTGGCGGAGCCGACGGACGGGACGTCCGGGTCGGGGTCGCCGGCCGGGTCGACGATGACGAAGGGGATGTCCCAGGACCTGAGCCGGTGCTTGACCTCCGCGGGGAGCGAGGAGAAGACCAGGACGACACCCAGCGGCCTGCGCCCGAGCACGCCGTCGATCCAGTCCGGCGCGGGCGCGTGCCGGGTGCCGCTGCGGGTGAGCACGACCTCGGTCCGATGGGCCTTGGCGACGTCCTCCACGCCCCGGACCAGCTCCATCGCCCAGACGCTGTCCAGCTCGTGGAAGACGAGTTCGACCAGCGGTGAGCGCGGTGGGCCGGCGGTGCGGCGGCGGTAGCCGTGCAGTTCGAGGAGCCGCTCCACCCGAGCGCGGGTGGCACTGGAGACATCCGAACGACCGTTGAGGACCTTCGAAACTGTCGGAGGCGAGACCCCCGCCTCTTTCGCCACCTCGGCCAGGGTCACCCTGGCGCTCACCTCAACGTCCTCGTGCATGCAGGAAGGATAGGCCATGCGGTCGATAACGTTTTGAGACGGCAGCCGCACGGCCATTGACCAGAAATCCGGTCTCACTTTACTGTCCGACCCAGCATGGACTTTCGGTGATGGTGCCGAAACTTTCGAAAGGCGAACGATGAAGACACGTGCGCGCTTGCCCAGACTGGTCGCCACCGGTGCGACGCTCGCCCTGGCGCTGAGCCTGTCGGCCTGCGGTGACGGGGACGGCGGGGCGTCGTCGGACGACGGCAAGATCCATGTCCTGGTCTACGGGGACGCCAGCAACAAGGTCGAACAGAGAATCGTCGACACCTTCAACAAGACGTCCGACGTCAAGGCGGTGCTCGACACCATCCCCGGTGCCGACTACCAGACGAAGCTCCAGACGATCATCAACACCCCGCAGGCCCCGGACGTCTTCTTCAACTGGGGCGGCGGCAGCATCAAGCCGTTCGTCAAGGCGGACCTGCTGCTGCCGCTCGACGACTTCATCAAGAACAACCCGGACCTGGAGAAGAAGTTCCTGCCGTCCGTCTTCGACAGCGCCGTCGTCGACGGCAAGCCGTACGGCGTCCCGATGCGCGGCACCCAGCCGGTCCTGCTGTTCCACAACAAGAAGGTCCTCGACGACGCGGGCGTCCAGCCGCCGAAGACCTGGGACGAGCTGCTCGCCGCGGTGGACAAGCTCAAGGACGCGGGCGTCACCCCGATCGCGCTCGGCGGCGGCGACATCTGGCCCACCCAGATGTGGTTCCAGTACCTCTACGACCGCATAGCCGGTCCGGAGCTGTTCGCCAAGGCCGTCGGCGGCGACAAGAGCGCCTGGGAGAGCGCGGACAGCAAGAAGGCGCTGGACATGATCAAGGAGCTGGTCGACACCGGCGCCTTCGGCAAGAACTACGACTCCGTCAAGTACACCAACGGCGGTTCGGTCCAGCTCGTGGCCTCCGGCAAGGCCGGCTTCGAGCTGATGGGCTCCTGGTACTACTCCCAGCAGCTCACGGACCACAAGGAGTTCGCCGAGAAGGATCTCGGCTACTCCGCCTTCCCGAGCGTCGAGGGCGGCAAGGGCGACCCGGCCGACGTGGCCGGCAACACCAACAACTACTACTCGGTGATGAAGAAGACCAAGCACCCCGAGGCGGTCGCCGAGTTCCTGAAGCTCATGTACTCCGACGAGTTCGTCAAGGCGCAGCTGGACATCGGCAACCTGCCGACCACGACCAACACCGACAAGTTCATCGACAGCTCGGGCACCCCCGAGTACTCGCGCTTCCAGTACGACCTCGTGTCCAAGGCCCCGTCCTTCCAGCTGTCCTGGGACCAGGCGTACCCGCAGAAGGCCAGCTCGGACCTGCACAAGGCCATCCAGCAGTTCTTCAACGGACAGCTCGACACGGACGGCTTCATCAAGGCCATGCAGGCCCTCCCGACCGAGTGACGAACGGCTGATGACCACACACCTCACGAGCGCTCGGCCCGCCGCCGGAGTCCGCAAGGAGTCCCGGCGGCGGCCGCCCGCCCCGTCCGCGACGACGGTGGGCCGCCCCGGCTTCGGCTGGGCGGTGCCCGCCGCACTGTTCTTCTTCCTCTTCGCGATCGTCCCGCTGATCATGGTGGCGGTGCTGTCCTTCATGACCTGGGACGGCATCAGCTCGCCCGAGTTCGTCGGCACGGACAACTGGTCGCGCCTCATCGACGACCCGGTCATGCTCAAGAGCATCTGGCTGACCCTGCTGCTGACCGCGCTCGGCGTGGTCCTCCAGACCCCGCTGAGCATCCTGCTCGGCGTCTGGGCCGCAGGACACCAGCGCAACCGCGCCGTCCTGTCCGTCATCTACTTCATCCCGCTGCTGCTGTCCGCGACGGCCGTGTCCGTGCTGTGGCGGGCGCTGCTCGACCCGAACTTCGGCATCCCGGCCGAGGCGACCTGGCTCTTCGGCGACGGCAACCTGTTCGGTGAGCAGTCCACCGCCATCGGGGTGCTGGCCTTCGTCAGCACCTGGCAGTTCACCCCGTTCCACACGCTGATCTACCAGGGCGCCGCCCGCGCCATCCCGCCGGTGCTCTACCAGGCGGCGGAGATCGACGGGGCGGGCCGCTACCGGCAGTTCTTCCACATCACCCTGCCGCAGCTGCGCACCTCCATGATCACCTCGATGATCCTGATGATCGTCGGCGGTCTGACCACGTTCGAGACGGTCCTGATCCTGACCCAGGGCGGCCCCGGCACCGACACCACCATCAGCGCCTACTACATGTACGACAAGGCGTTCAAGAGCTTCGACTACGGCATCGGCTCCGCGATCGCCCTGGCCCTGGTCGTGGCGGCCACGATCATCTCGCTGATCGTCGTCCGGGTCTCCGGCTACGACAAGATGCGCAGCTCCATGGAGGGTGTGTCATGAGGCGCCGACCCAACTACGTGGCCGGCGTCGGCTCGCTCGTCTGGCTCGTCCTGGTCGGACTCCCGCTGTACGTGATGCTCGCCGCGACCCTGCGCACCCGCCAGGACTACGCCGAGAACGGCCCGGTCTCGCTCCCGGACAGCTTCACGCTGGACAACTTCACCGGCGCCTTCGACTCGGGCTTCGGCCAGTACTTCCTCAACACGCTCGTCGTCACCGCCTGCGTGATCGGCATCGTGCTGCTGCTGGTCCCGCCGCTGTCCTACGCCATCGTCCGCAGCCGCGGCCGGGCCACCTCGGCGATCTTCCGGCTGTTCCTGCTCGGCCTCGCCATCCCGGCCCAGGCCGTGATCGTGCCGATGTTCTACCTGATCAGCGAGGCCGGGCTGTACGACAACCTGCTGGGCGTCATCCTGCCCACGGCCGCGTTCTGCCTGCCGATGTCCGCGCTCATCCTCAGCGGCGCGATGCGTGACATCTCCCCGGAGCTGTACGAGGCCATGGCGATGGACGGCGCCAGCCCGCGGCGCATGTTCTTCCAGCTCGTCGTGCCGCTGTCCCGCGGGGGACTGTCCACGATCGTGGTGTTCTCCGCGCTCCAGGCGTGGAACGGCTTCCTGTTCCCGCTCGTGCTGACCCAGTCCGAGTCCACCAAGGTGGTCACCCTGGGGCTGTACAACTTCCAGACCGCGCACGGCATCGACATCCCCGGTCTGCTGGGAGCCGTGGTGCTGTCCATGGTGCCCATCCTGCTCGTCTACCTGTTCGCCCGTCGTGCCCTGGTCCAGGGGCTGATGGGTGTCGGAGGAAAGTGACTGCCGACGTGGCCGTAGAGACCACCCCCGAAATCCCCCTCTGGAACGACCCCACCCACCCCGTCACCGCCAGAGTCGACGCGCTCGTCGCCGCGATGACCCTCGAGGAGAAGATCGCCCAGCTGTACGGCGTGTGGGTCGGCGCCTCCGACCAGGGCGGCGAAGTCGCCCCGCACCAGCACGACATGGAGGAGCCCGTCGACCTCGACGCGCTCGTGCCCGCCGGCCTCGGCCAGCTGACCCGCCCCTTCGGCACCGTCCCCGTCGACCCCGCGCTCGGCGCGCTCTCCCTCATGCGCACCCAGGCCCGCATCACCTCGGCCAACCGCTTCGGCCTGCCCGCCGTGGCGCACGAGGAGTGCCTGGCCGGCTTCGCCGCCTGGGGCGCCACGGCCTACCCCGTCCCGCTGTCCTGGGGTGCCACCTTCGACCCGGACGCGGTGCGCCGGATGGCCGCCGCCATCGGCCGCGACCTGCGCTCCGTCGGCATCCACCAGGGCCTCGCCCCCGTCCTCGACGTGGTCCGCGACGCCCGCTGGGGCCGGGTGGAGGAGACCATCGGAGAGGACCCCTACCTCGTCGGCACCATCGGCACCGCGTACGTGCGGGGCCTGGAGTCGGCCGGGATCGTCGCCACCCTCAAGCACTTCGTCGGCTACTCCGCCTCCCGCGCCGGCCGCAACCTCGCCCCCTCCTCGGTGGGCCCCCGCGAACGGGCCGACGTGCTGCTGCCGCCGTTCGAGATGGCCGTCCGCGAGGGCGGCACCCGCTCCGTCATGCACGCCTACACCGACATCGACGGCGTGCCGGCCGCGGCCGACGAGACGCTGCTGACCGGACTGCTGCGCGACACCTGGGGCTTCGAAGGGACCGTCGTCGCCGACTACTTCGGCATCGCCTTCCTCAAGACCCTGCACGGCGTCGCCGCCGACTGGGCCGACGCCGCGGGCGCCGCGCTGGGGGCGGGCGTCGACGTCGAACTGCCCACCGTCAAGACGTTCGGCGCCCCGCTCGTCACGGCGGTCACCGAGGGCCGGGTCCCCGAGGCGCTCATCGACCGGGCGCTGCGCCGCGTCCTCGGCCAGAAGGCGGAGCTGGGGCTGCTCGACCCGGACTGGAGCCCGGTCCCGCCCGCGCTCGACGGGGTGGACCTCGCGGACCCGGAGGCGCTGCGCGGCAGCATCGACCTGGACCGGCCCGAGAACCGGGAACTGGCCCGCGAGATCGCCGAGAAGGCGGTCGTGCTGCTCACCAACGACGGCACCCTGCCGCTGGCCCGGCCCCGCCGCATCGCCCTGGTCGGCCCCAACGCCACCGAGGCGACCGCCGTGCTCGGCTGCTACTCCTTCCCGCGGCACGTCGGAGTGCAGCACCCCCAGGTGCCGGTCGGCATCGACCTGCCCACCCTGCACGACACGCTGACCGCCGAGTTCCCCGACGCGGACATCACCGTCGTCCGCGGCACCGGCGTCGACGACGGCGACCTGTCCGGCATCGGCGCGGCGGCGGACGCGGCCCGCGCGGCGGACGTCGTCGTCGCCGTCCTCGGCGACCGCGCGGGCCTGTTCGGCCGCGGCACCAGCGGCGAGGGCTGCGACGCCGAGTCCCTCACGCTGCCCGGCGCCCAGCAGCAGCTCCTCGACGCGCTGCTCGACGCCGGCACCCCGGTGGTCACGGTCCTGCTCGCCGGACGGCCCTACGCGCTGGGCCGCGCCGTCGCGGAGTCCGCCGCGATCGTGCAGTCGTTCTTCCCCGGCGAGGAGGGCACCGCGGCGATCGCCGGTGTGCTGAGCGGGCGCACCAGCCCCTCGGGGAGGCTGCCGGTCAGCGTGCCCGCCGGAGCGGGTGCCCAGCCCACCACCTACCTGGGGGCGCGGCTCGCCCACGCCAGCGAGGTGTCCAACATCGACCCGACACCGGCCTTCGGCTTCGGGCACGGCCTCACGTACACCACGTTCGCCTGGAGCGACCTCGTGGCGCACACCGGGGAAGCACCGACCGACGGGGCGTTCTCGCTGGAACTGACCGTCCGCAACACCGGCGAGCGGCACGGCACCGAGGTGGTGCAGCTCTACCTGCACGACCCGGTCGCCTCCGTCGTCCAGCCGGTGCAGCGCCTCGTCGGCTACACGCGGGTGCCGCTGGCCCCCGGCGAGGCGCGCAGGGTGCGCGTCGAGGTCCCGGCCGACCTCGCCTCCTTCACCGGCCGCGCCGGCCACCGCCTCGTCGAACCGGGCGACCTGGAGCTGCGGTTCGCCGCGTCCAGCACCGAGCCGCGGCTGACGGCGACGGTGACGCTCACCGGACCGGAGCGGCGGGTCGACCACACGCGGCGGCTGCACGCGGTGTTCACACAGGAGGCCGTCGGCGGCGCCTGAGCCGCCGGCACCGGACGAGCGGTGGTCCCGGGCCCGGCCCCGGCACCACCGCTCGCCGCGCGGCTCAGCGCACGATGTCGAAGACGTTCTTCTGGATGCCGTTGGCGTAGACCTCGTGCTCGACAAGCCGCAGCCTCTGGGCGTCCTTGTCGGTGTCGCTGAACAGCCGCTTGCCCGCACCGAGGAGCAGCGGGAAGACCAGCAGGTGGTAGCGGTCGATCAGGCCGGCGTCCGACAGGCTCCGGTTCAGGGCGGCGCTGCCGTGGACGATGATCGGGCCGCCCTCGGTCTCCTTCAGCGCGGCGACCTCGTCGAGCGAGCGCAGGATCGTCGTCTCGCCCCAGTTGGTCACCAGGTCGTCCTCGGTGAGGGTGGTGGAGACGACGTACTTCGGCATCGTCCGGTACTCGGGGAACTCCGCCATGTCGGGCCACACCGGGCTGAACGCCTCGTAGCTGGCCCGGCCGAGGAGTAGCGCCGTGGCCTCGCCCTGCTCCCGGCCCTTGATCTCGTACGCCTCGGGGAGGAAGTCCACGAGCTTGAAGGTCCACCCGGAGTTCCGGTAGCCGGGCTCGCCGCCCGGGGCCTCCATGACACCGTCGAGCGAGACGAAGGCGGTGCTGATCAGAGTACGCATGCGGGGTTCCTCAACGTTTCGGGTCCGGTCCGTGCACCCCTACGACCCGGGGCGGGGGAGAAACTCATCGGTCGCCGGTCCTGGGCGGGTGACCGGGCGGGCCCGCAGCGCGTCGACGGCGTGCAGGGCCACGTGCAGCTCGGTGCGCTGCTCGCCGGACTCCAGGTCGTGCCCGAGCAGCCGCTCGATGGTGCGCAGCCGTTGGTAGACGGTCTCCCGGGACAGACCCGCGCAGCGGGCGGCCACCGTCTTGTTGCCCGCGGCGTCCAGATAGCCGCGCAGGGCCGCCACGAGGTCGGTGCCGTGCCGGGCGTCGTGGTCGAGCAGCGGGCCCAGCCGCCGTTCCGCGTACTCCTGGACGCGCGGGTCGTCGCGCAGCGCGTACAGCAGGCGACGCAGCCCGATGTCGGACCGCTCGTGGAAGGAACGGCCGGACGGGAGGGCCCGGCCGGGTTCGGTGGCCTCGGCCACCCGGGCCGCCTCGCGGAACGAGCGCGCCACGTCGGCGAGGTCCTCTGCGGGCGCGCCCGCGCTCACCGTCGCGCCCGGGACCGCGTCCAGGACGATGCGGCTCAGCCGCTCGACGGCCTCGCGCCACGGCCGGGACGGGCGCAGCGCCAGCAGGACGCCCAGCCGGGTGGGGTACAGGAGCCCGACGAGGGCCCGCGCCCCCGTCGCGGTCAGCTCCTCGCAGAGCCGGGTCTCGGCCGCCCCGCCGTCCCGCTCGGACGGCAGGTCCGCGAGGACGGCGACGAACAGCGCGTCCTGCGCGGGCAGTCCCAGGGCCGCCACGCGGGCCCGCGCGTCCGCGACGGAGCGGTGCCGCCGCTCGACCAGGTCGCGCAGGGCGTTGCGGTGGGCGGTGCGCTCCCAGGGCGTGGGGTGGGTGAGCCGGGCGATGGTGAGCGCCATCGCGGTCCGCTCCAGCACCGTGACGTCCTCGGGCCCGAAGGACCGGCCGGGGGGCGCGGCGGGGAGCATGACCACCCGGCCCCACCGCTCGCCCCGGTACTCCACCGGGGCCGCCAGCCAGCCCTCGGGACCGGACACCCCCGCGCGGTCCGTGGCCGGCGTGGTGCGTGAGCGCCGTTCCCAGTCCGCGAGCGCGGCCCGGGCCGTAGTTCCGGAGGGCTCGCAGACCAGCGCCAGGTGGACCAGGTTCTCCAGCACGACCGTACGGCCGCTCATCTCCGCCGCGGCGCGCAGCACCTCCTCGGGGCCGGCGCCGCGCAGGGTCAGCGCGGTGAACGCCTCGTGGACGCGCTGGGTCCGGTGGATCGCGTCCGCCTGGTGGCCGACGATCAGGGTGTGGACGACCTGGGTGACCTCCAGGAAGTTGACGTCCCTGGCGAGCGTGACGAGCGGCAGCCCGTGCGCCCGGCAGGCCCGGACCAGGGCGTCGGGCGGCCGGTGATAGCGGCGTACCAGCTCGATGACGAGGGCGGCGGCACCGACGGCGGCGAGTTCGTCCACGTAGCGGCGGACCCCGGCGGGGTCGTCGGGCAGGGGCATGCCGGTGGTGAGGACGAGTTCGCCGCCCTTCAGGAAGGAGGCGGGGTCCGTCAGTTCGGTGACATGGACCCAGCGGACCGGACGGTCGAGGTGCTCCGCACCGGTCACCACCCGCGGATCACCGCGGGCCAGCACCGGCAGGGCCAGCACATCGGCCACGGTGGGCGACCGGCCCGCCGGGCCCGGCTGCCGGTTCTCCCTCACGGTGCCTCCCTGTGCACCCAGATTACGCCGAACGCCTGACACATCGTCCGGACACGCTGCCCCGGCCGGACAGATCACGCGTTGCCGTGCCCGGCGGGGCGGGAAGGCTCCCGGGACCGCAGAAGACCGACGAACAGGCCGGGAGACGAGCATGACCGCACTGTCGCCGCACCTTCGCCAGGCCACCCCCGTGGTGGCGGTCCGGGGCGAGGGCGTCCACCTCGAGGGCGAGGACGGCCGCCGCTATCTGGACTTCACCGCCGGCATCGGCGTCACCAGCACCGGCCACTGCCACCCCAGGGTCGTGGCCGCCGCCCAGGAGCAGGTCGCCACCCTGGTCCACGGCCAGTACACGACCGTCATGCACCCGCCGCTGCGGCGCCTGGTCGACAAGCTCGGCGAGGTGCTGCCCCCGGCCCTGGACAGTCTGTTCTTCACCAACTCGGGCAGCGAGGCGGTCGAGGCGGCGCTGCGCCTGGCCCGCCAGGCCACCGGACGGCCCAACGTGCTGGTCTGCCACGGCGGCTTCCACGGCCGCACGGTGGCCGCCGCCTCCATGACCACCTCCGGCACCCGCTTCCGGGCCGGGTTCTCGCCGCTGATGAGCGGCGTGGTCGTCACCCCGTTCCCGACGGCCTTCCGCTACGGCTGGGACGAGGAGACGGCCACCCGCTTCGCCCTCAAGGAGCTGGACTACACCCTCCAGACGATCTCCTCGCCCGCCGACACCGCCGCCGTGATCGTCGAACCGGTCCTCGGCGAGGGCGGGTACGTCCCCGCGAACCGCGCCTTCGTCCAGGGCCTGCGCGAGCGCGCCGACCGGCACGGCTTCCTGCTGATCCTCGACGAGGTGCAGACCGGCGTGGGCCGCACCGGCCGGTTCTGGGGCCACGAGCACTTCGGCGTCACCCCCGACATCCTCGTCACCGCCAAGGGACTGGCCAGCGGCTTCCCGCTGTCAGGCATCGCCGCCCCCGAGGAGCTGATGCGCAAGGCATGGGCCGGCTCGCAGGGCGGGACGTACGGCGCCAACGCGGTCGCCTGCGCCGCGGCCTGCGCCACGCTGGACGTCGTCCGCGACGAGAAGCTCGTGGAGAACGCCGGGGCGATGGGCGCCCGGCTCCGCCACGGCCTGGAGGCGGTGGCCTCCCGGACCCCGGCCATCGGCGACGTACGGGGCATGGGACTGATGCTGGCCAGCGAATTCGTCACCGAGGACGGCGAGCCGGACCCCGAGACCGCCGCCCGGGTGCAGCGGGCCGCCGTCGACGAAGGACTGCTCCTGCTGCTGTGCGGGGCCTGGAACCAGGTGGTCCGGATGATCCCGGCCCTGGTGATCGACGAGACCGCCGTGGACGAGGGGCTCCGTGCGTGGGCCGCCGCCGTCCAGGCCGGGACGTCGGGAGAGGCGCGATGACGACGGCCACCGCGCACCACCGCACGAGCCGCCCCCAGCGCGCGACCCGCCCCGCATGCCCGACCCGCCCCGTACGCGCGACGCACTGGTGACCAGGAGGGACCCCATGACCGACACCCCCACGCAGCTGTTCCTCGGCGGTGCCTGGGTGGACGCCGCGGACGGCGCCGTCATGCCCGTAGACGACCCCGCGACCGGCGAGATCCTCGCCCACGTCGCCGACGCGGGCCCGGAGGACGCCCGGCTCGCCGAGGAGGCGGCGGTCCGGGCGCAGCAGGAGTGGGCCCGGACGGCGCCGAGGGCGCGCAGCGAGATCCTGCGCCGCGCCCACGAGATCGTCCTGGAGCGCACGGACGAACTGGCCCGCCTGATGACCTCCGAGATGGGCAAGCCGCTGGCCGAGGCCCGGGGCGAAGTCGCCTATGCCGCGGAGTTCTTCCGCTGGTTCTCCGAGGAGGCCGTCCGGATCGACGGCGGGCATGGGGTCCTGCCCGACGGACGCCACCGCATGCTGCTCTCCCGGCGCCCGGTCGGCCCCTGCCTGCTGATCACCCCGTGGAACTTCCCGCTCGCCATGGGCGCCCGCAAGATCGGCCCCGCGGTCGCGGCCGGCTGCACGATGGTGCTCAAACCGGCCCCGCAGACCCCGCTCTCCGGCCTCGCGCTCGCCGCGATCCTCAAGGAGGCGGGACTGCCGGACGGGGTGCTGAACGTCGTCACCACCTCCAGGGCGGGGGAGGTGTGCGAGCCGCTGCTGCGCGGTGGACGCATCCGCAAGCTGTCCTTCACCGGTTCGACGGCCGTCGGCCGGCTGCTCCTGGCCCAGTGCGCGGACACCGTGGTGCGGACCTCGATGGAGCTGGGCGGCAACGCGCCGTTCGTGGTCTTCGACGACGCGGACCTGGACGCCGCCGTGGACGGCGCGATGGTCGCCAAGATGCGCAACATGGGCGAGGCCTGCACCGCGGCCAACCGCTTCTTCGTGCACCGCTCGGTGGCGCGGGAGTTCGCCGACCGGCTCGCCCGGCGGATGGGGGCGCTCGTCGTGGGCCCCGGGACCGACGACGGCGTGGACGTCGGCCCGCTCATCGACGCCGCGGGGCGCGCCAAGGTGGAGGAGCTGGTCGCCGACGCGGTGGAGCGCGGTGCCCGGGTGCTGGTCGGCGGCCGCACGCCCGAGGGACCCGGCTGTTTCTACCCGCCCACGGTGCTGACCGACGTCGCGCCGGACAGCCGCCTGATGGGCACGGAGATCTTCGGCCCCGTCGCGGCGATCCTCGCCTTCGACGAGGAGGACGAGGTGGTCCGCCGCGCCAACGACACCCCGTGGGGCCTCGTCGGCTACGTCTTCACCGAAGGCCTGGACCGCGCCCTGCGGGTCAGCGAGCGCCTGGAGGTCGGCATGGTCGGGCTCAACACCGGCCTGGTCTCCAACCCGGCCGCCCCCTTCGGCGGCGTCAAGCAGTCGGGCCTCGGCAGGGAGGGCGGCCGGGTCGGGATCGAGGAGTTCCTGGAGTACCAGTACGTGGCGCTGCCGGCGGGGTGACGCAGACGACGCCGGACGAGGCTTTGCATGGTCATGCGTAATCATGCATACTCTTCCTATGTCCAAGGTCCTCACCTCCCTCCCCACCGGCGAGCGCGTCGGTATCGCCTTCTCGGGCGGCCTCGACACCTCGGTCGCGGTCGCGTGGATGCGTGACAAGGGCGCCGTCCCCTGCACGTACACCGCCGACATCGGCCAGTACGACGAGCCCGACATCGCCTCGGTGCCCGACCGCGCGAAGACGTACGGCGCCGAGGTCGCGCGCCTGGTCGACTGCCGCGCGGCGCTGGTCGAGGAGGGGCTGGCCGCGCTCACCTGCGGGGCGTTCCACATCCGCTCGGGCGGGCGTGCCTACTTCAACACCACGCCGCTGGGCCGTGCCGTCACGGGCACCCTCCTCGTACGGGCGATGCTCGAGGACGACGTCCAGATCTGGGGCGACGGCTCCACGTTCAAGGGCAACGACATCGAGCGGTTCTACCGGTACGGCCTGCTCGCCAACCCGCAGCTCAGGATCTACAAGCCGTGGCTCGACGCGGACTTCGTGACCGAGCTGGGCGGCCGCAAGGAGATGTCGGAGTGGCTGGTCGCCCACGACCTGCCCTACCGGGACTCCACGGAGAAGGCGTACTCCACCGACGCCAACATCTGGGGCGCCACCCACGAGGCCAAGACCCTCGAGCACCTCGACACCGGCGTCGAGACCGTCGAGCCCATCATGGGCGTGCGGTTCTGGGACCCGTCGGTCGAGATCGCGCCCGAGGACGTGACCATCGGCTTCGACCAGGGCCGCCCGGTGACGATCAACGGCAAGGAGTTCGCCTCCGCCGTCGACCTGGTCATGGAGGCCAACGCCATCGGCGGCCGGCACGGCCTGGGCATGTCCGACCAGATCGAGAACCGGATCATCGAGGCCAAGAGCCGCGGCATCTACGAGGCGCCCGGCATGGCCCTGCTGCACGCCGCCTACGAGCGCCTGGTCAACGCCATCCACAACGAGGACACCCTCGCCCAGTACCACACCGAGGGCCGGCGGCTCGGCCGGCTGATGTACGAGGGCCGCTGGCTGGACCCGCAGTCGCTGATGATCCGCGAGTCGCTCCAGCGCTGGGTCGGCTCGGCGGTCACCGGCGAGGTCACCCTCAGGCTGCGGCGCGGCGAGGACTACTCGATCCTCGACACCACGGGCCCGGCGTTCAGCTACCACCCGGACAAGCTGTCCATGGAGCGCACCGAGGACTCCGCGTTCGGCCCGGTGGACCGGATCGGCCAGCTGACCATGCGCAACCTGGACATCGCCGACTCCCGCGCCAAGCTGGAGCAGTACGCCGGGCTCGGCCTCATCGGCACCGCCAACCCGGCCATCGGGGCGGCCCAGGCCGCGGCGACCGGGCTGATCGGCGCCATGCCGGAGGGCGGCGCGCAGGCCATCGCCTCCCGCGGCGAGGTCTCCGCCGAGGACGAGCTGCTGGACCGCGCCGCGATGGAGTCCGGCACGGACTGACCTCTGCGTCCCCGCGGCGGGGACCACGCACCGGCGAGGGCCGGCTCGACGCCTGAGGGCGCCGGGCCGGCCCTCGCGTTGTGTCACGCCAATTGCTGCACCTCGTGCATGACTTGCGCTCCTTGCGAGCTTCCAGCAGCCCGTCCGCCCTTCGCCGGTCCTCTGTTGCCAGTTCACGCGCCGCGCAAGAGCGTCGCAAGCAACGCAAGCCGTTTACGTGTCAATTCCCGCCTCTACCGCGACCGTTGACAAACAGGTGACGCGCTAGAAATCTGATGACGCACTTTCCGCAAAGAATCGACTGTCCTGCTCAATTGGCGCGCAGAGTCGGTGCTTCCCCCAACCGCCGGACCGTCGCGCCCTCCCCGACTCCCCACGGAACAGAGGACCCCATGAGACGGAGATCTCTCGGCCGGCGGACGCTCACGGGCGCCGCCGTCGCCGGGCTGATGACGGTCGGGCTGCTGCCACTTCCCCTCGCCGCCCCCGCGCAGGCGGCGTCGGCGCCGGTGACGGCCGCCGCCGACGTCAATCTGGCCCTCGGGCGCCCCGCCAGGGCGGGCGGCTCGCACGGCGCCTACCCGGCCGGCAACGCCACCGACGGACAGCAGGCCACCTACTGGGAGGGACCGGCCGGTTCCTTCCCGCAGTGGTTGCAGGTCGACCTCGGCACCGCCCGCGAGGTGGACCGGGTGGTGCTCAAACTGCCCGCCGCCTGGGAGAGCCGGACCCAGACGCTCTCCCTGCGGGGCAGCACCGACGGCTCCACCTTCCACAGCCTCGACGCCTCGGACACACGGGCGTTCGGCCCGGCCCAGGCGGGCACCGTCGCCATCGACCTCGACTCACCCTCCGCGGCCCGCTACGTCCGCGTCGACATCACCGGCAACACCGGCTGGAACGCCGCGCAACTGGCCGAGGTCGAGGTGTACGGCGACGACGTCGACACCGGCCCGCCGCCCACCGGCACCAACCTCGCCCGCAACAAACCGGCCGAGGCCACCTCCACGACCCAGAACTACGTCGCCGCCCACGCCACCGACGACTCCACCGCCACGTACTGGGAGGCCGCCGGCCACCCGGCCGACCTCACCGTCAAGCTCGGCGCGGACGCCGACGTCAGCGGTGTCGTGGTCAAGCTCAATCCGGACCCGGTGTGGTCCGCCCGCACCCAGAGCATCCAGGTGCTCGGACGGGCCGAGGGCAAGAGCGACTTCACCTCGCTGCGCGACCGCGCCGACTACGCCTTCAGCCCGGCGCAGGGCAACGCGGTGACCATCCCGGTCGGCGGCCGGGTCTCCGACGTACGGCTCCGGTTCTTCGCCAACACCGGCGCCCCCGGCGGCCAGGTCGCCGAGTTCCAGGTCCTCGGCAGCGCCGCACCCGCGCCCGACCTCACGGTCACCGGCCTCGACTGGTCGCCCGCCGCGCCCAACGAGCGCGACGAGGTCACCGTGAACGCCACGGTCCGCAACGCCGGCACCGCGGCCTCGGCCGCGACCACCACCGAGGTCACCGTCGAAGGCCGGGCGGCCGGCAGCGCCGCGGTCCCCGCGCTCGACCCCGGCGAGTCCGCGGAGGTGGCCGTCGCCACCGGCACTCACGCGGCCGGCAGTTACGCGGTCGCCGCCGTGGCCGACCCGCGTGACACCGTCGCCGAACTGGACGACACCAACAACAGCCGCTCCGCCGCCGACCGCCTCGTCGTCGACCGGGCGCCCGGACCCGACCTCGAGGTGCGCTCCCTCACCACCAACCCGGCCAACCCGGCGGTGGGCGCCGAGGTCTCCTTCACCGTCGCCGTGCACAACCGCGGCACCAGCGCCGCCGAGGCGGGCACCGTGACCCGGGTCCAGGCCGGCTCCACCACCCTGGACGGCACCACCGGGCAGGTCGCGGCGGGCGCCACGGTGAACGTCCCGGTCAGCGGCACCTGGAAGGCGACCGGCGGCGGCGTCACGCTCACCGCCACGGCCGACGCCACCGCCCGGGTCGCCGAGACCAACGAGAACAACAACGTGCTCGCCAAGTCCCTCGTCGTCGGACGCGGCGCCGCCCTGCCGTACACCGAGTACGAGGCGGAGGACGGCCGGTACGACGGCACCCTGCTCACCACCGACGCCAAGCGGACCTTCGGCCACACCGACTTCGACACCGAGTCCTCGGGCCGCGCGTCCGTCCGGCTCGACTCGACCGGCGAGTACGTCGAGTTCACCTCCACCACACCCACCAACTCCGTCGTGGTGCGCAACTCCATCCCCGACGCCCCCGGCGGCGGCGGAACCGAGGCCACCCTCAGCCTCTACGCCGACGGCCGGTTCGTGCAGAAGCTCACCCTGTCGTCCAGGCACAGCTGGCTCTACGGCAGCACCGACGACCCCGAGGGCCTCACCAACCGGCCCGGCGGCGACGCCCGGCGCCTCTTCGACGAGTCCCACGCGCTCCTGGACCGGACCTTCCCGCAGGGCACCGAGTTCCGCCTCCAGCGCGACGCGGGCGACTCGGCCGCCTTCTACGTCATCGACCTGATCGACCTGGAACAGGTCGCGCCCGCCAAGGCCAAGCCCGCCGAGTGCACCTCCATCACCGAGTACGGAGCCGTCCCCGGCGACGGACTCGACGACACCGACGCCATCCAGCGCGCCGTCACCGACGACCAGAACGGCAGGATCGACTGCGTGTGGATCCCCGCCGGGCAGTGGCGCCAGGAACAGAAGATCCTCACCGACGACCCGCTCAACCGCGGCCAGTACAACCAGGTCGGCATCAGCAACGTCACCATC
Organism: Streptomyces sp. NPDC102490; assembly: GCF_044765285.1. Taxonomy (NCBI): domain Bacteria; kingdom Bacillati; phylum Actinomycetota; class Actinomycetes; order Kitasatosporales; family Streptomycetaceae; genus Streptomyces; species Streptomyces sp. NPDC102490. The sequence continues at coordinate 87,960 of NZ_JBIWJU010000015.1, forward strand.
CGCGGCGCCGGCATGTGGCACTCCCAGCTCTCCACCCTGACCCCGCCGCACGAGGCCGGCGGCATCAACCACCCGCACGAGGGCAACTTCGGCTTCGACATCGACGGCAACACCCGGATCTCCGACCTCGCCATCTTCGGCTCCGGCACCATCCGCGGCGGCGACGGCAACGCGGAGGGCGGCGTCGGGCTCAACGGCCGCTTCGGCAAGGACACCAAGATCAGCAACGTGTGGATCGAGCACGCCAACGTCGGTGTCTGGGTCGGCCGCGACTACTCGAACATCCCCGAGCTGTGGGGCCCCGGCGACGGCCTGGAGTTCACGGGCATGCGCATCCGGGACACCTACGCCGACGGCATCAACTTCTCCAACGGCACCCGCAACTCCACCGTCTACGACTCATCCTTCCGCACCACCGGTGACGACTCGCTCGCGGTCTGGGCCAACAAGTACGTGAAGGACACGTCCGTGGACATCGGCCACGACAACCACTTCCGCAACAACACGATCCAGCTGCCGTGGCGGGCCAACGGCATCGCGGTGTACGGCGGTTACGGCAACACCGTCGAGAACAACGTCGTCTCCGACACCATGAACTACCCCGGCATCATGCTCGCCACCGACCACGACCCGCTGCCCTTCTCCGGGCAGACCCTCATCGCGGGCAACGCCCTGCACCGCACCGGCGGCGCGTTCTGGGGCGAGGCGCAGGAGTTCGGCGCCATCACCCTCTTCGCCCAGGGCCAGGACATCCCGGGCGTGACCATCCGGGACACCGAGATCCTCGACTCGACCTACGACGGCATCCAGTTCAAGACGGGAGGCGGCGCCATGCCGGACGTGAAGATCCAGAACGTCCGCATCGACAAGTCGAACAACGGCGCCGGCATCCTCGCGATGAGCGGCGCCCGCGGCAGCGCGACCCTGACCGACGTCACGATCACCAACTCGGCGAAGGGAGACATACGGATCGAACCCGGCTCCCAGTTCAAGATCAACCAGTAGGCCGACCAGGGAGAACCGGTCAGCGGTAGCGGGCCCGGCGGCGCGGAGCACCACCGCGCCGCCGGGCCTGGGCCGCTCCCGGGAGCCGGCCGGGTGTGCGCTCGACGGGGACGCGGGTGTCGTCCTTCAGGCGCTCGGCGTTGAGTTCGTCCACCGCGCCGATCGCGTCGCCGATCGTCGCGTAGTCCACCGCGATGAAGTTGACCGGCCTGCCGCGCCGCCGTTCGCAGGTGTGCGCCCGCTCCAGCACCCGCTGCCGGGAGTTGACGACCCCGGCGTCGAGCCGCAGCCCGCCGCCCGCCGTGACGAAGTGGTTCAGCAGGAACAGCCGCTTGTCCGAGCCGCCCCGGTGGGGCAGGCAGGACATCTCGTCCGGGCTGCGGAAGGCGAACGGCGTCTCCATGCCGTACCGGTAGAGGTTCCGGTACCAGGGCGCGGGCCCGTCCGCCTGCTCCGCGAAGACGACCAGCCGCCGGCCGCTGTCGATCATGTCGCCGAGCTTCGGCCACGGACGGTCCGGGTCCGGGTCCGGCTCGTAGAGCAGGTCCGACAGCCCGGCCCGCACGAAGGCGTCCTGGGTCGCCACCGCGTCCACGCCGTCCTGGAGGATCAGCGTGACGATCTCCGTGGGATTGTCCCGCAGCCACTCACCGATCTGCCGCAGCGTCGGCTCCAGTTCGAGGGCCCCGGCACCGCACACCGAGTGGCACAGCCACAAACCCGGGTGGGGCGGGTTCACCCGCTTCAGGATCGTGGTCAGCCGGCGGCGCTCGGCGGGGGAGAAGTCCGAGGTGTTCAACCGGTCCGCGACCTCCTCGGGCCGCTCCCAGCGGTGGGTGTCCAGCAGCAGGACCCGCGATCCGGCACCCAGCTGGCCGACGATGTCCGGGTCCTGGAGGGGGCCGATGAACCGGTCGGCCGTCGTCGCCATCGCGTTGTGCGACGCGAGCTGGGCGATCTCGTCGTAGCGGGCGTCGCACAGCTCGGCGCTGCCCTGGCAGATGCGCGGGGAGGAACCGGTGATCGCCACCGGCGCCAGCATCGTCCCGACGAGGGCGACGGCGGTGACGGTGAAGGTCAGTGCCGGAACGTGCCGCGGGTCGGTGAGGACCGGCACGCTCGGCCGGGTCTGCCAGACCCAGCCGACGGTGATCAGCAGGGCGCCCGCGGCGAGCAGGATCACCGCGACGACGACGGCGGTGGTCAGCAGCCGGTCCAGCGCGGCGGCCTGGACGTCGGCGAGCAGCCCCGAGGCGGCGGGCGGCCACGACGTCGGCGTGCCGAACAGCGTGTCGCCCAGCGTGAGCCGCAGCACGAGCACGGTGAGCGCCAGGAGGGCGGCGGCCGCCGCCGGCACCCAGCCCAGCGGAATCAGCCGGCGCTTGGCGGGCGACGGCGTCAGGAACCACAGCAGGGTGAGCGCGGCGGCGCACAGCACGGCCGCCGCCGGTTCCACCACGTCCTGGAAGAGCCGGGTCACGTTGCGGGCGCGGTCCAGCGGGGCCAGCGCCTCGCTTCCGGGCTCGACGTCGACGGTGACGACCCAGGTGCCCCGCCTCGCCTCCCGCAACAACTCCTCGGCGGCGTCCCGGACCTGGTCGGTCAGGGCGACCGGGGCGATCGCGGCCAGCGCCGAGGCCACGTCGCCGCGGTCCAGGGCCGTCATCACGGTGGATCTGACCCCGTCGTGCGCCGTGCCGTCCGGCACCAGGCGCATCAGCGCGTCCGTGGCCGCGGCCGCCTGGCCGTGCGAGAGCGGCAGCGTCGGCAGCTCGTCCAGCGGCGCCTCACCGGCCACCACCCGCGCCACCAGGTCCGACACGCGTTGCACGAAGGCCTGGAAGTCGGGTTCGGACCGCTTTTGCAGCGCGGCGACGGCGTCGCCGAAGTACGCCTGGCTGAGCCGCTCGACGTTCTCGACGACGGGCTCCAGGTCGACCGTGACCCGCAGCCGGTCGCGGTCGCCCTCCAGGTAGTGGACCATCTCCGCGATCTGCCCGTCGCCCATGGTCCGCAGCGTCTCCGGCGGGATCACCACCTTGAGGTTGGAGGTGATGGTCGACTGCGGCACGGGCAGCCGGTCCAGCAGGTCGCTGGTGAACGGCGTACTGCCCGGGTCGACCAGCACCTCGTCGTAGAAGCGCTGGTAGGCGTGCTCGTCCTCCAGGGCCTTGCCGTAGAAACCGGGGTCCAGCACCGTGCTGCGGACGACGGCCGCCGCGGCCAGGACGGTCACGCTCAGCACCGCCACGCACCAGACCAGCACCTCGACCCAGGGCGGGCGCCGGACCAGTGCGTTCATGGAACCATTCTCGTATCAGCCGGCCGCCGTGCCGCACGGCGCCCGGGCGAGGTGTGCATCCCACGCATGCCCCGGCATCGTGCGCGGCACGCGCGAGGGGCGGCGGGAACCGTCTCCCGCCGCCCCTCGCGCGTGCCGTACCGCTGTAGGTTCCACCTTCTTGTGCGCACTGACCCCAGGGGAAATACGGGATTCCGCGTGAAGTGAGCACTGCAAGTGTCGGTCCTCCGTGCGCAATCGGCGCCCTGCTGAGCAGGCCGCCTGTCACAGTCAGCGACGGCGTCCTGCGGGTCGTCACCTGCCTACTTGTCGAGGTGCAGCGTCGCCAGTACGGGTCCTGTGATGTAGCGCTTGCGCCGGTTGGCGAATTGAGTCACGTCGGTGCTGTCGACGAACTGGTCGATCGCCCCGACAGGCGGCAGCGACCTGACCTGCGGGTCGTTGATCGTGGCCATGAGGGTGTCGGTGAAGCGGTAGCCGTCCATGACAAGGAACGGCCGGGTGTGGAAGTAGCGGGCCTTTGTCTCCAGCGGTTCGGTCAGCCCCAGGTCGTTGTGCATGCCTGCGGCAAGCTCGTAGGCCGGGGAAAGATGCCGCTCCCGCTCCTGCCAGCTTCGCGCCGCCAGCGCCGCGGACAGAAGTGGCGTGAGCGTCTCGGCGCACGGGAGCTCCGCGAACGCGGTGCCCAGCCATTTGCTGTAGGGCGGATAGACCCGGTTCATCAGCAGACACAGTTTCATCAGGTCGCGCACCTGTCGGGCGGCCACTACCGCGGAACCCAGGTCGTCACCGACTTCACCGCAACGTCCGACGAACGGTTCTTCCTGGGACAGGCGCATCCACTGGCAGGCCAGGACGTAGCGCCAGACGTCGTCCGGATACCAGGTCAGGTCGTTGCGGTAGGAATCGAGCAGGTCGAGCCCGTCGTGGAAGACCGCGCCGCCGGTCAGCTCGCGCAGCACCTGTGTCGGGGTCGTCAGCCAGCCGGACACTGACAGGCCCGCGGCCGGGTCCTCGCCGAGGTGCTCTATGAAGAAACCCTGAAGGTCCTTGACGTCAACCCAGTGCCGGGCCGGTGCATCGTCGGGAAACGGAAAGCGGACCGGGTAGCCGCGGAACGTCTCCGGCAACTCGCGGTCGAGCAGTGCACCAAGCTCGTCCCCGTGTGCCCGGAAGCCGTCGCTGCTGAGGAACACCTGCATCCGCGGGCCCCAGGCGTGGTCGGTTGAGCGTGCGGTGTCGAAACCCTGCACTTCGGAGCCCCAGCCGATCAGTGCTGCCGAATACGGCACCCCGTCCAACGCTGTGTTCAGGATAGGGGCGACGGCCTCGGTGTGGAACAGTCGCGCCAGCTCGAGACCTGGCAGGAAGACACGTGTCATGGCCGCCACCCTGGCAGAACCGAGAGGCCGGCCGCCAACCAATACCGAGCGTTCCGGTTGCTGTCCGCAGGCGCGGTTCGTTCGTTGGTTCTGAACGGTCACACCGAGGACAGGAGTTACTGTCTGCACCCAATGCGCATCGAATCGTGGAATTGCACACACATTGCGTCCCTGATCGATAACACAGAGTGACCTGTAAAAAAGGTTTGGCGATCTCCAGCCTCGCTAACCGAGCCTGGCCGGCGTCGGTTTCGCTCCGTTGTCGAGAAGGGCAATGAGCCGACGTGCCTCACCGAAAAAGGTAGCTCCCGACGGACCGATGGACAGCGGGTTGGTGTGTGCGATCACGGTGGCGCCCAGGACAGCTTCGATGCCTCGAAGCTGTCGGCGGAGGGTGGTTGGAGGGATGTCGAGCGATTTCGCGGCAGCCGCGATGCTGGGGTGCCCGGGTATGTGCAGGAGGTTGCGTAGCCGTGTCAGACAATTTCGAGTTCTGCTCAGACGGTGCATTGCTGGCGAGAGAGTGAAGTCCAGCGAGGCGAAGGGATTCGAATAGGGGCCTTCGGGGCGTCGCGGGATGCCCCACCGTTGGAGCTGATCGGACACGCTGTCTTTGTGGACTCCAACCTCCTTTGCAATGTCGGGGACGCTGCGACCCTTGAGTGAATATTCCATTTCCAGCCACTCGCGGGAAATCCTGGTCGACAGGAGGGGAGGAATTCCACGAGTTGATCGAGTCGAGATTTTGGCCTCGGCGAGAGCCCGGCGGACGGTAGTTTCGCTGCACCCCACGATTTGTGCGACCTTTCGATAAGAGAGGCCTTGTTCTAGGTATAGCCTTCGCAGCTCTTCAGAGGAAAGAAGGCCTTGGCGAGGGATGTTGCGTCCTTGGGCGGGTGAACGTGAAACAGGCCGCAGCGAACCGCTGATGCCAATCGACTCGATGTGCAACTGAATGTGATCTTCGCTGATTCCCATAGTGTCCGCGGTCTGTGCCAGTGGATGGCCTGGGACTAGCAACGCGGTGAGCTTCGCAGTGTCAATTGCGTCGGGATCCACTCCAGGCGAGGCAACATTGTCGAGCCACGTAAGCGGTGGCTGCCAGAGCACGGGTTCGTCGATGTCGTGGGTCTTCAGATTCGCGGTCGCCTGCTGAAACAGAAAATCACGGAACTCGCCGGAGAATTGTTGTGAAAGGTCTGCGTTCCAGGCTGGTGTGCGGGATGAGGTGCCGGGGTCGGCTCCGAGCAAGATTCTAAGCAGGCGCCATCGCAGTCTCTTGGTGTGTACTGGGCCACTGCGCAGCCCGCGGCTTCGGCAGTATTCCTGAAGGGCGTCCAGGTCAAGTCTTACGCTATCTTCGGAGAAGGTAGCCCGCCGTCGATGGTAATCGATGAGAGCCGGATGGGTGTCCAGGGCGCGGGCCAACAATACGAGGAAGGCAGCAAGTTCATTGGGCCGTTGCTTGTCGAGTGAGGTGTCGAGTGCTTCCCTGTTTGCGTATGCACGAGGGTTGCCCAATAGTTCGGCGGCTTGGTGGTATTCCCAGAATGTCCCGGGCACCAAGAGCAGGGTCGCGCATGCCCGGCGAAGCCCCGCGAGCCGGATGACGGGTTTGGGTAGCCGGGGCAGCATCCGCATGGTCCAGGCCGGCCACAGCATCGCCGGGAACCTGGACGCGCGACGCTGTACGTCTTCGTCGGTGAGGGTTGGCCAGGCCGGTGCGGCCGTGGCAGCGCCGTAGCGTAGCCGTGCAATCCAGGTCAGCTCATCGGCCACCACAGCCAAGGCGCGAGAGGTCACCTCGGGTCCGGCTGGTGCCCAGTTGGCGAGCCAGGGCGTCGGATGCGCACCGTGGCGCCGCAATCGGTCAGTCCTCATCAGCCAGGAAAGGACAGCGTCGCTGTCGTCCCGTTCTCGGTGCAGCGCGATGCTGGCGATGGCCGTGCCGACGGCGGCGTTGTGGGAATCGCTTCCGCCGTGGTGATACTGCGCTTCAGGCAAGCCGCCTCCGCACTCTGCGAGTACTGCGTGGACTACGGCTGGAGCCGAGTCCAACGAGCTGCGCAGACTGAGCAGGGCTGAGTGGGCAAGCATCGCCAGCTCACGGCCGCGCTGCGCGGCCACTTCGCGGTGGACCCCGGCCCGCAGGATCTCCGAGTTGATCTCCTCCTGGGTCTTCATCACCAGGGAGCCCTTGGGGAGTAGGGGGGTGGCAGCGTGCGGGAGGAAGAAGCCGCAGCGAACGGCATGAGCGCTGCCTGTGCCGTAGAGGCAGGCTCCCGGGGGTGTATCCCGCAGGCTCCGACGCCCATGGACCATGGGTGGCTGCCCGCACCTGGGGCAGTGGTCGAGCAAGAGCGTTCGATGCCGGGTGCAGGCGAACGACCAGGGCAGCCGCCATGAGATCTGCCAGCGTCCTCCAGATTCGTTGACGCAACCAGGACAGCAGCGGGTGGTGTTGCCGGTGTGCCGCCAGTTCGGCGGGCGGATGAGACGGCGCGTCGGACGGTCGATGGTCACGGCCACTCCGTCCCAAGGCTCAAGCGTCATCGCCATGAGTCCCTCCGGGGCGAGCCCTGTGCGTTCGGCCAGCACCTGCCGTTCGCGCTCGGTCAAACAGCGAATCATGTGGTTGGGGCGAGCTCCGTGCAGGCCGACGAAACTGAGGAACTGTGAGACGTCCGTCCGTAGGCGGCGGGAGTACGCCGCTAGCCAGCTGTCGAGGGCTTCGCCCTCAACCGGGGGGACCCAGAGTGGGATTCGCTCGTCGGGCCATTCCGTCATGCCGTCTTCCTACCGGGTTTCGGAAGCTGTCCCGGACGGCTGGTCAGCAAGCCGGCCTTCATCGCGGCTTCGAGTTCTTTGCGGCTCTCCTCCGCGGCCACGTCATTCTTCACCTGGTCCATAAGGTCCTTATCGAGGCGCTCGTTGCCACTGCGGATTGCGCGCAGACAGCCGCGGTTGATCAGGGCCATGAGGGAAGCGAAGTGGCCTGTGGAGCGGGCGTAGAGATAGTCGGACAGGTCCCGGGCGAGCATTCCAGGGTACTTCTCCGCCAGGATGAGCTTCTTCTCAATCGTCTTCAACAAGACTTGCCACTGCTGGCGTCCCTCTTCATCATCGATCTGGAAGGGGAGCAAAGTCAGTGGAGTGGTGCGGCGCCCGAACTGGGCGAGTTCGTTCTTTTTTCCAGAGAAGCCCTCGCTGAGGATGCCGCGTTGCTGGACTCCGACGCCGACATAGACCAAGGTGACGGGGAAGACATTGGCCAGGTACTTCAACTGGTTGGACATGCGAATTGAATTGGTGTTCGCTCCGGCCAGGAAGTGAATGTCGTCAATGATGAACACGGCGGTTCGCATGGACAGCACCGCATCCACCGCCCGCTCGGCCAGAGTATCGGCGTCACCGGTGATCGGTAGTCCGTAAAAGCGGCAGATCGCGGCGTTCAGACCCCGGATCTGTGTGTTCCCGCTCAGCGCGATGTAGATGACGGGGACCCTGCGGTCTCCGCTTGGGGTGGTTTCTCCGCGCAAGGTGATCTTTTCGCGGAACAGCTTCCGGCCGTAGGCGCGGACCGCGGTGCTCTTTCCGAGTCCGGGATAGGCGTCCAGCAGCGCTGCCGGCTTCGTCTTGTCCCCGTCCTGTCGGTTTGACTCGACGATCTCGTGTAACTCCGTATGGAGGTCGAGGAGTTGGGGTGTATCGATCGGGCCGATGTTGGCATGCCAGACTGCCCGGTTGTCGTTGTATATCAGGAGCGCGCGCGGCGACAGGTCAGCCAGCTGGGCTCTGGTGTGCTGTTCGGGTCGGATCCGGTCCGGCCCGTTGACCTCTTGCAGCCAGCCCGACAAGCGGGTGGGGCTGTACTGGCGGTCATCGCCCTCAAACGGCTCGACGTCATCCTGCGCGTTCAACGGCTGTCCCAGACGTCGGCGTAGTAGTCATCCTCGTCGAGCAGGACGTCGGTTTCCTCGTCTGCCGGGACAGCCTTGCACTCCTCGTCCTCGTCATCGTCCCCGCCCAGGTCCTCATCAGGCGTGACCACCTGCAAATCCGGTGCTGTCTCATGGCCCGTTCCTGCGTCCGGCGAACTGAGCGCTGCCAGACTGCGCACGGAGGGAAGCTCGGCGATCTCGCTGACTTCAGGGTCGCTTTCGCCGACCAGCCGCAGACGGTCCTGCGACAAGCGCACCGCCATGCGCCGCTCCGTCCGGTCCTCGGTCAGCCCGGCGCCCCACCGTTCCAGCAAGTCGATCAGGGCGCGCTTGGTGTCCGGGAAACGATGCGTCTTGGCCGCGATTCGGCGTGCGTACTTCAACGCTTCCAGGCTGGTCGGCCCGTTCAGAGCCGGGGCATGTTCCCAGTCCAGGGTGTGCCATAGGTGTGGCTGCTTCGGATCCTGGAAGTAGATCTTCCTGATGTCGGCTCGGTCCACCGCGACCGGCCACTTGCCGGCGGGTTCGCCGCGGTGCGGGCTGATCTGATTGCGGTAGTCGTCGAGCCCGTCCCCGTTGTAGCGAAGCCCGTTGATCTCCACCCCGTAGTGGTGGATGGGGCACCACTCCTCTTCCAGGAACTCGAACGCGAGGCCCGGCCTGGACGGGATGCGCAAGGGGCCCGCCCGGTTCACGCCGTGCTCGAACATCTCCAGCGGGCTCAGCTTCAGTCCGGGGACCTCCGGGACTGTCAGCCCCCGGTGGTGCCGCCTGTGATAGATCAAGGTGATCCACTCGCGGATGATCATTTCAAGCTCGTCCAGGAAGAAGTACGCCTCGTCCTCCACCTTCTCTCCCCGGCTGTGCACGTCCGGCCCCTTGTAGCCCGGCAGAGCCGCCAGCAGCCCCTGGTTCAACGTCTTGAACCACCGTTCCACCGGCTTGTCGGTCGGCGTGTAAGGGCGAGCCGGCTGCAGGGAGATGTCGAGCTTTGCGCTGACGCTCGCGATGTGGTTCGAGACGTAGATCTTGCCGTGGTCGTAGATGATCGTCTCCACCGCGACCGCGGGCAGCAGCGGCTGGCCGTGCGCGTCCACCAGCTTCTCCGCGTCGAATACCACCGTGGAAGGAACCCCGCAGTACGGAAGCGGTTCGCCCGTTCCGGCAGATGACACCTCCCGCGGTCGGATCGTCTCGAACAGGACACCGGCCACGTCGGTCGACTTCGTCGATACCGGCGTCAGGCGCAACCCAGTGATCACCTTGCTGTAGAGGTCCATGGCGACGGTGAGTTCGCACTGCACCCACCGACAGGTCACCGGCTCCATCGCGAAGACATCCAGGCTGTTGGTGTCCAGCACGATGTACTCACCCGGCCGCGTCGCCCGCAGCTTGCCGAAGACCCCCTGCGGGCGGTTCGCGATCGACCGCTTCCCCTTCGTGCTGCCCTCGAACGCGTTGGTCCCTCGGCTGAGTTCCTTCAGCAGTTCGTAGCCAGTGGTCTGCTTTGGAACGCTCACCACATCGCGGCCGTACTTCTTGGCCACTCGTTCTTCGATCTCCATCAGCACCAGGCCACGGACCGGGCGGCTGGACTTCTCCAGGCCCCCGATCACCGTGCGTGCCATCTCCAACCAGCGCGGATCCACCCGATCCAGCACGCTTTTGGGCTGGCGCTTGCTCACCAGCCCGGCTGGCCCGCCCCTCTCGACCTTGGACACCCATCGGCGGACCGTCGCTGGGTCGACTCCGAGCTCGGCGGCCTTTGCCCGGTATCGGTGCATCAAAGGCATCCCTGGCGCATAGTCCGGCCGTGGCTCACCCTCCAAAGCCAGCTCAGAAGAACCCAGTTGATAGCCGAAGCGAACTTCCTGCACATGCCGGAACCGAAGGGTGAGCGCATCGTCCTCCGCACTACTGAGACCGCCCAGCAACGCTGCGGCTGCCGGTTCCGCAGGCGAGGTCTCCACCAGGAACTCGGTAGAGGGGTGTGCCAGCAGCACCGACAAATCGACCTGCCGCCACGTAGGGCGGCCCTCTGCCGACATCTGCTGAAGGAGGATGCGGCGGCCCTCGATCTCCGCGATCGTGAACTGCTCGCCGTCATAGGTGAGCGGCAGACCTGTCCGAAGAGTCGTTGTCCAGGCGTTCACACTGACCTCCGCAGAACCCAGTTGCCACTCAGCGGACGGGACAAATCAGTGGTCAGCCGGCCAGACCACACCAGCGCCAAGAGTGGTGGCCGCGCCTCGTGGTCGGGACGCCCAGCCGCCAGCCGTCGCTCGGCGACACCGAGTCGGTCACCGTCCTGCACGCTTTCCCAAGCACGTTCGATCTCGGCCTCTGGGACCACACCCGGGCGACGGTAGGCCGCGAGGAACCGAACGTTCTCCAGGACTACCCGGTCCGCTCCGGACCAGATCTCGTACTCCCAACCGTGCCGTTCGACCAGTTCACCCGGCCAGGCCAACGCCTCCGCGATCTTCGGATCGGTGAGCCGATCCGCAGGCTTGACGTTCACCACCCGCACCACTCCCGACGCCATGACCAGCAGGAAGTCCGGCACATGCCGACGCACCCGATCACCTACACGGGCGGTCAGATGGCACGGCTGGGCATAGATCCCACGCACGGCAGGATCCATGTCGGCCAGGAGAAGCCGCGCCAGCTCCAAACGGCTCTCATAGACGACGGGCCCGGCCATCGTCGCCGACGAGTACCGCCCTGAGTAGTGCGCCTGGCCGTGGACGGAGCGAAACTTCCGCCATGGAACCGACCACGTGAAATCCGCCAACCGCAGATCCTTGAACGGGACCTTCCGTACCGACGCGTCGTCGTAGCGGACTGACGCCATCGGCTGTGCGTACTTCCCACGTACCCGGGCTGGACTCAGAATGGCCATGGGCCGGAAGCTAGTTACCCTGCGGAGTCAGTGCGCACAGATCCTTGGAATTGCGCATTCGGTGCGCATCTCACGGGTACAGTGCGCACCGAATCGCGGAACCTACAACCGCGGATCAGACCGCCGGAGCCGGGTACGTGGGGTACTCCACCCCGGAGACGTGCTGCACGACGCGGACGACCTGGCAGGAGTAGCCGAACTCGTTGTCGTACCAGAGGTAGAGGATCGCGTTGTCGCCCTCGACCTTCAGCGCGCCGGCGTCCACGATCGAGGCGTGGCGCGAGCCGATGAAGTCGCTGGAGACGGCGTCGGGCGCGCTGATGAAGTCGATCTGGCGCTTGAGCGGCGAGGTCAGCGACACCTCACGCAGGTGGTCCACCACCTCTTCGCGGCTGGCCTCCCGGGCCAGCTGGAGGTTGAGGATCGCGATCGAGACGTCCGGCACGGGCACCCGGATGGAGCTGCCGGTGATCCGCGCCTTCAGCTCGGGCAGTGCCTTGGCGACGGCGGAGGCGGCGCCGGTCTCCGTGATGACCATGTTCAGCGGCGCGCTGCGGCCGCGACGGTCCGACTTGTGGTAATTGTCCAGCAGGTTCTGGTCGTTGGTGAAGGAGTGCACCGTCTCCACGTGACCGCGCAGCACCCCGTACTCGTCCTCCATCGCCTTCAGCGGCGGGACGATCGCGTTGGTGGTGCAGGACGCGCAGGACAGGATCCGCTCGTCCGGCTTGATGGTGTCGTGGTTGACGCCATGGACGATGTTCGGGACGTCGCCCTTGCCCGGCGCGGTCAGCACGACCTTGTCGACGCCCGGACGCAGGTGCTTCGACAGGCCCTCGCGGTCGCGCCACTTGCCGGTGTTGTCGATGAGGATGGCGTCCTTGATGCCGTACGCCGTGTAGTCGACCTGGGTCGGGTCGTCCGCGTAGATCACCTTGATGGCGTTGCCGTTGGCGAGGATCGTGCTGTTCTCCTCGTCGACGGTGATCGTGCCCTGGAACTGGCCGTGCACGGAGTCGCGGCGCAGCAGCGAGGCGCGCTTGACGATGTCTTCGGCGGCCCGCTCGCCGCCGCCCCGGACGACGATGGCGCGCAGCCGCAGCCCGTTGCCCGAGCCCGCCTTCTCGATGAGCAGGCGGGCGACGAGGCGGCCGATGCGGCCGAAGCCGTACAGGACGACGTCGCGGCCCTCGCGCCGGTCGATCTTGTTGGCGCCGGTGGCCCCGGCGACGGCCTCGGCCGTGAACTCCTCGACCGACAGACCCCGGTCGTCGGTCCGGTAGGTCGCGGCGAGCATGCCGATGTCGATCTGCGAGGGCCCGAGGTCGAGCGTGGTGAGCGCCCGGAGGAAGGGCATCGTCTCGGTGACCGACAGCTCCGCCCCGGCGATCTGGCGGGCGAAGCGGTGGGTCTTGAGGATGCTGACCACCGACTTGTTCACCAGGGAACGGCTGTGCAGCAGGATCGTGACGTCCTGCTCCCGGTGCAGCTTCCCGATCATCGGGATCATCGATTCCGCGGTCTCTTCGCGGTGCTTCCAGTTGGTGAACGAGTCGTCGTTGACAGTCACGTCTCAATCTTTCGAGCTAGGCGGCGCTCATATGCTAACCCCATCGTATTGATGATCGATCAAGTGGGCCCCCGGCCGATCAGATGAGTACGGAGGCGGGTGTGTCCGTCTCGAACAGGATTGCGCCGCGGACGTACCGGGTACGCGAGGCTGGACCGTGTCCGCGCCGATCACCCGCGTGGGCCGCAACACCGCCGCTACCAGGGAATCTGCCATGGAGACACCCGCGAACGACCACCCCGTGACGCCCGCCCAGCGGGCACTGGACACACTCGCCGAGACCCCCGAGGCCGCTGACAACACCGCGGCGCTCGACACGCTCGCGAGCAGCGACGTCCTCGTGCCGGTGCCCGACGACGCGAACGATCAGGATGCCGCCGACCCCGGCATGCTGGCGCTGCCGGTACTGGAACAGCAGGGCGGCCGCCAGGTGGTGCCCGTGTTCACCTCGGAGCTGGAGATGGCGGACCTGCTGCCGTACGTCTCCCGCTACCGCATGGTGCCGCTGGGCGCCCTCGCCGCGCAGTGGCCGGCCGACGACCTGTCGCTGTCCATCGACGCCGGCTCGGAGCACCGTCTCACCCTCACGTCGGACGGCGTGCGCACCCTGCTGGCCCGTCCCTAGCAACGCGGGCCGCCGGCGAGGGCCTCCGCTCCCCTCAGGGGCGGGGGCCCTCGTCGTCGCCGAGCGTGCGGGCCAGCGCGGCCCGCTGAAGCGGCAGAATCTCGGCGTGCAGGTCCCGGCCCCTGGGGGTCAGCGCGACGTACACCCCGCGCCGGTCCTCCGCGCACATGGAGCGCTGCACCAGCCCGTCCTTCTCCAGCCGGGCGATCAGCCGGGACAGCGCGCTCTGGCTCAGGTGGACCCGGCCGACCAGGTTCTGCACCCGGCACCGGTCGCCGGCCCCGGGGCCCTCGGTCACCAGGAGGTCGAGCACCTCGAAGTCGCTCGCGCCCAGGCCGTGCGGATGCAGTGCCCGGTCGATCTCGCACATCGTGCGCGCGTGCAGCGACAGGATGTCCCGCCACCGTTCCTCGAGCCGCGCACCGGCCGTCCTGGCTCCCATGGGTGAACGGTAGCACCGGAACCGATATTGGTTGAATGTGCAAATGGCCCGGTTGCCGGACAACGGGGCCCCGGCTGCGGGAAGGTGGGGGGACACGGCAGGGGCGGGCTCGCGCGGAGGGAGGACGAGATGCTCAGGACCCCCGTGCACGGCACCCGTCTCGACATCCTGGAGTGGCTGAAGGACCCGGCCGCCCACTTCCCGTCGCAGCGCCGCGTCGACCCGGCCGAGCACGGTGTCCACGCGGGCCCCGTCGCCGCGAAGCTCGGGGTGCCCCGCCGGGTGGCCGAGACCCACCTGGGCCTCCTCGCCGGTCTCGGCCTGCTCCGCGCCAGGAGGATCCGCCGCCGCACGTACTACCGGCGCGACGAGGTGCGGATCGCCGAGGTGGCGCGGATGTTCGAGAAGGGCTGGTAGACGCGGGCACCCCCACCGGAGCGGCCTGGACCCTCCTCCCGGAGCGGCCTGGACACCCCTCCCGGAGTGACCCGGGCGCGGCCCCGGCGTTACGCTGAGCGTCAGCCGCGGCCCGCAGGGGCGCGGCGCGGCGGTGGGGCCCGCCGTACCCGAACCGCGGCTCAGGCGCCGCCAACGGTCCCTACTTGACTTGCGCACGGGGGCGTCCCCCTGCCCGGCGAGTAGGAGACGTACGACCATGACAGTCCCGAAGACCGGGCGTCCCGGCGGCATCCGGGCCGCCGCCCCCGGACGGTCCCGGTGGCGCGCCCAGGCACCGGTCGTCGCGGCCGTGGCCCTCGGTGGCGGCACCGGCGCCGCCGCCCGCTACGCGGCCTCCCTGTGGTGGCCGACGCGGAGCGGGGACTTCCCCTGGACGACCTTCGCGGTCAATGTCGCGGGCTGCGCCGTGATCGGCGTGTTCATGGTGGTCATCACCGAGGTGTGGACCGCGCACCGCCTGGTCCGGCCCTTCTTCGGCACCGGCGTGCTCGGCGGCTTCACCACGTTCTCCACCTACGCCGTCGACACCCGGTCCCTGTTCGCCGACGGCCGGGTCCCCACCGGCCTGGCCTACCTCGCCGCGACCCCCCTCGCGGCACTCACGGCGGTGTGGCTCGCCGCATGGGCGGCTCGCCGGGTCCTGAAGTGGAGGCAGTCATGACGAGGCTGACCGGCAGCGCCCTGCGCCTGACCGTCTACGTCGGCGAGAACGACACCTGGCACCACCGCCCCCTGTACTCGGAGATCGTCCACCGCGCCCACGCGGCCGGCCTCGCGGGCGCCAGCGTCTTCCGCGGCGTCGAGGGCTTCGGCGCCTCCTCGCTGATCCACACCACCAGGCTGCTGTCCCTGAGCGAGGACCTCCCGGTGGCCGTCGTCATCGTCGACACCGAGGAGCGGGTCCGGGACTTCCTGCCGCTGCTCGACGAACTCGTCACCGAGGGCCTGGTCACCCTCGACCCGTGCGAGGTCGTCAGGTACGAGGGCAGGAGGCCGTCGTGAACTGGCTGCTGGTCGTCGCGGGCGGCATGGTCGGCGCCCCGCTGCGCTACCTCACCGACCGCGCCGTGCAGTCCCGGCACGACTCCGTCTTCCCCTGGGGCACCTTCACGGTGAACGTGATCGGCAGCCTGGTCCTCGGCCTGCTGACCGGCGCCGCCCTGGCCGGAGCGGCCGGCTCGCAGCTGCGGCTGCTGCTGGGGACCGGGCTGTGCGGCGCCCTCACCACCTACTCGACCTTCTCCTACGAGACGCTCCGGCTGACCGAGACCGGCGCGCGCCTCCAGGCCGCCGTGAACGTGGCGGGGAGCGTGGCGGCCGGCCTCGCGGCGGCGTTCGCGGGGGTGACTCTGGCCGACGCGCTCTGGACCTGACGCCGGGCACACAGCCTGGTGTAGTAGGAACTGGATGCCATGAGCGCCATCAGCATCGGTCAGGCCATCGTCCTCGGAGCCGTCGAGGGGGTGACCGAATTCCTGCCCGTCTCCTCCACCGGACACCTCAAGATCGTCGAGGGGCTGATGGGCATCCCGGTCGACGACGACGCCGTCATCGGCTTCTCCGCGGTCATCCAGGTCGGCGCGATCGCCGCCGTGCTCGTCTACTTCTCCAAGGACATCGCGCGGATCGTCTCCGCCTGGGCGCGCGGGCTGCGCGACCGCGAGGAGCGGTACCACCACGACTACAAGTTCGCCTGGTGGGTCATCTTCGCCACCGTCCCCGTCGTCCTCGTCGGCCTGGCCGCCAAGCCCCTGATCAAGGGCCCCCTCGCCTCGCTGTGGGTGGTCGCGGGCTCGCTGATCGTCGGCAGCGGCGTGATGTGGTGGGCCGACCGCACCGGCCGGCACAAGCGAGGCGAGGACGACACGTCCTTCAAGGACGCGATGCTGGTCGGCGGCTCCCAGATCCTCGCCCTGCTCTTCCCCGGCTTCTCCCGCTCCGGCGCCACCATGTCCACCGCCCTGCTGCTCGACCTCGACCGGGTCGCCGCCACCCGGCTGTCCTTCTTCCTCGGCATCCCGGCCCTGACCGGAGCGGGCCTGTACGAGCTGAAGGACGCCCTGGGCACCGGAGCGGGTGCCGCGCCCCTGGCGGTCGGCACCCTCGTCTCCTTCGTGGTGGCCTACGCCTCCATCGCCTGGCTGCTGAAGTTCGTCGCCGGGCACTCCTTCAACGCCTTCGTCGGCTACCGGATCGCGGTCGGCGTCCTGCTGTTCGGGCTGCTCGGCGCGGGCGTGCTGCACAGCTGACCGCCGGACGCCGCCCGTTCAGCGGGCCGCGCGCAGCGGCTCCCCGACGTCCTTCATGTGCCGCAGGGCCTCGCGGTGCGAGGCCAGCAGCCCCGTCTGGTGGTACGGCACGCCCAGCTCGGCGCAGTACGCCTCGGTGATGGCCTGGGCCCGGCCGAGCGCGGGGGTCGGCATGCTGGGGAAGAGGTGGTGCTCGATCTGGTAGTTCAGGCCGCCCATGAAGGCGTCGACGAGCACGCCGCCCCGCACGTTGCGGGAGGTCAGGACCTGGCGGCGCAGGAAGTCCAGCCGCATGCCCTCCTCGATCATCGGCATGCCCTTGTGGTTGGGCGCGAAGACCGAGCCCAGGTAGATCCCGAACAGCCCCTGGTGCACGGCGAGGAAGACCAGCGCCTTGACCGGCGAGAGGACCGTGAACAGGCCGCCGAAGTACAGCGCGAAGTGGGCGACGAGCAGAGTGCCCTCCAGGACCGGCCGCTTCACCGCCCGGCTGCCCAGCGCCTTGAAGCTGTTGAAGCTCAGATTGAGGCCCTCCAGCGTCAGCAGCGGGAAGAACAGGGCGGCCTGGTGCCTGCCGACGAACCGCGGAAGCCCGGTCGCCCGGCTCGCCTGCCCCCGCGACCAGACCAGGATGTCGGGGGAGACGTCCGGGTCCTTCTCCTCGTGGTTGGGGTTCGCGTGGTGGCGGGTGTGCTTGTTCATCCACCAGCCGTAGCTCATGCCGAGCAGCAGGTTGGCCACCAGCAGGCCGCCCGCCTCGCTGGGGCGCCGACGCGTGAAGACCTGCCGGTGGGCGAGGTCGTGGGCCGCGAGTCCGAGCTGGCCGAAGACGACGGCGAGCGCGACCGCGACGAACAGCTGGCTCCAGCTGTCCCCCAGGGAGACGAACGCGGCGACACCGCCGGCGAGCGCGAGGGCGACGGCACCGAAACGGACCGTGTAGTACAGCGGGCGGCGCCGGAGCAGATCCGCGTCGGCTATGCGCCGGGAGAGTTCGGAGAAATCGCTCCCCTTCTCGCGTCCCTTTTCCCGTGCGGGCGTGGGCAGGCTCTCGACGAGCACCGTTGATTCGACCATGTACTTGAGTATGTGAACGGCTTCCCTTGCGCAGAATGGCGTCCGCCCCCGAAACGGGGGTGAGGCCAGCACCACCCCGGCACGGGGGTCCACCCACCGTCGGCCTCCCGCCGCCCGGACCGGCCCGGAGGGAGAATGGCGATCATGAGCACACCGACGACCTTCCGGCCGGTCCTGGAGCGCATCGCCGAGGAGATCGAGCGGACCCCGGGCAGCGGCCGGCCCGCCGACTACATCCCCGCCCTCGCCGCCCGCGACCCGCGCCGCTTCGGCATGGCCGTCGCCGAGCTGGACGGCACGGTGTACGGGGTGGGGGACTGGCGGGAGCCGTTCTCCGCGCAGTCCCTCACCAAGGTCTTCACCCTCGCCCTCGACCTGGCCAGGGAGGGCGACGCCTTGTGGGAACACGTGGGCCGCGAGCCGTCCGGCAACCCGTTCAACTCCCTGGTGCAGCTGGAGTACGAGAGCGGCATCCCGCGCAACCCGTTCATCAACGCGGGCGCCCTCGTCGTCACCGACCGGCTGCACACCCGCACCGGCGACGCGGCCGGCGAACTGCTCGCCTTCCTGCGCGCGGAGAGCGGCAACCCGGACCTCACCCACGACGAGGAGGTCGCCGCCTCCGAGGCCGCGCACGGCGACCGGAACGCCGCGCTGGCGCACTTCATGGCGTCCTACGGCAACATCGACAACCCCGTGCCGGTGCTCCTCGAACAGTACTTCCGGCAGTGCTCCGTCACCGCCTCCTGCGCCGACCTCGCCCTGGCGACCCGTTTCCTGGCCCGGCACGGCATCCGCGCCGACGGCTCCCGGCTGCTCAGCCGCAGCCGGGCCAAGCAGGTCAACGCGGTGATGCTGACCTGCGGGACCTACGACGCGGCCGGCGACTTCGCCCACCGGGTGGGACTGCCGGGCAAGAGCGGGGTCGGCGGCGGCATCATCGCGGTCGTGCCGGGGCGCTGCACGCTGTGCGTGTGGAGCCCCGGCCTGGACGAGCGGGGCAACTCGGTGGCCGGGGTGGCGGCCCTGGACCGCTTCACGACGCTCACGGGACTCTCGGTGTTCTGAACCCGACGCGCGTCAACTGCCGTCGTCCCGTACGAGCCTGAGCCGCAGGGCGAGCGCCATGACACCCGCACCGAGCCCCGCGACGCCCAGGATCGCGCCGGTCTCCGGCCAGCCGGGACCGTCCTCGGCCGGCTTCGCCGCGGTCGCCGCCACGGGGACGGCCTGCTGTCCCGGCCGGGGCCGGACGCCCTCGTGGGCCAGCGAGCCCACCGGGTCGACCTCGCCGGCCGCCTCGAACCCCCAGTCGAGCAGCGCGCGGGCCTCCTCGTACACCGCGTGGCCGCCGCCCTCCTGAGGGTTCATCACCGTGACGACCAGGGTGCGTCCGTCGCGGCGGGCGGCGGCGATGAGGGTGTTGCCGGCGTTGCTGGTGTAGCCGTTCTTGACGCCGATCAGCCCCGGGTACGGCTCCACGCCGTCGGCCCCGGTGAGCAGCCGGTTGGTGTTCATGATCCCGTACGAGCCGCCGTCGCGGCCGGGGAACAGCGCGTCGACCTGGGCGCAGTACCGCGCGAAGTCGGGACGCCGCAGCCCCTCCCGGCCGAAGACGGCCAGATCGTACGCCGACGAGACCTGGCCCGGGGCGTCGTACCCGTCGGGCGAGCGGACGTGGGTGTCGAGGGCGCCCAGCGCGCGGGCCTCGGCCTGCATCCGGGCGGCGGTGGCGCTCCAGCCGCCGGTGAGGGAGGCGAGGACGTGCACGGCGTCGTTCCCGGAGTTGAGGAAGACGCCGTTCCACAGGTCGGAGACGCGGTACGTCTGGCCCTCGACGACCCCGACCAGGCTGCTGCCCGGACCGATGCCGGACAGGTCCTCGGTGCTGACCCGGTGCCGGATGCCGCCCGGCAGGGCGGGCAGCACCGTGAGGGCGAACAGCGTCTTGAGGGTGCTGGCCGGCGGCAGCCTGCGGTGCGCGTCGTCCGCCGCCAGCACCTCGCCCGTACCGGCGTCGGCCACGACCCAGGACAGGGCGGAGACATCGGGAACCCGGGGCGCTCCGGGGTGCGGCCGGACCTGCGTGCCGGAGCGGTACAGCAGCGACGCACTGGCCGCCGCGACGCCGCCGGGCGGGCCCGGGTCCGGCCGCTCCGCAGGGGCGGCCGCGGCGGCCGGCACGAGCGTCAGCAGCCCTGCCACGCAGAGCATGCAGCTGGATCGAGCCGCCCGGGATGAGAATCCGATAGTCATACCGCAAACGTAGGAACGGCCCCCCGCACCGCCACGCTGACCGGGCCGGGTCCGCTCCGCAAACACCCGGATGCCGTAGCCGGGCCCGGCGCGCGGTGCCCGTCGGTGCCGACCGCGCCGTGGCAGTGGGCGCAGGGCGTCAGTCGGCGGGCAGCGTCGGCTGCACCTGCCGCAGGAACGTGGCGTTGTCCGGCGTCCGGCGCAGCCGCTCCAGCAGGGTCTCCAGGCCGGACTGCCCGTCCCGGGTGCCCAGGGCACGCCGCAGCCCGCGCACGGCGGTCGCCTCGCCGGTGGAGAGCAGCAGCTCCTCGCGCCGGGTGCCCGAGCCGACCAGTTCGACGGCCGGGAAGACCCGGCGGGAGGCCGGCTCCCGGCTCAGCCGCAGCTCCATGTTGCCGGTGCCCTTGAGCTCCTCGAAGTAGAAGTCGTCGGCACGCGAGCCGGTCTCCACCAGGGCGGTGGCGAGGATGGTGAGCGAGCCGCCCTCCTCCGCCTTGCGGGCCGCGCCGAAGAAGCGCTTGGGGCCGAGCAGCGCCCCAGCGTCGACGCCGCCGCTGAGCGTGCGGCCACCGGAGGAGGCGGCGTTGTTGTGCGCCCTGCACAGCCGGGTGAGGGAGTCGAGGAGGATGACGACGTCCTCCCCGGCCTCGACGAGCCGCTTGGCCCGCTCGATCACCAGATCGGCGAGCGCGATGTGCTGCTTGGCGCCCTGGTCGAAGGTCGAGGAGTACACCTCGCCGCGCACCGAGCGCCGCATGTCGGTGACCTCCTCGGGGCGTTCGTCGAGCAGCACCACCATCAGCCGGGCCTCGGGATGGTTGCCCGCGACCGCGGCGGCGATCTGCTGGAGGAGGACGGTCTTGCCGGTCTTCGGCGGAGCCACGATCAGGCCGCGCTGGCCCTTGCCGACCGGGGCGATCAGATCGGTGACGCGTCCGGCGAGGCCGGCCGCCGGGTGTTCGAGCCGCAGCCGCTCGTGCGGGTGCAGCGGGGTCAGGTCGGCGAAGTGCCGCCGCGCGCCCCGCCGGTCGGGCGTACGGCCGTTGACGCGGACGACGTCGGTCAGGGTGCGCCGGTCGCCGCACACCCCTTCGACGAGGTCGCCCTTGCGCAGCCCGTGCCGGCGGATCAGCGCGGGCGGGAGGGTGAGGTCGGAGGGCTCGGGATGCAGGCTCTTTCCCCGTAGGCGCCCCTTCCCGCCCGCTTCGATGTCGAGGACACCGCTCGCGATCTCGGTCGGGGACTGCTGGACAGGGGGGTGTTCGAGTGTGGTGGTCATGGTGGTCGGTCCTTTCGAGGACACGGGCATGGGACATGCGGAAGGAAGGGGGGAAGCCGCGCGAGGGGTCGGATGACACGCCTCCGGACGGCGGGAACAGCACCTCGGCCACGGTGGGGGTGAAGCCCCTGCTCACGAGGTTGTGCTGAGAAGCGGACGCGCCGGTCGCACCAGGACGGGCGGATCCGCGAACCGAAGGGAAACTGGCACCGGCGCCCCGATCGACGGGGCGTACACAAGTGCTGACTGCACCGTACCACGGGACGGTGCGTCGTGGGGTGGGGGCGGGACGGGTGAGGTCCCACCCCCCTCAACGCGGCCGGTTCGGCCGCTGTTCCGTCTTCCGCGATGTGCCGCGCCCGGCTCAGCCGGCCGGACTCGCCTGAGCCTCCTGAGCCTCCTGCGCGATCCGCTCGAACTGCGCGGCCATGGCCGTCTGAAGGGCCTGCGCGCCCGAGAGCGGACGCACCATCACCGTCAGTTCGTCGATGCGGCCGGACGCGTCGAGGTGCAGGAAGTCGCAGCCGCTGATCTCCCGGTCGCCCACCCGCGCCGCGAAGAGCAGCGCGTGGTCGCGGCCGTCCGCCTCACCGATGACGCGTTCGTAGCGAAAGTCCTCGAAGACGCGCGCGACCGCGCGCAGGATCGCCGCCGTGATCGCCTTGCCGCGGTAGGGCTTGAACACGACGGGGCTGGAGAACACCACGTCGTCGGCCAGCAGTGCTTCGACGGCGTCGATGTCGTGTGCCTCGACCGCCGCGCGGAATGCCCGCATCGCCACTCCTTCATACTGAACTATTTGAATAGGTGTGGAGTAGAGTAGTCGTCGTGGCCCGCGCTTGCTAGCGTGTCGACATGTCTCTCAAGTACGCCGTCCTGGCCGCCCTGCTGGAGGGCGAGGCCTCGGGCTACGAGCTGTCCAAGGTGTTCGACGTGTCGCTCGCCAACTTCTGGCCCGCCACGCCGCAGCAGCTCTACCGGGAACTGGAGCGCCTCGCGGGCGACGGACTCATCGAGGCCCGGACCGTGCCGCAGGAACGCAGGCCCACCAAGCGGCTGTTCTCGCTCACCGAAGCGGGCCGGGAGCAGCTGGGCGTCTTCGCGGCCGAGCCGACCCGGCGGCCCACCGCCATCCGCGACGAGTTCCTGATCAAGATGCAGGCCATGGACGGCGTCGACCCGGCGGCGGTCCGCGCGCTGGTCGAGGAGCGCAGGGCCTGGGCGCTGGGCAAGCTCGCCCGCTACGAGCGGGTGCGGGAACGCCTCCTGGACGGCCGCACCGAGGAGGAGCACCTCCGGGAGGCCGACCGCGTCGGGCCCTACCTCACCCTGGCCGCCGGGATCGCGTTCGAGCGGGAGAACGCCCGCTGGTGCGCGTACGCGCTCACCGTGCTCGACGGGCGCCGCGCTCCCGCGGGGCCCGCCGGACAGCACGTGGGCTGACCGGATGTTCAGCCCCGAGGGCCCCACCCTGCGCGAACTCGCCGTCCAGGCACTGTCGTCGGTCGAGCGCGGCTACGACCTGCTCGCCCCGAAGTTCGACCACACCCCGTACCGGACGCCCGACCGGGTGCTGCACGCCGTGGCCCGCGCGCTGGAGCCGCTGGGACCCTTCGCCGCCGGACTCGACCTGTGCTGCGGCACCGGCGCGGGCCTGGACGTGCTGGCCCGGGTGTGCCGACAGCGCGTGACCGGGGTGGACTTCAGCGCGGGGATGCTCGACGTCGCGCGCGGGCGCACCCTGCCGCCGGGCCCGGCGGTCTCCTGGGTGCGCGCGGACGCCCGCGCCCTGCCGTTCGGCCCCGCCTTCGACCTCGTCGTGAGCTTCGGGGCGTTCGGGCACTTCCTGCCCCGCGAACTGCCGGGCCTGTTCCGCCAGGTGCGCTCCGTGCTGCGGCCGGACGGCTGCTTCGCCTTCCCCGTCGTCGCCCCGCCCCGCCCCGGCTCACCGGGGTACTGGACGCTGCTCGGCTTCGACGCCGCGATGCGGGTGCGCAACGCGCTGTGGCGGCCGCCGTTCGTCATGTACTACCGGACGTTCCGGCTCGGGGACGTGGGCCGCGAGCTGTCGCGGGCCGGCTTCCGGACGGACCTGCACGCCCTGCCGGAGTTCGGACGCCGCCCCGACGGCAGCCCGCGGGTCCGGCTGGTCGTGGCCCGGCGGCTCCCGTAGCGCGCCGGGTCAGCCGGCCGCCGGCAGGGTGAACTCGTAGACCAGGGCGTCCTGGTGGGTGTCCACCAGGAGGTCGGTGATCTCCAGCGGTCGCGCGTACTGGTCGTGCACCCGCCGCACGACCCGGACCGACGCGGTGTCGGGCTTGAGCGTGATGGTGTCCCGGTGATGCAGCGTCAGACCGGCCCGGCGCATCCAGTCGTAGGCCCGCCGCAGCTGCGCGCAGGCGACCCCGTCGGCCCGGTCGCGGTAGCGGGCCAGTTCTTCGACCTCGGCCAGCGCCACCGCGGAAAACGATGTCACGGCCGTCCGCCTGCCGCTGCCTCCTGCCGCCGCCGACGTGTAGTGGTGCATCAGGGTCGGCCGGCCCGGCACCAGCCCCAGCGCCGCGGCGTGTTCCGGCGGCGGCGTCCCCCAGACGACCGTGGCACGGTCCCCGGTGCGCGGCTCCGCCGCCCGGGCGCCGACCGGGAAGACCAGGGGCGCCGGACTCCCGGCGGGCGGCCCCGGCAGGGCGACGTGGCTGCCCCGCCGGTCGGTGGTGAGCAGACCGTCCCTGCGCAGCACGTCCAGCGCCTGCCGTACGGTCTCCCGGCTGACTCCGAAGTGCTCCGCCAGCCGTCGCTCGCCGGGCAGCCGTTCACCCGGTGGGACGGTGCCGTCGCGCAACTCGCCCAGCAGTTGGTCCGCCACCCGCCGGTACAGGGGCGGCCGGGCGTCGGCGGTCGGCGGGTCGGCGGGGGACGGTTCGTGCGGGGTGGTGCGGGCCATGCCGCGCCTCCTGTTGATGACGTACGGTAGCCGCGCGGGCTCGGTGCGCCACCAGGATTACCATTGGTCTAAACCAGCAGGGAAGAGCGGTCCGCCGGTTCGGCCGAAACACCACCCACCGACCCTCAGGCGTAGCGGCTCAGCCAGCGCAGCCTGGCCGCCTCCTGGTACGGCCCGCCGCCCTCGTGATCGTTGAAGTCGTACACCTCGATCGTCTTGTCCTCGTGCGTCCAGGCGTTGAACGCGGCGAAAACGGTCGACGGCGGGCAGGTCTGGTCCTCCAGGGCGGCCGAGAACAGCGCCGGAGCCCGGCCCCGCGCCGCGAAGTGCACCCCGTCGAAATAGGACAGTGTCCGCAGCGCGTCCCCGGTCCGGCCGCGGTGCGTCTTCAGGTACAGGCCGACCTCGCGGTAGGGGTGCCGGTCGGTGAGCGTGGTCGCGCGCGGGAAGTCGCACAGGAACGGCACGTCCGGCGCGACGGCGACCA
The DNA here is from genome assembly GCF_044765285.1 of Streptomyces sp. NPDC102490. Taxonomy (NCBI): domain Bacteria; kingdom Bacillati; phylum Actinomycetota; class Actinomycetes; order Kitasatosporales; family Streptomycetaceae; genus Streptomyces; species Streptomyces sp. NPDC102490. The sequence goes on from NZ_JBIWJU010000015.1 coordinate 112,880, forward strand.
GGTCCGGCACGAGTCCGCCCACCGCGATCGATATGCCGCCGCCCTGGCTCGCGCCCAGCGCGACCGTGCGGGACGGGTCGGTCAGCGGATGGGAGCGGGCCGCCTCGACGGCGCGCACGGCGTCGGTGAAGACCCGGCGGTAGTAGTAGTTCTCCGGAGCGTCCAGGCCGCGGGTCATGAAGCCCGGGTACGCGGGCGTGCCGCCGACGGGGTCGGGGGTCCCACCACCGCCGCCCCAGGCGCTGCCCTGGCCGCGGGTGTCCATCACGAAGTGCGCCCGGCCGGTGGACGCCCACAGCAGGTGCTCGTGCGGCAGCCCGCGCCCGCCGCCGTACCCGAGGAACTCCACGACCAGCGGCAACGGCTCGGAGGCCGCGGCCGGCACGGTCAGCCAGGCCTTCACCGGGTGGCCGCCGAACCCGGCGAACGTCACGTCGTACACCCGCACCGTGGACAGTCCCGTGTCGACCGGCTCGAAGCGGGCGTCCAGGTCGTGCTCACGGGCCTCGGCGAGCGTCTTCGTCCAGAACGCGTCGAAGTCCTCGGGCTCGGCCGACGCGCTGCGGTAGGCGTGGAGTTCGTCGAGCGGAAGGTCGAACAGGGCCATCGGGAACCGCCTTTGCGGGGAAGCGCGTCAGACCGTACGGATGATCACACGGTACGTGAGCGGTTCGGGGAAACGCCAGGTCCGGACGTGCCCGGGAACCGCGCGGGCGGAGGTGCGGTCAGGCCCGGCGGTGGGTCCACTGCGGCTCGGTGAGGGCCCAGTCGCGGTCCCACTCCGCCATGCGGCGGCGCAGCGCCACCGCGCGTACGGCGCGGTGCGCGAGCAGCACCGTGAGCGCCGTCCCGATGGTGGTGAACGAGCCGATGGTGGCGCTGTGCTGCCAGATCTCGGCACCGTCCGACGGCGGGGGCACGCTCTGCCCGTGGGAGTCCAGCCACACGTCGACGGTGTCACCGTGCCGGGTGCCGGCCGGCACCCGGGCCGTGGTGCTCTTCTCCGCCCCGTCCGCCGCCTTCCAGTGGACGGTCGCCCGGTAGGTGTACTGCCCGCCGAGCTGTCCCGTCGACAGGGCGCCGGGGTTCCGGTCCTCCACCGTGGCCCGCACGTGGTGCCGCTCGGCCCGCTGCTCGGCGACGATCGCCCGGGCCTGTCCGTAGCCCCACCACGCGGTGGCGGCACCGAGCAGCGGCGCGGCCACGAACAGCAGGAGGGCGACGACCACCGTGGTCCACGCCTCGACGACGTCCGACCGGCGCCGCAGCGGATTGCGCCGCCAGCGCCAGCCGCGTACCCGGGTTCGCATGTCGACCTCCCCGCGATCACCGCGACCGGAGGGGCGGGCGGCGGCCGTCGCGTGCGGGGGCCGCCGCGCCTTCGTGTCGCGCCACCTGTGCGAGTGCCCGCACTGGTCTGGTACCCAGTCCTGCGGGCCTCGCTCACGAACCGGGCGGGATCAGCCGAAGCGTTCGATCCGAATTCTGTCCACCGGCTGTCCGCCCGCCACCAGCAGCCGTGCGGCGTGCTCCGCGAACGCGTTGGACCCGCACACATAGGCCTCCCAGCCGCCGGCGGGCGGCTCGGACAGGAGCGGCGCCAGGTGCGCGGAGGTCAGCCGGCCCACGGGCGTCCCGGCCGGCGCGGTGCGGGTGAACACGGGCGTCGTCTCCGCGCCGAACTCACGGGCGTAGATCAGCTCCTCGGGGCCGCGCGCCGACACGAGGAGGCGCAGCGGCACCGTCAGGCCGCGTGCCCGGTGGTACCGCACCATCGACATCAGCGGTACGACGCCGGAACCGGCGCCGAGCAGCAGGGCGGGCCGGTCGCCCGGCCAGGCGAAGAAGCCGCTGAGCGGGCCGCGCACCTCGATCCGGTCGCCGGGCCTCGCCACCGTGTGGAACCAGCCGGACACCTCCCCGTCCGGCACCCGGTCGAGCGTCAGCTCGATGTGCCCGGACTCGTCCGGGGCGGACGCCAGCGAGTAGTGCCGCTGGGCCCGGTAGCCGTCCTCGGCGGTGAGCCGCAGCATCAGGTGCTGGCCGGGCAGGTGGCCCGCCCAGCCGGGCACGGCGAGGCGGAAGGTCGACGCGCGGGGCGTCTCGCGGCGGATCTCGGTGAGTGTGGCCGTCTGCCACGTCCCGGCCACCCGGCCGTTCACCTCGATGCGCCCGGGCACGGCGAACCGCGCCGGGGGAGTGAAGGCCCCTGCCGTGTGCGTCGCTGTCTCAGTCACCGGAGTACCGCTGCTCCTCCCAGGGATTGCCCCGCGCGTGGTAGCCGTTCTCCTCCCAGAAACCCGGCTCGTCGTGGTCGAGGAGTTCGAGCCCCGCGATCCACTTCACGCTCTTCCAGAAGTACAGGTGCGGCACCACCAGCCGGGCCGGGCCGCCGTGCTCGGGGGCGAGCGGCTCTCCGTCGTACTCCCACACGATCCAGGCCCGGCCGCCGGTGAGGTCGGCGAGCGGCAGGTTCGCCGTGTAGCCGGTGTGCGCGTGGGCGACCGCGTGCGTCGCCGACGGCAGGGGACCCGCCGCGTCCAGGAAGGCGTCCAGGGACACGCCCCCGAACCGCACCCCGAACTTCGACCAGCCGGTGACGCAGTGGATGTCGCCCGCGTACCCGGACGCCGGCAGCCGGCGGGCCTGTGCCAGGTCCCAGGTGCGGGGCTCGGCCACCAGACCGCCCACGCGGAAGGTCCAGTCGGCCGGCGCGATCTCGGGCGTGACCTCGGCGGACAGCACGGGCCAGTCGTCGCCCGCGTCGTACTGGCCGGGCGGCAGTCCCGGCCGGGCGGCGCGCGGACGCCCGGTGAAGCCTCGGGTGGTGTGCATGCGGTGGAGCCTTTCGGGCCGCCGGGGCGGGCTGCCCGCGGCCGGCGTGATCAGTGCGTACCCGTCCACGGTACGTGTCCCCGGCGCCGCTCAGTCCCGGTCCCCGTCCGGGGCCGCGCCCGGCCACGCGTTGTACCGCTCCAGATACGCGGCGAAGCGGAGCAGGTCCTGCTCGGGCCAGTCGGCGAGCCGCTCCCGGAAGGCGGTCCTGCGGCGCTCGGTGACCCGGTCCAGGGCGTGCCGTCCGGACTCCGTCAGGTGCAGGACCTGGACGCGGTGGTCGTCCGGGTCGACGCGCCGCTCGATCAGCCCGGCGCGCTCCAGCGCGGACACCTGGCGGCTGACGGTGGACTTGTCCAGGGCGTAGTGGGCGGCCAGGTCTGTGGCCCGGCGGCCGTCCCGCTCCTCCAGGTGACCGAGCAGCGTGTACGACACCAGCGACAGCTCCGGGTGCATGCGTCCCGCGGAGGCGCGGGCCCGGCGGGCGAAGACCGTCATCTCGCGCTGGATGGTCTCCACGGCGGCGTCCGCGGGGCGCCCGCCGGGAGCGACGCTCGTCTCGTCCGGTGTCTCGGCAGCCGTCACGGTTCCTCCTCGGCCTTGCTGGTTGCACAGTACAACTTTGCCTGGGAGGTAGTGCGCGTCAACCACTCGGGGGGGAGGCCGTCGGCGTCTGCTCCTTGGGGTAGGGTGACCGGCGGCCGCGGATCGCCCCGGCCGCCGGACGACTGGGAGGTGAGACCGATTACCGCTGTGTCGGCCCGGGTGCTCTCATCTCACGGCAGTGCGGTCACCGGAAACGAGTGACCGGGAGAGCGCCCTTCGGTTCCCGAAAGGCTCTCGGCTTCCATGCCTCCCACCTTCCCCGTCCCGCCCCTCCCCGCGTCCTCCCCGGACCTCCGCGCCCCCTTCTCGGCTGCTCTCCCGTCGCGTGACGCCGTCGTGGCCGCGCTGCGTGCCGCCGGCTGCGTCTTCGCCGAGGACGAGGCCGCGCTCCTCCTGACCGCCGCCCGCACCGCCGCGGAACTCACCGCGCTGGTCGACCGCCGGGTCACCGGCCTGCCCCTCGAACTCGTCCTCGGCTGGGCCGAGTTCCGCGGCCTGCGCATCGCGGTCGCGCCCGGTGTCTTCGTGCCCCGCCGACGCACCGAGTTCCTGGTGTCCGAGGCCCTGGCCCACGCGCCGCACGCGGACGTCGTGGTCGACCTGTGCTGCGGGTCGGGCGCCGTCGGCGCGGCCCTGGCCGCCGCGCTCGACCGGCCCGAGGTGCACGCCGCCGACGTCGACCCGGCCGCCGTGCACTGCGCCCGCGGCAACCTCGCGGACGCGGGCGGCCGGGTGTACGCCGGTGACCTGTTCGACGCGCTGCCCGACGCGCTGCGCGGCCGGGTGGACATCCTCGCGGCCAACGTGCCGTACGTCCCCACCGAGGAGGTCGCGCTGCTCCCCGCCGAGGCCCGCGACCACGAACCGCTGGTCGCCCTGGACGGCGGCACCGACGGCCTCGACGTGCTGCGCAGGGTCGCGGCCGAGGCGCCCGGCTGGCTCGCCCCGGGCGGCTGCCTGCTGGCCGAGACGAGCGAACGCCAGGCGCCCGACGCCGTCGCCGCCTTCACCCGGGCCGGTCTGACGACCCGCCTCGCGGTCTGCGAGGAGCTGTACGCCCACGTGGTGATCGGCGTCAGGGGCTGACCGTCCGCGCCCCGTACCGCTGCTCCGGCGGCGTGGCCCGGGCGATCAGCAGGGCCACGTCGTCGGAGTTCTCCGGCTCGTGCAGGGTGCGCAGCAGCAGGTCGCAGACCTCCTCCAGAGGGCGGTCCGGGCCGTCCAGCAGGGCGAGCAGCGCGTCCAGCCGCTCGTCCAGCGGATGGCCGCGCGTCTCGACCAGGCCGTCCGTGTAGAAGACCAGCCGGTCGCCCGGCTCCAGGCCGACCTCGGTGGTGGAGAAGGCGACGCCGCCCACCCCGAGCGGCACCCCGGTGGGCAGGTCGAGCAGCTCGGGCGGCCGGCCGGCCCGCAGGCGGACCGGGGGCAGATGCCCGGCGTTGGCGATCAGGCACCGCCGCAGGTGCGGGTCGTGGACGGCGTACAGGCAGGTGGCGATGGCCTGGTCGAGGCCCGCCGTGGTCCGCTCCAGGTGCCCGAGCAGCTGCGCGGGGTCCAGTTCGAGGGCGGCCAGGGTGTTCGTCGCGGTGCGCAGCCGCCCCATGGAGGCCGCCGCCGCGATGCCGCTGCCCATCACGTCGCCCACCACCAGCGCGGTCCTGCCGCCGGCCAGCTCGATCACGTCGAACCAGTCGCCGCCGACCTCGCTGGTGCCCCCGGCCGGCTGATAGCGGGAGGCGACCTCGAGCCCGCCGGTCACCGGCGGATGGCTGGGCAGCAGGCTGCGCTGGAGGGTGAGGGCGGTGTCGCGGGCGTTCTGGTACCAGCGGGCGTTGTCGATCTGCAACGCCGCCCGCGCGGCCAGCTCCCGGGCCAGCAGCAGGTCGTCCTCGTCGAACGGCAGGGGGTTCGCGATCCGCTTCAGGTCCAGGGCACCGAGCACCTCGCCCCGCGCGATCAGCGGCACGGCCAGGTACGAGTGGACGCCCGCCCGGCGCAGCAGCTCGGCCGCCTCCGGCGAGCGGGCGACGCGTGCCAGGTCCTCCCGCGTCACCCGCGCCACCATCACCGGCCGGCCGGTGCGCACGCACTCGGTGACCAGGCGGTCCGGTCCGTACCGGGCGACCCGGCCAGGCGGGTCGGCCGCCCGCAGCGCGTCCCCGGCGTCGTCGGCGGCGCGCACGGCCAGCGCCCTGATCACCGCGGGTTCGGCCGGCCCCAGCGTGCTGCGCCGGCCCGCGACCAGGGCGTCCAGCAGGTCCACGGCGGCGATGTCCGCGAGACCGGGCACGGCCACGTCGGCCAGCTCGTACGCGGTGCGGTCCAGTTGCAGCGTGGTGCCGATCCGGGCGGAGGCGTCCGCGACGGCGGCCAGCCGGCGCCGCGCTCTCTCGGCCTCGGCCGCCGTCCGGTACTGCTCGGTGACGTCCACGACCGAGACGGCCACGCCCAGTACGGCGCCCAGGGCGTCCTCCAGCCGGTACAGCGAGACCGACCAGGTGTGATCCTGGTCCGGGTCGGAGGGGGTCCGCCCGGTCGCGGGCCGGTCGACGACCGGCCGCCCGGTCTCCAGCACCTCCCGTGCCGCCGCCTCCAGCGGGCCGGCGTCCACCTGCGGCAGCAGTTCGCGGACCGTCCGGCCGAGGTGGTCCCCGGCGGGGATGCCGTCCAGCCGTTCCAGGGCCGGGTTGACCGAGACGTACCGCAACTCGGGGTCCAGGACGGCCAGACCGATCGGGGACTGCATGATCACCCTCGTGGACAGGGCGACGTCCCGCTCCACCCGGCGGACCGTCGACTGGTCGGCCGCGAGCCCGAGGGCGTAGACGTCCCCGCGGTCGTCGAGCAGGCGCATGTTGCGGAACTCCACCAGCCGGGTGCCGCCGTCCTTGTGCCGGACGGGGAAGGCGCCGGCCCAGCTCCGGCCGGTCTTCATGACCTCCTCGAACAGCTTCACGACCAGGTCGAAATGGCGCTCGTGGACCATGATGCGGGCCGCGTACCGCCCCAGCGCCTCCGGCGCGGACCAGCCGAACAGCTCCTCGGCCTGCGGGCTCCACAGGACGATCCGGCCCTCGGCGTCCAGCACGATCGACGCCACGTTCAGCAGGTCGAGCAGCCCGCTGGGCCGCACCGGGCCGCGCGGTGACGGCTCGCCCTCGAACCCGGCAGACCCCGCTGCACTCATCCCACGCCCCGCCTTCGCCGTTCGACGCGGCACGCCCTGCGATGCCGACCCCCTTGTTCTACCGCGTTCCACCGCGCACCGGGCCGGTCCGTCAGGGCTGCGCCGTCCCCTCCCAGCATCTCCCCGCAGGCCGGGGACCGCCGCACGAAGCGCGTCCGGAGTTGGTCTGTACATGACCCTGTGGACGGTCCAGACTGTGCGCCGAGTGTCTCCAGCCCGCCCGTGCCGCCCGGCCACCCCCACCGAGGAGCCCCCGATGCCCCTGCGTGCCCGGCAACGTTGTCACGCCGCCCTGACCGGTCTCGCCGTCCTCGCCCTCTCCGCCGTCCTCGCGGGCCCGGCCCGGGCGGACGCCCCCGCCGAGGGCGCCCGGGCCGCCGACACCTGGACCGAGGTGGGCTCCGACCGGGCCGACCCGCTGACCGAGAGCCAGGGCCTGGCCTCGGTGGAGGTCCCGGCGGGCAGCCCCAACCGCTACACCGGGATCGGCACCGTTCCGCTCGGCCTCGCCGCCCGCGGCTGGAACCACGTCGGCGACCCGGACGCCTCCTACGACGGCCACTACGTCGAGCCGTACCAGCGCGACGACGGGAACACGAAGATGTTCCGCGTGCAGGCACCGGACGGGACCTGGTCGGAGTACGTGCACACGCTGAGCCCCGGCGAGGCGCTGAACAACTCGTGGTCCGCCGTCTCGCCCGACGGGCAGTGGATGCTGGCGGGGGAATGGGGCACCATGAACCGGCTGCTGGTCTTCCCGAACCCGGGCGTCAACCCCGCCACCTCGCCCTCGGCGAACCTCCCGCAGGCGGCCACCGTCCACCTGGACCACGCCGTGCGCGACGTCCAGGGCTGCGACTTCCTGGACGCCACCACGCTGCTGTGCTCCTCCGACGACCCGGCGGGCACGCTCTTCGGCCTCACCAAGCCGCTGCTGAGGATCGACCTGTCGGCGGCGCCGAACGGCACCGCCGACGTCACCGGACACGTCACCGCGCTGCGGCAGCTGCCCCTGCGCAGCGCCTGCTCCGGGGGCTTCGAGGCGGAGGGCGTCGACTACGACCGGCGGACCGGCACCCTGCGGGTGATCGTCGTGTCGCCCGGCTTCTGCGTGCTCACCGACAGCAAGACGTACCGGTTCACCCGGGGCTGACCCGGCCCCTTCGCGCCGGGCCGCCGGTGGTGCTTTTCTGGTGGTACGGCGAGAGCGGAATCGGCCATGACCACGAGAGGGAGCGATCACGATGGACGGTGAGCGACTGCATCCCGAGTCCGTCTCGGTGGAGCTGAGCGGATGCAGCAAGGAGGACGCCCGGACCGTGTTCGACACCCTGTGCGCGTGCTTCTCCTCGGACCGGCACGCGGGCGACGTGACCCGGGAGTACGACGAGGTGCGCCCGACCGTGTGGCTCGGCACCTTCGACGTGGCCGACGAGCAGGGGGGCGAGTGTGCCCCCGCCCGGCTGGGGGCGTCCGTGGAGGCCGACGCGCAGGGCGGCTACTGGGCGGTCGAGAGGCTCCGCGCCACCCTGGACTCCCTGTTCACCGTGCACGACCTGAGCCAGACCTCCGGGGACCAGGAGCGGGAACTGCACGTACGGCTCGAAAGCCGCTGAGCCGGTCCCGCCGGGTGCGGTGAGGTGTGCGCCACCCCATTGTGCAACTAGTTGCACAATGGGGTGGCCGTCCTCTACAACAGAGGCACGTCACCGCGCACGGAGGGCCCGATGAGCCGTTACCCGCACCTGCTGAGCCCGCTCGACCTGGGCTTCACCACGCTCCCCAACCGGGTCCTGATGGGCTCCATGCACGTCGGCCTGGAGGAGGCCGAGCGCGGGTTCGAGCGCATGGCCGCCTTCTACGCCGCCCGGGCCCGCGGCGGCGTGGGCCTGATCGTCACCGGCGGCATCGCCCCCAACGACGAGGGTCGCCCCTACGAGGGCGGCGCCAAGCTCACCACGCAGGCGGAAGCGGAGCAGCACCGGGTGGTCACCGACGCCGTGCACCGTGAGGGCGGCCGCATCGCCCTCCAGATCCTGCACTTCGGCCGCTACGCCTACCACGCCGATCTGGTCGCCCCGAGCCCGCTCCAGGCCCCGATCAGCCCGCACGTGCCGCGCGAGCTGACCGACGCCGAGGTCGAGCGCACCGTCGACGACTACGTCCGCACCGCCCGGCTGGCCCGCGAGGCCGGGTACGACGGCGTCGAGATCATGGGGTCCGAGGGCTACCTGATCAACGAGTTCATCGCCGCGCGGACCAACCACCGCACCGACCGCTGGGGCGGGTCGTACGAGAACCGCACGCGCTTTCCCGTCGAGATCGTCCGCCGGGTGCGCGAGGCGGTCGGCGAGGACTTCATCGTGATCTACCGCCTGTCCATGCTCGACCTGGTGCCCGGCGGCTCCACCCTCGACGAGGTGATCACCCTCGCCAAGGCCGTCGAGACCGCCGGCGCGACGATCATCAACACCGGCATCGGCTGGCACGAGGCCCGCATCCCCACCATCGCCACCTCCGTGCCCCGCGGCGCCTACACCTGGGTCACCAAGAAGCTGATGGGCCAGGTGTCGGTCCCGCTCGTCACCACCAACCGCATCAACACCCCCGAGGTGGCCGAGACGCTGCTCGCCGAGGGAACGGCCGACATGATCTCGATGGCCCGCCCGATGCTCGCCGACCCCGACTTCGTCGCCAAGGCCGCGGCCGGCCGCCCCGAGGCCATCAACACCTGCATCGGCTGCAACCAGGCCTGCCTGGACCACACGTTCAGCGGCCGGATCACCTCCTGCCTGGTCAACCCGCGCGCCTGCCACGAGACCGAGCTGGTCCTTTCCCCGACCCGGCGGCGCAAGCGCGTCGCCGTCGTCGGCGCCGGACCGGCCGGCCTCGCCTGCGCGGTGAGCGCCGCCGAACGCGGCCACGAGGTCACCCTGTTCGATGCCGCGAGCGAGATCGGCGGGCAGCTGAACGTCGCCCGCAAGGTCCCCGGCAAGCAGGAGTTCGACGAGACGCTGCGCTACTTCCGCACCCAGCTCGCGGCACACGGCGTCGACGTACGCCTGAACACCCGCGTCGGCGCCGCCGACCTCACCGGCCACGACGAGGTCGTCGTCGCCACCGGCGTCACCCCCCGCACGCCCGACATCCCCGGCGTCGACCACCCCTGCGTCGTCGGCTACCTCGACGTCCTGCGCGACGCCGCCCCCGTCGGCGAGCGCGTCGCGATCCTCGGCGCGGGCGGCATCGGCTTCGACGTCGCCGAGTACCTCACCGACGGCGGCGACAAGGCGCACGAGGACCCGGAGACGTACTTCCGCCTCTGGGGCGTCGACACCGCCTACCGCGCCTCCGGCGGCCTCGCCGCACCCGAGCGCCCCGCGCCGCCGCGCACCGTCCACCTGCTCCAGCGCAAGACGTCCAAGGTCGGCGCGGGGCTGGGCAAGACCACCGGCTGGATCCACCGCACCGAGCTCAAGCACCGCGGCGTCACCATGGTGCCGGGCGTCCGCTACGACCGGATCGACGACGCCGGGCTGCACATCACCGTCGGCGACGAGTCCACCGTCCTGGAGGTCGACACGGTCGTCCTGTGCACCGGCCAGGAGCCGAGCCGGGGCCTGTACGACGACCTGGTCGCCGCCGGACACAGCGCGCACCTCATCGGCGGCGCCGACGTGGCCGCCGAACTGGACGCCAAGCGCGCCGTCAAGCAGGGCACCGAGCTGGCGGCGGCGCTGTAGGGCCGCGTGGGCCGGAAGGCGCGCGGGCCGTCCCTAGGATGAGCCCATGTCACTCCCGCACGCGATCCTCACCGCCCTGGTCGAAAAGCCGTCGTCGGGCCTGGAGCTGACCCGCCGGTTCGACCGGTCGATCGGCTACTTCTGGTCGGCGACGCACCAGCAGATCTATCGCGAGCTGGGAAAACTGGAGGCGCAGGGCCTGATCCGCGCACTGCCCGGACAGCAGCCGGCCCGCGGGCAGAAGAAGTCCTACGAGGTCCTGCCCGCGGGCCGCGCCGAACTGTCCCGCTGGACCGCGACCCCGCAGGACCCCAAGCCCCTGCGGGACGCGATGCTGCTGCGGCTGCGCGCCGCCGCCGTGGTCGGCACCGACGGTGTCGAGGCGGACCTGCGGCGCCATCTGGAGCTGCACGAACGGCAGTTGGCCGAGTACGAGGACATCGAGCGACGCGACTTCCCGCCCGGCCGGGACAGCACCGAGGACCGGCTGCGGCACCTGGTGCTGCGGGCCGGCATCGACCTGGAGACGTTCTGGACCCAGTGGCTCAGACACGCCCTGGCCCAGTTCGCCGACCTGCCCGGCGACGAACGGGCCTGACCGCCCCGGCCATCCCGTGGGCCCCGCTCAGAACCGGTACGGCTTCGAGCGGCGGCGCAGGAACCAGGCCGCGGCGATGACGCCGGCCCCCACCAGCGCGCCGCCCGCCACCAGGGTGGCCGTGCCGTAGTCCTGGACGGCCCCGCCCAGACCGCCCATGACGCCGCCCGGCGACACGGACGGGGCGGGGGTCGCGGAGCGGCTCGGCGAGGGCCTGGGGGAGGGGGCCGAGGAGACGATGACCGTCTGGGTGCCCGCGGTGCTGTTGTTCGAGCACATGACGATCACCGTGTACGTGCCCGGCGAGATGCCCGACCAGGCCGCGGACTGGCCCGAACCGCTGCCGGACAGCGCCACCTGACGCCCCTGGGCGAAGTCCCGCTGGCTGCTGGTGAGCAGCGAGGCGGTGCCCCAACTGCCGTTGAGCTGGGCGCAGGCCGTGGTCGTGACCGACACCGTGGTCCCGGTGGTGCTCACGGAGATCCCCGGTCCCGCCGCGGCCGGTCCGGCGGCCAGGACGACGGGCAGCACGGCGGCGGCCGCCACGGTGGCACCGGAGCGGAGAAGTGGCGATGAGATGCGCATGTGGACTGCCCTCCGGCGGCACGGTCGGCGGTACATCCTTGCGCCGCCGGGATCGGGAACGCCCGTGCCCCCTCTGGCAGCCAACAGGGCACGGGCCGGCCCCGCATGCGGAGCGCGACCGGCCAGGTGACACGCCCCCCGGACCGAACCGGAGCCGACCGCGCGTCAGGTCACCGGCTCGCTCCCGTGGTCACCTGCCGTTCCTCAGAGAACCCGCCCCACGTCCCGTCGGCCAGCCTCGGCCGGATCTTGACCCGGTGTGTGACCCCGGCCTCGCGGCCGGCGTAGAAGCTGTACTCGGCGCGGTCGCGCGGTGCGTCGGCGCCGTAGACCAGCGAGGTCGCCGCCCGGCCGTCCAGGTGGATCTGGTACTCGGTCACCGGGGTCTCCGTGCGGGGCGGGGTCCAGGAGAGGTCGAGGTAGTAGGCCCCGTCGGCCTGGTGGGAGGCGGCGCGCAGCCGAGTGGGCGCGGTGGCGTGTCCGTCGTCGGTGCCCGGGGTGGTGAGCAGGACGGCGGCGCCCGCCGGGGAGACGTTGTCGGCGGCGTCCCGCGCCCGCACGGTGAACGAGTAGCGGGTGCCCGCCCGCAGCCCCGTGACCACGGCCGCCGTCTGATTGCCTCCGACGCTGTGGACCTTCGTGCCGCCCTGGTAGACGTCGTACGACACCACACCGCGGTCGTCCTTCGCGGCCGACCAGGTGAGCTGGACCGCCCGGCTGCCCGCCGCCCGGCCGCGGACGTCCCCCGGGCGGGTCGGTGCGGAGGCGTCGGCCACCGCGGCGGGGGTGGTCGCCCGCACCTCCCGGCTGCGTGGACCGAGCCGTCCGTCGGCGTCCCGCGCCCGTACGGTGAAGACGTACCCGGTGGAGGGGCGCAGCCGCGTGAAGTCCACCATCCGCTCGGCCGCCGGCACCTCCTTCACCAGCGTGCCGCCGCGGTAGACCTCGTAGGTCTCGACGTCGTCGACCGCGTTCCACATCACGTGCACGGTGGTCGCGCTGCCGGCCTTCGCGGTGACGCCCGTGGGTACCGCGGGCAGCCCGCCGCCGTCGCCCTCACCGCCACCGTCCTCGGCCGAGCCCCAGCCGCAGGACGCGAGCAGGAGGAGCGCCCCGCAGAGCAGGGCGCAGCGGCGCGGGAGAGCGGGAACGGAAACCTCGCGCACGGTTCTGCCTCCCCGGTGGCGCCGGCTTCGACGGCGACGACTGTAAAGGTCCGGACCAATATGACGCGCGTGACGCGATCACATCAAGAGGGCCGTGGGTGAACCGCACCCGGAAGCGTTACGTATGCTGAGTCACCTCACGGCCGAACTCCCGGCGAGCCCGGGGAAGTTCGGGCCGCCGGCGCGTGGACCGCTGTCGTCGCCGACCCGCGCCGGCACGGGCGGCCGGGTGGGCCGGGCCGCAACAGGCCCGGCCCACCCGCCCCCGGTCGCGCATCCCCGGGACACGGAGCGCGCGGCGGGCATGCACCGTCTGGCCCTGCGAAAGGTGGTCACGTGAGCGTTTCGGGGACACATGGGGCCGAGTGCCCGTCCCTGTCCCCGAGGAGAGGCCCCATCGTGCGTGTCCAGTCGCTGACACTGGTCGCGGCCAGCGCCGCCCTGCTCGCCCCCACCACGTTCCCCGACGCCCCGCCCCCGCCGCTCTCCGACCCGCATGCTCGGATCCTGCTGCCCGGCGTCCCGGACCGGACCGGGAGCCTGCGCGCGGACCGGTCCGGGGTCCGGATGGGCCCCGTACCGCACGTCCCGGCCGAGCAGACCGAACCTCCCTCGCGGGTCGGGCCGGACTCCCGGGCCGGGGCCCGCCCGCGGCGGGACGGGAGCGGGGAACCCGTCCGCGCCGCCGACCTGCTGGCCAAGGTGCGGGACTGCGCACCCGTCTCGCCCGGGCGCTACCGCAGCGACGCCGGAGCACCGGCGGACATCCCGGTGTGCGGCACACGGGACGCCGTGTACTGGAAGGCCGACCTCGACGTCGACTGCGACGGGCGGCCCGGCGACCGGTGCAACGCCCGCACCGACCCGCACTTCAGCCCCGCCACCGCGTACACCGGGTCCGACGGCCGCCCGCTGGACGCCGAACGCCTGCCCTACGTCGTCGTGCCCGGACCCAGCGACACCTGGGACCACCGCGAGGACGACGTCCGCGGCGGATCTCTCGCGGCCCTCGTCCACGGGGACCGGGTACGGTACGCGGTCGTCGGCGACGTCGGCCCGAGCGAGCTGATCGGCGAGGCCTCCTACGCCGCCGCACGCTCCCTCGGCGTCCCGTCGGACCCCGAGGGCGGCGGCGTGGCCTCCGACGTCACGTACATCGTCTTCAAGGGCAGCCGGGTCGAGCCCATCGAGGACACGGCCGCGGCCGAGAAGGCGGGGGAGCGGCTGGCGCGGCGGTTCGTGGACGGGGACTGAGCGGCCCGGGCGGGCCTTGCGCCCGGACCTCCCGGTCAGACCTTTCGGTAGGAGTACGCCTCCGCGGCCGCCGCCTCCACGGCCGCTAGGTCGGCGCCCGTCGAGGCCGTGACGACCGCAGCCACCGCGCCCTCGACGAAGGGCGCGTCCACCAGACGGGTGTTCTCCGGGAGTTCGTCACCCTCGGCGAGCAGCGCCTTCACGGTGAGCACCGCACTGCCCAGATCGGTGAGGACGGCGACCCCCGCGCCCCGGTCCACGGACGCGGCGGCGGCCGCGACCAGTTCCGAACTGGTCCCGAACTCCCCGGACGCGGTACCGCCCGCCGGTGCGACGGCCACCGCCCCGGCGCCGCCCGACAGGGCCTTCGCCAGCTCAGCCACCGACGCGGCGACCTCGGCGCTGTGGGACACCAGTACGACGCCCACCAGCTTCTCGTCACTCACCGGCCGCCTCCTTCAGCGCCTCGAAGAGCAGTGCGGCCGAGGTCGCACCCGGGTCCTGGTGTCCGATGCTGCGCTCACCCAGATAGCTCGCCCTGCCCTTGCGGGCCTGCATCGGCGTGGTCGCCTCGGCCCCGCCCACGGCCGCCGTACGGGCCGCCGCGAAGGAGTCGCCCAGGGCGTCCACGGCGGGCACCAGGGCGTCCACCATGGTCTTGTCCCCCGGGGCGGCACCGCCGAGCGTCCGGACGGCGTCCACGCCCGCCCGCAACGCCTCGGCCAACTGCTCCTCACTCACCTCGGGGGAGTCCCCGAGCGCCTTGCCGGTACGGCGCAGCAGCGTCCCGTACAGGGGCCCCGAGGCGCCGCCGACCGTGGAAATGAGCTGCCGCCCGGCGAGGATCAGGACGGCGCCGGGTGTGTCGGGCGCGTCCTTCTCCAGCGTGGCGGCCACGGCCGTGAACCCGCGCTGGAGATTGCTGCCGTGGTCGGCGTCGCCGATGGGTGAGTCGAGGGCGGTGAGCCGCTCCGCGTCGCGGTCGACCAGCGCGGTGGCCGCCGTCATCCAGCGGCGGAAGAAGTCGGCGTCGAGCACAGGTTCTCCTTGCCTGGTAGGTACGTCGCGATTCTTCCCCGGCTCGCCGTCACATGCCCCATCGCAGACCCGGGGTGCTGACCGGGGCGTCCCACAGTCCGAGCAGTTCCTCGTCGATCTCGCACAGGGTGACCGAGGCGCCGGCCATGTCGAGGGAGGTGACGTAGTTGCCGACGAGGGTGCGGGCGACGGCCACACCCCGCTCGCTGAGCACCCGCTGCACCTCGGCGTTGAAGCCGTACAGCTCCAGCAGCGGCGTCGCGCCCATGCCGTTGACCAGGACCAGGACGGGGTTGCGCGGGCCGAGGTCGGTCAGCACCGCGTCCACGGCCGCCTCGGCGATCTCGCCCGAGGTCATCATCGGGCGCCGCTCCCGGCCCGGCTCCCCGTGGATGCCGATGCCCAGTTCCAGCTCACCGGCGGGGAGGTCGAAGGTGGGGCTGCCCTTGGCCGGCGTGGTGACGGCGCTGAGCGCCACCCCGAAACTGCGGGAGCTGTCGTTGACCCGGCGGGCGATCGCCTCCACCTGCTCCAGCGGGCGGCCCTCCCGCGCCGCCGCCCCGGCGATCTTCTCGACGAACAGCGTCCCGCCGGTGCCGCGCCGGCCGGCGGTGTAGAGGCTGTCCGTCACCGCCACGTCGTCGTTGACCAGCACCTTCGCGACCCGGATACCTTCGTCCTCGGCCAGTTCGGCGGCCATGTCGAAGTTGAGGACGTCGCCGGTGTAGTTCTTGACGATGAAGAGCACCCCGGCCCCGCTGTCCACGGCCGCCGCGGCCCGCACCATCTGGTCCGGCACCGGCGAGGTGAACACCTCACCCGGACAGGCGGCCGACAGCATCCCGGGGCCCACGAACCCGCCGTGCAGCGGCTCGTGCCCGGAACCGCCTCCCGACACCAGGGCGACCTGCCCGGACACCGGGGCGTCCCGCCGCACGATCACCCGGTTCTCGACATCCACGGTCAACTCGGGATGGGCAGCCGCCATACCGCGCAACGCGTCCGCGACGACGGTCTCGGGTACGTTGATGAGCATCCTCAAGGGTTCTCCTAGGCAGATTAGCTGATGGGCTGTGGCTTGTGTTCTTGCTGGTCAGGGTGGGGTCGAGCGGTTCGTGATCTTGGTAGTCCGTGGCGGTCGTGTGCGGCTTCGGGCGGTACTGATGCCGACTCGATGCCGGTTTTGGTGACGAGGCGTCAGGTCGGTCGGACGGTCGGGTGCGGTTGGTCGGGATCCCTGCTGTCGGCAGTATCGGCCTTGCGGCAGCGAAGGTCACGCGCGCGAACGACATGGGCGCGCCCAAGTCCTTTCGTCGGCACACAGCCGCACACCTGACGTGGGGGAGGGTCAACTCGGGCCCGGCCAGGCACAGGCGGGACCGTGTCGGTCCTGTCCCTCCAGGCAGCGCATCAGGTCCGAGCCCACCGAACCCCCTCGCTGCAACTGTTATTGTTACAGCGAGGGGGTGGAGGGCGTGAGTGCCAACAGCAGGATGACGGTCGCTGTCCATGTGCTGACCTGGATGGCCCTGGTGCACGACCGCGGACGCGACGTGGTCACCTCGGACCAGATCGCCACGAGCGTGGCCACGAACCCGGTCGTGATCCGGCGCAGTCTCGCGGATCTGCGCGAGGCGGGGCTGGTGACGGTCCGGCACGGGGCGGGGGCCGGCTGGACACTGGCTCGCGCCGCGGACTCCATCGCACTGCTCGACGTCTTCAGCGCGGTGCACGACGAACCTCTGTTCGCGCTGCATCGCGGTACACCGAACCAGGCGTGCCCCATCGGCCGTGGCATTCGGCCGACGCTGCGCGGCGTCTATGCCGACGCGGAGGAAGCCGTCCGGCGGGAGTTCGCGGGCGTCACGATCGCGGACGTCCTGCGGGACACCCTGGCCACCCGCTCCGACTGAACTGAACCGCCGACCCGGTGGCAGCCGGACTCACCCTTACTCGCAGTTGTAACAGAACCTGTTTCATCGACGTGGACCATCCGGCCCCCCGAGGTCCTGGCATCCCACACACGGAGGTGTAACGCCATGCTGGCGATCGAGTACCGGCGCCACGGCGGCTACGAGGAGCTGCAACTCGTGGAGCGCCCCGCCGAACCGGCCACCGGCGGCAGGGCGTCGGTCAGGCTCGCCTACGCCGAGGTGAGCCCGGCCGACAACACCATCAGGGCAGGCCGGATGGATGCCTCCCTGCACCGGCCCCCACCCCACATCCCCGGAGGCGGCGGAGTGGGCCGGGTCACCGAACCAGGGGTGACCGGCCTGGGAGACGGCACGCGGGTGGTGGTCGGCGGCGGTGGGCTCGGCTGGCGCACCGACGGCACCTGGCGCGAACAGCTGGCCGCGGACGCCGACCAGTTGATGCCCCTCCCCGACGGCGTGAGCGACGAAGCCGCGTGTGCTCTGTTCGCCGGCGCCGGATACAGCACCGCCTACCTGGTACTGACCCGGGTGGCAGAGGTGAGCCCCGGCTGCACCGTCCTGGCACCGGGCATCGGCGGCTCAGTCGGCATGGGTGCCGTGGAGGTGGCCCGCGAACTCGGCGCATCCCTGGTCCTGACCACCGCGAGCCGCACCGACAAGGCGGAACAGGCTCGCGCTGCCGGTCACCAGCACGTGATCGACCTGTCCCGCGAATCGCTGACCGACGGTGTCGCACGCATCACCGACGGCAGGGGCGTGGACATCGTGGTCGACGGCGTCGCCGGTCCGCTGCTCGGTGACTGCATGGCCTCCCTCGCCCACGGAGGCGTCTACGTCGGCGTCGGATACGCGGGCGGCATCGAAGGAACGGTGAACATCACCGACTTGATATGGAAGAACGCCACAGCCCGTGGCTACACCTTCACGACGACCCCGCCCGACGTTGCCCGGGCCGCCCGGATGACCCTGCTGGAGTGGCTGGACGCGGGCCGCATCAACCCCGTCGTCGCTCGGGTGCTGCCGCTGGCACAGGCGGCCGAGGCGCAGCGTCACCTGATCGAGGACCGGCCCTTCGGCCGTGTCCTGCTCAGCATGGACCGTTGACACAGGCCCGACGGAAGGAGCCAGGAACATGCAACCTCGCGAGGCCGTCACGGCCGACATACCGGAACTGATCCGGCTGCGCGCCGTCGCCCTGGAAAGCCTGGGCATGGATCCCGGACCGGCCGACGCACCGTGGCGACGCATCGCCCACGGCTGGTTCGAGGAACGCATCAACCACCGCGACGACTGCGTCTGCCTGGTCGTCGGGGGCGAACCCGGTGCGCCTCTCCTCGCCTGCGGCATGGCCTGGATCACCTACCACCTGCCGAGCTCGCGCTGGCCCGACGGACGCCGCGGCTACCTCGACGGGATCGTGACCGACGTCCCCGCCCGCGGCCGCGGCCACGCCCGCCGCATCGTGGACGCACTGGTCGGCCGCCTCCACACGGCGGGCATCCACTACGTCCAACTGCACGCCAGTACGGCCGGCCTCCCGGTCTATGAGGCCGCGGGCTTCGTCACGGGCAGATACCCGAGCATGGACCTGATCACGGCTCCGCCCGGCGGATGAGAAGACTGACTCAGTCGTCGTGCGGCGACGGGCGAGTGCATGAGTCAGCGCTCCACGAAGTGGAACGCTTTGAGGAAGCAGTCACGGGGTTCGGCGACGGCGAAGAGGAGGCACTCCAAAACTCGGTGCCGACATCCGCGAAGGCTCTCAGAGGGCGGTATGCGCCGCGGCAAGCCCAAGGCCACGCTCGTCAGGTTGGCTACTTCAGCGCACCGACTCCCTGGCCGTCCAGGTCGTTGAGCGCCACGCGCCGTCCCATAATGGCGAGAAGCAATGAAAGCGCAGGTCCGGTCACTTCCAGACCATCGCCGATCGACACATCGGCGTCGGTCGCCGTGAGGCGGAGAGGGGCCACGAGTTCCTTGGCGCCGCCGAACGACGCCGGGGTGTGAGCCTGCAAGCGAAGCGCCCTGACGACGGCATCCCGGGGGTAGAAGCGGGTGAGTCCCAACGGGCGGCGGATGTCCTCCCCGTGGACGACCGCCTCGACGATCCGGCTGTCGAGAGGCGCCGGAGGGGTCGACGTCCGCGCGGCCACCCGGCGAAGCCGCGCCAACGTCTCCAGCGGCGAGGCACCGTGCTCGCGCGCCACACCGTGAGCGTTCTGGCGGTGGAAGTCGAACCGTGCCCGGGCGAGGCCGACCACGAAGCCGACGCGCGTCGTGCGAGCTGAGTCGACCAGGTGGGCAACGACGTCATGGACCGTCCACTCCTCACAGAGCGACGGCTGCTCCCACTGCTTGTCGTCGAGACTCTCGAGGTCGTGGATCAGCGCCGCACGCTCCGCGTGCACGATCGGCCAGACATCTCTGGCCCGCTCCGGATTTCCCATGCCCATCGTCTCTCTTCCGTGATCAGCTTGTTGGCCCCGTAGAGATACAGACTCACGATCGCCGCAGAACTCATCGCGAAGAGCAGTCCTCCACCTGCGCAGGCGCGGGCCGCTCTGCGCGGTGTCGGACCGTAACGGACCGGGCATGCCTGGGCGAAAGAGCGGCGACCACAAGGGGGATGGGCGATGACGAAGCTCGGCCAAGGGGCACTGTTCCTGTTCTACTACCTCGACGTTGTCGCTGTGCTCGCCATCGGGGACTGGGTTTCCGACGTGGGTCCACTTCTGCTTTACGGCAGCCCCGCCGCTTTCGTCACGGGGTTCGCCACCCAGGCGGCACATGACGCCTACCGGCGAAATGCGGAGCGCAACGCGCGTCTGTAGGGCAGTCCAAAGCGGGCCGCCGCTAGTTGTCACCCGAGCGGCGCGCTACTTCCGGAGACTCGTCCAAGGCGATTTCGTCGCGGAGCACGCTATAGCGCACGACGTCCCGCCACTGTCCGTCCCGGAACACGGCGCTGCGCAGGACGCCCTCACGGGTGAAGCCGGACTTCTCCAGTGCGCGCTGCTCGGCGATGTTCTCCGTCTCGGTGTCCGCCTCGAGTCTGACCACAGGAGTGTGCGCGAACAGATAGCGCACCAGCAACCGCTGCGCCTGCGTGCCGACACCACGTCCCCGGCCGTCCGGCAGCAACTGGGCCCCGATATTCCAGCAGTACGAGTTCCGCGAGGTCACGACCTTCCGCCAGGCCACGAAACCGAGCCGGTCGGCGCCCGTCGTCACCATCAACTGGCCGCCGTCATCGCTCAGCAGACCATCCTGCGCCCAGCGACGTCGCCAGCGCCCCGGATCCGACCAGCCCAGCCATTGGAACGGTCCGGTGGCCTCCGGATCTGTCAGGAACCGCTCGAGCACCGACAAGTCATCCTCGGCCACCGGACGCAGTATCACGGGATCGTCGCTCATCCCGTCACCCTAACGAGCCCGTGCACCCGCCGTGCTGAGTCGGGCTGTGGACTCTTGCCGGTTCTCGGTTCCGGGGCCCGCGTAGTCGCTGTGGGTCCCGGACGCGGGTCACATCACCGCGTCGGTCTGAAGCGGGCCCGCGGTGACGCGGAGGGCCCGGACGCGGGCCGGCTCTTCCTGGTCGAGGTAGAAGATGTGCATGAACGGGGCGCGCACCACCTGGTTCGGCGCGCTCTTCTTGGCCATGGTGGCCTCGCCGCGCAGCAGGCGGACGCCGTCGCCCGCCGTCCAGAACTCCAGGACCTCGTGGGTGATGTTCAGCGGCTCGTCGATCTTGACGAAGAACGCCTTGATGGCCTCGACGCCGCGGATGTGCTCGGTGCCGAAGAACATGTCGGTGTCCTCGGTCAGCGGCGCGAAGCCCTCGCCGAACTCCAGGGTGTCGATGGCGTCCATGAACTTCAGCACCCAGTCGGGTACGGCCGTGGCGTGTGCGGTGTCTGCCATGGTGTCGGTCTCCTGATCAGACGGTCGCGGGCACGGTGGCGAGGAAGGCGTCGATCTCGGCGTTGACGCCATCGGGGTTCTCGCGGGCGGCGAGGTGCGCGGTGTGCTGGAGTACACGGAAGGTACTGCCCTCGATGGCGTCCGCCATCTTCCGCACCACGTGCACCGGGAACTGGCTGTCCTCCTCACCGGCGATGATCAGGACGGGCACGTTCCTGATGGTGCTCAGGCGGCGGTGCTCGTCCTTGCGGCCTATGAGGATGCTGCGCAGCGCCCACGCGACCGACTTCGGGTCGTCCCGCAGCACGAACGTGGTGAACTCCGTGAACTCCGGGTTGGTGGCCTCGGCGGTAGGACCGGCGAAGGCGGCGCGGGCGGCCTTGGCGGCCAGCGGCGGCATCTTCGAGTGAAGCGAGAGGAACGTGGACAGCGCGGTGGCCCAGATGCTTTCGACCGTCGTGGGCAGGGAGGCGGTGCAGTTGATGCCGATCGCCGCGGCGGTCCGCTCCGGGTAGTAGGCCGGGAAGACGCCGGCGAGCATGCCGCCCCAACTGTTGCCCACCAGAACACACGTGTCGATGTCGAGCGCGTCGAGGATGTCGACGAGCGCGTCGGAGCAGTCCTTGAGGTCGATGATCTTGCGCAGCGCGTCGGACCTGCCGTGTCCGGGACTGTCGATGAGCACCACGCGGTGGGTCGGAGCGTAGTGCTCGTACTGGTACTGCCACATGGTGCCGTCCATCATCAGGCTCGGCCAGCACACCATGGCGGGGCCGTCGGAACGGCCGCCGACGCGCACGTTGATCAGGCCCAGTGAGGTGGGGATCAGCTTCTCGGTAACTCCTTCGAGCCAGTTCACGGTCATGATCGGTCCTCTCGTGACCAAAAGGCGTTCACTTACTAGTAGCGTATCGCTACTAGTTTCAGAACGCTACCACCTTGGCCCGGGGTGAGGAGATCAGTCACCCGGCGCCGCGGGAGCCGATCCCTCCCGCCGACCGGCACCACCCTCCTCGGCGGTCGTCGGCCGCAGAGTCGAGGCCTCGACCGGCTGGTGGCAACTGCTGCACGCGAGGTACGGGTTGGTCGGATTGCCGCACGTCGTGTGCATGAGCGGGCGGTGCGTGACGTCGGTGCCGGTCGCGTGGGTCTCGGCCCAGCGCGTGACGGCCGCGATGGCCGGGACGACGAGTTCGCGGGCGCTGTCGGTGAGTTCGTACTCGTACCAGGGCTTGTCGGGTCGGTAGGCGCGCTTGGTCAGCAGTCCCAGTTCCGTCAGGCTGTTGAGCCGCGCGGTGAGGATGTTCGCCGAGATACCCAGGGCCCGCTTGAGCTCGCCGAAGCGGCCCACGCCGAAGAACACCTCCCGCAGGATCTGGTAGTTCCAGCGCTCGGAGATCGCGGCCAGGTACTCCTGCCCGTGCTGGAAGGTGACGTGGCTCCCGCGGTCGGGCACGACTTCTCCTCTTCGGTGGTCCTCATACGGTTTCAAGCTGAAAGTAGTCCCGCGATGCTACTACCCGTGACGCCCGGTCGGGCACTACCTCCGACGGTGTCCGGTACGCGCGGATCGACTACGTGGCTCGCGACCGGGGTGGGGGACCGTACGGCATCACCGCGTCAGCCGCCGGTGAACCCGCGCACCGTGTGCTGTGCGGCCAGCCGCACCGGGGCGTTGGCCGCGCCGTAGCCGCGGTAGCCGCCGTCGCGCTGGACGAGTTCGAAGAAGACCCGGCCGATGGTGAGCGTGTAGCAGTGCCGGAAGGTGCCGTGCTCGTCGCGGTCGTAGAGGATGCCCAGCTCCCGGTACGTCTCCAGCTCGCCGTCCGCGAACTCGTAGCGTGCCGCGAGGTCGTCGTAGTAGTTGGCCGGGATCGGCAGCAGCTCGCCACCGGCCGCACGGTGGTCGCGTGCGGCGGCGACCACGTCGTCGGTGGCCAGCGCGATGTGCTGGGCCTGCGCCGTGTCGTCGACGGGGGCCGCGCCGACGGTCAGGACGATCCGGACGGTGCCGTCGTCGGTGGAGACGGCGCGACTGCGCAGCAGCCCGTAGGGGTCGGCGACGTCCACGCTCCCCTGGGAGCGCAGCCCGAGGACGGCTCGGTGGAAGAGAGCCGCCTCGTCGAACTGGTGCCAGGGCTGGGTCAGGGACAGGTGGTCGATGCGCCAGCCACCGTCGCCCCCGGCGTCGGGACCGGCGCCCCCGACGTTCTCGAAGTCCGCGCGCCAGTCGGGCAGTCCGGGGCGCTCGGTGGCGCAGAAGAACAGCTCCGTGCCGTCGGGTGCCGCGACCGCCTCCAGCGGGGCGTCCCCGTGCGCGCGGCGGCGTGGCAGCACCGGGGCGAGCAGGGTCTCGGCGCGGCGGGCCGCGCCGGCGGGGTCGGGGAACTCGAGGCCGATGGTGGCCAGCCGGGTGCCGTCGCGGCGTTCGGCGGGACCGGTGTTGACCAGTACGCGGGCGTCGCCCCGCTGCCACAGGTCGACCGGCTTGCCCCGGTGCCGTGCCGTCCGGGCGAAGCCGAGCGCGCCCAGCACCGCCGAGACGGGGGCGGCGTCGGGCGTGACCAGCTCGGCGAAGGCGACACCGGAGGGCGGGGTGGGTGCGGGCGGTGCGGCGAGGCCGACCTGTTCCTGAAGGACCAGCAGGGAGCGCCGGGCGTCGACGGCGGTGGGACCGGCCTCGGACTGCCGGAAGACGTCGTTGAAGACCTCCAGGGAGAGCGGGCCGTCGTAACCGGCGCGCAGTACGTGCCGCAGCAGTCCGGCGACGTCGAAGCCGCCCTGGCCGGGGAAGCAGCGGTAGTGACGGCTCCACTGGAGGACGTCCATCGCGAGCAGCGGGGCGTCGGCCAGCTGAAGGAAGAAGATCTTCTCGCCGGGGATGTCCTCGATGCCCTGGGGGTCACTGCCGCGCGAGAGGATGTGGAAGCTGTCCAGGCAGGTGCCGAGCGCGGGATGGTCCGCGGCCTGCACGACGCGCCAGGCGTGATCATAGGTGCTGATGTGCCGGCCCCAGGCGAGCGCCTCGTAGGCGACGCGGATGCCGTGGTCCTGGGCCAGGCCGGCGAGGCGGCCGAGCTGCTCGGCGGCGAGGGCGTCGTCGTCCAGGGCGTGCGGGGAGACGCTGGAGCAGACCAGGACGGTGTCCGCGCCGAGCCTGCGCATCACCTCGAACTTGTGCCGCGCGCGGCGCAGGGCGTGGCCGAACTCCTCCTCGGGCAGCGCCTCCACGTCCCGCATGGGCTGGTAGAGGTCGATGGTCAGTCCGAGGTCGGCGCAACGGGCCCGGATCTCCTCAGGGGCCAGCGGGCTGGCCAGAAGGTCGTTCTCGAAGATCTCCACGCCGTCGAAACCGGCCCGGGACGCGGCCGTGAGCTTCTCGGTGAGGGAGCCGCTCAGGCAGACGGTGGCGATGGACGTGCGCACGTCGGTTCCTCTTTCTACTTCGGAGCGGTGACGGCACCGGCGAGGTCGGTGATGTCGGCGAGCATCCGCGCCGTGTCGGGTTCCCGCCCGGTGATCAGCCGGAACGCGTCCGCGGCCTGGAAGACGGCCATGCCACCGCCGTCCAGCGTGGCGCAGCCCAGCGCGCGTGCGGTGCGCAGCAGCTCGGTCTCCAGCGGGCGGTAGACGACCTCGGCGAGCCACAGTCCCGGGTGGAGCAGGTCGACGGGCAGCGGCAGCCCCGGGTGGGCGGCCATGCCGGTGGGGGTGGCGTGCACCATGCCGTCGGCCGTTGACAGCAGGTCGGGCAGTCGGTCGGGGGTGGCGGGGACGGCACGGCCGTCCCCGAAGTGCCGGTTCAGCGAGGTGGCGAGGTCGACGGCGCGCTCGGGCAGGGCGTCGACGACCGTGATCCGCCCGGCGCCCAGCGTGAGGGTGGCGTGGGCGACGGCCGCGCCCGCTCCGCCCGCGCCGAGCTGCACGATCCGCTCCAGCGGCGCGTCCGGCAGTCCGCGGGCGAACGACGCGGCGAAGCCGGTGACGTCCGTGTTGTGGCCGATCGCGCGGCCGGCGTCGTCGAAGACGACGGTGTTGACCGCGCCCAGTGCCTCGGCCTGCGGAGTGAGGGAGTCCAGGTGCCGGATGACGAGCTGCTTGCACGGATGGGTGATGTTCAGCCCGTCGAATGCCAGGTCCCGCGCGGCCCGCACGAGGTCGCCCACCGCCTCGGGCGGCACGCCGAGGGCGTCGATGTCGATCAACCGGTACAGGTAGCGCAGGCCCTGACGACCGGCCTCCCGCTCGTGCAGGGCCGGGGAGAGCGAGGGTCCGATGCCGGAACCGATCAGTCCGACGAGATACGAGTCGTTGGCCACCTGGGGACGACCTCCTGAGCGGCTCGGGCTCGAACCCGAGCGAACAATGTACGAACCAGTACGTTAGTCATAGCAGGAGGTTGCGGCGGGAGGGAAGCGCACGGCTTCTACAATCACCGACACGCCCCTCACCGACACGCCCTGCCCGCACCCCGTCAAGGCCCAGCCGAAGGAACCCGATGACCAGCGTCGACGAACCGGCACGATCCGGCACCCGCACCCGCGACGCCGCCCGCACCCGGGCCGAGATCCTCGACGTGGCGACGCGGGAGTTCGCCCGGGCCGGCTACGACGGGGCCCGCGTGGACGAGATCGCCGCCCGCACCCGCACCACGAAGCGGATGATCTACTACTACTTCGAAGGCAAGGAGCAGCTGTTCACCGCCGTACTGGAACGGGCGTACGGCGTGATCCGGGAGGCCGAGCAGCAGCTCGACGTCGACCACCTGGACCCGGTGGCCGCCATCCGGCGCCTCGCCGAGCTGACCTTCGACCACCACGAACGGCACCCCGACTTCATCCGCCTGGTCAGCATCGAGAACATCCACGACGCCGCGCACATCGCGTCCTCGGAGATGCTGGCCAGCATCGGCTCCCCGGCGCTCGACGTGATCCGCCGCATCCTCGACGAAGGGCGGCGCTCCGGCCTGTTCACGGCCGACGTCGACGCCGTTGACCTGCACGCGATGATCAGCTCCTTCTGCTTCTTCCGGGTCTCCAACCGGCACACCTTCGGTGCCCTGTTCGGCCGCGACCTGGTCGCCCCGGACCAGCGCGAGCACTATCGGACGATGCTGGGGGACATGGTGATCGCCTACCTGACCGCGGAGCGCGCGACGGACTGAGGGCGGGGCGCTCGCCCAGGACACGACCCCTTGACAGGCGGGACACGTCGGCGCAACATCCCTTCCCAACCGCGACTAACTACCCAGTGGGTTAATTACTCGTCCGGCACCCCTCCCCCCGCTCACTCCGTCCCCGGGCGGAGTCCCCCGAAGGAGTACGCCGTGTCCGTCCCCGCCCCCGCCTCCCAGGGCGCCGCCCCGCCCGGCCAGCCCAGGAAGGCCGCCACAGCCGCCTGGATCGGCAGCGCGCTGGAGTACTACGACTTCTTCATCTACGGCAGCGCGGCCGCGCTGATCTTCCCGGAGGTCTTCTTCGACGAGTCCGACCCGGCCACCGCGACGCTGCTGTCGCTGGCGACGTTCGGCGTCGCGTACGCCGCGCGTCCGGTCGGCGCGTTCTTCCTCGGGCACATCGGCGACCGCATGGGCCGCAAGAAGATCATGGTCTTCACCCTGATCCTCATGGGCGTGTCCACGTTCCTCATCGGGTGCCTGCCCACGCGCGACCAGGTCGGCGTCCTCGCCCCGGTCCTGCTGGTGCTCTGCCGTGTGCTCCAGGGCATATCGGCGGCGGGGGAGCAGGCCAGCGCCAACTCCATGACCCTGGAGCACGCGCCGCCGCACCGACGCGGCTTCTTCACCAGCTTCACCCTCAGTGGCACCCAGGGCGGCCAGTTGCTCGCCACCCTGGTCTTCCTCCCCGTCGCGGCGCTCCCCGAGGACCAGTTGCTGGCCTGGGGCTGGCGCGTGCCGTTCTGGCTGAGTGTCGTGGTCGCCGCGGTGGGCTACGTCATCCGCCGCAGGCTCGACGAGACTCCGGCCTTCGCCCAGCAGGTGGCCACGGAAGGCGTCGTGAAGATGCCGCTGGCCGTGCTGGCGCGCGACCACTGGGCGGACGTCCTGCGGGTGGTGGCCGCCGCGCTGATCGCCTCGGTCAGCACGATCTTCACGGTGTGGGCGCTGGCCTTCGCCACGAGTGACTCGGTCGGCATGTCCCGCACCGCGATGCTGTGGGTGGGCGCCCTCGCCAACGTCGCCGCGCTTGCCGCCATCCCGCTGTGGGCGATGCTGTCCGACCGGATCGGCCGGCGCCCGGTGTTCCTGATCGGCGCGGTCGGCAGCGCGGTGACGATGTTCCTGTACCTGTGGGCGATCTCGACCGGCTCCTACGCGCTGACGTTCCTGCTGGGCATCGTCGCCTTCGGTGTCGTCTACAGCGCGGCGAACGGCGTGTGGCCCGCCTTCTACGGCGAGATGTTCTCCACCCGGGTGCGGTTGTCGGGCGTGGCCATCGGTACGCAGATCGGCTTCGCGGTGGCCGGGTTCGCGGTCACCTTCGCCGCGCGGATCGCCGGCCCGGACGGCGACGACTGGTTCGCGGTGGCGCTCTTCACGGCGGCGCTGTGCGTCCCGCCGGTGATCGCCGCGCTCACGGCCCGCGAGACCCACACGGTCCCGACGGAGGAACTCGGCGAGGGTGTCCGCCGGAAGGGGGCACGGCCGGAGCCGGAGACGGTGCGGGCCTGACACCCCGGGCCGGGCTCCTTCCCGAAGCACCGCCATGCCCTGACCGGCAGCGACAAGGTGTCATCCGCGTCGAGGCCGGTCAGGCCGCCATGGAGGGAAAGCCCGTCCAGCACAGCTCGGCGGGCAGGTGGCGCATGTCGTTGGTGACGAGGACGGACGCCGCCCGGCCGGGCGCGTAGCGGATGACGGTGAGCGCCGCGTTGCCGTGGTCGAGGCCGAGCCACCGCCACTTCGGCGCGTGCAGGGCGTCGCGGACGAGCCAGGCGATGAGGAAGTTGTGGGTGACGACCAGTTCGTGCCGGTCCCGCGTGCCGTCCGTCACCGCCCCCGTGAAACGGCGCAGCGCCTGACGGGCGAGCCCGGGTCCGCGCCTGCGTTCCTCGTCCGTGGCACCGGCGAGGAAGTCGAGGTAGAAGTCCGCCGACCCGGCCGGGAGTTCGTCGCGTTCCGGAATGTGGGGCACGTAGTCACCGGCGCTCTCCGCGACGCGCGGAGTGAGACCCTCCAGTTCGTCCGTGATCAGGCGCGCGGTCTCTTCCGCCCGCGGCAGGGGGCCGTGGTGGACGGCGGTCAGCGGAACGTCGCGCAGGCGCCGGCCGAGCAGCGTGGCCTGTCGCCGGCCGGCGTCCGTCAGCCTGCTCTCGTCCGCAGAAGCCTCGCCGTGCCGCGCGAGATAGAGGTAACGGGTGGCCGTGCCGGTCATCTCGGATTCCTCGGGGCGCTGTGGGGATCTTGTGCTTCCACGGACGCCGGCCCCCCGCGCCCCGGTTCCCTTCCACCCCGAACCTCGCGCACGTACGGTCCCGCAGGCGCGTCAGCGCACGACCTCGGCCCAGACCACCTTGCCGGTGTCCGTCCACCGCACCCCCCACCGGCTGGTGAGCCGGTGCACCACGTGCAGGCCGCGGCCCCCGTCGTCGAGGAGCCCGCCCCGGCCCAGCCGCGGTCGGCCGTTGCCGGTGTCGCCGACCTCGCACAGCAGCCCGGGACCGGCCCTGATCAGCCGTACCGTGACGGGGCCGCCGGCGAACCGGACCGCGTTGGTGACCAACTCGCTGACCAGGAGCAGCACGGTGTCCCGGGTGGTGTCCCTGGTGCGCCACTGCCGCAGCAGCGCGGAGACCAGCGCACGGGCCCGCGCGGCCGCGTCGTCGCGGGCGGGCAGCCGCCAGGTCGCGGTGTCCCCCTTGCGGTAGCCGATCATGCGCGCGAGCAGCAGGGTCACGTCGTCGCGCTGACGCGTCGGCATCACCTCGGAGACCACCCGCCGCGCCGCCTGCTGAAGCGTGTCCCACGGGTGCACCGCGGACACGGCCTCCGCCAGCCTGCCGATGCCCTCGTCGATCGGCACGGCCGGGTCCTCGACCAGGCCGTCGGTGTAGAGGGCGAGCAGCGAGCCCGGGGGCGCGGAGAACGTGTGCACACCGAACGGCTCCCGCAGCGCGAACTCGGCGCCCAGGCCGGGGTGCGGCTGGACCGGCAGAGGGCCGGCGTGCCCGTCCGGCGAGACCAGGATCGGAGGCAGGTGGCCCGCGCTGGACAGTGCCACACGGTGGCTGACGGGATCGTAGACGGCG
The DNA here is from genome assembly GCF_044765285.1 of Streptomyces sp. NPDC102490. NCBI lineage: Bacteria > Bacillati > Actinomycetota > Actinomycetes > Kitasatosporales > Streptomycetaceae > Streptomyces > Streptomyces sp. NPDC102490. The sequence continues at coordinate 142,015 of NZ_JBIWJU010000015.1, forward strand.
ATGCAGCAGGTCGAACCGAGGGCGCTGTAGCCGGCCGCCAGTCCGGACTCCGAGTCGTCCAGCAGGGTCACGGTCTCGTCCAGGTGCTCCAGCACCTCGTCGGGCGCCAGGCCGGCGGACAGCAGGGCGCGTGCCTCCATGCTCAGCTGCCCCATGGTCGCCGCGGCCCCCAGGCCGTGCCCGACGACGTCGCCGACGACCAGCGCGGTACGGCCGTCCGGCAGCGGAAAGCTGTTCACCCAGTCACCGCCGACGCCCGCGCTGTCGGGAGTGGTGGGCTGGTAGACGCTGGCGGTCTGGACGGTGCCGCCGCCGGAGCGCGGCAGCAGCCGGCGTTGCAGGGCCAGCACCTGGGTGTGCTCGCGCTGGTGCCGGCGGGCCAGGTCCACATGGTGGGAGGTCCTGGCCACCAGCTCCTGGAGGTCCAACAGCTCACTGTCGGCGAAGGGGCGGTCCGCCCGCCGCCACACCTCCGCCACGCCCAGGACGACCGGCGGATCGCCCTCCAGGACCAGCGGTACGCACGCCACCCCCGCCGACCGGTCCCCGGGCACCAGGGCCCGCACCAGCCGCGGGCTGCCGAGCACCCGCTCGATCGCCTCGCGGTCGGGCAGGACGATGGACTGCGGGGCGTCGGCCCGCCGTATCGCCTGCGACAGCAGGCGGCTCGCGTCGCTGGGAAGATCCTCGCCGAGGGTCACATAGCCCTCGGGCCACGCCCGGTCCGGCACCAGGGCCGCCCGCCGCAGCCGGATGCGGCCCTGCGCCCGGTCGGTGACACCCTCGCCCGTCCACACGGCGAAGTCGAGATCGACGGCGGCCACGTCCCCCCACGCGAGCAGGGACTCCGCCAGCGACTGCGCCGTCTCGCCGATGTCCAGCGACATGCCGATCGCGGTCTCGGCGGCGTACAGGTGCAGCCGCCTGGCCATGGCGATCACGGAGACGGTCAGGCCCTCCTGGGGTGCCGCCGCGGGCAGGATGCTCATCGAGACCACCAGCTCCGACCCGTCGCGGCGGCGCAGGCGCTGGACCCGGGCCACGTGGGCCTCGCCGGTCTCCAGGACCTGGCGCAGCCGCCGGGTGACCGTCGGTACGTCACCCTGGGGCAGGAGATCGACGAACGGGCTTCCGATCACGGCGTCCAGTCCCGCGAAGACGGGGGCGTCGAGATTGCGGTGGGTGACTCTCAGCTCCCGGTCCAGATTGACCGCGCCGAGGATCTGCTCCGGCCGGCCCCCGGCCGGATGATCGTGCTCCGGTGATTGCCCGGCGGGGTCGTCCCGGGACTCGGCGGGATCGGCCGCCGCCGCTCCGTCACGCGGGATGTAGCGCCCGAGGGCACTGCTGACCAGGTCGAACGGCGACGAGGACGAAGGGGAGGGTGTGGAGTCCATGCGGCTCCCTCAGCTCACTCGCCAACCCCGGCACAGTGCCGGGGCCGTACTCGAACCCGTGCGGAAGAGCCCCCGAGCATCCCGGCCGCACACCCCATTCAATAACACCGGCGGACGCTTCGCCCACACCAGCGGACCGCGCGACGACCACGGAAGGTGACCGGGGGGTCTAGAGCCACTCGCCTTCCAGGGCGGTGGCCGTGAGGCCGGGGGCGGCCGCGTAGAGGACGGCACGGCTGCCCGACTTCTGCCCGGCGTCGTGCGCCCGGCGCAGGATGTCGAACACGGCGGCGCCCCCGCGGTTGCCGCTGGTGTAGCTGTCCCGGCTGTACTCCAGGAGCCCCGAGGGCCACGCGTCGGGCATCGTCTGCTCCATGTACTCCAGCACCCGGGTCCCGCCGGGGTGCGCGAGCAGGACGTCGGGGTGCCAGGAGGCGGGGTCGTCCCCGTAACGGACGCGCAGCCACTCCCACATCGCGGTGACCGTGTCCTGCACCGCCCGCGGCCCGCGCCGGTCCATCACGAAGTGGGTGCCGTCCGCCCGCGTCTCCAGGCGGTGCAGGTGCTGTGTGTCCGGCAGGGTGCGGTGCCAGGCGGTGTCCAGCCGGAGCACCGACTCGCGCCTCGGGCGGCCCGTGACCACCGCGGCGACCGCGGTGTCCGCGAACAGCAGCCGGACGATCAGGGACTCCAGGGTGTCGTCCGCGGGCTGGTAGGTCGTACTCAGCGCCTCCGAGATCACCACCAGGACCACCCGGTCGGGGTCGGCCGCCACCAGGTCCGCCGCCAGCGCCAGGGAACGGGTCCCGGCCACGCAGGCCCACTGGGTGGCCGGCAGCAGCAGGGCGTCACCGCGCAGCGGCAGGCGGTTGGCCAGGGCCACGTCCAGTCCGGGCAGCGCCGGGGTGGTGGAGTTGCTGGTGATCAGGCAGTCGACGTCCGCGGGGTCCAGCCCGGCGATCTGCAGGGCCCCGCGCGCCGCACGTTCCCCGTAGGACTGGACGGCCTCCCAGGCGGGGGCGGTGCGTTCCTGGACGGTCTGCGGCGCGGGCACCGTCCCGAGGGCGGCGATCACGCGGTCCGCGTCCTGCTCGGTGAACCCGTCGCGGGCCAGCGCCGCCCGGACGGCCCCGGGGCCGGCGGTCCCCAGGGCGCCGCCGTTGCCGGGCGCGACGGCGGCCTGGAGGGGAAGCATCCAGCCGCGGGTCTCGATGCCCGTACTGGCCGCTATGCCGTCGATCCGCGGCGCCCACGCCGCGTCCGGGTGCCGGTCGCGCACGTCCGCCACGATCTCGCTGGTCTTCACGGAGTGCTCGCCGTGTATCACGGCGGGAGCGCACAGGTAAGCGGCCACGATCGGCACCTTTCGGAGGGGAGCGGTGGGGGGAAGTGGGGTCTGCGTCACGAGCGCTGTGGCACGGCTCACTCGACCGCGACGCGACCAAGTCATCGGCGCTGCGCGCGACTTCGCGCGGCACCTCTCACTTCGAGCATGGACGCGAAAAGGGCATTTCCGCAGTGACCCACGCAACGTGGGCAGGTGTGGGATGCGTGAGACGGCGCACACGCCGAACGCCGTCCGGACGGCGGGCGGTGGTGACGGTTGCTACCGGCCGGGCCGGTGAAGTGCCGTGATGCCGGCCAGGACGAGGGCGATTCCGGAGAGGAACTGCTCGCGGTCGTCGTGGCCGCGCACCTGGGCCGCCACGGCCCGGGTGAAGGGGTACTCGTCCGGGTCGAGCCCTTCCCACGCCGTCGACACGGTGTCCAGGAACTCGTCCCGGTCCACGTCGTGTCCCGCCGGGCCGGCGCTCGCGGAGTTCACGGCGTTCTGGCCGGCGGCGCCGAGGATGTAGTGCGTCAGTGCCGAGGTTGCCGTGAACCAGTCGGCCTCCGGGACGCCCATCGCCCGGACCTGGCGGCCGAGGCTCTCGAAGATCCGCGGTGTCACCGTCCCCCAGGGGGTGCGGGACAGCTGCGTCGCGAGCTGCGCGGCCAGCCACGGGTGCGCTTCGGTCGCGTCGAACAGGCCGAGCGCGACGGCGCGGATCGCGTCCTCGGGCGAGTCGGCGGTACCGGTGGGGCCGGCGGTCACGGCGCCGGAGACGACCGCTTCCGTGGCGGTGGCGAGCAGTTCGGCCTTTCCCGTGATGTGCCAGTAGATCGCGCCGGGGCCGGTCGAGAGGTGCTCGGCCAGCGCGCGGAAGGTGAGGCCGCGCTCTCCCACGCTGTCCAGCAGTTCGACGGCGGCCCCGACGATGCGCTCCCGCGAGAGGGGTTCCTGCCGCCGTTCCGGACGACGCGACCTGGTTGCCATGCCCCCCATCCTAGACCGCCTGGAACGCCGTTCCAGCTTGACATTCACTGGAACGGCGTTCCACTCTGGAGGTGCTGGAACGTCGTTCCAGTCCCCGTCGGTCTCGTCGGTTCCCCACCCCCGCGGCCGCGATCAGGAGGTACGCACCATGACCACGCACGTCACGATCGTCGGCGCCGGACTCGGCGGCCTCACGCTCGCCCGCGTTCTGCACGTCCACGGAATCCCGGCCACGGTCTACGAGGCCGAGGCGTCCCCGACGGCCCGCGCCCAGGGCGGGATGCTCGACATACACGAGCACAACGGCCAGCCCGCCCTGCGGACCGCGGGGCTGTTCGAGGAGTTCCGCGGCCTCGTCCTGGAGGGCCGCCAGGCGAGCCGGGCCCTCGCCCCGGACGGGACGGTCCTGTACGAGGAGGGCGACGACGGCACGGGCGGCCGGCCCGAGGTGATGCGCGGCGAACTGCGGCGGATGCTGCTCGACTCACTCCCGGCCGGCACCGTCCGCTGGGGCCGCAAGGTCCGTGCCGCCCGCTCCCTCGGCGACGGCCGCCACGAGGTGGCGTTCGCCGACGGCACCCGCGTCGTCACGAGCCTGCTGGTCGGCGCGGACGGCGCCTGGTCCCGGGTGCGACCGCTGCTGTCCGACGCCACGCCCGAGTACGTCGGCATGTCGTTCGTCGAGACCTGGCTGTACGACGCCGACGTCAGGCACCCGGCCACCGCGAAGGCGGTCGGCGACGGCGCGATGTTCGCCCTCGCGCCCGGGAAGGCGATCCAGGCCCACCGGGAGAGCGGCGGGACCCTGCACGCCTACGTGGCCCTGCGCAAACCGCGGGAGTGGTTCGACGGCCTCGATCTCGCCGGGGCGGCGGGCGCGGCGCGGGTGGCGCGGGAGTTCGCCGGATGGGCACCGGAGTTGACCGCGCTGATCACCGACGCCGACGTCGCACCGGTCCTGCGTCCGCTCCACACCCTCCCCGCCGCGCACCGGTGGGAGCGGGTGCCGGGAGTGACCCTGCTCGGCGACGCGGCCCACCTCATGCCCCCGTCCGGCGAAGGCGCCAACCTGGCCATGTACGACGGCGCCGAACTCGGCATGGCCCTCGCCGCGCACCCCGGGGACGCGGAGGCCGCGCTCGCCGCGTACGAACGGGACCTGTTCCCGCGCGGTGCGGCGGAGGCCGCCGACGCGTCCCGGCTGTACGCCCTGATGTACGGCGACGACGCACCGCACGGCCTGATCGCCATGTTCGCCGGACAGAAGTAACGGGCGGTGCGGTGGCCCCGGGCCGACCACCGCCCGCCCACGGCCGGGCCCGCCCGGGTTCAGGCGGACGTCGGCGTATCCCTGGGCAGCGTCCGGGTGACCCGTCCACCCTCGTCACCCCGCCGTGGGCGGAGGCGGGAGGCCAGACTCCAGCGGCCCGGACCGACGGCGGCGACCAGGAGGAAGGACCAGCAGAACATGGCCGCCGGCTCCCCGCCGTTCTGGATGGGGAAGAGCCCGTCGGGCTGGTGCTCCACGAAGTAGGCGTACGCCATGGACCCGGAGCACACCAGGGCGGCGGTGCGGGTGGCGAGGCCGCACACCACCAGGCTGCCGCCGACGAGTTGCACCACGGCGGCCCACCAGCCGGGCCATGCGGCGAAGCCGGGTGCGGCTCCGTGCGGGCCGCCCAGGACGTCGAACAGGGTGGCCGCTCCGTGGCAGGCGAACAGCAGACCTACGACGACGCGGAACAGTGCGATCACGTGCTCCCTGCGTTTCTCCAGCGCTTCCAACGGTGGTGCTCCTCTCTTTGCGCAGCACGGGGCTGGGTGCGGGGGCGTCCCGAGGGAGGAGGGAGACGCATGACCCATTCGACTTTTCACCATCACGAGGACCCTTGTCTAGACCAATAGCGCGACGAGTTGCCGTCGGTGACGAGCAGGTCCCCTTTTCCGGAAAGCCGGTAAAATAGATCAAATGCGGAAAGGGGGCCGTGATGGATCCGTGGCTGATCTGGCTGATCGTTTCGGCGGTCCTGGTCGTGGCGGAGATCTTCACCCTGACCGCCGCGCTCGGAATGCTGGGAGTGGCCGCGCTGATCACGTCCGGATCCGCGGCGGCGGGTCTTTCCACGCCTTTTCAATTCCTCGTTTTCACGGTCGTCTCCGCGGTCACCCTCTTCTTCCTCCGCCCCGTCGCGCTGCGCCACCTCGTCCAGCCCCAGACCCAGCGGTTCGGAGTGGACGCCCTGATCGGCCAGGCCGCCTACGTCGTCTCCGACGTGACCGGAAGGGAAGGCCGGGTCCGCATCGGCGGTGAGGAATGGACGGCCCGTTCCTACGACGAGACGCTGGTGATTCCCCGGGGTGCGACCGTCGACGTCCTGGAGATCAGCGGCACCACCGCATTCGTCTATCCCCGGGAGTGACCATGGAAGCCTCGGCGTTCCTCATCGCCGGTGTGATCGTCGCGCTTCTCGCCGTTTTCACCGTGGTGCGGGCGGTGCGCATCGTGCCGCAGGCCCGCGCCCGCAACGTCGAACGGCTCGGCCGCTATCACCGCACGCTGAAACCCGGCCTCAGCGTGGTCATCCCGTACATCGACCGCGTCTATCCGGTGATCGACCTGCGCGAGCAGGTGGTCTCCTTCAAGCCCCAACCGGTCATCACCGAGGACAATCTGGTCGTCGAGATCGACACCGTGCTGTATTTCCAGGTCACGGACCCGCGCGCGGCCTTCTACGAGATCGCGAACTTCCTCCAGGCGGTCGAGCAGCTCACCGTCACCACCCTGCGCAACGTCGTGGGATCCATGGACCTGGAGAAGACCCTCACCTCGCGCGACACCATCAACAGTCAATTGCGCGGGGTGCTCGACGAGGCCACCGGAAAATGGGGGCTGCGGGTGAACCGGGTGGAGATCAAGGCGATCGACCCGCCGCAGTCCATCAAGGACGCCATGCAGAAGCAGATGCGGGCCGAGCGGGACAAGCGGGCCGCGATCCTCGGCGCGGAGGGCCAGCGCCAGTCGCAGATCCTCACCGCCGAGGGCGACAAGCAGGCCGCCGTCCTGCGCGCCGAGGGCAACCGCACCGCCGAGATCCTCAAGGCGGAGGGACAGTCCCGGGCCATCGACGAGGTCTTCCAGGCCGTGCACCGCAACGACCCCGACCCCAAGCTCCTCGCCTACCAGTACCTCCAGGTGCTGCCCCAGCTGGCGCAGGGCTCGGGCAGCACGTTCTGGGTCATCCCCAGCGAGGTCACCTCCGCGCTCCAGGGAGTGTCCCGCGCCTTCACCGAAGCGCTGCCGCAGTCGCCGGCCACCCGGGAGAGCCCGTCGACGGACGACGGGGCCGCCCAGGCGGCCAACGACACGGCGCAGGCCGCGGAGGCCGCCGCCCAGGCCCTCGCCGACGCGGCCAGGGCCAACGGCGTGCCCACCGAGGCGATGCGGCCCGCCCCCGTGGCCGAGGACCGCTGACCCCCCAGCTCCACGCGAGGTCGCCATGTTCGATGTGCCCTTCTGGCTCTGGGCGGCCTTCGCCGCCACCGTCGTCGTCTCGCTCGCCGTCGACCTGCTGGCGCACCGCAGCGCCCACGTCATCGGCTTCAAGGAAGCGGCCGTCTGGAGCGGTCTGTGGGTGGGCCTGGCCCTCGCCTTCGGCGCGGTCGTCTTCCTCGTCCTCGGCGGTACGGCGGGCACCGAGTACACCACCGCGTGGCTGCTGGAGAAGAGCCTCTCGGTCGACAACCTCTTCGTCTTCGCCCTGATCTTCGCCTACTTCAAGGTCCCCCGCGCCTACCAGCACCGGGTGCTGTTCTTCGGCGTCATCGGCGCCCTGGTGTTCCGCGGCGTCTTCCTCGCCGCCGGTGTGGCCGTGGTCAACCGGTTCACCGCCGTACTGTTCGGCTTCGCGGCCGTCCTCTTCTACAGCGTCTACAAGATCCTCAAAGGCGAGGAGGAGAGCTTCGACCCGGGCCGGAGCTTCGCCGTGCGGCTGCTGCGCAAGGTCGTCCCCGTGCGGGACACGTATGCGGGCCAGAAGTTCTTCGTGAAGGAAGCGGGCAAGCACGTGGCGACGCCGCTGCTCGCCGTCGTCGCCGCGATCGAGGCGGCAGACCTGATCTTCGCCGTGGACAGCGTGCCGGCCGTGCTCGCCGTCAGCGACGACACCTTCATCGTCTACACCAGCAACGCCTTCGCCATCCTCGGCCTGCGCGCCCTGTACTTCATGCTGTCGGGGCTGCTGGAGCGCTTCCACTACCTGAGTACCGGCCTGGCGGTCATCCTCGGCTTCATCGCCGTCAAACTCATCCTCCAGGCGACGCACAAGACGATCAGCCCGGCCGTGCCGGAGATCCCGTCACTGGTGAGCCTGGCGGTCATCGTCGTGGTCCTGGCGGTCTCGGTGACGCTGAGCCTGCGCCGCCCCGCCGACACGGAGCACGGGAAGAACGGGGAGAACGGGAAGAACGGGGAGGAGGACGGCGCGGGCGCGCTTCCCGGGTCTTCCGGACGTAAGGTAAAGTAAAGGCAAAGAGGCGTTCAACGGTCTCACGAGCGTGGGTGTGGGCATCATGAGCAGTCACACGCAGAAGACGAGAACACCGCGGCAGGTCGACGCGCAGTACGAGGACATCTGCCCGACCTGCGGCCACCGGGTCCCCGCCGAGATCCACCGGCACAAGACGCTGGGGATCACCGTCCCGGTCTGGGCCCCCGGCACCTGCCGGAATCCGGACTGCGGGAAGCGCGACGGCGACACCGTCAGCCGACCGCCGGACCGGTGACGGCCCGGCCCTCCGCGTCGTAGGGCCAGACGTTGGTGCGGCAGCCGTGCAGGCCCTTGATCTGCTGCATCATCACCGGCGCCGGACGCCCCGCCCCGGGGCAGCCCTCGTGCCCGTGGCCGAGGAAGTGCCCCACCTCGTGGTTGATGATCAGCGCCCGGTACGACGTCACGTCGTCCGCGTAGTACTGCGTGGCCAGCAGCCACCGTTTGAGGTTGACCATGACGTCCTGGCCCACGTTGCAGTTGACCTCGCCGCCGGTGTCCAGGCCGTACCGGCCGCATATCTCGTCCACCGTCCCCGCGGTGGCGAGCCGTACCCGGAAGTCGGAGGCGCCCCCGGACACCCGCCGGAACCCCACCTTCCCGTCGGCCGTCCAGCCCCGCTCGTCGGCCAGGACGCGCTCCACCTCGGCCGCGACGTCCCGCGCCGGGATCCCGATGCCGTCCTCGACCTGCACCACGTAGGTCAGCGTCCGCGCGCTCCCGCCGACCCGGTCACCGCCACCGCCCGCGGTGGCGAACGTCCCGGGTCCGGACGACGGAATCGAGTCGGGGTCCGGCTTCTCCTCCTTGCCCTTCTCATCCTCCTTGTCCTGCCCCGTCTCCTTCTTCTTCTCCGTCTCCTTGGCCGGGGCGGCCTGAGTCCCGTCCTCCGGTGCCTTCTCCGTCCCACCGGCCGTGGGCGACTCGGACCCCTGGGCCGCCGAGGACGTACCGGCCGTGCCGGTGGAGCCGCCGGAGGGCTCCGTGGCCCCCTTGAGGGCCAGACCGCCGGCGAGCACCAGGACGGCCCCGGCCGCGAGACCCGGCCACAGCAGGCGGGGCCGCCCGCCGCCCCGGTGGCGGGAGCGACCGCCTCGGCGGCGGCCCGTGGCGGAGGACGGCGGGGGAGTCGGTCGACGGCGCTTGCTCATGATCACAAAGGGTGCCCGGGGCGTGTGATCGCCCGTGGACGGCTTTTGGACCGCTGTGTAACAGCCGTCACCCGCGCTCGGTCTCCCACCCGCGCACGCGCATACTGAGCCCCATGCCACGGGTCCTGATCATCGAAGACGACCGCGCCGTCCGGGACGGCGTACGACTGGCCCTGCGCCGGCAGGGGCACGAGGTCGCCGCGGCCGCGACCGGCGAGGACGGACTGGAGCAGCTCCGGTCCTTCCGTCCCGACGCGGTCGTCCTCGACCTGATGCTGCCGGGCATGTCCGGCCTGGAGGTGTGCCGCCGCATACGCGCCCACGACCAGGTGCCGATCATCATGGCCACCGCCCGCGGCGACGACACCGACATCGTCGTCGGACTGGAGTCCGGCGCCGACGACTACGTCGTCAAACCGGTCCGCGCCCGGGTGCTGGACGCGCGCATACGCGCCGTACTGCGCCGCGTGGGCGGCACGGCGGACGAGCAGGGCAGCGCGCGCACCGAACACCACGGCGACCTGGTCATCGACCGGGCCGGACTGACCGTCACCCACCAGGGACGACCCGTCGCCCTCGGCCCCTCCGAACTGCGGCTGCTGCTCACCCTGTCCGCCTCGGCCGGTCAGGTGTTCAGCCGCCAGCAGCTCCTGGAGGCGGTGTGGGAGCACAACTACCACGGCGACGCGCGCCTCGTGGACGCCTGCGTCAAGCGACTGCGGTCCAAGATCGGTGAACCGCAGGGCAGTCCGCGCTACGTCCACACCGTGCGCGGCTTCGGCTACCGGTTCGGGCCTCGGTGAGAGTTCCCCGGGTGCTGCGGGCGCTGATGGGGCTGCGCCTGCGGCTGGTGGTGACCTTCACCCTCGTCGCGGTCGTGGCCACCGTGACCACCGGCGCGCTGACCTTCCGCGAGGCACGCACCGGGATCCTGCAACAGAGCCAGGACACGGTGATCGAGGAGTTCCGGCACCGCGTCAACACACTGGTCCCCAACTACCGGTTCCCGCCCGACGCGGCCGACCTGGAGTCGTTCGCCGACGACGTGTCCAGGGGCGGGCGGTCCCAGCCGTGGCGGGTGCTGGTCGCCTACCGGGAGGCGAGCGCGACCTCCGTCCCCGGGGACGCGTTCGGCGAACTGTCCCCGGCCATGCGCGAGTCGGTGCGCTCCCGCCGGGCCACCGTGTTCCAGCGGGTGTCGCACGACGGCCACTCCTCGCTGGTCGTCGGCATGCCCGTCACCTTCGCCGGCCAGTACACCACCGAGCGGCGCGCCTCCGGGCTCGAGGTCTACCTCACCGTGCCGCAGCAGGAGGAGCAGGGATACGTCGACGCACTGGTCAACGCCATCGAACGCGCCACCGTACCGGCCCTGGTCCTGGCCGTCCTGATCGCCCTCCTGGCCGCCCGCGGCGTGCTGCGTCCGGTGCGGGCGCTGCGCCGGGCGACCCGGAGCATCGCCGAGGGGCGGCTGGACACCCGGCTCGCGGTGCACGGCTCCGACGAACTCGCCGATCTCTCCCGCACCTTCAACGAGACCGCCGCCGCACTGGAGGGCTCGGTGGCGGAACTGCGGCGCATGGAAGCCGGCGCCCGCCGCTTCGCCGCGGACGTCTCCCACGAACTGCGCACCCCGCTGGCGGCGATGTCGGCGGTCACCGACGTGCTGGACGAGGACGCGGCCGGACTCGACGAGGACACCGCGACGGCCGTACGCCTGATCAGCACGGAGACCACCAAGCTGGCCGAGCTGGTGGACGACCTGATGGAGATCTCCAGGTTCGACGCGGGCGCGGCCGCCCTGCACCTGGACGAGATCGACCTCGCCGAGTCCCTGCGCCGCACGCTCGCCTCCCGCGGCTGGCAGGACACCGTGGAGACCGGCCTGCCGGAACCGGGCGCGCTGCGCGGCCGGGTCGACCCGCGCCGCCTCGACGTGATCGTGGCGAACCTCGTCGCCAACGCCCTGAGGCACGGCGCGCCCCCGGTGCGCCTGGACCTCCACGCCCAGGACGACCCCCGCGCCGGGCGGCAGGCCGTCGTCACGGTCCGCGACGGCGGGGACGGCATCCCCGAGAGCGTCCTGCCCCATGTCTTCGACCGCTTCTACAAGTCGGCCGACGCCCGCGCCCGGAGCGAGGGCAGCGGACTCGGCCTGGCCATCACCACGGAGAACGTACGCCTGCACGGCGGTACCGTCCGGGCGGCCAACCATCCCGAGGGCGGCGCCGTCTTCACGGTCGTCCTGCCGCTGCCCCCGGACGCCACGGAGGACCGGACGCCGCCCCCGGCGAAGGAGGACCGCACATGAACCCGTCCGCGCGCGCCGTCCCGCTGCTGCTGGCGGCGCTGCTCCCGCTCTCCGCGTGCGGCATCCCCGAGACCGGGGTGGTCGAGGCGGGCGAACCCGCGACCGGCGTCCTGGACCCGGGCGTCACCTCCGCGCCGTCGGAGTCCGTGCCCGAGGCGGTGCCCTTCGTCAAGGTCCCGCTCTACTTCGTCGAGAACGGGTCCCTGGTCGCGGTGGACCGCACGGTGCCGGGCCCGACCGACCTCGGCAGCACCCTGCTCATGCTGTTCAAGGGCCCCGACGACAAGGAGCGCGGGAGAGGGCTGACCACCGAACTGCCGCGCGCCGCCGAGGCTCCCACCATCCGCACCGACGGCACCGGCGTCAGCGTCCGGCTGCCGCGGAGCGCCGGAAGCCTCAGCGACACGGCGGTCGACCAACTGGCCTGCACCGTCGCCGTCGCCCGGCTCCACCAGGACCCGGCACTGGGGAGCGCGCAGGTGACCGTGGAGCAGCCCGGCGGCCGGCTGGCCGGCCGCTCCAGCGAAGACTGCCCCCTCGGCGCGGCGACCCGTGAGGCACCCCCGGCCCCCGGAACCGCGGCGGGCCCCCGCACCGGTACGACCGGCGGCGGAACCGGCGGCTGACGGCTCGCAGGCAACCTCAAGGATCTTCCTCCCCTCCTCCAACCGGGAGCGTCCGCACGGACGTTGCCCCGGAACCAGGAACCACCCAGGTGTTGAGGAGCGGATTCTTGATACGTGCTCGAACGATATGGGCCGCCGCGACAGCGGCCCTGACCCTGGTGGGCGTCGCGCCCGCCGCGGCCCAGGCCGCACCGGAACCGCCCGGCGGCGCCGCATCCCTGCGGGCGGCACCGGACGGCACCGCCGACCTGCCGCCCGGCTGGCAGATCACCGGCACCGGTACGGCGAGATCCCTTCAATGGCGCTCCCCGCGGCCCGTCCGGCCCGGTGACGCACGGGTGGAGTTCCACTCCGGCGGCCGGCTGCTCGGCGTACCCGCACCCGACCGCGACGGCAGGACCTTCCGTTTACCGCTGGACGAGACCCGCCCCGCCGCACCGCACGGGCTGACCGACCTCCAGGTCCGCGCCGCCGGCCGCCGGCTGGACCAGGAACCGGGCGCCGCCGCCCGACAGCGCCGCCCCGCCCAAGCGCCCCCGGCGAAACTCCCGCCGCTCCTCCCCGCCGGCACCGTCGACCCGGGCCGGCCCGGCCGGTTCGCCACGACCACCGGCGAGTACACCCTCGACCCGGTCCGGCTGCCCGGCCTGTCCGTCCCGGTCGAGATGCGCGGCCTGGTCGTCGCACCGAAGGGCACCACCGGCAAACGCCCCCTCGCGCTCTTCCTGCACGGCCGGCACGCCACCTGCTACGTCCCCGGCCAGGGCGAGGACGCCGTCACGATCGACTGGCCCTGCGCCGACGGCGCCCAGCCCATCCCCAGCCACCGCGGCTACCTCCAGGACCAGAAACTGCTGGCCTCCCAGGGCTATGTGACCGTCTCGATCTCCGCCAACGGCATCAACGGCCAGGACGGCGACCTCGCGGACGCCGGCGCCCAGGCCCGCTCGTCGCTGGTCCGCTCCCACCTGGCCCGCTGGGCCGACTGGTCCGCCGCGACCGCCACCGCCCCGGCCGCCGTCCGCCGCGGCCCGAAGGCCGACCTGTCCCGCGTCCTGCTTGTCGGCCACTCACGCGGCGGTGAAGGCGTCGACCGGGCGGCGATGGACAGCCTGTACCCGCCGCCCGCGGCCCAGGACGGCCAGAGGGGCCGGGCCCGCTGGAACATCCGCGGCACCGTACTCATCGGCCCCACCGCCTTCGGCCAGAACCCGGTGCCCGACGTGCCGTCCCTGACGATCCTGCCGGGCTGCGACGGCGACGTCTCCGACCTCCAGGGGCAGCTCTACGTCGACGGCACCCGCGGCGTGAGCCGGGGCCGCGCGCTGCACAGCGCGGTCCACATCACGGGCGCCAACCACAACTACTTCAACAGCGAATGGACGCCCGGCCAGGCCGCGGCCCCCGCCTCCGACGACTTCTGGGAGGACCCCGAGGCCCCCGACCCGGTCTGCTCGGCGGACAGCCCCACCCGGCTCACCGCCGGGCAGCAGCACCGGGCCGGCGCGACCTACATCGCCGCCGCCGCCCGGCTGTTCGTCGCCGGTGACGACCGGGTGCGCGAGCTGGTGGACGGCACCGGCCGCCGCGCCCCCTCGGCCGGACCGGCCCGGGTGCTGACCCACGCGGTCGGCGCCGGACGCGGTGCCGGGTTCCTGCCGGACGGCGGCGTGAAGGTGACCGGCGGCGGCCGCCTGTGCTCGGCGGTCGACCCCGATCCCGGCGTCGCCTGCCTCGGCGAGGACGCGCGCGGCTCCTCGCCGCACTTCGCGTACTGGTGGCCGGAGCGCGAGACCGGTCGCGGCGCGGTCGCCCTGGACTGGTCCGCACCCGGCACCGCGACCCGGGTCCGACCCGGCGCACCCGTCTCCCTGAAGGGCGCGAAGAGCCTCGCCCTGCGCGTCATCGTGCCGCCGGGCAGCACCGGCACCCGGCTCGACGTGTCCGTCACCGACGCGGCCGGCCGGCGTGCCACCCTCGGTGCCGTCCGCGCCGACGGCCTCCCGGGCAGCGACCGCACCGCGTCGTACTGGGCGCAGGAACTGCGCGTACCGCTCACCGCCGCCACCCGCGCCGGAATCGACCTGCGCCGCGTCACCACGCTGGAACTGACACCCCGTTCCCGGGCCGGCAAGGCCTGGCTGATGGACGCCTACGGGTGGCAGCCGGGCACCCCCCGGGTGCGGCCGGCCCCGCTGGCCCGCGTCGACGTCGGCCGGACGACGGTCGAGGAGGGCGACTCGGGCGTACGCACCTACCACGTCCCGGTCCGGGTCTCCGGCAAGGGCAGCGGCACGGTCCGGATGTACGTCATGGAAGGGTCCGGGTCGGCAGCCGAACAGCGCCTGGTCACCGTGCGCTCCGGCAAGCCCTTTGTCGACGTGCGCGTGAAGGTGACGGGCAACAAGCGCTACGGCGGCGACTCCGCCCACGACCTGCTGGTCAAGTCGGTCCACGGCTCCGTCGTCGGCTCCTACGTCGGCGGCGTGACGGTGCGGGAGGACGACCCGATGCCGGAGATCAGCGTGACGCCCGTCGCGGACAAGGTCACCGAGGGGCAGCCGCTGCGCTGGCGGGTATCGCTCTCGGAGCCCGCCGACGTGGAACTGGGCACGGCACTGGTGTCGGTCCCCGACGACACGCGTCCCGAGCTGTCCACCAAGGACGTCGACCACGACTGGCTCCTCGAGACGGTGGGGGAGGTCCCCGACGGGGAGGTCCCGCTGTCCCGGCTGGACTACTTCGCGCTGTGGGCCTCGGTCCCGCCCGGTGAGACGGACGCCGAGGTGACGGTGCCCACCGTCACCGACGAGGTCGCGGAGCCCACGGAGTACATCGGATTCCGGAACACCGACGACGACGGCGAGCCGCAAGGCCCGGTGCTGACCGGCACCGTGCTCGACGCCCGGTAACCCGATCGCCGCGCGCGGGTGCGGGCCCGGCACCGTCCGGTCCGCGCCCGCGTGCGCCGGGTGGCCCAACCGCCGGACGCCCGGCGCCGGCCTCGGCGTGGTCGTCGGGCCGAGCCCACGGCGCCTGGGTACGCTCCGCCGCATGGCGGTGGACAGAAGGACCGAGCCGCCGCGCCGGACACCGGCTCGGCAGCGGACGAACCGCACGCTGGGCCGGGCACTGGTGCGGTGGGCCACGACGACCGATCACAAGGTGATCGGCCATCTCTACCTGTCGACGTCGTTCGGCTTCTTCCTCTTCGGCGGCGTCCTCGCCCTGCTCATGCGCAGTGAACTCGCCCGGCCCGGGCTGCAGTTGTTCAGCAACGAGCAGTACAACCAACTTTTCACCGTGCACGGCACCATCATGATGCTGCTGTTCGCGACCCCGCTGTTCGCCGGGTTCACCAACGTCATCATGCCCTTGCAGATCGGCGCCCCCGACCTGGCGTTCCCCCGGCTGAACGCGCTGTCGTACTGGATGTACCTGTTCGGCGGCCTGATGGTGGTGGCGGGGTTCCTGACGCCCGGGGGAGCGGCCTCGTTCGGCTGGTTCGCCTACGCACCGCTGAACAGCGCCACCTTCAGCCCGGGCCCGGGCGGTGACCTGTGGACGATGGGCCTGGTGGTGAGCGGCGTGTCGACCACGCTCAGCGCCGTCAACTTCATCACCACCATCATCTGCCTGCGCGCCCCCGGCATGACCATGTTCCGGATGCCGATCTTCACCTGGAACATCCTGTTCACGTCGATCCTGGTGCTGCCCGCCTTCCCCGTGCTCACCGCCGCACTGCTGATGCTGGAGGCCGACCGGAAGTTCGGCGCGCACGTCTTCGACGCGGCCAGCGGCGGAGCGCTGTTGTGGCAGCACCTGTTCTGGTTCTTCGGCCATCCCGAGGTGTACATCGTCGCACTGCCGTTCTTCGGCATCGTCACCGAGATCATCCCGGTGTTCAGCCGCAAGCCGATCTTCGGTTATGTCAGCCTGGTCGGCGCCACCATCGCCATCACCTTCCTCTCCGCGGTGGTGTGGGCCCACCACATGTTCGCCACCGGCGCCGTGCTGCTCCCGTTCTTCTCCCTCATGTCGTTCCTCATCGCCGTGCCGACCGGGGTGAAGTTCTTCAACTGGATCGGCACCATGATGCGCGGCTCGCTCTCCTTCGAGACCCCCATGCTGTGGGCGTGCGGCTTCCTGGTGACGTTCCTGCTCGGCGGCATGAGCGGCGTCCTCATCGCCTCACCGCCCCTGGACTTCCACCTGACGGACTCGTACTTCATCGTCGCCCACCTGCACTACGTGCTGTTCGGCACGGTCGTCTTCGCGATGTTCGCCGGCTTCTACTTCTGGTGGCCGAAGTTCACCGGCAAGCTGCTCGACGAACGCCTCGGGAAGATCCACTTCTGGACCCTCTTCGTCGGCTTCCAGACCACCTTCCTGGTCCAGCACTGGCTCGGCGAGCAGGGCATGCCGCGCCGCTACGCCGACTACCTCGCCGCGGACGGCTTCACCGCGCTGAACACCATCAGCTCCATCGGCGCCTTCCTCCTCGGGCTGTCCACACTGCCGTTCCTCTACAACGTGTGGCGCACCCACCAGTACGGCGAGAAGGTCGAGCGGGACGACCCCTGGGGCTACGGCCGTTCCCTCGAATGGGCCACCAGCAGCCCGCCGCCGCGCCACAACTTCACCTCGCTGCCCCGGATCCGCTCCGAGTCCCCGGCGTTCGACCTGCACCACCCCGACATCAGCCGACACGATCAGAGGCATGTGCAGTGAGGACCGAATCCCGTCTGTTCACCGGTGTGGCGGTGTTCTTCGGCGCCGAGGCGGCGCTCTACGGCTGGTGGTCGCGCGAGCCCGCCGGCACCGCCGTGCTCGTCATCGCCTTCCTCATGGCCTCGCTCGTCGCGTTCTTCCTGCGCGTGCAGTACCGCAAGCGCGGCCTGCGGGCGCAGGACCGCGATGACGGCGAGGTCGTGGACACCGCGGGCCCGCTCGACTTCTTCCCGCCGCGCAGCGCCTGGCCGATCATGACCGCGCTGGCCGCGGTGGTGCTCGCCTTCGGCATCGTCTTCGGCCTGTGGCTGGCGCTGATCGGCTTCGGCCTGCTCACCATGGGGGCCGGCGGTCTGGTCTTCCAGTACGCCGACCGGGGCGCTCAGCGCTCCGGCTCGCCCGAGTAGGCGTCCCGTTCCGCCGGTGCCGCCGCCTCCGGTGCCGGTCCCCGCTCCGGCTCCGTCTCCGTCTCCTCGACGTCGACCCGGTCGCCGTAGTACCACTCGCTGAGCGTCGCCCGCAGGCGGCCCACGTGCGAGGCGTCGCCCTCCTTCGGGGACGGCGCGAGCGGCTCGGGCTGCCTGCGCGATCGCAGCACGTACCGCTCCTCGGGGTCGAGGGGCCCGTGGCTCTCGGCGTAGCCGCCCGCGAGGGTCTGGTGCACCTCGCCCGTCTCCTCACCCTCCGTCAGGCGCTCGCGGTCGCGCTCCTGCAGTGCCAGGCAGACGCGCTTGGCCACGACGAAGGCCAGCGGCGGCGCCAGCACCAGGGAGACGCGGAAGACCCAGGTGAGCAGGTTCAGCGAGACGTGGAAGGTGTGGGCGAGGATGTCGTTGCCGCCGGCCAGCAGCAGCACACCGTAGAAGACGATCGCGGCGACCCCGAGCCCGGTGCGTACCGGCCTGTCCCGGGGCCGGTCGCACAGGTGGTGTTCCTCGTGGTCGCCCGTCACCCACCGCTCGAAGAACGGGTAGGCGTACAGCACCGCGAACAGGGCGCCCGGCAGCAGGACCGCCGGCACCAGCACGTTCCACATGACGGTGTGGCCCGCCACCGCCGTCTCGAACGGCGGCATCAGCCGCAGTGAGCCCTCCAGGAAGCCGACGTACCAGTCCGGCTGCGAGCCCGTGGAGACGACGTAGGGGCGGTAGGGGCCGTACGTCCAGATCGGGTTGATCTCGGCCACCGCCGCCAGCACCGTCAGGAGACCGAAGACCATGAAGAACAGGCCGGTGGAGTTCGTCATGAACTGCGGGAACAACGGCTTGCCCACCGCGTTGCGGTCGGTGCGCCCGCGGCCCGCCCACTGGGTGTGCTTCAGGTAGAACACCAGGATCAGGTGGAGCGTGACCAGCGCGACCAGCAGTGCGGGGAGCAGCAGGATGTGCACCGAGTACAGCCGCGGCACGATGTCGTGGCCCGGATACTCGCCGCCGAACGCGAACATGCTGATGTACGTCCCCACCACCGGGAGGGACAGCATGATCCCCTGGGCGATGCGCAGCCCCGTCCCGGACAGCAGGTCGTCCGGGAGCGAGTAGCCGGCGAAGCCCTCGGCGAGCGCCAGCACGAAGAGGGTGACACCGATCAGCCAGTTGACCTCACGCGGTCGGCGGAACGCCCCGGTGAAGAAAATCCGCAGCAGATGCACCCCGATGGCCGACAGGAACACCAAGGACGCCCAGTGGTGCACCTGCCGGATCAGCAGCCCGCCGCGCACGTCGAAACTGATGTCCAGGGCCGAGCGGTACGCCTCCGACATGCTCATGCCCAGCAGGGGTTCGTACGAGCCGTCGTAGACGACCTCCGACATCGAGGGCTTGAAGAACAGCGTCAGCCAGACCCCGGTCAGCAGCAGCACGACGAAGCTGTACAGGGCGATCTCGCCCAGCAGGAACGACCAGTGCTCCGGGAAGGCCTTGCGCAGCAGCCCCCCGCCCTCGGAGACGGGGAGCCGCCCGTCGGCCCAGTTGACGGTGTGTTCGCCCGCGTGACGGGCCCGCGCACCGGCGCGGGCCCTTCTCCTCTGCAACAGCACGGCGCATGGATTCCCCACCGCCGACGCCGGAAACTACGCTCCGATCACGCACCGTCACCCTTCGGGTTGCCCCGCTCGTGCGGAGTGCCCCGCGCCGCGGTCAGCGTCCGCCCGTGCCGCCGCTGCCGAAGGAGCCGCTGCTGCCCTCGTCCCAGCGGGGCCGCTCCTGGTCGGAGGCGGTACGGCTGCCCTGGTGCCCCATCTCGTGCGGCAGCGTGCGGTCGTCGCTGCGCGGCATCTCGTTCGGCTCCCGACGCTCCCGCTCCTCGTGGACGGGACCGCTGTCGGGCATACGGGGCTGTTCCTCGGGGCGCGGGGGCGGCGACTCCCGGCGCTTCTGTCGGCTGCCGAAGGCGAACGCGCCGATCAGCACGGCCACCACTACTACGGCGGCGATGATCAGCCAGACGGGAAAACCGCCGGAGCCGCTCGCGGCCAGATCCATCCATGCGTTGCTCATGGAGCGCGGGTACCCCCGGCCCGCGTGACCAACCTGATCACCGCGATCGCGGTGCGGCCGCGACGGTCCGGACCCCCTGGGAATCACCGGGTCCGGCGGTTTGGCGCGGCAACCGGCGGCAACCCGCGCGGTGTGACATCGACGACGACTTCCCAGCAGGAACTGTTCCGCTTCCTCGAGGACCGCTTCGCGTGCGCACAGGCGTGCACCGAGTGCGCCCGGGCCTGCGCCCTGCGGGCGAGCCTCGTGGACCCGGACGGGACCGAGAACCAGGAACTCGTACGGCGCAGGGGCATCATGTGCGCGGAGGTCTGCGACGCGACCTGCCGGGTGCTGTCCGAGCAGAACCAGGTGGAGGAGTCCGCGATCCGCGCCCAGCTGGAGTGGTGCCGCCAGGTGTGCCTGGAGAGCGCGCACGTCTTCGACGGCCACCCGGGCGCCGAGGAGAGCGCGCGGGCCTGCCGCGACTGCGCCCGCGCCTGCGGAGAGTTCCTCGCCACCCTGCGCTGAGGCCCTGGGAGCACCGGGCGCGACGCGTTAGCCTGCCCGTATGACGGCGACGGACGGCGATCCGGGGCTCTTCGGCCCGGACTCCGTGACCTGGCAGGCGCACGGCGACCCGATGATGTGGGTGGCCGGCATCCGCGCCCTCTACCTCCAGGCCCTGCACCCGCGCGCCGTGCGCGGCGTGATGCAGAACAGCGACTTCCGGCGCGACGCCTGGGGCCGCCTGATGCGCACCGCGGGCTTCGTCGGCACCACGACGTACGGCACCACCGAGGCCGCCGAGCGGGCCGGGGCCCGGGTGCGGAAGATCCACCGCATGCTCGGCGCCACGGACCCGGTCACGGGGGAGCGCTACGGCGTCGACGAGCCGGCGCTGCTGCTGTGGGTGCACTGCGCCGAGATCGGCTCCTACCTGCACGTCCTGCGCCGCTCCGGATTCCCGCTCACCGACGCCCACGCCGACCGCTACCTCGCCGAACACCGGCACAGCGCCCGACTCGTCGGCCTCGACCCCGCCTCCGTACCCGCGAACGAGGCCGAGCTGGCCGCCTACTTCGCGCGGGTACGGCCCGAACTCGAAGCGGGAGCGGAGGCGCACGAGGTGGACGACTTCCTGCTCCGCCCGCCCGTCCACCCCCTCCTGCTCCCGGCCCGCGAGCTGCTGTGGCGACGGGTCGCCTCGCTCGCGTACGACTCACTGCCGCCTTACGCGCACCAGCTCTACGGCAGACCCGCGCCCCCGCCCGCCACCGTCACCCGCCGACTGCGCGCCACGGGCACCCTGCTGCGCCGCATCCCGGCACGTCTGCGCTGGCAGCTGCCGCCCCAACACATCCTGCGCGCCATGGCACGGCTCGGCCCGGCCGCGCGCCCGGCGCCGTACAACATCGGACGACAAGCGGCCGTACTGGACCGGCCAAGGGAGGGCGGGGCGGACTGAACCACGGGGGCGGGGCGACGCCATGGGGGCCGGCTCGGCCGCACCGCCGAGGCCGCGGAGCGGTACCGCGGGGTCGCGGCACCGCGCGGGGCGGCACGCTGACCGCGGACGGTGCCCGTCGGCGGGCTGGCCGCCCCCGATCCGCCCGTGTTACCAAGAGCCATGACGACCCCGCCCCGCACCTCCCGCGCCTTTGACGCCGTCATCGTCGGCGGCGGCCACAACGGCCTGGTCGCCGCCGCCTACCTGGCCCGGGCCGGGCGCTCCGTGCTGGTTCTCGAACGGCTGGACCACACCGGCGGGGCGGCCGTGTCCACGCGGCCGTTCGCCGGGATCGACGCACGGCTGTCGCGGTACTCGTACCTGGTCAGCCTGCTGCCCAGGAAGATCGTGCGGGACCTCGGCCTGGACTTCCGGGTGCGTGCGCGCACCGTCTCCTCGTACACGCCCGTGGAGCGCGCCGGGCGGCCCACCGGGCTCCTGGTCGGCGGGGGCGAGCGCCGCACCCGCGCGTCCTTCGCCCGGCTCACCGGCTCGGAGCGGGAGTACGCCGCCTGGCAGCGCTTCTACGCCCTGACCGGCCACGTGGCCCAGCGGGTCTTCCCGACCCTCACCGAACCGCTGCCCACCCGGGACGAACTGCGCCGCCGGGTCGACGACGAGACGGCCTGGCGGGCCCTGTTCGAGGAGCCGGTCGGCGTCGCGATCGAGGAGCACTTCGCCGACGACCTGGTCCGGGGCGTGGCCCTCACCGACGCGCTGATCGGCACCTTCGCCGACGCCCACGACCCCTCGCTGGTCCAGAACCGCTGCTTCCTCTACCACGTGATCGGCGGCGGCACCGGCGCCTGGAACGTGCCCGTCGGCGGCATGGGCGCCCTCACCGACGCGCTGGCCGACGCGGCCCGCGCCGCCGGTGCCGTGCTCGCCACCGGACACGAGGCGGTGCGGATCGACGCGGACGGGCACACCGCCGAGGTCACCTACCGCTCGGCCGACGGCGAGCACGTCGCCGCTGCCCGCCACGTCCTGGTCAACGCCTCCCCGCGGGACCTGGCGGCGCTCACCGGACAGGCGCCGCCCCCGCCCGCCGAGGGCGCCCAGCTCAAGGTGAACATGCTGCTGACCCGGCTGCCACGACTGCGCGACCCCGAGGCCGACCCGCGCGAGGCCTTCGCCGGAACCTTCCACATCGCCGAGGGGTACGAGCAGCTGGCCGCCGCGCACGCCCGGGCGGCCGCCGGTGAACTGCCCGACGCGCCGCCCTCCGAGATCTACTGCCACTCGCTGACCGACCCCACGATCCTCGCCCCCGGCCTGGCCGCCGAGGGCATGCACACCCTCACCCTGTTCGGCCTGCACACACCGGCCCGCCTCTTCGCCCGGGACAACGACGCCGTACGCGAGGAACTGCTGAAGTCGACCCTGGCCCAGCTCGACGCCCACCTCGCCGAGCCCCTCGCGGACTGCCTGGCGACCGACGCCGACGGGCGGCCCTGCATCGAGGCCAGGTCGCCGCTCGACCTGGAACGCGACCTGCGCCTGCCCGGCGGGAACATCTTCCACCGCGAGCTGTCCTGGCCCCACGCCCAGGAGGGCACCGGCCACTGGGGAGTGGAGACCGGGCAGGCGAACGTCCTGCTGTGCGGCGCGGGCGCCGTGCGCGGGGGAGGGGTGAGCGGGGTGCCGGGACACAACGCGGCGATGGCGGTGCTGGACGGCACCGGGGGCTGAGGGCGCTTGCGCGCGGCTAGTCGGCCGACGCCGTCCACCCCACCGCCTCCACGCGCGCCGCGTCCGCCGGGCGCGCGTCGTGGAACAGGACGCCGCCGCCCGCCTCCACGCGCAGCCCATCGGCGTACGCCCCGCGACCCACGTACAGCCGGTCGGTCGTGTACCGCCAGCGCAGGGTGAGGCTCCGCGCGGCCGGGAGGCCGGCGGTCAGTTGGTGCCAGACGCGTCCCGACCAGCCGGTGGCCGAGCCCTCCGGATGCTCCCGGGGCGCCTCGCCGCGGTGCGTGGTGGTGAACGGCACGGGTTGCCAGCCGGCGCCGCCGTCGGTCGACGCCTCCAGGACCAGGGTGTCCGAGCCGGGCTCGGTGTCCCACCACAGCGCGCAGCGCAGCCGGGCCCGGCCGGCCGATGTGTCCAGGGCGGGCAGCGTGAGCGTGGCCGTGGCGGAACTCGCCGTCCCCGAGAACCACGCCGTGCGCCCGTGTGCCGGACGGACCGGCACCGCCCGCGCCAGGTTGGTGCCCGCCGCCACCCGGGGAGCCGACCCGGAACGCCAACCGCGCACCGGGTGGACGGAGTTGCCGAGCACGACGAGGAACGAGTCGGTCGTCGGGTCGAGCACCAGCGAGGTGCCCGTGAAACCGGTGTGCCCGGCCGTGCGCGGTGTCGCCATCGCGCCCATGTACCAGTGCTGGTACAGCTCGAAGCCGAGGCCGTGCTCGTCGCCCGGGAAGTCGGTGTTGAAGTCGGTGAACATCAGCTCCACCGACTCCGGCCGCAGGACGCGGGCCCGGCCGTAGGAACCGCCGTTGAGCAGCGTACGGCCGAGGACCGCGAGGTCCCACGCCGAGGAGAACACCCCCGCGTGACCGGCGACGCCGCCCAGGCTGAAGGCGTTCTCGTCGTGCACCTCGCCCCACACCAGACCGCGGTCCAGGCCGGACCACGGCTTGCGGGCGTCCTCGGTGGCCGCGATCCCCGGCCGCCAGGAGGCGGGCGGGTTGTAGCGGGTGCGGGTGAGACCGAGCGGCTCGGTGATCTCGTCGCGCAGCAGCACGTCCAGGGTGCGGCCCGTGATCCGCTCCAGCACGAGTTGCAGCG
Organism: Streptomyces sp. NPDC102490; assembly: GCF_044765285.1. NCBI lineage: Bacteria > Bacillati > Actinomycetota > Actinomycetes > Kitasatosporales > Streptomycetaceae > Streptomyces > Streptomyces sp. NPDC102490. The sequence continues at coordinate 165,875 of NZ_JBIWJU010000015.1, forward strand.
AGATCAGGTTCAGGTCCGAGTACAGGTACGCGGTCCCGGGGGCGTTCACGGGCGCCTCGTCGTAGACGAGCTGGACCTTCTCCTCGTACGTGGGCGCGGCGTACAGCGGGATCCACGCCCGGAAACCCGAGGTGTGGGTGAGCAGGTGACGGGTCGTCACGCCTTGCTTGCCCGCCCGGCCGAAGTCCGGCAGGTGCGAGGCGACCGGCGCCTCCAGCTCCAGCGCGCCCCGCTCCAGCTGCTGCACGGCGAGGATCGAGGTGAACAGCTTGGAGATCGACGCGAGGTCGAACACCGTGTCCCGGGCCATCGGGATCTGCTCACCCGCCGGGAACTCCACGCCGGTGTCGGTCGCCTCGTCGTAGGACCGGTACCGCACCGCCATGCCGATCGGTTCGTGCAGCGCCACCGTGCCGCCCCGGCCGGCGAGCAGCACGGCGCCCGCGTACCACGGGTGCACGGGGGACGGGCCGAGGAACGTCTCGGCGTCGGTGACGAGCTGACGCAGATGGCCCGGGAGCAGTCCGGCGCGTCCGGCGGTGCCGTGCCGCAGGGTGGGGCGGCGGCCCTGGCCGGAGACGGCCTCGGCCGGCCCGGCCGCGAACGGGGCGATGGCCAGGGCACCCCCCAGGGCCAGGGCACCTGCGCCCAGTTGACGCCGTGTGCATCCGTTCGTCGCCTGACCGGCCATCGAAGAGTCTCCCGCCGCCGAAGCTGAAAGTATCTTTCCCGGATCGCCGTGCGGAGTGAAACTTTCCTGTCAGTGACGGGTCGTGTCAATGGGGTGAGCGGAGCGGATGCGCGGAGCCGTCGGGCGCACGCACCGCTTGACCCGTCCCCGCCACCGGCCGAGGATCAGGTCATGACGCCCGGACACGGCAGCACGGTCGACGGGGTGCTGCGGCGCAGCGCCCGACGCACCCCGGCACGCGTCGCGGTGGAGTACCGCGACCGCTCCTGGACTTACCAGGAGCTGGACACCGCGGTCTCCCGCGCGGCGAGCGTCCTGCGGGGCGAGGGACTGTCCCCCGGCGACCGGGTCGGTGCCTACGGCCACAACTCCGACGCCTACCTGATCGCGTTTCTGGCCTGCGCCCGCGCGGGCCTGGTGCACGTCCCGGTCAACCAGAACCTCACCGGCGACGACCTCGCCTACCTCGTCGGCCAGTCAGGCAGCACCCTGGTCCTCGCCGCCCCCGGCCTCGCCGCCCGGCTCCCCGGCGGGACCCGCACCCTGCCGCTGTGCGACGCCGACGACTCGCTCCTGGCCCGCCTCGCCTCGGCGCCCGCGTACGACGGCCCCGAACCGGGCGCCGAGGACCTGGTGCAACTGCTCTACACCTCCGGCACCACCGCGCTGCCCAAGGGCGCGATGATGACCCACCGTGCGCTGGTGCACGAGTACCTGAGCGCCATCACCGCCCTGGACCTCGGCGCCGGAGACCGCCCCGCGCACGCGCTCCCGCTCTACCACTCGGCGCAGACGCACGTCTTCCTGCTGCCCTACCTCGCGGTCGGCGCGACCAACGTCATTCTGGACGCGCCCGACGGCGACCGGCTCTTCGACCTGATCGAAGCGGGCCGCGTGGACAGCCTCTTCGCACCGCCGACCGTGTGGATCGGCCTCGCCAACCGCACCGACTTCGCCACCCGCGACCTCGACGGCCTGCGCAAGGCCTACTACGGCGCGTCGATCATGCCGGTGCCCGTCCTGGAGCGGCTGCGCGCCCGCCTGCCCCACCTCGCCTTCTACAACTGCTTCGGCCAGAGCGAGATCGGCCCCCTCGCCACCGTCCTCGGCCCGGACGAGCACGAGGGCCGCATGGACTCCTGCGGCCGCCCCGTCCTGTTCGTCGAAGCGCGCGTGGTCGACGAGGACGGCAAGGACGTGCCCGACGGCACACCCGGCGAAATCGTCTACCGCTCCCCGCAGTTGTGCGACGGCTACTGGGACAAGCCCGAGGAGACCGAGGCCGCCTTCCGCGACGGCTGGTTCCACTCCGGCGACCTCGCCGTACGGGACGCGGACGGCTACTACACCATCGTCGACCGCGTGAAGGACGTCATCAACTCCGGTGGCGTCCTGGTGGCCTCCCGCCAGGTCGAGGACGCCCTCTACACGCACGACGCCGTCGCCGAGGCCGCCGTGATCGGCCTGCCCGACGAGCGGTGGATCGAGGCCGTCACGGCCGTCGTCGTCCCGCGCGGCGAGGTCACCGAGGACGAACTCATCGCCCACGCCCGCGAGCGGCTCACCGCGTTCAAGGCGCCCAAACGCGTACGGTTCGTGGACGCCCTGCCGCGCAACGCCAGCGGAAAGATCCTCAAGAGGGAACTGCGGGACCGCCTCACCGGTTCCTGACGCGGCATTCCGGTGGTGCGACAGAACGGCGGCCGGTGGGCGATCTCCTTCGTGTCTCTTCGCACCGCACTTCCCACGTGGCCTGTCGGCGGTCCGACCCGATCGCTAGGCTGGCCGCGCACGACGAAACCGGGAGGAGCACGGACGTGGCCGAGAGCACCACCCACCAGCGCCCGCTCATGGGCTGGGACAAGCCCGAGCTGGACCTCAGCAACGCGCAGTGGCAGTCCAGCAGCCGGGGCCTGGGGGATGTCCAGATCGCCTTCGTCGAGGGGTTCATCGCCATGCGGAACAGCGGCAGCCCGCAGAGCCCCTCCCTGATCTTCACCCCGGCGGAATGGGGCGCGTTCGTGTCGGGAGCGCGGGAAGGGGAGTTCGACCTCACGTAGGCACCGCGGGAGTGCGCCGACCGGCCGAACCCGGGTGTCCGGTCCGCCGCCGGGGGGAAGTGCGTACTCCGGAGGTGAGGACCCATGAGCACCCTGCCGGTCATCGCGGCGGTCGACGGTTCCGACGACGGCCTGCGCGCCCTGGACTGGGCGCTCGACGCCGCCCACCGGCGCGAGGCACCCCTGCGGGTGGTGCACGTCCGCCAGTACGCCGCCTGGGCCCAGACCGACGTCCTGGTCGCGGGCCCGCCGGACACCGCCGAGGACCCGGCGCTCGACCAGGCACGCGCGCACCTCCAGGGGCGGGCCTTCGCCGTGCCGACGGAGTACGTGGGCATGGAAGGCGTACCGGGCGCCCTGCTGCCGGAACTGGGCGCCGACGCCCAACTGCTCGTCCTCGGCTCCCGCGGCCGGGGCGGCTTCACCGGCCTGCTGCTCGGCTCCAACGGCATGGCCGCCGCCCGCGACGCCGAATGCCCCGTCGTCGTGGTGCCCCGCCCCGGACGCGAGGTCCACGGCGAGGCATCCGCCGAACCCGGCCCTCGGGTGGTGGTCGGCCTGCACGTGGACAGCCCCGACGAGGCCACGCTGACCTTCGCCTTCACCGAGGCCGAGCTGCGCGGCGCCCGCCTCCAGGTGGTCGCCGCCTACCCGTGGCCGGTGCAGACCTGGGCCGCGGCGGGTCAGATGATGCCCCTGGTGATCGACGAGGTCTCCGTCGAGAGCGAGACGCGGGTCCTGGCCGACGGCCTGCTCGCCCCCTACCGCGGCCGCCACCCCGACGTCCGGGCCGACACCCACGTCGTGCCCGGCGACGCCGCCGGGAACCTGGTCGCGGCCGCCAGGGACGCCGACCTGGTCGTCGTCGGCCGGCACCGCCGGCGCCTGCTGGCTCCCGCCCGCATGATGGGCTCGGTCACCCACGCCGTGCTGCTGCACGCGGCCGCCCCGATCGCGGTGGTGCCACCGGCTCCCCCGGAGGAGTGACACCCGGCCCGTCCGGCCTGCCTATCATCGGCCCCATGCAGGACTCGCCCGGCAAGGACACCCGGATCGCACTCGACCTCGCGCTGACCGTCCGGCACGACGGACACGGCGGGATCGCCGACGACCTGGCCGACCCCGCCGGACTCACCGCCTGGGTCGGCGCGCACCCCGGCGTCCTGCCCGGCACCGAGGGTTTCGCGGCCGACGCCTCCGCCCTGGCCGCCGTACGGGACGTACGGGCCGCCGCCCGCGCCCTCTTCGCCCGCGCCGTGCGCCCCGGCGAGCCGAGCCCCGCCGACGCCGCCCGGCTGCTGCCCGTGCCGCAGGCCCTGCGGCTCCTGAACGAGGCCGCCGCCCGCACCCCCACGGTCCCCGTCCTGGCCTGGGCGGACACCGCCGAGCCCGTCGTGCGTGCCGTGCCCGCGCAGGGCGCGCGGGCCGACCTCGCCGCGGCCCTCGCGCAGGCCGTGATCGGCTTCCTCGCGGGGCCCGACCGGCAGCGGCTGCGGGCCTGCCACGCACCGCGCTGCGTGCGCTACTTCCTCAAGGAGCACCCGCGTCAGGAGTGGTGCAAGCCCTCCTGCGGCAACCGGGCCAGGGTGGCCCGCCACCAGGACCGGCACCGGCGGACCGGGTAGCCCGGCCGGACGGCCGCCCGCACGTCGCCCGGGGCCCTCGGCCACGTACCATTGCGGCATGTCGTTCCTCCGCCGCCGCAGCGCCACACCCGCCGGGCCCGACTTCGACGTACTGGCCATGGACCCGGGCGACTGGCCCGGCAACCTCGGCGCCGGTCTGCTGCCCGCGCCCGACGGCAGCTGCCAGGGCGTCTTCCTGCGCTACGACCTGTTCGGCGGCCGCGGCCCCGCGATGATCATCGGCAACCTCCCGGACGGCTCCCCGGCCCGCGACGTCCCTGAGGGCGAGATCCCCTTCGAGGTGGCCCAGCTGCTCCTCGCGCTGGAGAACGACGAGGAGATCACGGTCGTCGGCGCCGAGGACGTTCCCGTGATGCAGGGCGACAACCTGCTCATCGTGCGCCGCCTCAAGCTCTCCGAGAGCCGGATCTCCTGCGTGCAGTTCGACCGCAGCGACGGCGTCCTGGTGACCATCGCCGCCTGGGACCGCCCCATCACCGACGATCTGTACGCCCTGCTGAAGCCGCTCCCGGCGGAGCTTTTCCAGCAGGGCTGAGACCCGGCTCCCCGGCCTCGGCCTACCGGCCTACCGCACGTCCGAGACCGTCACGTCGGCGGCGCGCACGTACGCGACCCGGTGGCCGTACTGGATCTCGTAGTACTGGTCCTTTCCGGTCACCACCCGGTGCGAGGCCGCGTCGAAGGTGACCGCGTAGTAGTACTCGCCGGGCACCTTCTCACCGACCGCGTACTTCTGCCCCGCGGGCAGGGTGTACGGCAGCGGCGACACCGCCTGGGCCGGCACGTCCGCCGGGTAGGCGGCCTTCTCCGGGTACGCGCGCCCGTACACCGGGACGCTTGCCAGACCCTTCCTCGGAGTGAGCACCCGCCCCGACGCGGGCACCGCCGCCGGACTCTTCGCCGGGTTGCGGAACCACGCCTTCTGTCCCAGGTACCAGATGGCCGTCCAGTCGCCCCAGCGGTCGGCCACCGCGTACTGCTGGCCCGTGGAGACCCGGGAGGACAGGTCGTTCACCCCGGTCGTGGGGGTGGTGCCGAGGCCGATGTCCTTGATCAGCGGCGCGTTCACGTCGTGGTCGGAGTACAGCCGCACCTCGCTGGAGCCGTGCGCCGCGCAGGGCGTCCCCGCCGTCTCGCAGCCGGTGTACTCGGGGCGGTTGGCGTCGTAGTCGGGGCGGATCGTCACCAGGGACGACTTCTTGCCCGCGGTCGGCTCGAAGGGGCGGCCGAGCAGCTGGAAGTAGTGCCGCCAGTCCCAGTACGGGCCCGGGTCGGTGTGCATGCCCGGGATCGTCGCCGTGGTGGTACCGGGCACGTTGTCGTGGCCGAGGACGTGCTGCCGGTCCAGCGGGATGTCGTACTTCTTCGCCAGGTACTTCACCAGCCGCGCCGACGACCGGTACATCGCCTCCGTGTACCAGGCGTCCGGTTCCGCCAGGAAGCCCTCGTGCTCCAGGCCGATCGACCCCGCGTTGACGTACCAGTTGCCCGCGTGCCAGGCCACGTCCTTGGCCTTCACATGCTGGGCGATGTGGCCGTCGGTGGAGCGCAACGTGTAGTTCCAGGACACATAGGTGGGGTCCTGGACCATGTTGAGGACACCGTTCCAGGTGCCCTCCGTGTCGTGCACGACGATGTAGCGGATGCGCTGGGAGGCCGGCCGGCTGCCCAGGTCGTGGTTGCCGTAGTCGCCGTCCCCGAACTCCTCGTACGGCGCGGGGACCCACTCGCAGGACACCGACTTCGGGCACTCCGTGCCGGCCGCGGACGCGGCGCGCAGGCCCGCGTCGTCCAGCTGCGAGACGTCCGGTGCCACGTCGGGGCGGGCGGCCAGGACGACCCGCTGACCGGCGTCCGTGGTGCGCCGCTCACCCGTGCGGATGACCTGGTACACGTCGTCGGCGTACGCCGCCGCCGTCGCGGAGTCCTCCGCGCCTGAGAAACGGGCCACCGCCGCGTACCAGTCCGCCGGGTCGGCACTGAGCGGCTCACCCAGTTCCCGCTGCGCGGCGGCGAGCAGCGCGGCACCGCCGGACACGTTCGCGGCCGGGTCCGTGCGCAGCGCCTCGGGGCTCAGCCCGGTCAGCTCGGCGGCCCTCGGCAGCGTGGTCAGCCGGGCCGGCAGGTCGGTGGAGGGAGCGGGGGCACCGCCCGCCGGGCGCAGTGCGGCGCGCGCGTCGTCGCCGCGCGGGTCCTCGGAGCCCTCGCCGTGGTGCGACGCCCCGGCCAGGGCGGTGCGGGCGTCGGTGAGGTGCAGCGGGCCGTAGCCGCCGGTCACACTCGGCGCGCCCCCGTGCGCGTTCCAGCGGGACTGAAGGTAGGAGACGCCGAGCAGGACGCTCTGCGGCACGTGGTACTCGGCCGCCGCGGTGGCGAACGCCCGCTGGAGGCGGTCCGGGGCGGGTGGCGCGTCGGGAGGCGCGGCGGCGGACGGTGCCGCGCCGAGCAGCGGCAGCAGCAGAGCCGCGGTGGCCAGGGCGGGCACGACGGGGGTTCCTCGCAAGGCGGCCTCCTGTGACGGTGGGGCAGGACGGGGCGTGACGGGGGTGCGGGGCCGGGCGTGGGTCAGTGGTACCCGGCGGTCGGACGATCCGTCAATCATGCCGTCATGGCGGCGATTTCCCACGTCAGCCAGGGTTCGGCGAGTTTCGTGGCGGCGGCCCACCGGCCTGCGCGGCGTCAGTGGCGTACACCAATGGCCCCTGCACACACCCGGGTGGCGCACACGCGAAATCCGCGGTGCGCCCCCACCCGGGGGGCGCACCGCGGACTGTCGTCTTCCTCTGGCGTCTTTCTCTGGTCCCCGCCGTCAGCGGGTGCCGACCGCCGCCCGCACGGCCCGCCGGGCCATCTGGCAGTCGTCGTGCAGCCGGCGCAGCAGCAGCCGCTGCTCCTCGCCGGTCGGCGCGGCACCGGGATGGGCCGGCGCCGACGGTGCCGCGGCCGTGTCGTGCATCGAACGCTGCACGGCCGTCTCGTACGTACGGATCTCCCTGGTCAGTACGAGCATCAGGTTCACCAGGAAGGCGTCACGCGCCGCCGTGCCCGTCGACTGCGCGATCTGGCTGATCTGACGGCGGGCCTCCGGGGCGTCGCCGAGGACGGCCCACAGGGTCGCCAGGTCGTAGCCCGGCAGGTACCAGCCCGCGTGCTCCCAGTCCACCAGCACCGGACCCGCCGGTGACATCAGGACGTTGGACAGCAGCGCGTCACCGTGACAGAACTGGCCCATGCCCTGCCGGCCGCCCGCGTGGGCGATGCCGTGCAGCAGCTTTTGCAGGTCGCCCAGGTCCCGGTCGGTGAGCAGCCCCAGCTCGTGGTAGCGGGAGATCCGGGCGGCGTAGTCCAGCGGGGCGTCGAAGGTGCCGGCCGGCGGCCGCCACGCGTTGAGTCGGCAGACCGCCCCGATGGCCGCCCTGATGTCGGCCCGCGGCGGGGCCTCCAGGGGATGCCGCTGCAGCGCCGCCACCCGTCCGGGCATCCGCTCGATGACCAGCGTGCCGTTGTCCGGGTCCGCCGCGATCAGTCTCGGCACCCGCACCGGGGGGCGCTGCCGGACGAACGAGCGGTATGCCCCTATCTCGTGCCGACTGCGTTCCGCCCACGCGGGGGAGTGGTCCACTAAGCACTTGGCCACCGCCGTGCTGCGCCCGGTGGTGCCGACCAGGAGCACGGACCGCCCGCTGCGCCGCAGTACCTGCACGGGGGAGAACTCCGGACAGATCCGGTGCACGGCGGCGATCGCCGTGCGCAGTTGGGCCCCTTGGGGGCCGGACAGGTCGATTCTTCCGCTGAGCGGCTGGGTGCCGGGCCCCGCGCCGAGCCGCGCCCTGCCGGCCCCGAGCACCGGGGCCGCCGGACGCGCGGGGGCGAGATAGGGGCCGCCACCCGCCGTCGGGCGGGGGTGCAACGAGCGCTGCGGGGCGGACACGGAGGACGATGCTGCGTACATGGGCGAGACAGATCCCTTCGTGTGCCTGCTGTGCCTGCCTGAAGAAGTACCGGTCCGGTCCAGCCCGTTCGCTGCCGGAGAGCACCTCTTCCGAAAGCCGTCGCGCCGCCCGACCGGCCGCCCGGGGCCACCCTGGGGAGTACCCCCACGGAGACCGGGTCGGGGTGGCGCATTCCTACCTGACACCCGGCCGCCCGTGGCACACCATCTGGCGCACCCTGGCGAACGGTGGCGAATAGTCGCCCGGCAACCCGCACGGGGCTACTGTCAACTCAGCCGAGAACCTGGGGGCTTGACGTGAGCGGAGAACCCAACACCCGTCTTTCGGACCTGTTCGGCCTGGCCGGCTGGTCCAAGGGCGAACTCGCGAGGCTGGTCAACCGGCAGGCGGCGGCCATGGGCCACCCCCAGCTGGCGACCGACACCTCGCGGGTGCGGCGGTGGATCGACATGGGAGAGATCCCGCGCGATCCGGTGCCGCGGGTGCTGGCGGCTCTGTTCACCGAGCGTCTCGGCCGTGTCGTGACCATCGAGGACCTCGGTCTGGTCCGGCACGGGCGTGCGGGGAAACGGCCACCCGGCGGGAGCGAAGAGCATCCCGACGGCGTGCCGTGGGCGCCCGAGCGGACCGCGGCGGTCCTCACCGAATTCACGGGAATGGACCTCATGCTCAACCGACGCGGCTTGGTGGGCGCGGGCGCCGCGCTCGCCGCGGGCTCCGCACTCAGCAGCGCCATGCACGACTGGCTGCACACCGACCCGGCCCTGGCGGCCGACGCTCCCGACCCCCACCACCCCCTGCACGCCGACCCCGCCGGGTTCGACCGCTACGAGGCCGCCCCCATCGGGTCGCAGGAAGTGGAGGAACTGGAGCGCTCGGTCGAGGTGTTCCGCGCCTGGGACGCCGCCCGCGGCGGCGGTCTCCAGCGCAAGGCCGTGGTGGGCCAGCTCAACGAGGTGGGCGGGATGCTCGCCTACCACCACCCACCCCATCTCCAGCGGCGCCTGTGGGGCGTCGCCGCCAACCTCGCCGTCCTCGCGGGCTGGATGTCGCACGACGTCGGCCTGGAACCCACGGCCCAGAAGTACTTCGTCATCGCGGCGCACGCCGCCCGCGAGGGCGGTGACCGCCCCCGGGCGGGCGAGGCGCTCTCCCGGGCGGCCCGCCAGATGGTGCACCTGGGGCGTCCCGACGAGGCCCTGGACCTCATGAAGCTCGCCCAGTCCGGCTCCGGCGAGCAGGTGCTGCCGCGCACCAAGGCCATGCTGTACACCATCGAGGCCTGGGCGCAGGCATCCATGGGCAAGGGCCAGGCGATGCGCCGCACCCTGGGACGGGCCGAGGACCTCTTCGTCTCCGACAAGGCGGACGGGCCGGCCCCGGACTGGATGCAGACGTTCAAGGAGGAGGACCTGTACGGCATGCAGGCCCTGGCCTACCGGACGCTGGCCGAGTTCGAACCGGGAGCCGCCGCGCACGCCCAGCACTACGCGGACAAGGCCCTGGCCCTGAGGATCGACGGCCGGCAGCGGTCGAAGATCTTCGACTACCTGTCGATGGCCTCCGCGTGCTTCATCGCCGACGACCCCGAACAGGCGGACCGGTACGCGCGTCTGGCCCTGGTGTCGATGGGGTCCAACTCCTCCCAGCGGACCTGGGACCGGCTGCGCCAGATGTACCGGCTCACCGCCGAGTACGCCGGTTACCCGAAGATCCAGGAGCTGCGGGAGGAGATCAAGCTGGCCCTGCCGAAGGTCAAGTCACCCGGCAGGTCACCCAAGGGGAAGGGACGGGGCGGCAGCGTCGCGCCGGCGTAGGCGACGACGCTCTTCACGCGGGACTCCCGCAGGTCTCACAGCGTCACCCGGGCCATCAGCACACAGGCGTCCTGACGACCCGGAAACCCACCGAGCTCCCGTGTCACCGTCCGTACGCCGTCCTGTGCGGAGCCCGCCCCGGTCAGTCGGGGGGCCAGCGAGAGGAGGAGCTCCACGGCCGCCGGTTCGAGTGCCCCGGTGTGCAGGAGCAGCAGGTCGCCCGCTTCCAGGGTCGCCTCGGCCTGCCCGGACGGCCCGTCCCGTCCGGTCAGCGCACGCCCCGTTCCGCCGCGGAAGAGCAGCGGGGCGGGGCCCGAGGCGTGGGCCCAGGTCAGGGTGCGGGTGTCCGGCCGGAAGCCGCAGTACACGGCGTCGTGCACCGGCGGCAGGGCGGTGGTCCGGAGCAGTTCGGCCAGCCGGTCCCGGAGCCCCGCGGGCCGGGTGCCGGCCAGCGCCAGGCCGCGCAGGGCGCCGATCAGCATCACCGGGCCGTGCGCCTCGGTCTCCGAGCGACCGAAGCCGCCGACGGTGAGCAGGGTTTCGTCGTCGGCTCCGAGCGGACACGCGTCGTACCACCCGTCGTACCGGGACCGCGGGCCGGTGAGGCTCGTGGCGGAGGCCGACGGGAGGTGCGCGGCGGCCAGGTCGAGGCCGGGCCGTCCCGCCTCCGGGAACCGGAGCAGACCGTGCCAGGGCGGCGGCGGAGGATACCGGAGCGAGTCATGGGTCTCGCTCACCGCCCGCTGGCTGCGGCGCAGTTCGCTTACGTCCCGGAGCACCGCCCACATCGAGGCGGTGCTGCCGTCGGCGTCGAGGACGGGCTCGCCCATCATGTGCACGGTGCGTACGGTGCCGTCGGGGCGCACCACGCGGAACTCGCCGTCGATGGGCCGGGCGTCGACGAGGCAGTCGGTGACCATCGCGGTGAGCTTCGGGCGGTCCTCGGGGAGTACCAGGGACGGGAGTTCGTCGAGGCTGAGCGGGACGGACGCCGGGTCGCGGCCCAGGATGCGGAAGAGTTCCCCGGACCACTCGGCCTCGTCCGTCAGCAGGTTCCACTCCGCGCTGCCGACCCGGCTGAGCAGTGAACCGGCGCGGGGCGCGAGCGCGGGGCCGTCCCGCAGCTGCGCCAAGTGCGCGTCTAGGTCGGTGAGTTGGTGCAGCGCCAGGTCGTACAGGGCGCGCTGCCAGCGTCCCCGGGGGTCCGTGGTGTCGTCCTGGCTGTCCCGCCGTACCGCGTCCACGTCGCCCCGCAGCCGCCGGGCCTGCGATATGAGCGCCTCGACCGAGCCGGGTCCCGGTGGCTGGGCGGCCGGGTGGTCCGCGGAGAGATGGGACGACATGACGCACTCCGATGTGCTGACGGTACGACCAAGGGGAACCGGGGCTGACGGAAGGACCGTTACGACTGTTGCACAGCCCGCCATGCCCCGTAAGGGATTCGGCGACACACGATACGGTGGTGCTTCCGGCATATGCCACAGTCTTCCCGGGGTGACTCGGCTACGCGCTCGGCGTACCCGTGGACCGGGGCAAGTCGTAGGTTCGCTACGGGACTTGAAGGGGATCGGACCCCGAGGGCGTCGTCGCTCTGACGTTCGTCGGACCCTTGTTCTATGCCGGGTCGTACAGGGCCGGACGGGGCGCCAGTTCGACGGACGTGCGCGCGCCCGTCTCCAGCGCCCGCACCCCGGCCTCGGCGACCGCCGCCGCCGCGTACCCGTCCCAGGCACCGGGCCCGGTGACCCGGCCCCGACGGGTGGCGTCCACCCAGCTCCGCACCTCGCGGTCGTAGGCGTCGGCGAACCGCACGAGGTAGTCCTGCGCCACTTCCTCCCGGGCGCCGCCCTCGGCCGTCACCACCATGGTGTGGGCCGCGCCGATCCGGGCGCTGCCCGCCTCGCAGACGGCCTCGCAGCGCACCTCGTAGCCGAAGCCGCAGTTGACGAAGACCTCCACGTCCACCACGGCGCCGCCCTCGGTCTCGAAGAGCACGAACTGCGGATCGAGCAGGCCCTCGGGCGCACCGGCCGACGGCCGCGGACGCACCACGGTCACCGCGCTCAGCTCCTGGCCGAGCAGCCAGCGGGCCGCGTCGATCTCGTGCGAGACGGAGCTGTTGACCAGCATCGCCGAGGTGAAGTGCGGCGGAGAGGAGACGTTGCGGTGCACACAGTGCAGCATCAGGGGCCGGCCGAGGCGTCCGCCGTCCAGCAGGGACTTCAGCCGCTGGTACTCGGCGTCGTACCGCCGCATGAACCCGATCTGCGCCAGCCTCCGGCCGAGACGCGCCTCCGCCTCCACCACCCGCAGCGCACCCGCGGAGTCCGGCACCATGGGCTTCTCGCACAGCACCGGCAGCCCCCGCGCGAAGGCGGCCAGCAGGGCCTCCTCGTGCGCCTCGCCGGGCGAGGCGATCAGGACCGCCTCGACGCCCGGCGCGTCCAGGGCGGCCTCGGCGTCCGTGTGCACGACCACCCCGGCGATGCCGCCCACGGCCTCCTTCGCCCGCTCGGCGTCGGGGTCCGCCACCGCGGCGACCCGGGCACCGCTCACCACCCGGTCGAGGCGTCGTATGTGGTCGGCGCCCATGTGTCCCGCACCCAGGACCGCCACACCCAGAAGTCCACTCACGCCGCGCCCGCTCCTTCACCGTCCGCCGCGCACCCGCGAGCAGCGGGTGCGTGTCCGTGTCCGTGTACGGCAAACAGGCTTTCACGCGCGTCAAGAGGCGTCCGGAGGGGAGCGGTTCCCGGGGGTGCCGCAGTGGCGGGCGTCAGTACCGCAGCACGCCCGCGATGCCGTCCGCGTCCCCGAGCGCCCCGTCCGGCACGAAGCGGACGTCGGCACCGGTCTCCAGGCACTGCTCGACGATCTCGTCCACGATGTCCTCGCGGGCGTCCAGGTCGCCGTCGCCCGCCGGGAGCAGGTGCTCGCCGTCGTCGCGCATCGTCACCTTGAAGCCCTCCTCGACGGCCAGCAGCCGGACGCGGCCGGTGTGGGCGCTCTCCCACAGCTCGTCCACCCCGGCCGCGAAGTCTTTCCGGCCACGGGCCGCGTCCAGTTCCCTGGCCACCGCCTCGACCTGTCCGCGCGCCTCGTCCTCGAGCACCGGCCGCACCGCCTGCCACACCGCCTCGGCGGTGCCGTGCGCGAGCCCGCCGTGCGGGACCAGCACCGCGTCCGCGGCCAGGGCGCCCGCCTCGTCGAACAGGGACAGCGCCGGCTCGGGACCGGTGATGTACAGCGGCCGGGGATGCGCGCGCAGCACCCTGCCCATCGCGGCGTCGGCGTCGCGCAGGAACCTGCGGGTGCCCTCGTCCCGGAAGGTGCTCGGCGCGTCACCGATCCGCTCCTGGCGCTCGGGGTCGAAGTCCTCCGCGGGCCGGTCCAGAGGGAAGCCGCCGAGGTGTTCCTCCACGACCCGGCCCGCGCCGCCGCTCCACAGCTTGACGCGGTCGGCGGCGACCGACAGCACCCAGTACGGCCGCTCGGCGGCCTGCGCGGCGACGAGGTTGCGGGTGAGGAAGGTGTCCGAGAGGACCACGCGCTCGGGCACGGAACGGCTGAGCGTCCAGACCTGGTGCTCACCGGGGGCGGCGAAGATCGCCAGACCGTCCTCGGCGTAGGTCAGGTCGACCTCGGCGAGCGCCCGGTCGAGTTCTCGGGACACCTCCGTGCGCCGGTCGCGGCTGACCGCCGGATCCTCCTCCAGCTGTTTCTTGGCCGCGGCGACCGCGTTGCGCAGCCGGACCCGGTCCTGGGCGTTGTCCGGCTCGCGGCGGTGCGTCGGCGTCAGGACGGACACGGCCGGATACGGGCGGGGGCGCCGCAGTTCGGCGAGGGTGGCGGGACTCAGATCGTGCTCCATGTCAGCACGATAGGCCCCATGGGCATATCAGGCATTCGGAGCAGGTCGCCGCTCAGTCGGACCCGGTGCCGGTGGCGGACTCGGGGCCGCAGGAGCTGCCGTCCGGCGGCAGGGAGCCGTACAGCAGGAAGTCGTCGACCTTGCGGTGCACGCACTCGGAGGAGGCGTAGCCGGTGTGCCCCTCGCCCCGGTTGTCCAGGACCACGGCGGAGGTGCCGAGCCGGTCGGCGGTCTCCACGGTCCAGCGGTACGGCGTGGCCGGGTCGCCGCGGGTGCCGACCAGGAGCATCTTCGCGGTGTCGAGGTCCTTCACGTCGTCCCGGATGTAGTCCGTGCCCTTGGGCCGGCCGTAGCACATGAGCACCTGGGTGAGCCGGTACCGGCCGAAGACCGGTGACGCCTCCTCGTAGCGGGCGCGCAGCCGGCCTAGGGAGGCGGTGACCTGGGCGGCGGTGGGACGGTCCGGATCGTCCGCGCAGTTGATCGCCATCAGGGCGGCCGGGAGATTGTCCATGGGGACGTCCTCGTCGTCGGTGAGGCCGGCTCCCTTGTCCCCGCGCACCGGCGCACGGCCCGGCTCGTGCACCGGCTCCCGGACCGGGAAGGTGACGCCGCCCGACGAGAAGCCCTCCAGGCCCCGGGTGTCACCGTCCTCGAGCAGCTGCGCGAGTGCCCGCTCCAGCGACGGCCACAGCTCCCGGCTGTAGAGCGCCTGACCGATCGCGCCGACCATGTCCTGTCCGGTGAAGGGCTCGCCGAAGGCCGACGGCACCGGGTCGGAGTCGAGCGAGGCGACCAGGCGCTCGACCTGCTCGCGGGCGGTGCGGGCGTCCTGGCCGAACGGGCAGGCGATGTCCTCGACGCACCAGTCGAGGAAGTTCTCCAGCGCGGTCTGCTGCCCCCGGGCGCCGGCCAGCCCCTGCTCGGTCAGCGGTTCCGTCAGCGTGTCCACCCCGTCGAGGACCATCCGGCCGACCTGGTCCGGGAACCGGGCCGCGTACACCGCCCCGAGCCGGGTCCCGTAGGAGAAGCCCAGGTAATTGAGCCGGTCGTCGCCGAGTGCCCGGCGCATCACCTCCATATCGCGGGCGGCGTCGACCGTGCCTATGTGGGACAGCACGGGGCCGGAGTACTCGGCGCACTCGGCGGCCGCGTCCCGCAGCCGCTTGAGCACATCCTCGGGGTCGCTCGTCCCCCCGTCCCCGTCCGTCGCCTCCATGATCTTCAGGGTGGCCGGTCCGCAGGACACCGGGGAGGAGCGGCCGACGCCGCGGGGGTCGAAGGTGACCACGTCGTAGCCGTTGGTGAGGTGCATGAACTCCTTGCCGCCCACGGCGAGTTCATTGAGGCCGGAGCCGCCGGGTCCGCCGAAGTTCAGCAGGACCGAGCCTCGCGAGTCACCGGTCGTCCGGTACCGGGCCAGGGCCACGTCGAGGGTCCGCCCCTTGGGCCGCGCGTAATCGAGGGGGACGGTGACCTTGCCGCATTGCAGGTCCTTCGGCATGTCCATGCCCTCGCACGCCGACCACGTGACCTTCTGGTCGTAGAACCGGGCCATGCCGGATCCGGCGTCCCGCGTGGTCGCGGTGGTCGCGGTGGTCGCCGTGGGCGTGGTGGTCGCAGCGGTCGCGGCGCCGGCCGCGGGCAGTCCCGCACCCAGCAGGGCCAGCCCGAGCGCTCCGGTGACCGCGCGGCGCCGGACCGAGGGCCGAGTCTCCAGCTTGGCCTGCATCGATGCCTCCCGGGCGCCCCGTCGCGGACCGGTGGTCGGCGCCCTCGCTCACCATAAGCGGGCTTCCCGGCCGGCGCCTCCGGGCGGCGGCGCGAGGGACGGCGCACCGCTTGTTCGATGAAAGGCCCACTCGATGGGGTGAAAGGCCGATAAGCCATAACTCGGATGGTGCGCCCGCGTTTTAACCGGTGCGGGCGACTGCCCGCGACCATGTCTGGAAGGCAGGGAACCTCATGAGAAGGGTTACCCGAAACGGTGTGCTCGTCGCCGCCGCCTCAGGCGCGCTGGCCGTGGCGATGCCGGCGTGCGCGGCGTTCGCGTCCGACGGGGCCGGCGCCGACGGGTCCGCGGCCGGTTCGCCCGGACTGATCTCCGGCGACACCGTCCAGCTCCCGGTGGACGTGCCGGTCAACGTGTGCGGCAACACCGTGAACGTGGCGGGGCTCCTCAACCCGGCCGCGGGCAACAGCTGCGCCAACACCGGAGGGAAGGGGACGTCCCACACGGGGTCGTCCCACACGGGGTCGCCCCACACAGGGGCTCCGCACCAGGAGACGGGCGCCTCAGGCGGTACGTCCGGCGGCGCGTCCGCCGAGGGGAGCGGAAAGGATTCGCCCGGCGTGCTCTCCGGCAACGGCGTGCAACTGCCGGTCCACCTCCCGGTGAACGTCAGCGGCAACAGCGTCAACGTGGTCGGCATCGGCAACCCGGCCGTCGGCAACGAGTCGACGAACGACTCCGGTGACCGGCCCGAACCCGCGCGGCCCCCGGCGGAGCCGGAGCCGTCCGTCCCCGAGGAGGAGCGCGCCGGACCCGCACCGTCCGCGCACGCCGCCCCGCCCCGGGAAGAGGTGTCTCTCGCCCACACAGGGGCGGACCACACGGTGCCCGCCCTCGCCGGTGGCGCCGCCCTCGTGCTGGGGGGAACTGCCCTCTACCGGCGCTTCCGGCCGGGCACCGAGAGCTGACCGCGGACCGGGGCACCCGTCCGCCGTACCGACAGGAGGGCGCCCCGGCTCAGCCGCGTCCCGTGTGGAAGCGCCGGTGCAACGCGTGGATCTCCTCCGTGAGGTGACGCACCGGGCCCTCCACGGTCACACCGGGCGCCACCTCGCGCACCGGGAGCGGCCGCACCGGCGCTGCCGGGACGCCCAACTCCGTCAGCCAGTCCACCAGTTGCTCCGACGAGGCGACGTACACGATGCGTCCCAGGCCCACCCAGGCGTGCGCGGCGGCGCACATCGGGCAGTGCTCGCCCGACGTGTACACCGTGGCCGCGGCCCGTTCCTCGGGGGTCAGCCGGGCGGCGGCCCAGCGCGCGAGCTCGAACTCCGGGTGACGGGTCCGGTCGCCGGAGGCCACCCGGTTGCGGTCCTCGGTCAGCACCGTGCCGTCCCCGCCCACCAGCACCGACCCGAACGGCTCGTCGCCTGCCTCCAGTGCCTCGGCCGCCAGCTCCACGCAACGGCGCAGGTGTGGCAGTTCGGCGTCCTCCACGGCCATGGCGCAGCACCTTCCTCGTGCATTGATCATTCCCGCCCAGCCTATGTCCGTCTCCCTGCCTCCATCCCTCCATGTCTCCCTGGCCAGACCATCTTGCTATCGGTCATCACGAGAGTTAGAGTCTATAACGAAAGGGAGTATTAATAGCGCCCAGGAGAAAGAGGAATCCCATGTCCACCGCCACCGCGCAGCCGCCCGCCCCGCACGTCGTCCTGGGGTCCGGCCCCGCCGGCACCGCGCTCGCCCGTGAGCTGGTGCGCAGGGGTCACCCCGTCCGCCTGGTGGACCGCACGGCCACCGGCCCGGCGATCGAGGGAGTCGAGCGGGTCGCCGCCGACGTCGGCACGGCCGACGGTGCCCGCACCGCCATACAGGACGCCGCCGTCGTGTACCACTGCGTCAACGTCGCCTACCACCTCCAGGTCGAGGTGATGCCCCGGGTCCAGGAGGCCGTCCTGGCCGCCGTCGAGGCGAGCGGTGCCCGCCTGGTGGTGCTCGACACCCTCTACCCGTACGGCGAGACCGGGGGAGCGGTGATGACCGAGGACAGTCCCTGGAAGGCGACCAGCCGCAAGGGGCGGATGCGTTCCGAACTGGACGAGCGGTACCTCGCCGCCCACCGGTCCGGCCGGGCCCGCGTGGTCCTCGGCCGCAGCGCCGACTTCGTCGGGCCCGGCGTGCTCAACTCGTCCCTGGGCGCTGCCGTCTTCCCCGGCGCGCTCACCGGCGGGGACGTCGTGGCGATGGGCGACATCGACCTGCCGCACAGCTACACCGGCATCGAGGACGTGGCGGCCGGACTCGCGACCCTCGGCGAGCGTCCCGACGGCGACGGGCGCGTCTGGCACCTGCCGACCGCGCCGGCCGTCAGCACGCGCGCGATCCACGCGATGATCGAGAAGCGGGTGGGCAGCCCGCTGAACGTGGTCGTGCTGGACCGGCCGCGCCCCTTCGGCCCCTTCGACGAGCAGATGATGGCCGAGTACGAGGAGATGTTCTACCAGCACACGGAGCCGCAGATCATGGACTCCAGTGCCTTCGAGCGGTTCTTCGAGGCGGCTCCGACGCCGCTCGCGGACACTCTGGACGCGACCGTCACCTGGTACGAGGCGTGGCTCCGCAACCGGTGACGGTCAGCCCGTCATCGGCCCGGACGCGACCGGGTCCGGTCCAGCGCGGCCACGCCGACCGCGGCCAGGCCGATCTGGATGAGCCACTCCACCCAGTCCACGCCGTCGGTGTCGGCCACGTCGAACGCCGAGGCGATCGCCGAGCCGATGAGCGCCGCCGCGATGCCGACCAGGATCGTCCACAGGATGCCGATGCGCTGCCGGCCCGGAACGACCAGCCGGCCCAGCACGCCGATGACGACACCGATGACGATGGCGCTGATTATGCCGTCGATCTCCATCTCCACCCCTTCTCCTCAGGACCCCCGCTGCACTGCGTGTGCCCGCTGCGGACGGCTGCAGTCCGCAGCGGGCACACGCGGCACGGGCGACGGGCCGACCCGCGAGTGCGGGACCGGCCCGTCGCCCGTACCGCGTCCTTCCGGTGTGTCTAGGGCCTGCGTGGCGTGCTCCGCGCCGCCGTACCGGCGCAGACCATGCCCAGAATCAAGGCCAGGGCGCCGATGACGATGTTGTTCCAGATGACACCGGCGTCCGGGCTCGTGCCGACGATCCAGGGCGAGATGATCATCCAGACTCCGATCGCGCACATGGCCCAGCTGAGGCCGTACATGCGCTCCGGGGCGCGGGTGAATCCGAGGGCCAGCAGACCGATGGCGATGCCCACGATCAGATTGTGGGCCACGAGTGAGGGCTGGCTGGTGGTGAAGTGGAGTATCCACGGGGACACGGCACAGTAGAGGCCGAGCAGGAACACCGGCCCGTCCACGAGTGCCACGTCGCGACCACCGAGCACGCGCGCGTAGCGCGCCTGCATTTCCGGGGCGTCCGGGTGGCTGGTGATGTCACCTCGGGAGTGCGAGACGTTGGCCATGAGTCGTCTCCTTTGACTTGCAGGGCCGTCCGCTTCTGGTGCGGTGTGCGGTAGCGCCGCATAAGAGCATTCTGCTCTTATTTCTCCCTTATGTGTAGTGGTGGGCGGTACGGGATCCTGGCGGTCCGCTTTGTCACACCCGTGTGAATTCCGGGGCCTGGACGTGAGACCGCCCCGGTTCTCCTTGACCGTCCTCGACGACGGCTGCCACGATCGTCGGCATGCCCATGCGACCGGACCTCACGCGGCGACGCCACGTCGACCTCGCGCGCGTCTCCAGCGCCTCCTGTCGCCCCGCGGCCTGATCCCGCCGGTCCGCCGCCTCCTCCCGCCCTCGCCGCACCGGCCCGGCACCGCCCCGCGCGCGACTTCCCGCACCACCTGAACCCGGCCGCACCGCGGCCCGGTTGGGCCCGCTGCCCGCCCATGTCCCGGCCGATGTACCCCCGCTGGGGGCTCCACCGGGCATGCCGCCGCGCCCGCCCACCGCGGACCCCCGAAAAGAGGACCCATGGCCACCGTCCTGTCCGTCTCCGGCAGCCCCTCCGCCTCCTCCCGCACCAACCGGCTGTTGCGCCACCTCGACGAGCGCCTCACCGCGCGGGGGCACGAGGTGATACCGCTCGACGTCCGCACCGTCCCCGCCGAGGCCCTGCTCGGCGCCGACTTCGGTCACCCCGCGATCACCGGGGCCGCCGAACTGTTCGCCCGCGCCGACGGTGTCGTCGTCGGCACGCCCGTCTACAAGGCGTCGTACTCCGGGGTGTTGAAGGCCCTGCTCGACCTCCTCCCGCAGTACGCCCTCACCGGCAAGACGGTGCTGCCGCTCGCCACCGGGGGTTCCACCGCCCACGTCCTGGCCATCGACTACGCGCTTCGCCCGGTGCTCACCTCCATGGGCGCGGCGCACGTCGTGCAGGGCTGGTTCACCCTGGACCGGGACATCACGGCCCACGAGGACGGCACGGTCACCGTCAGCCCGGGTGCCGCGGAGGCCCTCGCCCACGTGGTCGACCAGTTCTCGGCGGCCCTGGCCACCCGCCCGGCGGCCCCCGTGCCGACGGTCCCCGCGCTGGCCGCGGCGAGCTGAGCGACCCGCGACGCCCTCGCGGGCCGGGCAACGGCGCCCGGGACCCGCCCTCTTGCCCCGAGCCGCCCCCACCGGGGCCGTCCCGCCCCGCCACCACACCCCGAACGGAGACCCGTGTCGAGCCTGACCTTCCACTGGTTCCTGCCCACCAGCGGTGACAGCCGCGATGTCGTCGGCGGCGGCCACGGCGCCCCGGCCACCGACTCCGGGCGCAACCGGCCGCCGACCGTGGCCTATCTGACCCAGATCGCCCGCGCCGCCGAGGACCTCGGCTTCGTCGCCGCGCTCACCCCCACCGGCGCCTGGTGCGAGGACGCGTGGCTGACCACCGCGATGGTCTCCCAGGCGACCGAACGCCTGAAGTTCCTGGTCGCGTTCCGCCCCGGCTTCGTCTCGCCCACGCTCGCCGCGCAGATGGCGTCCACCTTCCAGCGGCAGACCGGCGGCCGGCTCCTGCTCAACGTCGTCACGGGCGGCGAGAGCCGCGAGCAGCGGGCCTACGGGGACTTCCTGGACAAGGACGCCCGTTACCGCCGCACCGGGGAGTTCCTGCACGTCGTACGGGAGTTGTGGGCGGGCCGGACGGTGAACCTGGACGGCGAGCACCTCCGGGTCGAGGACGCGAAGCTCGTGCGGGTGCCCGATCCCGTGCCCGAGGTGTACTTCGGCGGCTCCTCCGCCGTCGCCGGGGAGGTCGCCGCACGGTACGTCGACGTGTATCTCACCTGGGGCGAACCGCCCGAGCAGGTGGCCGCCAAGATCGCCCGGCTGCGGGCGCTGGCCGCGAAGGAGGGCCGTACCCTGCGGTTCGGCATCCGGCTGCACGTCATCACCCGGGACACCGCGGAGCAGGCCTGGGCCGAGGCGCACCGGCTGCTCGACGGCTTCGACCCGGAGACCGTACGGGCCGTGCAGGAGGGCCTCGCCCGCAGCGAGTCCGAGGGGCAGCGCCGCATGCTCGCGCTGCACGGCGGAGCCCGCGACGCCCTGGAGATCCATCCCAACCTGTGGGCCGGCATCGGCCTGGTGCGCGGCGGCGCGGGCACCGCGCTGGTCGGCAGCCACGACGAGGTCGCGGACCGGATCGCCGAGTACCACGCCCTGGGCATCGACGAGTTCGTGCTCTCCGGCTACCCGCACCTGGAGGAGGCCTACTGGTTCGGCGAGGGCGTCCTGCCGCGCCTCGCCCGCCGGGGACTGTGGCGCCACCCGGCCCGGGTACCGGCCGGCCGCGACGCGGCGCCGCTGCCGGTCGCCGTCTGAGACGGCACCGACCGGCCGGCCCCGCGTCCGTCAACTCCGGGGCCGGTCGGGCGGATTGGATTGGTCTACACCCTTGACTGGTACAGACCAAGGCGGTTGAGTGTGCCTCACACCCCCCTCCACGGCCGCCCCCACGCCGTGGCCGGTCAGACCGGCACGTGCGCACAAGGTTCCGCTCCACCCTGCCCCTGGTACGGGAGCGGCCGTGCTCCGCAGAAGGAGACGACCTGTGTCGAGGCGCCGTATATCCGCCCTGGTGACCGCACTCGCCCTCGCGGGCGCCGTGCCGTTGCTCATGCCCGCCAACGAAGCCTCCGCCGCCGCCTGTTCGAGCTACCCCGCCTGGTCGGCCGGCACGAACTACAACACCGGCGACATC
Source organism: Streptomyces sp. NPDC102490 (assembly GCF_044765285.1). NCBI lineage: Bacteria > Bacillati > Actinomycetota > Actinomycetes > Kitasatosporales > Streptomycetaceae > Streptomyces > Streptomyces sp. NPDC102490. The sequence goes on from NZ_JBIWJU010000015.1 coordinate 187,884, forward strand.
GTCCGCTACACCGACGGCAAGGCCTACATCGCCGAGCACGCCAACCCGGGCTACGACCCGCTCATCAGCACCTGGTACTGGGAGCCGTACGCCTGTGACGGCGGTTCGCAGACGCCGGTCGGCACCTTCGTGGTCAGCGAGGCCCAGTTCAACCAGATGTTCCCGGGCCGGAACTCCTTCTACACCTACCGGGGCCTCACCGCCGCGCTCAGCGCCTACCCCGGCTTCGCCAACACCGGCAGCGACACCACCAAGAAGCAGGAGGCCGCGGCCTTCCTCGCCAACGTCAGCCACGAGACCGGCGGCCTGGTGCACATCGTCGAGCAGAACACCGCCAACTACCCGCACTACTGCGACTGGAGCCAGCCCTACGGCTGCCCGGCCGGCCAGGCCGCCTACTACGGACGCGGGCCGATCCAGCTCAGCTGGAACTTCAACTACAAGGCCGCGGGCGACGCGCTCGGCATCGACCTGCTGGGCAACCCCTGGCTGGTGCAGAACGACGCGGCCGTGGCCTGGAAGACCGGCCTGTGGTACTGGAACACCCAGTCCGGACCCGGCACCATGACCCCGCACAACGCGATGGTCAACGGCGCGGGCTTCGGCCAGACCATCCGCTCCATCAACGGCTCGCTGGAGTGCGACGGCAGGAACCCCGCCCAGGTCCAGAGCCGGGTCACCAAGTACCAGCAGTTCAGCCAGATCCTCGGCGTCTCCCCGGGCGGGAACCTGTACTGCTGACCCCTGCCGGGTGTGCGAAACTCCGCCGATGACCTCCGAAACGATCACCGCGGAGTCCGCGGGCACCTGGCAACTCGGCGACCTGCCCGTCCGGCGCGTCGGCTTCGGCGCGATGCGGCTGACGGGCAGCGCCGCCTTCCACCTCGGCACCCCGAGCGACCGCGAGCGCTCCCTCGCCGTGCTGCGCCGGGCCGTCGAACTCGGCGTCAACCACATCGACACGGCCGCCTTCTACTTCTCCTCCCTGCGCTCCGCCAACGAACTGATCAACAGCGCGCTCGCGCCCTACGCCGACGACCTGGTCGTCGCCACCAAGGTCGGCCCGTACCGCGACTGGTCGGGGGAGTGGGGCACCTCCGCCCGCCCCGAGGACCTGCGCGGCCACGTCGAGGAGAACCTGCGCCAGCTCGGCCGGGACCACCTCGACGTCGTCTACCTGCGCCGCATGCGCCAGGACTCGATCGCCGAGCACTTCGGCGCCCTGGCCGAACTGCGCGCGGCGGGACTGGTCCGCCACCTCGCCCTGTCCGACGTGGAACCCCGGCACCTGGCCGAGGCCCAGGCCATCGCGCCGGTGGTGAGCGTCCAGAACCGCTACGGACTCGGCTTCCACGACCCCGCCACCGACGCGCTCCTCGCCCAGTGCCGCGCCCAGGGCATCGCCTTCGTGCCGTTCTACGCCATCGCCGGCGAGGCCGGACCGCGGGGCGCCGGCACCGCCCACGAGGAAGAGGTGCGCGCGGTGGCCCGGGCGCACGGCGCGACGCCCGCGCAGGTGCGGATCGCCTGGACCCTGCACCAGGGCCCGAACGTCCTGGCCATCCCCGGCACCGGCAATCCGGACCACCTCGCGGAGAACGTCGCCGCGGGGGCGCTGCGCCTCACCGACGCGGACCTGGCGCGGCTCGACGGAGCCCGCAAGGGCTGACGCCCGCCGTACACCTGTCGTACGCGCGGCCTACGCCCGCCGCACGCCCGCCGTGCGGCCGCCGGTCTCGGGCGGGACTTGGCGTTCGGGAGTTTTACGTATAACCTCTCCCGTCAATCGCCCGTCCCGGAAGGTGCAGATGACACGCATCGCCCTGGTCGCCCTCGTCGTCGACGACTACGACGAGGCGATCCGCTTCTACACCGAGGCCCTCGGCTTCCGCCTCGCCGAGGACACGCCCCGGCCCGACGGCTCCCGCTGGGTCGTCGTCGAACCCGGCGACCCCGGCGCGGGCACCGCCCTGCTGCTGGCCCGCGCCAAGGGCGAGGCCCAGCGTGCCCGGGTCGGCGACCAGACGGGCGGGCGCGTCGGGTTCTTCCTGCACACCGACGACTTCGCCCGCGACCACGCCCGCATGACCGCGGCGGGCGTGACCTTCCTGGAAGAGCCCCGGCACGAGCCCTACGGCTCGGTCGCCGTCTTCCAGGACCTCTACGGCAACCGCTGGGACCTGCTCCAGCCCGCCGCCTCCTGACCGTCCCCCCGGAACTTCCACCCACCCGTCCCCGCATTCGCGCCCAGAACCGCCGAGGAACCACCGCACATGTCATCTACGCGCATAGACACCGAGACTCTCCGCCGCCTCCCCAAGGCGGTCCTCCACGACCATCTCGACGGCGGCCTGCGCCCGGCGACCGTCGTCGAGCTGGCCGAGAGCGTCGGCCACCCGCTGCCCACCACCGACCCCGACGAGCTGGCCGCCTGGTACTACGAGGCCGCCAACTCCGGTGACCTGGTGCGCTACATCGCCACCTTCGAGCACACCCTCGCCGTGATGCAGAACCGCGAGGGCCTGCTGCGCACCGCGGAGGAGTACGTCCTGGACCTCGCCGCCGACGGCGTCGTCTACGGCGAGGTCCGCTACGCCCCCGAGCTGAACACCGGGGGCGGGCTGTCGATGAGGGAGGTCGTGGAGACCGTCCAGGAGGGGCTCGCCGCGGGCATGGCCAAGGCGGCCGCCGCCGGGACCCCCGTCCGGGTCGGCACCCTGCTCTGCGGCATGCGGATGTTCGACCGGGTCCGCGAGGCCGCCGACCTCGCCGTCGCCTTCCGGGACGCCGGTGTCGTCGGCTTCGACATCGCGGGCGCCGAGGACGGCTTCCCGCCCGCCGACCACCTCGACGCCTTCGAGCACCTGCGCCGCGAGAACGTGCCCTTCACCATCCACGCCGGCGAGGCGCACGGGCTGCCCAGCATCCACCAGGCCCTCCAGGTGTGCGGCGCCCAGCGCATCGGCCACGGGGTCCGCATCACCGACGACATCCCCGACCTCGCCGCGGGCAAGCTCGGGCGGCTCGCGGCCTGGGTGCGCGACCGCCGTGTCGCCCTGGAGATGTGCCCGACCTCCAACCTCCAGACCGGCGCCGCCACCTCCATCGCCGAGCACCCGATCACCGCGCTCAAGGACCTCGGCTTCCGTGTCACCCTCAACACCGACAACCGCCTCGTGTCGGGCACGACGATGACGCGCGAGATGTCCCTGCTGGTCGAGCAGGCGGGCTGGAGCGTCGAGGACCTGCGGACGGTCACCGTGAACGCCCTCAAGAGCGCCTTCGTCCCCTTCGACGAGCGCAAGGCCCTCATCGAGGACGTGGTCCTGCCGGGCTACGCGTCCGCGCTCTGAACGAGCCCGCGCACATAGGCGGCCTGTCCGACGTGCTGGAGATCGTCGGACAGGACGCTGACCAGCCGCACGGCGAGCGTGACCGGCGGGTCCCAGTTGTCGTCCACGACCCGCTCCAGGTCCTTGGCGGTCAGCGAGGCGAGGGCCGTGCGGGTCTGCTCGTGCACGGCGTCGTAGTAGCCGGTCAGCAGGTCGCCCGAGTCGACCCGCACCTTCGCGACCTCGGCGGGGCTGTGACCGTACCCGGTGTCGCGGCGGGGCAGCCCCAGGCCGAAACGCTTCTCCCACTCGCCGGTGAGCCACACCTGGTCCAGCCCGAAGGCGTCCGCGACATGGTCGTCCTGGACCCGGGTGAGGTGCCAGACCAGCCAGGCGACGGAGTTGGCGTCGGCGGCCGGGCGGGCGTTCAGGCCGTCGGGGTCCAGGCCCTCGACGGCGGCGTGGACTTCTTCCTGGATACGGCCGTAGCCCTCGATGAGGATGTCCTTCGCATGCATGCGTCCACCATCGCGCAGTCCGGCCGCCCGCGCCCGCCGTTCACGCGCTTCCCGTCTCCAGCAGCCCCATCAGCGCCCGCGCCGCCGGACTGGTGGCCTGCGCGGGCGGGAGCAGCGCGATGGTCTCGTACTCGGTCCCGGCCGTGTCCTTGAGCGGCAGCGAGGTGAGGGCGGCCCGCTTGTGCCGGAAGTGCCGCGGCACGACCGCGATGCCCAGGTTCTCGTCGATCAGGTCCAGCAGTCCGTGCACGTCGTTGACCTCCAGCGGCACGGTCCGCCGGACGCCCGCCGCGGCGAACACGGCGTCGGTCACGCGGCGCGGACCCCAGTCCGGGTGGAAGTCGACGAAGACCTCGTCGGCCAGGTCGTGCGGGGTGAGCACGGCGCCGTCCGCCGCGAGCCGGTGGTCCGGGTGGCACAGCACCGTCATCGGCTCACCGGCCAGCGCCACCGAGCGCAGCTGGTCCGTGTCCGCCTGGGTGCGGTAGGCGAAGGCCAGGTCAAGGCGCCCCGCCGCGACCTCCTCCGCCAGCTCTCCGGAGCCCGCCTGCCGCAGCCGGATCTCCACGTCCGGGTGGCGCCGCCGGAACGCCGCCAGCAGCCCGGCCACCGGCACCCCGGCGATGCACTGCTCGGCGCCCAGCGACAGCGTTCCGCGCAGCACCCCCTGCACCGCGGCGACCGCCTCGTGCGCCGAGCGCACCTGGGCCAGGATGCGCTGCGCCTCGTCCAGCAGCGCCCGCCCCGCCTCCGTCAGCGTCACCCGGCGGGTCGTCCGCACGAACAGCGGCGCCCGCAGCTCCCGCTCCAGTGCCCGGATCGACGCCGACAGGCCGGACTGGGACACCAGCAGCCGCTCCGCCGCGCGGGTGAAGTGCTGGTCCTCGGCGACCGCCACGAAGTGCTGGAGATGACGCAGTTCCATGATTGAGAAGCGTAACCGCGCAATCCCATCGGATTCTTCTGTTGGACCACTGCCCGCAGGTCACGCCAGAGTGGAGGACGGTTCCACCCAAGCCCCGAACCTCGGGGGCCAACCCCTCTGGAGTCGCGTTGTACACCGCACACCCCGACCGCTACGCGGAGATGCCCTACCGGCGCACCGGACGCAGCGGCCTGAAGCTCCCCGCGCTCTCGCTCGGCCTGTGGCACAACTTCGGCCCGGACCGCCCCGTCGAGACCCAGCGCGCCATCCTGCGCCGCGCCTTCGACCTCGGCGTCACCCACTTCGACCTCGCCAACAACTACGGCCCGCCGCCCGGCTCGGCCGAGTCCGCGCTCGGCGAGGCCCTCAAGGCCGACTTCCGGCCGTACCGCGACGAGCTGGTCGTCTCCACCAAGGCCGGCTATCTGATGTGGCCGGGCCCGTACGGCGAGTGGGGCTCGCGCAAGTACGTGCTGTCGTCCCTGGACCAGAGCCTGTCCCGGATGGGCCTGGACTACGTCGACATCTTCTACTCGCACCGCCCCGACCCCGAGACTCCGCTGGAGGAGACGATGGGGGCGTTGCACACGGCGGTGCAGCAGGGCAAGGCGCTGTACGTCGGCGTCTCCAACTACTCGCCGGAGCAGACCCGCGAGGCCGCCCGCATCCTCGCCGAGCTGGGCACCCCGCTGCTGATCCACCAGCCGCGCTACTCCATGCTCGACCGCCGCCCCGAGACCAGCGGACTGCTGGACGCCCTCGACGAGCTGGAGGTGGGCTCCATCGCCTACTCCCCGCTGGAGCAGGGCCTGCTGACCGGCCGCTACCTCGACGGCATCCCCGAGGACTCGCGGGCCGCGAGCGACAGCCCCTTCCTGAACTCCGACGCCGTCACCGAGGAGCTGGTCGGCAGGCTGCGCGCCCTGAACGACATCGCCGCCTCCCGTGGCCAGTCGCTGGCCCAGCTGGCCCTGGCCTGGGTGCTGCGGCAGGGCAGGGTGACCTCCGCCCTGGTGGGCGCGAGCAGCCCCCGGCAGCTGGAGGACAGCGTCGCGGCCATCGGCAACCTGGACTTCGACGCCGACGAGCTGGCCCGCATCGACAAGGTCGTCCAGGGCTAGGACGCCGCTCGAACGCGCCGGGGCCGGGGGCGGGGGGGGGGCCCCCCCCCCCCCCCCCCCCCCCGGCGCGTTCCCGGTCTCCTCACGCCTCCGCGGGCACCCGGTCCAGGAAGCCGAACACCGACCGGATGCGGTCCTCGTCGTCCAGGGTGATGACGTCGAACCCGGCCACCGGCGCCGAGCCGTCGGCGTCGCTCACCAGCTCCCAGGAGAAGCGCGCCGTGTCGTGGTGCCCGTCGACCGCACCCGACAGCCGGAAGGAGAAGCCGGGGAACTGCTCGTGCGCCGCCGTCATCACGGCCGCGATCTGCTCGTGGCCGCGCACGTCGGCCACCGGGTCGGTGTAGCGGCCGTCCTCCGTCCAGGCCGCGGCGACCGCCTTGGCCACGGCGTCCGGGCCCGCGTTCCAGGCCTCGAAGTAGCGGGCGGCGGCGTCCTCGTAACGACGGGTGGGTGCGGACATGGTGATCAGCCTCCAATGAGGTGCGTGCGCTGGTCAGGGACCGGATCCCGGTCTCGGTGACCCGGTAGGACCAACCATGCCCGCGGCCGTCGGCACCGTCGATTACCCGCGAGGTCATGGCGTGCGGTGCGGCGGTGGCGCGGCGGTGGTGCCGCGGCGGTGCGGATTTCGGCCAACCGTCGCCGCGAATATGCCAGGAGACTGGCCGGAAATTCATGGTGACAGTGGTTAAGGAGTGAACATACTCACCACTAGGGCCTCTCACACCATGCGACAGCGCCCTCACGCACAGCACACGAGCCGCACGGACGCGCCGCCCGACCGGCAGGCGGGCGTGACGGGGAGGGCAGCAGTGCACGACGAGTTCCTGTGCCATGTCACCGCCTACGGTGTCTGCGACGGCCGACGCATCGGTGTACCCCTGGGCACCTACCGGGCCCCCACCCTCGCCCTGGCCCTGTGGTGGCTGCGGGACCGGGCGTCATGGATCGCCGAGCGGCTGGATCCGCAGCCCGACACCCCCCACTTACCGCGCGGCGCCCTGACTCCCGTCGCCGACGACGCGCCCGACGTGCCGCGCATGCTGCGCGCCTGGTGCGCCGACGACGTACAGCAGGAGCTGGTCGCCGACGAGTTGGCCGCGGGGCACCTGGTGCGCGTCGCGACCAGTGACGAGACCACCGAGTACGAGCTGATGGCCGAGTCCGTGGACGCGCTGCGCATGCAGCGGGCCGCGCCGCTCCTGGTCGTCCCCGTCGCCTGAGCCTCCCGGCGCGCCGCACCCGCCCGCTTCAGGACCGCACCCGGCCGGGCCGCCCGCCCGCCCACCGCGCGAGCAGGGCGCCCAGGAATCCGGCGACCAGGCCCCACGGCAGCGCGAGACCCACCGCACCCCACAGCCGCGGCCGCAGGAACACCTGCCCGGAGAGCCCGCCGCCCAGGTCGCCGATGCCGAGCACCGACAGCCCGTAGTGGGCGGAGATCCGGCCGATCAGGCCGATCATGAGGACCGTGAGGGCCAGGGCGACGGCCATGCGCACGGCGTGCAGCCAGGCCGGCAGCCCGGCCGGGGAGCGGGACGCCGTGAGGAATCCGGCCGCCAGGACCAGCACGGCCGCGGCGACCAGGAGCCACCACATGCGCCCGTCGCGCTCGGCGAGCGTGCCCACGTTCACGGTCGAGACGTCCGGCGTGCGCAGCACCTCGTCGAGCACCCGCGGCATCGGGAGCCCGAACGGACCCTCCACGCGTCCGTTCCAGGTCGCCCCGAGGCCGATCGTGAGCGCGGGCCAGGCCAGATTCGGCAGTCCGAGCAGCAGCACGGCGAAGGTGTCCGCCGGATGCCCCCGCGTCCCGGCGACGACCAGGGCGACGACGACGCCGACGACCACGTACGCGAGCAGCAGCGCGACCATCGCGTACGCGGCCGGCCGCACCGACGTCCGCAGCCGCGGCAGCCGCCCGGGCAGCGGCGTCCGGCGCGAGGCCAGCAGGGCGAGGACGAACACCCCCGCCAGCCACAGCAGACCGAACAGGACGGTCAGCGGCACGTCCGTGGTGAAACCGACCGTGGGGCTGACGCCGAACAGGTCGCCGAGGTCGTTCAGCAGGCCCTCGCCGAGCGAGACCTCGAAGGTCTGCCGCGCGGCGAACGCCGTCCCGAGGAGGGCGAGCAGCCACAGGACGGCGATCCGCCCGGCCCAGCCGGCCAGTTCCGCGGCGCCGGTCACGGCCCGGTGGCGCAGCGGCCGCAGGAAGCCCCGGGCGATCACCAGCGCGCCGGTCAGGGTGACGGACAGCGGCATCACGGTCAGCCCCGCGTCGGTGGCCGCCAGTTCGCCCGCGTCGCCCGACATCTCCAGCGCGCCGCCCACGGCGGTGACGACGGTCGCCACCACGACCCGGGGGAAGGCGTTGTCGGGCAGGTCCGCGGCACCGGCCGCCCACAGCCCGAGCGCCGCCACGCCCCCCATGGCGACCAGCCCGGCCAGCACCGTGCCCAGCGCCTGCGCCCAGCCGTGCCGGGCGGCCGCCCGACCGGAGCTTCCGGGAGGCCCGGGGGGTGCGGGCGGCCGGGGAGGTACGGGCGGTACTGCGGGGGTCTGCGGACTCACGGTGCCACGCTAAGCAGCCCTCGCCGGGCCCGCCCGCCGACAGGGCCGTCCGCGTCGGAAGCCGGGCCGGGCCCGCCCCGCACCGGCCGGCGTTCAGCCCGCCCGCACGACCAGGGCGTAGTCGCCGACGCCCAGCAGCCGGTCGGCCGGCACTTCGCCGCGGGTGGTGAAGAGCGCGAGGAGACGGGCGGTGCGGGGGTCGAACGCGACGTCCAGCACCGTGCCCCGCCCGGTGCCCGTGTCGGTGAGGATCCGGCGGCCCAGCAGGTCGTGGTGGGGCGGCGCCGACTCGGGGGCGGCCGCGGACCGTACCCGGAGGGCGCCCGGTCCGAGCGCGCACACCGCGTCCCAGGGCAGCGCCGCCTCGGGGCCGAACCGGCCGCCGCGCCAGCGGACATGGCTGACGGACCCGGTGACGGCGTCGACGGTCAGGGAGGTCACGGTGCCCAGCGGTCCGGCCCCGTCCGGCGCCACCACCGGCAGGCCGCGCACCTCGGTGAACAGCATCACGGCGGCGATCCCCGCCACGGGCCCGGCACACCGCCGACCAGAGCGGTGAAGCCGGGCAGGTCGTCCGCGACGTGCCGGACGGCGTCCTCGGGCAGCACCAGTGCCCGGCCGGTGACCGTGAGCGCCTCGCCGCGCGGCACGTACACCCGGCGCCGGTGCCGGGCGGGTCCGGGCACGAACCGCCGGTTCGCCGCCACCCGGAAGCCGACGACCCGCCCACCGGTGCCGCCCTCCACCACGACGTCCAGCACCGTGCCGATCTCCGCTCCCGCCTCGGTCAGCACTTTCGCCCCCAGCAGACGGGACCGCAGGTTCGTCCGGTGCTCCGTCATCGCCGCCGCGGCGACCAGACCCCGCCGGTCCCGGATCATCACCGCGTCGTGGCCCAGCGCGTACACCGCCGACCACGGCAGGCCCTCCTTCATCAGGCCGGACAGCAGGCCCCGTCCGGTCAGGGTGAAACCGGTGATCCGCGCCGCGGCGGCGTCGCATACGGTGTCCTTGACCTGGGCGACGGCATCGCCGCCGAGCGTGACCACCGGCCGGGTGGTGAGGCTTCGTGCGGCCATCAGTTCGTTCATCGCACACCCTTCCCCACCCGCCCGCGCACCCTTCCCGCACCGACGAGTTCCCCGCACGAGTGTGACGATGCCCGCACTGCGAAGTGAGGGGGACTGCGATGCGCGGCTCGGGGTACGAGGACGGGTGCAGCAGAGTCCGGCCAGTCCGGCTTCCGAGAGAGACACGCATGACCGAGTATCTGGACGGGGCAGTGATACCGACTGGTTTCGACGTACCCGTCGAACCGCTGAGGCGGGCGGCGCACTACTCCGGTGAGCCGGGATGCATAGCGCGGGCGCGTTCCTTCGCCTCGCTCTTCCTGGACCAGCTGAGGACCGAGTGGTGCGCCCCGATCGGCCCCCGCGCCGACGGAGCGGTGCTCCTGGTGGTCAGCGAGCTGGTCACCAACGCCGACCGGCACAGCAGGGGGCCGTACATCCTGGAGCTGGAGGGCACCGGCAGCTCGGTGGTCGTCACCGTGTACGACAGCAGCGGCGCCGTGCCGGAGCGCTTCCCCCGGGACCCCGAGCGGGTGGGCCGGCACGGTCTGGAGATCGTGCACGCCCTGGTCGAGACGGTCGTCGTCGAACGTGTTCCGGTCGGCAAGCGCGTACGCGCCGTGGTGCCCCTCACCGAGGGGTGAAGGGCACCGTCGTCGTCGCGGACCGGGGGATCAGGCGCAGCCGAGTTCGCCCAGCATGCCCTCGCGCAGCCGGGTGATGATCCGCTTGATCAGCCGGGACACGTGCATCTGCGAGCAGCCGAGCCGTTCGCCGATCTCCGCCTGGGTGGCCTCCTCCACGAACCGCAGGTGGATGATCTGCCGGTCCCGCTCGCTCAGCTCGGCCATCAGCGGGGCCAGCGAGTGGAAGTCCTCGACGAGCCGCAGCCCGTCCTCCTCCACCCCGATGAAGTCGGCCAGGACCGACTCGCCGCTCTCGGCGCCCTCGCCGGTCAGGGCGGCGTCCAGCGAGGAGGAGTTGTAGCCGTTGGCCGCGATCTGGCCCTCGATCACCTCGCTCTCGCTGAGGTTCATCAGCGTGGCGAGTTCGGCGACGCTCGGCTCGCGGTCCAGGCGGGAGGAGAGTTCCTCACGGGCCTTGGCCAGCTCCACGCGCAGCTCCTGGAGCCGCCGCGGCACGTGCACCGCCCAGGTGGTGTCCCGGAAGAAGCGCTTGATCTCGCCGACGATGTACGGCAGCGCGAACGACGTGAACTCGACCTCGCGGGACAGCTCGAAGCGGTCGATGGCCTTGATCAGGCCGATCATGCCGGTCTGGACGATGTCCTCCATGTCGTCCCCGCGACCGCGGAAGCGGCCCGCGGCGAACCGCACGAGCGACATGTTCATCTCGATCAGGGTGTTGCGCGCGTACTGGTACTCGTGCGTGCCCTCTTCGAGTTCCGTAAGGCGCCGGAAGAACTGGCGGGACAACTGCCGCGCGTCGCGCGGGGCGACGGCGCGGGGGTCCACGACACCGCGTGGTGATCCCTCACCCGTCCCGCTCCCGGCGGGCTCCTCGACAAGCTGCGCCTGCGGCCGGACCACGACGGTCTCCATTGCCTCTCCCACGAAAGTCACGGTTCGACGTCTCCCTAGGGTTTTCCCGCATTGCGGGTACCCGGGCCGCGACGACACATGCCACCCGTTTCCACAGGTGGCGCGATCCGTGTGCCGCGGCGTCTTCGCGGGGTGGTGTGTTCCCCCTTCAGCGTAGTGCGGCGGGCCGTGCCCGGCACCCCGCGAACGCGCCGTGATTTCCCTGAGGGCGGAACGCCGCCCCCTTCCCTGACACGGCCGGGACCCTAGGCTGAGGAGGTGACCAGCCACGTGTCGAACGAAGCCCGCGTCATCGCGCTGCGCCCACGGGCCCAGCGTCCCGAAGCGCGTCCCGCCGCCCCGCCGGTTCCCCCGGAGCGAAGGCCGCCCGCCGTGCGAGAGCCCCTGTGGCGCGATCTGGTCGGCGACGTCCTGCGGCGCGAACGCCTGGAGCAGGAGCGCACGCTGAAGGAGGTCGCGGAGGCCGCCCGGATCTCCATGCCCTACCTGTCGGAGGTGGAGCGCGGCCGCAAGGAGGCGTCCTCGGAGGTGCTGGCCGCCGCCGCGGGCGCCCTCGGACTGGGCCTGGGCGACCTGCTGGCCCGCGCGCAGGGCGAGCTGGTCCGCCTCACCTCCCGGCACACCGGCGCGGCAGCGGGCCGGGGCACGTCGGGCGCGCGGTTCGACGGGATGTGCCTGGCCGCCTGAGGCCGCGCACGGGCCGGCGTCCCGCACCGGGCGGGACGCCGGCCCGGCCGCTCACACCCGCGACCGGCGCTGCGCGAGCACCTCGTCGGCCAGCCCGTACGCCACCGCCTCCTGGGCGGTGAACACCTTGTCGCGGTCCATGTCCGCGCGCAGGGTCGCCACGTCGTGGTGGGTGTGGCGGGCCAGCACCTCCTCCACCTGGGAGCGGATCCGCACCATCTCCTTGGCCTGCAACGCCAGGTCGGAGACCGTCCCCTGCCGGCCGCCGCTGGTCGGCTGCCCCAGCAGGACCCGCGCGTGTTCGAGCACGAACCGCCGCCCGGGGTCCCCGCCCGCCAGCAGCACCGCCGCCGTGGACGCCGCCTGCCCGACACAGAACGTCGAGATCGGCGCCTGCACGAAGGTCATCGTGTCGTAGATCGCCATCAGCGACGTGAACGAGCCGCCGGGGGAGTTGATGTAGACGGCGATCTCGCTCTCCGGTGCCGACGACTCCAGGTGCAGCAGCTGAGCGATCACGACGTTGGCCACGCCGTCGTCGATCTCGGTCCCCAGGAAGATGATCCGCTCCGACAGCAGCCGGCTGAACACGTCGTAGGACCGCTCGCCCTGCGGGGTCCGCTCGACGACGTTCGGAATCGTGTAGCTCCCCATGTCACAGCCCCATCCGTCGCCTGGCGGCGGCCGGGCGCACGTCCGCGAGGGACTGCACCACCCGGTCCACCATTCCGTACTCCCTGGCCTGCTCGGCCGTGAACCAGCGGTCGCGGTCGCCGTCCCGCGAGATGGTCTCCGGGCTCTGACCGGTGTGCTCGGCGGTGAGCCGCTCGATGGTCCGCTTGGTGAACTCCAGGTTGTCCGCCTGGATCTCGATGTCCGCGGTGGTGCCGCCGATGCCCGCCGACGGCTGGTGCATCATGATCCGCGCGTTCGGCAGCGCGTAGCGCTTGCCCGCCGTGCCGACGCTCAGCAGGAACTGCCCCATGCTGGCGGCGAACCCCATGGCGAGCGTCGAGACGTCGTTGGGGATCAGCCGCATCGTGTCGTAGATGGCGAGCCCCGCGTGCACCGAGCCGCCGGGGCTGTTGATGTACAGGCTGATGTCGCTGCGCGGGTCCTGCGCGGACAGGATCAGCAGCTGGGCGCAGACCCGGTTCGCGGAGACCTCGTCGACCTGGGTGCCCAGCAGCACGATCCGCTGGTCGAGCAACTGCTCGGCGAGCCGGTCGTCGAACCGGGTCGCGGGGGTGTCGCCCTCCTCGGCCCTGGGCGGTCGGGCCGGGGCCGATCCGGCGATGAGTGGAGACATCGGCGCTCCTTGTCGAGTCGTGGTCAGCGGGAGAAGTGGACGGGCCGCGGCCGATGGCGCCGCGGTTCCTCCACTCTCGGCCCGCCACGGCTCCCGCAGGCGCCTTCTCTGCCCGCGGCAGATTCGCCACCGGCAGAGCGATGACTTCCGCGCTCCGCGCCGGTCGACAGAGGTGACCGTGTTCCGCTCCCTGGAGGTACTCATGAGCACCGACGGATTCACCACCTGCCTGTGGTTCGACGGCGACGCCGAGGACGCCGCCCACTTCTACGTCTCCGTCTTCAAGAACTCCGGCATCGGCGCCGTCACCCGCTACCCCGAGGGAGCACCCCAGCCCGCCGGCTCGGTGCTCACCGTGGAGTTCACCGCCAACGGCCAGAAGTTCGTGGGCCTCAACGGCGGCCCGCAGTTCACGTTCAACGAGGCGATCTCCTTCCAGATCACCTGCGACGACCAGGAGGAGGTCGACCACTACTGGTCCAGGCTCACCGAGGGCGGCGGCGAGGACGGCCCCTGCGGCTGGCTCAAGGACCGGTTCGGCGTCTCCTGGCAGGTCGTCCCGCGCCGGCTCGAGGAGATGTTCCAGGACCCCGATCCCGCCAAGGTGGCGCGCGCCAACCAGGCCATGATGTCGATGCGCAAGCTCGACATCGCCGCGCTGGAGCGGGCGTACGCCGGGCAGTGACGCGCCGTCGGCGCGCGGGGCGCGGACGGGATGGCTAGCGTGAGAAACCGGACCGTATCCGGTCATCCCGTCCACCCCCACCGTTCGCATCACTTCTCCGCACAGGAGGCGGCAGCCATGGCCGTGCAACCCGAAGGGGCCCCTTGCTGGGCCGACGCGATGTTCACCGACGTCGAGGGAGCCAAGAGCTTCTACGGCGGCGTCCTCGGCTGGACCTTCGGCGAGTCGTCGTCGGAGTTCGGCAACTACACCCAGTGCTACGCGGACGGCAAGGCGGTGGCCGCCGTGGTCCCGCCCCCGCCCGGGCACGAGGACCAGTCCCAGTGGTGCCTCTACTTCGCCTCCCCGGACGCGGCGGCGACCGCCGCCCGGATCCGCGAGGCCGGCGGGGAACTGCTCCTGGAGCCGATGCGGGTCGGCGATTTCGGCACCATGTGCCTGGCCCGGGACCCGAGCGGGGTCGTGTTCGGCGTCTGGCAGGGCGACGCCCACGAGGGCTTCGAGGCGACGGCCGTGCCCGGCGCCTACTGCTGGGCCGAGGTCTTCACCCGCGAGCCCGCGAAGTCGGACGCCTTCTTCCCCGCGGTCTTCTCCTACCGGGCCAAGCAGATGGAGGACGACCAGGTGGACTTCCGCATCTTCGACCTCGGCGACCGCACCGTCCTGGGCCGCATGGCCATGACGGAGGACTTCCCGCCCGAGGTCCCGCCCTACATCAACGTCTACTTCACCGTCGGCGACTGCGACGACGCCGTGGCCCGCGCCACCGAGCTCGGCGGCAGCCTGCGGTTCGGTCCGGTGACGACCCCGTTCGGCCGGTTCGCGGCGCTGAGCGACCCGCAGGGCGCGAGCTTCTCGGTGATCGACATCACGACCACCGAGGGAGAGATGCCCAAGGTCACGGACGCCTCCTGACCCGGTCCGGACACCCCGCCGGGCCATGGCATGATCGGACGCATGCGTGAACGTGCAGTGGCCGCGTGCGACGGGGCTTCGAAGGGAAACCCGGGTCCGGCCGGCTGGGCCTGGGTGCTGGCCGACGCGTCGGAGACCCCGGTCCGCTGGGAGGCCGGCCCGCTCGGCAGGTCCACCAACAACGTCGCCGAACTCACGGCCCTCGAGCGCCTGCTGGCGTCGACCGACCCCGCCGTACCGCTCGAGGTCCGCATGGACTCGCAGTACGCGATGAAGGCCGTCACCACCTGGCTGCCCGGCTGGAAGCGCAACGGCTGGAAGACCGCCGCCGGCAAGCCGGTCGCCAACCAGGAGCTGGTCGTGCGCATCGACGAGCTGCTGGAGGGCCGATCGGTCGAGTTCCGTTACGTACCCGCCCACCAGGTCGACGGCGACCGGCTCAACGACTTCGCCGACCGCGCTGCCAGTCAGGCGGCCGTGGTCCAGGAAGCCGCGGGCAGCGGTCTCGGTTCGCCGGAGCCGCCGCCCGCACCGGACGTTCCGGCCGCCCGCAAGGCGCCGCGCCGGGCATCGGGCGCGGCCCGCAAGGGCGGCGGCTCCTCGGCGCGCACCATCAAGGCCAAGTTCGCCGGGCGCTGCCTGTGCGGCCGCTCGTACGCGGCCGGCGAGCCCATCGCCAAGAACGATCAGGGCTGGGGCCACCCGGAGTGCCGCACGGTGGCCGCCGGATAAACCGCGCCCGCCCACGGCCGCGCGGCACCGGCCCGCGGCCCCTCCCTTGTTACTCTGCGGTCCCGAATGACCGTTATGAGTGCATACCAGGGGTGTGTGTGAAGGTCGCCTGCGTCGGCGGTGGGCCCGCCGGACTGTATCTGTCGATCCTGCTGAAGCGGCGGGACCCGTCCCACGACGTCACCGTCCACGAGCGCGACCCGGAGGGCTCGACCTACGGCTGGGGCGTCACCTACTGGCGCGGACTGCTCGACCGGCTCCAGGAGCACGACCCCGAGTCCGCGCGCGCCGTCGAGGAGCACTCCGTGCGCTGGCGGGACGGCGTCGCCCGGGTGGGCGACCGGGCCACCCGGCACCACGGCGACGAGGGCTTCGGCATCGGCCGCCACCGGCTCCTCGCGATCCTCGCCGCCCGTGCCCGCGAACTGGGCGTACGCCTGGAGTACGAGCACCCGGTCACCGGCGCCCATCCGCCCGCCGCCGACCTGGTGGTGGCGGCCGACGGCGCGGGCAGTGCCCTGCGCAACCGGTACGCCGAACACTTCGGCACCGAGATCACCGGCGGCCGCAACTCCTACGTGTGGCTCGGCACCACCAAGGTCTTCGACGCCTTCACCTTCGCCTTCGCCGAGACCGGCCACGGCTGGATCTGGGCGTACGGCTACGGCTTCGGCCCCGAGGGCAGCACCTGCGTCGTCGAGTGCGCGCCCGAGACCTGGACCGGACTCGGCCTGGACCGCGCCGACGAGGCCGAGGGACTGGTCCTGCTGGAGAAGCTCTTCGCCGACGTGCTGGACGGACACCCGCTCACCGCGCGGTCCTCCGGCCGGGGCGGCGCCCCGTGGCGCGCCTTCCGCACCGTCACCAACCGCACCTGGTCCCGGGACAACCTCGTCCTGATCGGCGACGCCGCCCACACCACGCACTACTCCATCGGCGCGGGCACCACGCTCGCCCTGGAGGATGCCATGGCGCTGTCGGCGGCGCTGCACGAGCGGGACACGCTCCCAGACGCCCTCGCCCACTACGAACGCGCGCGCAGGGCGGCCCTGCTGCCGGTGCAGAGCGCGGCCCGGCTCAGCGCCCAGTGGTACGAGAACCTGCCCCGCTACATCCACCTGCCGTCCGAGGAGATGTTCGCCCTGCTCGGCCAGCGCCACTCGCCGCTGCTGCCGTACCTGCCGCCCCGCCTGTACTACCGGATCGACCGGGCGGCCGGCCGGCTGGAGACGCTGCGCCGGATCAAGCGCCGGCTGGGGCCCGCGATCGCGCGCACGGCGCAGGCGCGCAGGCTCGCCACCGGAGAGGGGCCGGGCCGCCCCCGGCGTCCCGACGCGGTGCCCGCGCACCGCGGATGACACACTGACGCCATGGACGAGCGCACTTTCGGCAGGTCGGATCAGCACGCGTCGGTCGTCGGCCTCGGCACCTGGCAACTGGGCGCCGACTGGGGAGACGTCGACGACAAGGAAGCCCTCGCGGTACTGGAGGCGGCGGCCGAGTCGGGGGTGACCTTCTTCGACACGGCGGACGTCTACGGCGACGGCCGCAGCGAGCAGACCATCGCGACCTTCCTCGCGAGCAGGCCCGACCTGCATGTGCTGGTCGCCACCAAGATGGGCCGCCGGGTCGACCAGCTCCCGCAGAACTACGTCCTGGACAACTTCCGGGAGTGGAACGACCGCTCCCGCCGCAACCTCGGCGTCGACCGCATCGACCTGGTGCAGCTGCACTGCCCGCCGACGCCGGTCTACTCCAGCGACGAGGTGTTCGACGCCCTGGACACCCTGGTCGAGGAGGAGCGCGTCGCCGCGTACGGCGTCAGCGTGGAGACCTGCGAGGAGGCGCTCACCGCGATCGCCCGGCCGAACGTGGCCAGCGTCCAGATCATCCTCAACCCGTTCCGCATGAAGCCCCTGCGCGACGTCCTGCCCGCGGCCCGGGAGGCGGGCGTCGGCATCATCGCCCGGGTGCCGCTCGCGTCCGGCCTGCTGACCGGCAAGTACACCAAGGACACCGTCTTCGCGGCGAACGACCACCGCAACTTCAACCGGCACGGCGAGGCCTTCGACCAGGGCGAGACCTTCTCCGGCGTCGACTACGCCACCGGGGTGGAGGCCGCCGCCGAGTTCGCCGCGCTCGCCCCCGAGGGGTACACCCCGGCCCAGCTGGCGCTGCGCTGGATCGTCCAGCAGCCCGGCGTGACGAGTGTGATCCCGGGCGCCCGTTCGCCCGAGCAGGCCCGCGCCAACACGGACGCCGCCCGGCTGCCGGAGCTGTCCGACGCCACCCTCGCCGCGATCCGCGACCTCTACGACCGCCGCATCAAGGACCAGGTCGAGGGCCGCTGGTAGGCAGCCGACGGGCCACGGGTCCCGGCCTCACGGCTCCAGGAGCAACTGCCGTTCCCGCTCCTGGTCGCCGGAGGCCGCTCCGTCGTTCCGCGCGCTGAAGGCGCGGGACAGCGTCTCGCTCGCCGCCTCCACGGCCTGCGGCGTGCCCTGCACGGTGACCGTCACCGGCGCCGACAGCGTCCCGCCCGCTGCCGGAGCGGAGGCCGCCCGCGGGGCGCCCGGGGAGTCGAAGGTCGCGGTGCGCACCGTCGCCCCCTCGTCCGCGGGCAGATCGCCGGGGGCCCCGAAGACGCCCTCCAGTGCGCGGACGATCGCCCGCGCGTCGTCGATGCCGCCGCCGTCGAACGTCACGGTGAGCTGAGTGTCGGACATCCTTCGCACTTCCTTTGCCGCGCCTTGCTCGGTCCCGGCCCGTGTAACCGTCTCCCGATCGCCCAAACCGGGCGTCGCCCGCGCGGCCCCGCGCCTGAGTACAGGGATCCCGGGAACAGGGAAAGGGACGCAGAGGCGATGGCCCACGGGAGGAAGACGTGACGCACTCGGACTCGGAACCGGCTGAGGGACAGGTCCGCCGCAGGGGCCGCAACGAGACCGAGGAGGAGCGGGCGGACCGGATGTGGACGGAGCTGATCCAGGAGGTCCGCGTCGCGCAGATGGGCGTGCAGATCCTGTTCGGATTCCTGCTGACGGTCGTCTTCCAGCCGAAGTACGAGAGCCTCTCGGACACCGATCAGATGATCTACCTGATCACGGTGGTCCTCGGAGCCGTCACGACCGGTGCCCTGATCGGCCCGGTGTCCCTGCACCGCCTCGTCTCCGGACGGCGGGTGAAGCCCCAGGCCGTGCGGTGGGCGTCCCGGCTGACCGTGCTCGGCCTGGTGCTGCTGCTCGCCACGACGGCCTGCTCGCTGCTGCTGATCCTGCGCGTCGCGACCCACGACGGTTTCGTGCCCTACCTGGTCACCGGGGTGGTGCTCTGGTACCTGCTGTGCTGGTTCGGCATCCCGCTGTGGACCCGGCACCGCCACACCCGCTGAGCACCCGCGCGGTGTGCGCGGTCCCGCGGCTGTCACCCGGAACCGTCAGCCCCGCGCCGTCACCCCTCCGCCGTCAGCTCCGCGAGGAAGTCGTCGACGCGTACGCGCTCCCGCCCAGGCCGGACCACCGTGTGCGTGTCGCGCAGGAAGGCGTCGACCGCCGCGGCCCACGCGAACACCACGGCACGGTGGCGGTCCCCATCGGCCCGGCCGTCGCCCAGGAGTTCGATGCGCAGCTCGTCCCACATGCCCCGGGACTCCGGCCGCAGCCGCACGTCGCCCACGCCCACCGGACGGGCCAGCCCCTCGGCGACCATCTCCCGGTCCAGCGCCCAGCGGGCGAGCACCCGGCCGTCGTGGCTGAAGACCACGGTGAGGGCGAACGGGTCCGCCGCGTCGTACCCGAAGTGGGCGAGCACGGGGAACCGGTCGGCGGAGTCGCCCGCCTGGAGCTGCACGACCAGGGTCTTGTGCACGGCGGTGTTCACGGGGGCCTCCAGGAGGACGGACGTAGACCCCCTAGTACCCCGCACAGCGGCAAGATGCTCGGACATCTGGGTGATTCACCCGTCCCCGGGTTTCAGTCGCGGCCGAACTCCTCGCGCAGCGCGGGCAGCAGGGTCTTCTCCGACCAGTCCAGGAAGGCGGGTTGCGACTCGCCGCCGATCTGCACGAGGGCGATCTCGGTGAACCCGGCCTCGACGTACGGGCGTACGGCCGCCACGAAGGCGTCCGGGTCGTCGCCGCAGGGGATGGACGCGGCGACGTCGTCGGGCGTCACGAACTGGGTGGCCGCCTCGAAGGAGTCCGGGTGCGGCAGTTCGGAGTTGACCTTCCAGCCGCTGCCGAACCACCGGAACTGCGCGTGGGCCCGCTTGATCGCCGTGTCCCGGTCGGGATCGTAGGAGACGGGCAGTTGGCCCACCCGCGGCTTGCCGGTACCGCCGTGCCGGTCGAAGGACTCCAGCAGACCCGCCTTCGGCTCGGTGGCGATCACCAGGTCGGCGGACTCGCCCGCCAGCTTGCAGGAGCGCTCGCCGGAGACGGCGATGCCGATGGGCGGCGCGCTCTCCGGCAGGTCCCACAGCCGGGCCGACTCCACGTCGAAGTGCGTGCCGCGGTGGTTGACGTGGCCGCCCGCGAACAGCCCCCGGATGATCTCCACGGCCTCCTGGAGCATCTCGTGCCGTACGTCGACGGACGGCCAGCCGCCGCCCACCACGTGCTCGTTGAGGTTCTCGCCCGAGCCGAGACCCAGCCGGAACCGGCCCTCGGACAGCAACTGCATCGTCGCCGCCTTCTGCGCCACCACCGCCGGGTGGTACCGGAACGACGGACACGTCACGTACGTCATCAGCGGGATGCGGGAGGTCGCCTGCGCCGCGGCGCCCAGCACGCTCCACGCGTAGGGCGAGTGGCCCTGTGAGCGCAGCCAGGGGAAGTAGTGGTCCGAGGTCACCGAGAAGTCGAAGCCCACCTCCTCGGCCCGCACCAGATGGCCGACGAGGTCCCGCGGGCCGGCCTGCTCCGTCATCATCGTGTATCCGATGTGTGCCATGGCGGCCGAGTCCCCGCCCGGCCGGAGGGAAAACAGGTGGAAACGGGCGGAAGGGCTCAGCTCGCGTCCTCCCGGAAGGTCGCGAGGAAGGCGGCGAGCGCCCGCTCGTTCGCGGTGTCGTCCCAGTCGCCCGCCGGAGTCGTCCAGCGCAGCGAGAAGCTGCGCCCGCCGCCGAGCAGGAAGCCGCGACCGAAGGTGCGGACCCGGGTGCCGTCGTCCCGGGCCAGCCACTCCATGTCGGCCGCCGCCCGCCCGCGGTAGGTGGTCGCGCGGATCTCGCCGATCCGCCGGTAGCCGTCCGAGCGTGCCAGGCCCGGCTCGACGGCGTCGCGCCAGACGGCCACCGGGTCCGCGCCCGCGCTCCTGCTGTAGGTGACGGCGAGGGTGCGCGGGTCGCCGGACGCGCCGAAGACCACCCGGTACGCGCCGTCCGGCACCCGTGAGGTGTCCCGTCGCCGCCAGCCGCCGGGAAGGGCGACGGAGAAGCCCTCCGGCGCCTGGTAGCGGCGGAACCCGGCCGGAACGCGGACACCCGGCTGCGACGGTGAGGCGCTCGGTGTGGAGCCGCCGACGGGGGAGGAGGGCCGGGCGGAACCGGAGCCGGAACCGGAACTGGAGTGGGAGCCGGTGGGCGGCGCGGCGGGCGCCGAGGGGCGCTGCCGGGCGCCCGGGGCGGCGCCGTCGCCGGTGCCGGGGAGCCCGTCGGTGACGGTGAGGACCGCGAGGACGGCGACCGTGACCGTCAGGACGGCCAGGGCCGTCCCGGCGGCCACGGCCCGCCGCGACCGGTCGCGGCCCGCCTGCCGCGCGGCGGCGTACACCCCGCGCCGTCCGGGCCGGGTGGTCACCTCGGTCACGGTGCCGCCGGGGTCCTCCGTCAGCGCCCGGGTGAGGGCCGCCCGCACCACCGGGCGGGTCAGCCGCTCCCGGGAGTTCTTGCGCAGCAGCCCCTGCACGGCCCGGGCGAGCGGACCGGCGCGCACCGGCGTGCGCAGCGGCAGCCGGTCCACTCCCTTCAGCGTGGCCTCCGGGCGGCCCCGGTCCCGGAACGGCGGCCTGCCCTCGACCATCGCGTAGAGGATCGCGCCCAGCGTCCACAGGTCGGCCGCGGGCCCGATCCGCTCGTCACGGGCCTGCTCGGGCGAGGCGTACGCGGGTGCCGTCAGCCGCGGGGCGAGGGTGGCGCCGGCCAGTCCGAAGCCGGTGACGACGACCGAGCCGTCCTCGCGCACGAACACCTGCCCCGGGCTCAGCTCGCCGTGCGTCACGCCGTGGGTGTGCGCCGCGTCCAGCACCGCCAGCAGCTCCAGGCCGACGCGCGCGGCCCGGGCGTAGTTGAACGCGCCCCGGTCCAGCAGGTCCCCGAGCGGAACACCGGCGACCCATTCGGTCACCGTCCACAGCATGCCGTCCGCGACCACCGCGTCGAGCACCACGGCGACGCGCCCGGGGCACAGCGAGGCCATGGTCTCGCCGGTGCGGATCACCCGGCCCGGGGTCCGGCGGACGGCCTCACCGGCCCCTTCCTCCGGCAGCGCGATCTGCGTGACCAGGCACGGGCGGCCCGTCGTGGCGTCCTCCCCGGACCAGCAGACACGGTTCGTCTCGCGCTGGACGACCTCGAAGAGGCGGTAGCGCCCGGCGACCGGCTCGGGTGTGGAGACGTGTGCCCTGCCCATGGCCATCCCTCGTTCGCACCGCCGGCTCTCTGCTCGACCAGGGGTACGTCGAGGGGACGGGGGTGCGTTCAGCGAACGCGCCCGGCGGCCCCGTTTCTGACCCATCTTCAAAAGCGGGGGGCGCGCCGGGGCGTGTCCCGGCCCCGCGTCAGCGCAGTCCGAAGCGGTCCGCCCACCCCGCCATGTCGGCCACCGCGGCGTTGCCCCCGCACACCACGAGCCCGATCCGGGCGCCGTCCCCCACCCGCTCCACCACCTGCCGGGCCGCCGGGAGCAGACAGCCGGCGGCGGGCTCGGTCCACACCTTGGCGTGCTCGGCGAGCGCCAGCGAACCCCGCACCGCCTCCCGGTCCGGCACCACGAGCACCTCGGTGACCAGCTCCGACACATGGTCGTACGTCACCTGGGAGACGGCCGGCGCGCTGAGCGTGGTGACGATCGAGGACAGGGGCACCGGGAGCGGCCCGCCCGCCGCGAGCGCCCGGGACATGGCCTCGGCGCCCTCGGTCTCCACGCCCCAGATCCGCACCCCGGGGCGCAGCGCCCGCAGTGCCGCCGCCACGCCCGCGATCAGCCCGCCGCCGCCGATGCTCACCAGCACGTCGGTGAGGTCCGGGGCGTCCTCGGCGAACTCCAGTCCCACGGTGCCCTGTCCGGCGATCACCACGGGGTCGTCGAAGGGGTGGACCAGGGTCAGCCCCTCCTCACGGAGCCGGGCGACGAGCGCGAAGGCGCGGTCCATGCCGTCGGTGAGCCGCACCACCGCGCCCGCCTCCTCCGCGATCTCCACGGAACGGGCCGGTGCCGTGCGCGGCATGACCACCGTGGCCTTCACGTCGAGGGCGGCGGCCATCACCGCCACCGCGATGCCGTGGTTGCCGCCGCTGACCGCGACGACACCGGCGGCCCGCTCGGCCTCGGTCAGCGACAGCAGCTTCGCGGTGGCGCCGCGCGCCTTGAACGAGCCGGTGCGCTGGAGCAGTTCCAGCTTCGCGGTGACCGGGACGCCGAGCAGCGCGGACAGCCCCGGACTGGGCACGGTCGGGGTGCGTACGACATGTCCGGCGATCCGCTCGGCCGCGGCTTCGATCTCCGTGATCCCGATCAAGGCAGTCTTCCTTCCCGGCGCGGGCGCTGATCCGCGCCCCTTCGCACCCTTTCGCGCGACGCCTCCAAGGTCAACACGGATTCCGGGGGCCCGGGGGAAGGCAGGAGGGGGTCAGTGCTGCTGCGTCTTCTGCGGCGTCGCCTCACTCGGCCGTACGACGACGAAGCCCTCGCCCTGGAGCAGCAGCTGGACCGCCTCGCCCGAACCGCCGCGCAGCATCGAGCCGATCGACTGCGAACGGTGCAGGGAGGTCGAGAGCCCCGCGGACCAGCCGACGATCGCGTCCGTGTCGACGTAGACCGGATACTGCTGCGAGACCGGGATGACGAGGGGACTGCCCTCGCACACCAGGCCCAGTCTGCCCTGCCCGGTGAAGACGCTGTTGAACAGTCCGCCACCGGCGATGCCCGAGCCCTTGACGGTGGCGATGCGGTAGGACAACGAGGCGTCGAAGCACAGGACGTTGCGGCCGTTGACGGTGAACTCGTCGCCCGGCTCCACCTCGACGATGAAACAGTTCTGGGCCTCGTTCGCGAACCAGGCCTCGCCCTGTCCGCGCACCGCCATCAGCGGCAGCCCCTCGCCGGTGACCGCGCGCTTGAGCATGCCGCCCACGCCCTGGCCCTTGCGTTCGAACTGGAGATCACCCCGGTAGGCGATCATCGCGCCCTGCCGGGCGAGCATCTCGCCGTTCACCGCGTAACGGATGCATTTGGAGTTCTCGACGGTCATGCCCGGCGCTGTGGCGGGCTGCACCATGTGCTCGCTGGAAAAGAGGTCACCCTTCATGACGGCATCCTGTCCCGGAGCGTCCCGTTCCGCCAAGATCGGGTGCGGGTGGGCGGATTCAGCCGCCGAAGAGCTGGGTCCAGTACGTGCCCGCCCGGCCGCCGCCGGCCAGCCCGACACCGAGGTGGGTGAAGTCGGCCTTGAGGATGTTGGCCCGGTGTCCCGGGCTGTTCATCCAGCCCTCGACCACGTCGGCGGGGGAGCGCTGGCCGCAGGCGATGTTCTCGCCGACCGTGCGCCGGGCGGCGCCCGCGGCGGCGGCCCGGTCCCAGGGCCTGCCGCCGTCCGGATCGGTGTGGGAGTAGAAGTCGCGGGCCACCATGTCCGCGCTGTGCGCCTGCGCCGCGGCGGTCAGCCGGGCGTCGACGGCCAGGGCGGGCAGTCCCGCCCCGGCCCGCTCCCGGTTGGTGAGGTCGACGACGTGAGCCGTCGTGCGGGCCAGGCCGTCCGGGGTGAGCGGCACGGCCCACACCGCCGTCCAGTACGTGTCGCCCGAGGGCCCGCCGGTGACGTGCGCCCACCCGGCGTGCGTGAAACGGCCGTCGTGCAGCGTGCGCCGGGTGCGCTCGGCGCGCAGGCAGTACGCGACGAACTCGGCGGGCGTGCGCGGGCCCGAGACCAGGTGCTCGCCGACGGTGAGATACGCGAACCCGGCCGAGACGACGCGCTGGTGGACCGAGACGCCGTCCCGGGTCTCGACGCTCAGGGTGCCTGCGGCGGCCATCGCGGCGGCGTGCGCCCGGGCCGCGCCGAGCAGCCGGGAGTCGGCCCGCACGGGGGGTGAACCGGCTGCGGCGCGAGCGGTGTTGACCAGTTCCAGGAAGTCGTCGGACTCGGTCCAGGGCGGGACCGGGGCCGGCGCCGCGGCGGGTCCCGGCGGCGCGTCGTCGGTCACCTCCACGCCGAAGTCCCGGGCGAGTCCGGCGAGTCCGTCGGCGTACCCCTGCCCCAGGGCGCGCACCTTCCAGCCCTCGCCGCGCCGGTACAACTCCACGAGCAGCAGCACGGCCTCCTGCCCGGGACGCGCGGGGGTGAACCGGGTGACGGCCCGGCCGCCGGCGTCGGTGAGGTGGACGGTGGGGGAAGGGAGCGCGCTCAGGGCGGTGCCGGGGTCCGCGGGGCCGACCGCCACCGTCACCCGGGTGGCGCCCGGCCGCAGCCGCGCCGGATCGACGGTGAGCGTGTCGCCCCGCAGCCTCGCGCCGGGTGCCTCCGGCTGGTTGTAGAAGACGAAGTCCTCGTCGCTCGCGACCTTGCCGCCGTCGTCCGTGACGAGCGCCGACACGTCGAAGCCGCCGGGCACCCGTACGCTCACGGGGCCGCCCGGCAGAGGGACGTTGCCCCCGGGGACCAAGTCGCTCATCGTGCCGCCCTGTGTCGTGGTGCGCTCCGGGTACCGGTGCCGGGTCAACGTCCGCCCGGCGGCGGGGGTTCCCGCGACTCCCTCAGTGCGACGACGTCGGCTCCGGGGCGACCAGGCCCCGCCGGTGGGCGACCGCGACCGCCTCCGTGCGGCTCGCCGCGTTCAGCTTGGCGAGGATGTTGGACACGTGGACGCTGGCCGTCTTGGCGCTGATGAACAGCTCCTCCCCGATCCGGCGGTTGCTGTGCCCGAGGGCGAGCAGCCGCAGGACGTCCTGCTCGCGGGCGGTCAGCGCGGCGGCGCCCGCGCCGGCCGGTGCCGGGCCGGTGAGCCGGCCGCGGCGGGCCAGGTCGTCGAGCCGCTCGCGCAGCACCGTCGCGCCGAGCCGGTCGGCCTCCCGGCGCACGGCGTCGGCCTCGGCGGCCGCCTCCTCGCGGCGGTCGGCGGCCAGCAGGGCCTCGGCCAGCCGCAGCCTGCACCGCGCCCGTTCGTAGGCGTCGCCGTACGTGAAGGCGGCCACCGCCTTCTCCCACGCCGCCGGGTCCGGCGCGGCGCCGGCCACCCGGGACCACTCGGCCTCGGCGCGCGCCAGCCACGCCTGGCCCTCCGGGCCCTGCGGGACGTCGTCGTAGCCGTGCGCGGCGGACCAGCGGGCGTCGGCCAGCAGTTCGGCCGCCGTCTGCGACCAGCGGGCCACCCCGGCGTCGTCCCCGGCCCGGCGCAGCTCGCCCACGGTGTCGGCGACGGCGGACAGCGCGAGGGTGGCAAGCCGGAGGGTCACGGTGGGCCGCGTGCCCGCCTCGGTGAGCGTCTCGACGCTGGACCGCATCCACCGCACGGCGTCCTCCGCGTCCCCGCGCAGCGCCGCCGCGTCGGTCAGCACGATCCCCGCGACCATCCGCGCCATCCAGTCGAACGGCCCGCTCAACAGGGCGCGGGCCCGGTCGGTCACCCCCGAGTCGCCGCGCGCCAGCGCCACGTACAGTCCGGGGCCGAGGGCGTGGCCGTCCACGGCCGACCGCTCCCCGGCGTCCTCTGCGGACTCGCGCAGCACCTCGTCCCAGTGGCCCAGCGTGTACCGCACCAGCAGCGCCAGATACCGCATCTCCCGCGGGTACGGCGAGGACAGCAGCCCGGAGCGGCGGGCCCGGTCCAGTCCCTCCGACGCCCAGGGCAGGCACTCCTCCAGGTCGCCGGACTCGAAGCAGCCGATGGCGAGGTTGAACAGGGCCCGCAGCTCCACGGGCGCGTTGCCCGCCCGCCGCGCCAGCTCGCGTGCCTCCAGGAGCCGCTCCCGGCCCTCGGGGGTGGCGCGGTTGTGGCCCTCCAGGCTCGTCAGGGAGATCAGCAGATCGGCGCGGGCGTCGGTGACCCCCAGCTCCTCGGCGGCCCTCAGCGCCCGGCGGGCCACCCGCAGCGCCGTCTCGTTCTCACCGACCTGGCGGGCCGCCGTCGCGTGCGTGGCCGCCGCCCACACCCACGTCGCCGAGGGCGGCTCGGCGGGGATCAGGGCCAGCGCCTCGCTGCTGTAGGCGTACGCGGACTCCAGGTTGTCGACGCTCAGCAGATGACCGGCCAGGGTGTAGCGGACGCGGGCGGCCAGCTCCAGGTCGGCGTCCTGGCCGAGGCCGGCCAGCGCGGAGCGGGTGAGGGAGACCGCGCGGTGCAGTTCCCCGGCGTGCACGGCGGCCGCCGAGGCGCGCAGCGTGAGCGTCACCGCGTCGGGTCCGGCGGGACGCGCGGCGGCGTCGACCGCCGTCCACAGGTCGAGCGCCGCCTCGACGTGCCGCAGCTCCTCGGCGGGCGCGCCGAGGAGCTGGGCGTGGTCGGCGGCCTCCAGGGACGCGGCGAGCGCCTCGGGCAGGTCGTGGCTCTCGCGGTAGTGGTGCGCGCGCTCGGCCGCGTGGTCCGAGCGGCGGTCCGGACCGGCGAGCAGCCGGGCGAACGCGCCGTGCAGCCGGGCCCGTTCACCGGGCAGCAGATCGGCGTAGACCGCCTCCCGGGCGAGGGCGTGCCGGAAGGAGTAGGTGCCGCCGTCGCCGGAGACCAGCAACTGCCGCTCCACCGCCTCGCGCAGCGCCGACTCCAGCTCCTCCTCGGGCAGCCCGACGGCGTCCCGCAGCAGGTCGTGCCCCACCCGGCGGCCCGCCACGGCGGCGGTGCGCAGCACCTGCTGGGCGGTCTCGGACAGCTGCTCGAACCGGATGAGCAGGACGTCGGCCAGCCCGCTGGGGACGCCCCCGGCCGGCGCGTCCGTGGCGGCGACCAGCTCCTCGGCGTAGAAGGCGTTGCCCTCGGCCCGTTCGACGATCCGGCGCACGGTGGTGTCCGGCAGCCGCCGCTGCCGCAGCGAGCGCACCAGCCGGGCCACGTCGGCGTCCGGCAGCGGACGCAGCTCCAGCCGCTCCACGCCGGGCAGGCGCACCAGCTCGGCCAGCAGCGGGCGCAGCGGATGGCGCCGGTGCAGGTCGTCCGCCCGGTAGGAGGCGAACAGCGCGAGCCGGTGGCCGGGCGCCCCGCCCGCCGGGCGTTGCAGGACTCCCCGGCTGAGCAGGAACCTCAGCAGGTCCCGGGAGGACTGGTCGGCCCAGTGCAGGTCCTCCAGGACCAGCAGCAGCGGTGCGACGTCCGCCAGGTCGGTCAGCAGGGTGGCCACGCCCTCGAAGAGCCGCAGCCGCGAGGGCGCGGCCTCGGCCCCGCCGTCCGGGCCGCCGCCGAGCAGCCGGTCGGCCACCGGATGCCCGGCCAGCACGGCGGCGAACCGCTCGTCGGCGGCGAGCAGGCCCAGGATTTCCGTGAAGGGCAGATACGGCAGACCCACGTCGCCCAGGTCCACGCAGTGGCCGGTGAGCACGGTCGTCCCGGCCGCGGCGGCCCGCCCGGCGACCTCGTCCAGGGTCCGGGTCTTGCCGACCCCGGCGTCCCCGGCGACGAGGACCGCGCGGGCCTCCCCGGCGCGGGCGCGCTCCAGCACGCCGGTGAGACGCGCGAGTTCGTCCTCGCGGCCGACGAGCGGGCTGGTGAGTGAGGTCTGCGACACGCCGCCCATCCTGACACGCGGGCCGGGCGGCGGGCCTCCCCGTTCCCCGGCCGCGCGGTCGGCTCAGCGGTGGAGGGAGGCCGCCCAGTTGGCCGGGACCCGGCCCGCCGGGCCGGGCGACGGCTGGTCGGCCGGGTGGCTGCCGGGCGGGGCGAGGTCCGGGCCCGACTCGCGGACTTCGTTGGTCGCGTAGTCCCAGTACCAGTCCTCGCCCGGCTCGAAGCTCTGCACCACCGGGTGCCCGGTGGACCGGTAGTGGCCGGTCGCGTGCTGTCCCGGCGAGCTGTCGCAGCAGCCGACGTGGCCGCAGCTCGCGCAGCGCCGCAGGTGGAACCACCAGCCGCCGGCCGCGTCGCACTCGGCGCAGCCGGTGCCGCTCGGCGGGACGGTGGGGTCGATTCCGGTGTCGCTGGTCATACCGGCTCCTCGGTCGGATCGGCTGGATCGGTCGGTTCGGTCGGATCGGTCGGTTCGGCTTCCGCGGCGGTGAGCGGCAGGAGCACCTGGAACCGGGTGTCGCCCGGCACGGACTCGACCTGGAGGCTGCCGTGGTGCTTGTTGACCACGATCCGCCAGGAGATGTCCAGACCGAGCCCGGTGCCCTCGCCCACCGGTTTGGTGGTGAAGAACGGGTCGAAGATGCGCTCCCGGATCTCCGGGGCGATCCCGGTGCCGGTGTCCCGGAACTCCACCAGCAGCCGGTCGTGGTGGAGCGCCGTCCGCACGGTCAGCGTCCCCTCGCCGCCCGCGCCGTTCATCGCGGACACCGCATTGTCGATCAGGTTGGTCCACACCTGGTTCAGCTCCGCCGGATACGCCGGGACCGGGGGCACCGTACGGTCGTACTCCTTGACGACCTCGATCCGCGGGCCGATCTTCCCGGAGAGCATCAGCAGGGTGCTGTCGAGGAGTTCGTGGACGTCGACCGTGCGGTGGGGCGCCCGGTCGAGCTGCGCGTACTGCTTGGCCGCGTCCACCAGGTGCGAGATGCGGGCGGTGGAGTCCGCGATCTCGTTCATCAGCAGCTCGGTCTCGACCGTGTAGTTGAGCCAGCCGACCGCTCCCGGCAGGATCTCCGCGTCCACCGCCGCCGCGACCTGCTCCAGCCACTCGGTGTCCAGACCGGCCTGCACGAAGGCCGGCGCCAGCCGCCAGCCCTGCTCGATCCCGTGGTCCTCCAGCCAGTCGCCGAGGGCGTCCTCCCGGTCGGCGGCCTCCAGCGGGCTGAGCGAGGGCGCCTTGGCGACCCGTTCCGCCGTGCGCTCCTGTATCTCGATGAGCCCCGCGAGCGCGTCGCGGGAGAACGGGCCCTCGGCGATCACGGCGAGCTTGTGCCGCATCTTCGCCACCCGCTCCCGCAGCGACGAGGTGGCCCGCACCGCGGCCGCCGCCGGGTTGTTCAGCTCGTGGGTGAGACCCGCGGACAGCGAGCCCAGCGCCAGCAGCCGCTCGCGCTGGCCGATGGCCCGCTGGGTGTTCTTGGACCCGAAGAACAGCCCCTCCAGCAGATGCACCGCCATCGGGAACCACTCCCGCATGACGGCCGCGAAGGTGTCCGCCGGGAGCACGAAGAACCGCGTCGGCTCGGTGACCCGCATCGAGTTGGTGTAGACCTGCGGTACCCGGTCGCCGACGTACGCCTGCATCGCGCCCGCGTACACCCCGCGCTGCGAGGTGCGGTTGGTCTCCACCTCGTCCCCGCCGACCCGGCGGGTCAGCACGACCGTCCCCTCCAGCATCACGTAGAAGCAGGTGGCGTCCTCGCCCTCGGCGTACACGGGGCCCGGGTCGAACAGCTCCACCCGGCCCTCGGCGCACAGCCGGCCCAGTTGCTCGGGCGTCAGCCCCTCGAACAGGAACAGCTTCCCGATCTCCTCGGGGCTGCACGGCATCGGCCGCCCGCTCACGACTGCTCCAGGTACCGGTGGACGAGCATCACGGCCATGGCTCCCTCTCCGACGGCGGACGCGACCCGCTTGGCGGACTCCGCGCGGGCGTCGCCCGCCACGAACACGCCCGGGACGCTGGTCTCCAGGTGGTACGGCGGCCGGTCCAGCTCCCAGTCGGCCGGTGGCCGCCCGTCCGGGGTGAGGTCGGGCCCGGCGAGGATGAAGCCGCGCTCGTCCCGCAGCACCGTGCCGTCCAGCCAGTCGGTCAGCGGGGCCGCGCCGATGAACACGAACAGCCACTGCGCGTCGACGAGTTCGGTGTCGCCGCTGACCGCGTCGCGCAGGGTCAGGCGCTCCAGGTGGCCGTCGCCGTGCGCGCAGTCGACGACGGTGCCGCAGCGCACGTGGATGTTGGGCGTCTCCTCGATCTGCTGGATCAGGTAGTACGACATCGACGCCGCCAGGGACTCGCCGCGCACCAGCAGCGTCACGGACTTGGCGCCCCGGGCCAGATACATCGCCGCCTGCCCCGCCGAGTTGGCACCGCCGACGATGTACACGTCGTGGCCCTGGCAGGAGGCCGCCTCGGTCAGCGCCGAGCCGTAGAACACTCCGCAGCCGGCCAGGTCGTGCGTGCCCGGCGCGGTCAGCTGCCGGTAGGACACGCCGGTCGCCAGGATGACGCTGTGCGCGGCGATCTCCGAGCCGTCCGAGAACCGGACCACCCGCGCCGCGCCGTTCGCCTCCAGGCCGGTCACCTCGCGCGCGGTGAGGATCTCGGCGCCGAACTTCGCCGCCTGCCGCCGGGCCCGCTCGGTGAGCTGGCCGCCGGAGACGCCGTCGGGGAAGCCCAGGTAGTTCTCGATGCGGGAGCTCTGCCCGGCCTGCCCGCCGGTCGCCGACCGCTCCACCAGCACCGTCCGCAGCCCCTCCGAGGCCCCGTACACGGCCGCGCCGAGCCCCGCCGGGCCGCCGCCGATCACCACCAGGTCGTAGAAGTCGGCCGTCGGCGTGGTCGCCAGGCCCACCCGCGCGGCCAGGTCGGGCGCCTCCGGCTCCACCAACGGGGTCCCGTCCGGCGTGATCACCACCGGCAGCCGCTGCCCGTCCTGCCCGGCCGCCGACAGCAGCCGCCGCCCCTCGGGCTCGTCGGCGGAGTACCAGCGGTACGGGACCTGGTTGCGGGCCAGGAACTCCCGGACCTCCGAGGACCGCGCCGACCAGCGGTGCCCGACGACCTTGGTGCTGGGCACCGGACGGTGGTCGCCGGTGCGCCAGGCCTGGAGCAGGTCGTCCAGGACCGGGTACAGCTTCTCCTCGGGCGGGTCCCAGGGCTTGAGCAGGTAGTGGTCCAGATCGACGACGTTGATCGCGTCGATCGCCGCGTTGGTGTCCGCGTACGCGGTCAGCAGCACCCGCCGGGCGCCCGGATACACGTCCAGGGCCTGTTCCAGGAACTCGATGCCGTTCATCTGCGGCATCCGGTAGTCGGCGAGGATCACGGCCACCAGGTCGCCGCGCAGTTTCAGTTCCCGCAGTGCGCCGAGCGCCGACTCGCCGGACTCCGCGCGCACGATCCGGTACGTGGCGCCGTAGCGCCGCCGCAGGTCGCGGGCGACGGCGCGGGAGACCCCCGGATCGTCGTCCACGGTCATGATGACGGTCCGTGTCTCCCCGTCGGCCTGTGCCATACGTCCCCCACGTCGAGCGGCCGGATTCACGGCACGGCGTCCCCGTCACCGCACCGGCCTGCGGCCATCGTATGTTCGATCGCGGGCCCTCGCTCGGGCGGCGTGGGGGAGACCGGCGGCCTCCGGCCGCTCCCCCCGTGCGGGGGCGCGGGCGGCTTGGGGAAGACTGGGCCGCGAGAACGACGTTCCCGCGACCCAGGGAGGGACCCGCATGACGCGCCCGATCACGGCAGGCTCGGACGGTTCGGAGGAGAGCCTGGCCGCATTGGCCTGGGCGGCGAGGGAAGCGGTCCGCCGCCGGGCTCCGCTGCACGTCGTGCACGCCTGGCGGTTCCAGGAGCAGGGCGCGGCCGGCGCGGTGGACCGGGAGGCACAGGAGCGCTGGGCGCGGGACGCCCTCGCCGAGGCGGTCGGGACGGCCACCGAACGGCACCCCGACCTCGCGGTGACCACCGACGTCCGCGAGGGCGACACCGTCGCGGCGCTGCTCGGCGCCGCGGCCGACGCCGAGACGCTGGTGCTCGGCTCGCGCGGCCACGGGGCGGTCGTCGGCTTCCTGCTCGGCTCCGTCGGCCAGCAGGTGATCGCCGAGGCGACCCGGCCGGTCGTCCTCGTGCGGGCCGGTGCCGAGGCGGCCGGCGAGGCCGCGGGCCGCGAGGTCGTCGTGGGCCAGCAGGGCGAGCCGGAGGACAGCGCCGACGTCATCGGGTTCGCCTTCGAGGCGGCCGCCGCGCGGGGCGCCACCGTGCGCGCGGTGCGGGCCTGGACGCTGCCGACCGTCTTCACCTACAGCCCCAGTTCGATGACGCTGGCCGACGAGGCCGGGGGCCTGGAGCAGTACGAGCACAAGGCGCTCGGCGAGGCGCTCGCACCGTGGCGCGAGCGCTTCCCCGACGTCCCGGTGGTCGAACACGTGGAGATGGGCAGCGCGGGCCAGGTGCTGCTGTCGGTGTCCCGGAACGCCCAGCTGATGGTCGTCGGGCGCCGCGCCCGGCGTACGGCCGTCGGCGCCCGGATCGGCTCGGTGGCGCACGGCGTGCTGCACCACGCGGAGTGCCCGGTGGCGGTGGTCCCGCACACCTGAGCGGCCGCCGCGCCGCTCAGTCCGCCGTGGGCCGGAGGGTCTCCCGGGCCCTGGGCAGGACGTTGACGAGGTAGTCCTCGACGGCCGTGTCCAGGCCGATGTCGTGCTGGGCCCGCTCGGACAGGTACCAGCGGTGCTCCAGCAGCTCGTGGTAGATCTCCGCCGGGTCCATCGCGCCGCGCAGCTCCGGCGGCACGGCGCGCACGGTGGGCCGGAAGACCTCGCGCACCCAGCGGTGGGCGAGGACCTCCGGGCGGGCGCCGAGGGGGTCGCCCGGGGCGTAGTCGTCCTGGGTGGCCATCCAGCTCTCCAGGTCGTTGAGCAGCCGCCGGGCCTGGTTCTCCTCGGCGTCCAGGCCGGTCAGGCGCAGCAGCTGGCGCTGGTGGTGGCCCGCGTCGACGACCTTGGGCACGAAGGTGACGGTGTCGCCGTTGGAGGCGTGCTCGATCTGCATCTCGGCCACGTCGAAGCCGAGGTCGTTCAGCCGCCGGATCCGGCGCTCGATGTAGTGGTACTTGCCCGCCGGATAGACGGACGTGCGGGTCAGCTCCTGCCACAGGCTCCGGTAGCGGGCGCAGATCTCGGCGCCGAAGTCGACCGGGTCGACGGACGGGTGCAGCGCCCCCGACGCCTCCAGGTCGAGCAGCTCGCCGCTGATGTTCACCCGGGCCAGGTCCAGGTCGTAGTCGCGCTGGCCCTCGCTCAGCCGCGGGTGCAGTTCCCCGGTCTCGGCGTCGACCAGGTAGGCGGCGTAGGCGCCCGCGTCGCGCCGGAAGAGCGTGTTGGACAGCGAGCAGTCCCCCCAGGCGAACCCGGCCAGGTGCAGCCGGACCAGCAGCACCGCGAGGGCGTCCATCAGCCGGTGCATGGTCGCCGGGCGCAGCGTCGTCTCGAACATCGACCGGTAGGGCTGCGAGCCGCCCAGGTGGCGGGTGACCAGCACCGGTTCCAGCGCCTCGCCGACGGCGTCGGAGCGGCCGGTGACCACGGCCAGCGCGTCCACCGCCGGGATGGCGAGCCGGTCCAGGTCGCGCAGCAGCTGGTACTCGCGCAGCGCGGGCCGCTCGGCCAGCTCCTTGACGGCGATCACCTCGTCCCCGGCGCGCGCGTAGCGGACCACGTGCCGGGAGATGCCGCGGGGCAGGGGCACGAGGTACTCCTCGGGCCACTGCTCCAGGGGCAGCTGCCAGGGCAGTTCGAGCAGGAGCGCGGGGTGCTCCGGATTGGTGGCGCTGATCTGCAAGGCCATGCCCCGACTCTAGAACGCCCGTTCCCGGGCCCGTTCTGCGGCGTCCTTCACCGGCCCGCGGTGGACGCGGCCGTGCCCCGGCAGCAGGCAGTCGCCCGCCAGCCCGGCGACGACGTCGAGCGAGGCGATCGCGCGGGCCCGGTCGTGGTGGAACAGGTCGGGCAGCAGCTGCGGTCCCTCGGTCCGGGAGAGGGCGTGCCCGCTCACCAGCGCGTCGCCGGAGATCACCACCCCGGCGTCGGGGAGGTGGTAGACGCAGTGGCCGTCGGTGTGCCCGGGGGTGTGCACCGGCACCGGGCGGCCGGGCAGGTCGAGGGGGCCGTCCGCCGGGAAGGGCGCGGGCGCGGTCACCGGGTGATGCTCGGTGCCGCCGGTGCGCAGCACGTGCGCCATCCACGGCAGCACGCCGGGACGCCAGGCGTTGCGCAGCACCGTGCCGACCGACACCTGCTGGAGGAAGTCGCGCCGCGCGTGGGGCACCTCGGCCTCGTGCAGCAGGACCGGGGTGCCGTGGGTGGCGCGCAGGTACTCGGCCGAGCCCAGGTGGTCGTTGTGGGCGTGGGTGATCAGCACGGCCGCCACCGCCTCGGGTGAACTCCCGACGGCGGCCAGGGAGTCGAGCAGGGCCCGGCGGTCGCCGGGGTAGCCGGTGTCGACGAGGGTCACCGCGTCGCCCTCGGTGAGGATGACCCAGTTGGTGTGGCCGCCGTGTACGAGGTAGGTGCCGTCGGCCACGTGCCGTACGTCCGCGCTCATGGTCTCCCGCGTTCCAGGTCGGATGTCCCCGCGCGGAACAGCCAACCAGAACCGGTGCGCGGGCGGTTGCCCGGCCCTCAGCGCACGCCGTGCGGGCGGAACTGGACGCTGATGCGGGGCCCGGCGGCGCGGGTGGTCTTGGGGACGCAGTGTTCCCAGGTGCGCTGGCAGGAGCCGCCCATCACGACCAGGTCGCCGTGGCCCAGCGGGCGGCGCACGGTCTGCCCGCCGCCGCGCGCCGGGCGCAGCAGCAGGTCCCTGGGCGCGCCCACCGAGAGGATGGCGACCATCGTGTCCTGGCGCGCGCCGCGCCCGATCCGGTCACCGTGCCACGCCACGCTGTCCCGGCCGTCGCGGTAGTGGCACAGGCCCGCGGTGCTGAAGGGCTCGCCCAGTTCCTCGGCGTAGTGGGCCGACAGCGCGTCGCGCGCCTCGGCCAGCAGGGGGTCCGGCAGCGGGTCGGCCGCGCCGTAGAACGCCAGCAGCCGGGGTACGTCGACGACGCGCTCGTACATCTCACGCCGTTCCGCGCGCCAGGGGACCTCGGCGGCCAGCCGCTCGAACAGCGCGTCGGCGCCGCTCAGCCACCCGGGGAGCAGGTCGATCCAGGCTCCGGAGCCGAGGTGGGTGCGGCGCAGCCCGTCGAGCGGGCCCAGCCGGACCTCGTCGGTCTGGTCGAAGAGCGAGCCCTGGAGGTGCGTGGTCATGCGACCAGCCTACCCCTTGTTCGAAAGTATGTTCTAACTGTGTCGTGGAGACCCTTCCGTGACCGCCCCTTTCGATACGCTGGTGTATCCGATACATTCATGCATCGAACCGAGCGAAGGGGCCGGGCATGACGGCGAGGGCCACCACCGGGCGGGTGACCAGGCGGCGCGTGCGCACCCGCGCGAACCTGCTGGACGCCGCGTTCGCGGTGTTCGCCGCCAAGGGCTTCGGACGGGTGTCGATCGAGGAGGTCTGCGAGGCCGCCGGGTACAGCCGGGGCGCCTTCTACTCCAACTTCGACAGCCTCGACGAGCTGTTCTTCGCCCTCTATGAGCAGCGGGCCGACCTGATCGCCGAGCAGGTGACCGCCGCCCTCGCCGCCGACGGCCCCGACCTGGACGTGCCCGCCGCCGTGGAGCGCGTCACCGAGGTGCTGCTGCTCGACCGCGACTGGCTCCTGGTGAAGACGGACTTCCTGGTGCACGCCGCCCGCGACCCGGAGGTCGCCCGCACCCTGCTGGAGCACCGGGCCCGCCTCAGGCGCGCGATCGCCGACCGGCTCGCCCGGGCCCGCGGACACACCGCGCTGCCCGCCGTGCTCGGCGACGCCGGGGAAGCCGCGCACGCCGTGGTCGCCGCCTACGACGGGGTCACCACCCAACTGCTCCTGGACCGGGACGCTGCGGGCGCCCGCATCTGGCTGGGACAGCTGCTCACCGCGCTGCTCACCGACGGCAGCACGCGTCAATGACACAACAGGAAGGGACGGTCGCCATGGATGCCGACGTCATCGTGGTCGGAGCGGGTCTGGCGGGCCTGGTCGCGGCCCACGAGCTGACCAGCCGGGGCAGGAGGGTCGCCCTGGTGGACCAGGAGAACGCGGCCGATCTCGGCGGGCAGGCCTTCTGGTCCCTCGGCGGCCTCTTCCTCGTCGACTCCCCGGAGCAGCGCCGGCTCGGCGTCAAGGACTCCTTCGACCTGGCCTGGAACGACTGGCAGGGCAGCGCGGGCTTCGACCGGACCGAGGACGAGGACTCCTGGGCGGTGCGCTGGGCGCGGGCGTACGTGGAGTGGGCGGCGGGCGAGAAGCGGTCCTGGCTGGCCGGGCACGGCATCACCTTCCTGCCCACCGTCGGCTGGGCCGAGCGCGGCGACCTGAGGGCGGGCGGGCACGGCAACTCGGTACCCCGCTTCCACATCGCCTGGGGCACCGGCACGGGGGTCGTCGAGCCCTTCGTGCGGTACGCGCGGCAGGCCGCGCGCGACGGGCTGCTCACCTTCCACCACCGCCACCGCGTCGACCACCTGGTCGTCGAGGGCGGCACCGTGCGCGGGGTGCGCGGTACCCTCCTCGTGCCGGACGACTCACCGCGCGGCGTCGCCTCCAGCCGTGAAGCGGCCGGAGAGTTCGAACTCACCGCCCAGGCCGTCGTCGTCACCTCCGGCGGCATCGGCGCCGACCACGACATCGTCCGCCGCCACTGGCCCGAGCGCCTGGGCACCCCGCCGGCCGAGATGGTCACCGGCGTCCCCGCCTACGTCGACGGGCGGATGCTCGACATCAGCGCCGAGGCGGGCGCCCGCCTGGTCAACCGCGACCGGATGTGGCACTACACCGAAGGCCTGCGCAACTGGAACCCGATCTGGCCCGGCCACGGCATCCGCATCCTGCCCGGGCCGTCCTCCATGTGGTTCGACGCGCTCGGCCGCCGACTGCCCGAGCCGTACCTGCCCGGCTACGACACCCTGGGCACCCTGCGTCATCTGCGCACGGCCGAGGGGCTCGCGGAGCACGACCACTCGTGGTTCGTCCTCACCCAGAAGATCATCGAGAAGGAGTTCGCGCTCTCCGGCTCCGAGCAGAACCCCGACATCACCGCCAAGGACCGCGTCGGCTTCCTGCGCGAACGCGTGCTGGGCAAGGGCGCACCGGCCCCGGTGGACGCGTTCCTGCGCCACGGCGCCGACTTCGTGACCGCGCCGGACCTGGAGCAACTGGTCGAGAAGATGAACCGGTTGACCGACGAACCGCTCCTGGACGCCGCGGTGCTGAGGCGTCAGATCGAGGCCCGCGACCTGCAACTGGCCAACTCCTACGCCAAGGACGCCCAGGTACAGGGCATCCGCAACGCCCGCCGCTACATCGGCGACCGCCTCGGCCGGGTCGCCGCCCCGCACCGCATCCTCGATCCCGCGGCGGGTCCGCTGATCGGCGTCAAGCTGCACATCCTCACCCGCAAGACCCTCGGCGGCATCCAGACCGACCTCGACTCCCGCGCCCTTGGCGCCGACGGCACCCCGGTCCAGGGCCTGTACGCGGCCGGTGAGGTGGCCGGCTTCGGCGGGGGAGGGGTGCACGGCTACAACGCGCTGGAGGGCACCTTCCTCGGCGGCTGCCTGTTCTCCGGACGAGCGGCGGGCCGGGCCGCGGCACGGCAGACCGCCTGAACGACGCGCGCGTCCGCCGACTGCTCCGCGCCCCTCACCTTTCGTCGAGGAGACGGAGCAGCACGGCGGCGTGGCTCTCGCCGGGCGCCTTGGCCGCGGTCAGCAGCGTCACCTCGCCCTTGGCGGCCAGTTCCCGTACGCGGTCGAGGAGTTCGCGCGCCTCCGGTGCGGCCAGCTCGGCCTCGTACCGGCGCGCGAACTCCTCGTACGAGCCCTCGTCCGCGTGGTACCAGCGGCGCAGCTCGGTCGACGGGGTGAGTCCCTTGGGCCACTCGTCGACCCGCGCCGCGTCCTTCGACACGCCCCGGGGCCACAGCCGGTCCACCAGGACGCGCACGCCGTCGTCCGGCTCCGGCGGGTCGTAGACGCGGCGTACGCGCACGCTCATGGCACTCCTCCCACGGTCGACGATGCTCGCGCCCGGCTGTGCCCGGCGCGGGAACCGGGGGTCAGCCCGACCTCCGGCGTGCGGTCTCGCGCCGCTTGAGCGCCCGGCGTTCCAGCTCGCCGGTGCCGCCCCAGACACCGAGGGTCTGCCCGGTGTCGAGCGCCCAGCGCAGGCACTGCTCCTGGACCGGACAGGTCCGGCAGACCGCCTTCGCCTGCTCGGTCTGCAATGCGGCCGGGCCGGTGGTGCCGATCGGGAAGAAGAGGTCGGGGTCCTCCGTCCGGCATGCGGCGTGCTCTCGCCAGTTGTCCATCAAAGTCACCTGCGATCGGTATCGTTCGCGTCTTCGGGCATGGCCTACTCCGTTGCGGGTGACCGGTCGGCAGCGGTACGAAACCGGCGAGACCGCCCCGGGTCGCCGCGCCGGTGCCGGGCGCCTACCGGCGCAGCGCCCGCGCGGCCGCCGTCACCACGGCGTCCGCCACCGCGGCCAGTGCGGGGGAGTCGAGCTTCCACTGCTGCCAGTACAGCGTGATGTCCACCGCCAGATCCGGGGCGAAGCAGACGAGCCGGCCGGTGCCCAGCAGGGGGTCCGCCTGCGGCTGCGGCACCATGCCCCAGCCGAGACCGGCGGCGACGGCCTCGGCGAAACCCTCCGAGGTCGGCACATAGTGCCGCGCGGCACTCGCGCCGTCGTGACCGAGCCGTCGCGCGAAGGCGTCCTGGAAGTCGTCCCGCCGGTCGAAGACCACCACGGGGGCGTCGGCGACGGACTCCCGCGGCGGCCCGGTCAGATGCCGGGCGGCGAACGCGGGCGCGGCGCAGGGGAGATAGCGCATCCGGCCCAGCTCCCGGACGGTGCAGCCCGGCACCGGTTCGGGCGAGGACGTCACCGCCGCCATCACCGCGCCCTCCCGCAGCAGCGTCGCCGTGTGGCCCTCGTCCTCGCGGCGCAGCTCGAAGCAGAGGGCGGGCTCCCGGGGGAGGCCGGTCAGGGCGGGCAGGAACCAGGTCGCCAGCGAGTCAGCGTTCACCGCCACCGACACCCGGGTCGGCTCGCCCTGCCCCCTCAGGCCCAGCTCGGCCGAGGCGTCCCGCTCCAGCCGCGCCACCTGCCGGGCCAGCCGCACCAGCACGGCACCGGAGTCGGTCGCCCGCACCGGCTTGGTGCGCAGCAGCAGCACCCGGCCGGTGCGCTGCTCCAGCGCCTTCACCCGCTGGCTGACGGCGGACGGCGTCACGTGCAGGGCGGCGGCGGCCGCGTCGAACGTGCCCTCGTCCACCACGGCCAGCAGGGTGCGCACGTGGTCCAGCGGCAGCTCCGCGAAGGTCGTCATCACGTCGTCATCACGATCCCTAATGTTACGTAAGAATCTTTAGCTGTACGTCCGGTGATCGCCCGCTTAGCGTCGAGGGCATGAACAACGCCCTCACGGCCGCCGCCGCAGGCTTCGGCACCGGACTCTCGCTCATCGTCGCCATCGGCGCCCAGAACGCCTTCGTCCTGCGCCAGGGGGTCCGCCGCGACGCGGTCCTCGCCGTGGTCGGGATCTGCGCGCTGTCCGACGCCGTGCTCATCGCCCTCGGTGTCGGCGGCGTCGGTGCGGTGGTGGTGGCCTGGCCGGGCGCGCTGCGGGCCGTCGGCTGGATCGGCGGTGCCTTCCTGCTCTGCTACGGCGCCTTGGCCGCCCGCCGGGTGTTCCGTCCGTCCGGCGCGCTGCGGACGGACGGCGACGCCGCGGGCTCGCGCCGCCGGGCCGTGCTCACCTGCCTGGCGCTGACCTGGCTCAACCCGCACGTCTACCTCGACACGGTCTTCCTGCTGGGCTCCGTCGCCGCCGACCGGGGGCCGCTGCGCTGGACCTTCGGCCTCGGGGCCGCGGTCGCCAGCCTGGTCTGGTTCGCCGCGCTCGGCTTCGGCGCCCGCTACCTCGGCCGCTTCCTGGCCCGGCCCGCGGCCTGGCGGGTCCTGGACGGCCTGGTGGCCGCCACCATGATCGTCCTCGGTGTCTCCCTCATCGCCGGGGCCTGAGCCGGCCCGGATGAGGCCACGCGCGTTCCCGCGTGCTCGAACGGAGCTGCGATAGTGATCCCCGCAACCGAAAGATGTACCGAGCACGTAGGAAGCGCGTGGACACCACCGAGAGCAGCGGCGAGAGCGGCACCGCACCGGACACCACGGCCCCGGCGCCGGACGGCGCACGGCAACGGGGGTGGCGCCGCTGGGCCATGGACACCCGCCCCCTGCGCCGCCCGGCCTACCGCAGACTGTGGTCCTCGACCATCGTCACGGCCGTCGGCAGCCAGCTCACCGCGGTCGCCGTACCCAAGCAGATCTACGACATCACCGGCTCCTCGGCCTGGGTCGGCGCCGCCAGCCTCGCCGGTCTGCTGCCGCTCATCGTGTTCGCGCTGTGGGGCGGCGCGGTGGCCGACACCATGGACCGCCGCAAGCTGCTGCTGATCACCAACACCGGCATCGCGGTGACCTCGCTGCTCTTCTGGACACAGGCGGTCGCCGGGCTGGAGTCGGTGGCGGCGCTGATGCTGCTGCTCGCGCTGCAACAGGCCTTCTGGGGCCTCAACGCCCCGGCCCGCAACGCCTCCATCGCCCGCCTGGTGCCCGAGGGCGAGCTGGCCGCCGCCAACGCCCTCGGCTCCACCGTCATGCAGACCGGGCAGGTGGTCGGCCCGCTGCTGGCCGGTGCGCTGATCCCGGTGATCGGACTGCCGGAGCTGTACCTGATCGACGCCCTGGCCCTGTGCGTCACCGTGTGGGCGGTGCACCGGCTGCCGTCCCTGCCGCCGCTGGCGGGCACCGCGGTGCGGCGTGCGGGCGTGCGCGAGGTCGTGGCCGGTTTCCGCTACATCGCCGGGCACAAGGTGCTGCTGCTGTCCTTCCTGGCCGACATCGTCGCCATGGTCCTCGGCATGCCCCGGGCCCTGTTCCCGCAACTCGCCGCCGAGACGTACGCGCCCTGGGGCGAGGGGCTCGCGCTCGGCCTGCTGTTCGCGGCGATCCCCATCGGCGCGGTGGCCGGCGGACTGTTCTCCGGCACCTTCTCGCGGGCCCGCCGGCACGGCTGGATGGTGATCGGCGCGGTCGTCGTCTGGGGGGCCGCCATCACCGGTTTCGGGCTGAGCGGCAGCCTGTGGCTCGCGGTGGCGTTCCTGGCCGTGGCCGGTGTCGCCGACATGGTCTCCATGGTGTTCCGCGGGGCGATCCTGCTGTCCGCGGTCACCGACGAGATGCGCGGGCGCATGCAGGGCGTGTTCACCGTCGTCGTGGCGGGCGGCCCGCGGCTGGCCGACGTCCTGCACGGCGGCGCGGGCTCCGCCTTCGGCGCGCGGGAGGCGGTGGCCGGCGGCGGGCTGCTGGTGGTGGCGGTGATGCTGGCCCTGGCCGCGGCGGTGCCGGCGCTGCGCCGCTACCGCGTCTGACGTCCGCTTGGCGCCGGCTCACAGGGAGCCGCGTCCGTGCAGCGCGTAGTGCTCCATGAGCCGGCTCCTGGTGGACTCCAGCCGGTGGGCGAGGATCTCCGCGACCGACCGCACCAGCACGATGCCCAGCTGCGGGTCGCGCTCGCACAGGTCGAGCACCGACGCCGCCTCGAACTCGTAGGCGCGCACCGGGCTGAACGCCTCGGCGCCGAAGTCCCACTCGTAGGGCGGGAACAGCCAGGACCAGCCGAGCAGGTCGCCGACGCCGAGGCTGGCGACCGTGACCCGCTGCACGGACGTCACCTGCTGGGTCAGGGAGACCGCGCCGGAGCGGATGACCCAGAAGCGGTCCGCCCTGCCTCCCGCCTCGAAGATCCGGTCGTCCTCCGGGAAGGAGACCTCCTGGGCCAGTTCCATCAGCCGCGCGCGCTGGGGGAGGGGGAGGGCGGTCAGGAGTTTGATCGCTTTGGTCATGGCACGGGACTCCTCGCCGGCGATTCGTTCCGGGGCTTTCCCTATGCCCATTTCAGTCGCTGTCGCCGCGCTGAGCACCTCGGCGGACGGCGGGATCCCGTACGGATTCCGTGCCGGAATCGGGGACGGGAGCGCCAGGGCATGAAAAAGCCCTGGCCGGACGGGGGAGGCCGGCCAGGGCCGTATGCGGTGGCAGCGGAGGACGTTGTCCGTCGACTCCGTCGCCACGTATGGATGAACGCTAAACCATCCTGGGCCGTTCCGCGAAACCGGCCCCCGCCGCGTGATCCGGCTCACTCGCCGGGCTCCGCGACGACCCTGACCGTCTCCAGCGCCGGATCGGTCGGGTCGGGGAGGTACATCCCGGCCTCCAGGCCGCTGCGCAGATAGCGCAGCACCGGCTCGGCCAGCCGCTCACCCGGCAGCACGGCCGGAATACCGGGCGGATACGGGGTGATCATCTCCGCCGCGACCCGGCCGGCGGCCCGGTCCAGGGGCACGTCCTCGGTGGGACCGAAGAACGCGTCCCGGGGCAGGCACACCTGCGGCATCCGCAGCTCGGCCGGCGACGGCACCTCGACCCGAGGAGCGGGGGCGAGGCCGGGGGCGGCGCGGGCGAGGTCCTTGAGCGCGGTGAGCAGCTCGTCGGCGGTCTCCCGGTCGTCGCCGTGGGTGATCTGGGCGCCGATGCGGCGGTGGTCGGTGAGGTGGGCGACCACACCGCGGTTCTCCCGCAGCCAGTCCGCCGCCTGGAAGCCGGAGATGCCGAGCCCGTCGAGGTCGATGACGACCGGCAGCGGATCGAAGCCGTGCGCCCGCCCGGGGCCGCAGAAGTCGTCGC
The DNA here is from genome assembly GCF_044765285.1 of Streptomyces sp. NPDC102490. NCBI lineage: Bacteria > Bacillati > Actinomycetota > Actinomycetes > Kitasatosporales > Streptomycetaceae > Streptomyces > Streptomyces sp. NPDC102490. The sequence goes on from NZ_JBIWJU010000015.1 coordinate 231,214, forward strand.
GGTCGTTGACGTGCATGCCGTCGATCTCCTCGATCGCCGCGCGCACGTCCGCCGCCAGTTCCAGCGCCCCGCCCATCAGCTCCCGCCCGTCGAGCGCCATCTGGCGGCGCCAGCCGTCGAGACCGGCGAAGATCAGTACCGAGGGGCTCGTGGTGCTCAGCAGGTCGGCGCGCATGCCGAGGAGCTTCGGCTGCACCAGGTCGCCGCGCAGATGGAACACCGAGCCCTGCTCCAGACCGCTGCCCATCTTGTGGATGCTGGTCACGCAGATGTCGGCGCCCGCGTCCATCGCCCAGGACGGCAGATCGGGGTGGAAGGGCAGGTGCGCCCCCCACGCCTCGTCGACGATCAGCGGCGCCGAACGCCGGTGGCAGACCTCGGCGACGGCCCGCAGATCGGCGCTCGCGCCGTACGGCGTCGGGCTGGTGACCAGGGCGCCCTTGGCGTCGGGGTGGGCGGCGAAGGCCTCCTCGAACGCCTCGGCGGACGGCGGATGGGCCAGATGCCGCTCCGCGTCCCAGTGCGGTTCCACCCACACCGGCTCGATGCCGGACAGGATCAGCCCCGAGACCACGGACTTGTGGGCGTCCCGACCGATCAGCAGCTTCTCGTGCGGCCCCGCGACCGCCAGCATCGCCGCCTTCACCGACAGGGAACTCCCGCACGTCGTGAAGAACGTGTGATCGGCGTGGACGGCGTCCGCCATCAGCTCCTGGGCCCGTTGCAGCACCCGCCCCCGGGTGAGCCGGTCGTCGAGTCCGGCCGTCGCCAGCACGTCACCGTAGAACACGGCGTCGCCCAGCACCTCGCGCACCGCGGGGTCCGCCCCGCGCGCCTGCTTGTGCCCCGGCGGCGTGAACGACAGCCGCCCGTCGCGGCGGTACTCGACGAGGGCTTCCAGGACCGGTGCTCGGCTGTGATCGGCTGTCATGCCGACCGGTTTCCCGTCCGGCGCCGCGTCAATCCGCTCCGCGGTCCCTCACCGATCGTGCCGTCCCGGGGTCAGCACCTCGTCGAGCACCCGCAGGACGGCCTCGTACGCCACCGTCCGTACGGCCGCCTCCCGCGAGGCCTCCGGGTCGGTCGACCGCAGCTCCTCGCTGCGCGCCCGCCAGCTCCGCCCCTCCTCCAGCGCGCAGGTCCTCGCGCGGTGCATCCGGCGCAGCAGTTCGTCCGAGTCCACAACATCCGTCATACCCTCCGCATACCCCCGTTGGGCGCCCGGATGGCTCCCGGGCCGTACGGAGGACCGGATGTTTGGCCGTACCGGCAAAGGTCAGCCGACAGTGAGGCCGCGGCGCGCGCACGGCCGGACCGGACCGTCCCACCGACCAGGGAGCTGACCCATGAGTGACAGGGACACGACTCAACCCGTCGTCGCCCGGCGCGGCGAGGACACCTGCCGCCGGAACCGGCCGTGCAGGCCGGCCGACGCGCGCAGGGCGGTCGAACGGGCCGTCACCGACCGCCCCGGCGTCCACGGCGGCGCGGCGTGCGACGCGGGAGCCCTGTCGGACGCCGTGCTCGTCGCCTCGGAGCTGACCACCAACGCCATCCTGCACGGCGGCGGCGTCACCGACTTCCGGGTCGACGTCGTGGGACCCGGCGTGCGGCCGGGCGTGCGCCTGTCGGTGTGCGACCGCAGCCACGACCTGCCGGTGGCGGTGCCCGCCACGGACGACCGGGGCCGCCGGCGCCTCGGCGGCCGGGGCTGGCCGATCGTCTGCCGACTGGCCCGCGAGGTGCGGGTGGCAGATCTTCCCTCGGGAGGCAAGTGCATCACCGTGGTCGTTCCGCTGTCCTGATGACTTTTCGAAAAGCGGAGTTTGTTCCACCGGGGCAGGGGCAGTCGCAGTTTCGTGCTTCGGACCGGAGGCGCAGCAGCGGGAGCGGTACGGCTGCTTCGGTGCCCCGGGTGCGCCCGGGCGCCCCGGACAGCGCCGTTCCCGCGGAAGTCCCCTGAGACCACCGTTCAGGAGCGGATCCGCATGCTCATAGAAACGCCCACCATCCGTCCCGATACCCCCCAGTCCACCCAGCCCGACGACCCCTCGAACGCTTCCGCCCGCCGTCGGCACGACGACGCCCCCGACACCATGGCCCTCTTCGGCCGCCTCGCGGGGCTGGCGGACGGACCCGAGCGTGACGCCGTCCGCGACGAACTCGTCACGGCCTGGCTGCCCATGGCCCACCGGATCGCCGGGCGGTTCCGGGACCGGGGGGAGTCCATCGAGGACCTCCGCCAGGTCGCGGCGCTCGGCCTGGTCAAGGCCATCGACCGCTTCGACCCGGAGCGCGGGGCCTTCGAGAGCTACGCCGTGCCCACGATAACCGGTGAGGTCAAGCGTCACTTCCGTGACCGGATGTGGGCCCTGAGGGTGCCCCGGCGGGTCCAGGAACTGCGCAACAAGGTGCGCGTCGCCCGCCGGGAACTCGCCCAGAGCCCGGGCAGCCCCGAACCCTCGGTGGCCGCCCTGGCCGCCCACACCGGGCTGACCGAGGACGAGGTCGGCGCCGGTATGGAGGCGCTGGAGAGCTTCAGCACCTTGTCGCTGGACGCCGAGCTGTCGGCCGGCGACGACGGCTACAGCCTCGCGGACACCCTCGGCGCGGCCGACACCTCCTACGAGACCGTGATCGACCGCGAGTCCGCCAAGGAGGGACTGCGCAGGCTGCCCGAGCGGGAGCGCGCCATTCTCTACATGCGCTTCTTCGAGGACATGACGCAGAGCCGGATCGCCGACCGCCTGGGCATCTCGCAGATGCATGTCTCGCGGCTCATCAGCCGCAGCTGCGCCCGTGTCCGCGACGAGGCCCTGGGACAGCGCACGGCCCGCCCCGGCCACTCGGCGCGGACCTGATGGGCGGACGGGACGACGAGCCGGACGGAACGGCGACCCCGGCACCACCGGGAATACCTGCAACACAGGGAACACAGGGAGGGAGGGACGGACGGATGCTGATGCCACACCCCGCGGTGCTGCGCAGACTCCTGGCGGAGTACGAGGCCGCCGCGGTGAACGAGCCCGCCGACGCGACGGGCCGGCCCGGCCCGCGGACCCGGGACCTGGAGTACACGCTGTGCGTGTCCACCGGTACCCGTGATGTGGAGCGGGCCCTGGAGACCGCCCGGCGCCGGCTCGCGGAGGCGTCGGCGCGGGCACCGGAGCCCGTCCCCGGTGGCGGCGCGCACGCGGCAGCGGCGGACTGACGCGAGGAACGGCCAGGGGCACGACGGACGACCGCCCGTACACCACCAGTCGGTGTACGGGCGGTCGTCCGTCCACCGGCACTGCGGTGTACGCGGCCGATGCCGGGGCATGCGGAGTCCGGGAGGGGAGGTCCACATGAACGCACGTGTCCTGGCACGTACCGGCCGAGGCCACGCCCGGCGGGCCGCGAACGGATCGGCGGCCGAGGGGGCCGCCCGGGCGGGGCTCACCGCTCGCGGCGTCATCTACCTGCTGGTCGGCATCCTGGCCCTGCGGATCGCCTTCGGCAGCGGAGACCGGCAGGCGGACCGGGGCGGCGCCCTGGCCGAGCTGTCGGACCAGCCCTTCGGCGCGGTGCTGCTGTGGGCGCTGGGCGCCGGCCTCGTCGGCATGGCCCTGTGGAGGCTGTCCGAGGCGGTCTTCGGAGTCACCGGCAAGGACGGGCACACGGCGAAGAAGCGGCTGCCCGCCGCCGCCCGCTGTGTCTTCTACGCGTTCGTCGCCTACTCCGTACTGGCCTTCGCGGCCGGAACCGGCGGCAACGGCTCCAGCGACCGGCAGTCCCGCGACGTCACGGCCCGGGTGATGGAGATACCCGCCGGCCGGTGGCTCGTGGGCGCCGCCGGCGCCGCGATCGTCGTCGCCGGGGTGGTGATCGCCGTACAGGCGCTGCGCCGCACCTATCGCAAGAAGCTGAAGCCCGGCGGCCTCAGCCCGCGGGCCCGGCTGCTGGTCGACGTCACCGGCGTCGGCGGCGGAACGGCCCGCGGCATCGTGTTCGCCGTGGCGGGGGCCTTCGCCGTACGGGCCGCCGTCGACTACGCACCCGACCGGGCCAAGGGACTCGACGACACCCTGCGCTCCTTCGCCGACACCTCCCTCGGCCCCTGGCTGCTGGGCTGTGTCGCCGCGGGTCTGGTGCTGTTCGGCGTCTTCTCCTTCGCTCTCGCCCGCTGGCGGAGGGTCTGAGCGGCCCGGCACGGGGAACACGGGGCGAATGAACGAACACGAGATTCCTCCGCCGGACGGACGTCCCGTGGACGTCTACCTCGACCTCCTGCGCGTCCGCATGCCGAACGACGACTACCAGATGCTGCTCAGCGTGGTGGAACCGGTCCTCCAGGCGATCGACGAGCAGCAGATGCCGACCATCGACTTCTCCCTGGACGGGGACAACGCCGAGGCGCTGCCCCAGGAGATCAGGGACGAGGCCGCACTCGTCATCGCCACCGCCGTCACCGGACGTCTCGACAACGAGGTCGTCGAGATCGACACCGACGAGACCGGACCGGTCCGGGTCGTCACCGACGCGGCCACCGCCTCCGACCCCGAGCGCCTCGGCGAGATCGCCGACTACCTCAAGGAACGCCACCAGCAGAACGAGGAACTGCGCGGCATCGCCGAGGCGAGCGGTCTGCCCAGCGACTTCTGACCCCCGGCGGCCAGGCGGCCCGTCAGCGCTGCGGCGCCCTGACGGCCACACCCAGCGGCCGGGCGAGGCCGACCACCGCCTCGTCCAGCCGCTCCAGGTGCCGCAGCACCCGGCCCGTGATGCGGCCGTAGCGCGGCACTCCGGCGGCGTCCGGCTCCAGCAGCGAGGCGATGCTCGGGCCGGTCTCCACCTGTGCCACGGCGTCCCCGTCGGTGACATGGGCGGCAATCGCCTCGATGTTGCGCACCGTGCGCCGCACCGCGCCGCGCAGCCGCGGGTCGGCCGCGATCGACGGATGGGTGGGCAGCAGCTCGGCCGTCGCCGCCAGCGAGCGCGCGTGATACGCGCAGGTCTCCAGCAGCGCCACCACGTACTGGGCGGTGTCCCGCCGGGCCCGCAGCGGTGTGATCGGATGGGTCAGCGGCTGGGTGGCGGCCCGCAGGTCGCCCAGCGCCTGGTCCAGCTCCCGCGCGGTGTCCAGCAGGTCGGCCTCCGGCCCGCCGCTGAGCTGGTCGACGGCGCCCTCCGTCACATCGGTGAGCCGCTCCAGCACCGTGCCGAGCAGTTCGTTCGTCCGCCGGTCCGTGCGTATCGGCAGCACCAGCGCCGCCGCCACGATCCCGCAGGCCGCGCCGAGCGCCGTCTCCTCGATGCGCAGCACCAGCACCGACAGGCTGTAGGTGTGCAGCAGCGTGTACAGCAGTCCGAGCATCGCGGTGACGAAGAACGACATCAGCGTGTAGGACAGCGGCGCGGTGTAGAACATCGCGAAGATCAGCACCAGCACCAGCCCGAACGCCGTCCAGGTGTGGTTGCCCACCAGCCCGGCCAGCACGATGCCCGCCACCACGCCCAGCACCGTGCCGAGCAGCCGGCGGTAGCCCTTGACCAGGATCTCGCCGGTGGAGGCGGTGTTGATGAAGACGATCCAGCAGGTGAGCACCGCCCAGTACCAGCGCTGCGAGGACAGGAACTCCCCGCCGACGATCGCCAGCGAGGACCCCACGGCCACCTGCACCGCGGCGCGCGTGGTGGGCCGCCGCAGCCCGGTCTGCTCCTCCTCCTCGGCCGTCTCCTCACCGGCGTCGATGGCCGCGTCCTCGGCGTCCAGCTCCTCCCGGGAACGGGCGGTGGCCGGTGAGTCGTCGGACTCGTCCTGCGGCCCGTCCAGCGCGATCCTGAGGCCCATGACCGCGCGCGCCGTCTCACCGATGCCGCGGAACACGTCCTGGACGGCCGCGGTGGCCTCGGGCAGGTTCTCCTCGTCGCGGTAGCCGAGCAGCCGGTTGCGCACGTGGGACAGCGCCGTGCCGCGCGCCTCCGCGGGCGGCCGCAGCACCAGGGTGCGCAGCGCCGTCAGATCGCGGCGCAAGGTCTCCGTGGCCTCGCCGGGCGCGGGGGAGTGGCCCACCGCGGGGGCCGGCGCGCCCGGCAGGTGCAGCGTGAGGGTGTCCGCCCGTTCGGCGCTGCGCGCGGTCAGCAGCAGCAGACCGAGGCGCTCGGCGGCGATCTCGGCGTCCGCGATGCGCCGCTGCACCAGGCGCGCCGTGGACGGGTCGGGCGTGCCCTCCTCCAGCCGGGACTGGATCATCAGGGCGGTCTCGTGCAGACGCGCGGTGCCGTCCCGCAGGCGCTCCAGCGTCTTGTCGATGCCGTCGGGACCGGCGTCCAGCAGATCGAGCTGCGTCGCGATCAGCTGGGCCAGCCGGGCGCGGAAGGCTTGCCGCAGCAGACCCAGGATGCGCGCGGGCGTCGCCGGGACCACTCCGAAGCGCACCACCGCGCTGGACGCGAACGCCACGGCGATGGCGGCCCACAGCCCCGGCAGCCCGGAGACCTTCGCACCGACGAACAGCGACACGAAGTAGACCTGGAAGCCGATCAGCCCGAGGGCCGTGCCCCGGTCGCCGAACCGGCGGACGAAGACCGCGCAGAAGATCAGGACGACGAAGAAGGCGTCACCGAGGACGACCCGCGAGGTGAGCAGCGTGCTCAGCGAGACCGACGCCAGGGCGACGGGCAGCCCCAGCGCCAGCGTGACGGCCTGCGGGCCCGGCTCCTTCTCCCGGATGGCGAACGTCGCGACCATCGCCACCATGGCGCCGGCCACCAGATGCTTGACGTCCACGCCGAACACGGCGAGCACGCCCAGTGTCAGCGCGATGGCGCCCACCGTCCGCAAGCCCGCCGTCAGCCGCAACAGCCCCGGGTCGGACGCGGCGACGCGGTCCCGCAGCCGTGTCCGCGCCGAGCGTCCCGCTGCCTTCACGCCGCCGTACACTCTCCCGATTCACATCCGGCACTCACAGCCGGTTCCAGCCATCTCCCGGCCGGTTCACGCCGAGATCCACTTCTCAGCATGTCATGCCCCGGTCCGCCGCGGGCCGCGGGGGCGGCCCGGGCGGCCGGGGGTCAGGACTTCGCGCGGTCGGCGTCCGCGACCCGCTCCCGCACCTGCTCCGGCGTCAGATAGGCGTCGGTGTACTCGAAGTCCTTCAGCTTGGCCGGCTTGCGGGCCTGGAAACCGGTGCGGACGAAATCGTCGCCGGCGACCGCGTTCAGCGCCCAGTTCGCCGCCACCCGGGCCTTGGCCACGCCCGTGCGCAGCGCCGACCAGTGGTAGCCGCGGGCCACCGCCTGCGCGGGCAGGCCGGTCAGTTCCACCCCGAGCGGCTTGGAGACGGCGTCGGTGCCGCCCAGGTCGACTACGAGCCCCAGGTCCTTGTGGACGTAGGGCCGCATCGGCTGGTTGCGCAGGGTGGCGATGAGGTTCTCGGCGACGTGCCGGCCCTGCCGCATCGCGTGCTGGGCGGTGGGCGGGCAGACGGCGCCCTCCTGCCCCTTGGCGAGGTCGGGCACGGCCGCGGAGTCGCCGAGCGCGAACACCCCGTCGTGGTCCGGCAGGCACATCTCCGCGGTGACCGCGAGCCGGCCCTTGACCGTCTCCGCGCCGAGCGTGGCCATCAGCGGGCTGGCGACCACGCCCGCCGTCCAGATCAGCGTGCGGGTGGGCACCACCCGGCCGTCCGTGAAGGTGACCTCCTCCGGCGCGGCCTTGGCGATGGAGACACCCAGCGAGATCTCGATGCCGCGCCGCGTCAGGATCTCCTGCGCGTCGCGGCCGAGCTTCTCGCCCAGCTCCGGCATCAGCTTCGGCGCGATGTCGATCAGATGCCACTTGATCAGGGCCGGGTCCAGCCGGGTGTAGCGCTTGACGGCCGCGTGCGTCAGCCGTTGCAGACACGCCGCGGTCTCGGTGCCGGCGTAGCCGCCGCCCACCACCACGAACTGCAGCCGGGAGGCGCGCTCCACCGGGTCCTGGCTGGCGTCGGCGAGGTCCAGCTGGGAGATGACGTGGTCGCGGATGTACGCGGCCTCCGCCAGCGTCTTCATGCCGAACGCGTTGTCGGTGAGCCCCGGGATGTCGAAGGTCCGGGTGATGCTGCCCGGCGCCAGCACGATGTAGTCGTAGGGCTCGTCGACGATCCGGTCGGTGATGGTGCGCACCACACAGACCTTCGCCTTGAGGTCCACCCCGATGGCGCCGCCCGGGATGATCCGGGTCCGGTACTTGCTGCTGCGGCGCAGCGAGAGCGCGATCGACTGGGGGGTGAGCACCCCGGAGGCGACGTGCGGCAGCAACGGCAGGTAGAGCTGGTAGGAGAACGGTGTCACCAAGGTGATCTCGGCCTCGTCCGGCGAGAGCCTGCGTTCCAGACGACGGACGCACTCCACGCCGGCGAAGCCTGCGCCGACCACCAGGATCCTGGGTCGTGTCACGGTGTTCATCCCTTTCTGCGGCTCCGGGGCGGTCTGCCGCGGACGCCATTCGCCTGCCCGAGGATCGCCGCTTCGCACCTCGTCCATGCGACCGCGCCCGGACCGCTTCGGCCAGCCGGGTGCGGCAGGCAGGCGACACGTCCTGATCACCACCATGCCCCGCCCGGACCGGGAGCGCACCGGACGGGAGCGGACCACGTGGCACTTTTGCCCCCGGGACCGGTCCGTACCGCGCGGTGGATCAGCCCCTGCGGCGCAGGTGACACAGCAGCAGACACACGTCGTCGTCCCGTTCGGAGTCGCTGAGCATCGGACGCAGGATCGCGTCGGCCGACCCCTCCAGGTCCGTCTCCAGCTCCGCCGGGCCGAACGAGCCGAGCACGTCCGCCAGCCGCGCGATACCCGGGTCTATGCCGAGGGCGCGGCGCTCCACCAGACCGTCCGTGTACAGCGCGAGCGTCGAACCGGGCGCCACGGCCACCGTGTGGTCCGCGATCTCCTGCCGCAGCGGGATGCCGAGCATCGCACCGGGTTTGGCGTCCAGGGTGCGCACCCGCCCGTCCGGGGTACGCAGCACCGGCGGCGGATGACCGGCGGCCGCCCACGTCACCGTCGGGTCGTCGGGGTGGAAGCGCGCGATGACCGCGGTCGCGAACAGGTCGGGCTGGAGGTGGTGCAGGAAGATGTGCAGCCGGGTCAGCAGCTGCCCGGGGCTGCCGCCGTCGACCGCGTACGCGCGCAGGGCGGTGCGCAGCTGACTCATCATCACCGCCGCCCGCAGCCCGTGCCCGGTGACGTCCCCGACCACGGCGATGACACCGCCGTCGGGCTGCCGGAACGCGTCGTACCAGTCGCCGCCGATGTTCAGCCCGTGGGTGGCCGGCAGATAGCGCGCGGCCAGGGAGAGCCCGGGCGGGGCCGGCAACTCCGTCAGCAGCGCCCGCTGGAGGGTCTCGGCGATGTCGCGGTTGTGCTGGTAGCGCTGGGCGTGGTCGATCGCGATGCTGGCCCGCCGGGTCAGCTCGACCAGCATCACGGCGTCGTCCGCGTCCCAGCGCTCCCCGGGCGGGGACAGGGTCACCACCCCCAGGGGCGCCTGCCGCGTCGGCAGCGGGATGCACAGCAGCGGCCGATCCGGGGCCAGCGCCGAGGGCGGCTGGTCGTCGACGCCGGGCAGCCCGCCCGGTTGCGCGGCCGCGTACTGCGGGCGCCCGGTGCGGGCGGCGACTACCGCGGCGGCCGCGTGGGCGGGTCCCGGCCGGTCGCCGTCCTGGTCGAACAGCCAGATGTCGACGCTCGCCGCGTACTCGGGCACCAGCAGCTCCGGCAGCCGGCGCACGATCTCGTGGTGGTCGAGCGACGCCGTCAGCACCGCGCTCGCGTCCGCCAGGAACGTCAGCCTGCGCCGGGCGTTCTCCGCCTCCGTACGCGCCTTGCGTTCGGCGGCGAACGCCTCGCGCTGGGCCCGTCCGGCGGCGTCCAGTTCGGCGTGCAGCGCCACCACGCCCTGGTTCGTCTGCTGGAGCTCCTCCCGGTGGAACTCCACCAGGCCCTCCTGCTCGCTCAGGCGCTCCAGCACCAGCGCCGTGTCCTCGTCGGCGCCCAGCAGGGCCTCCGCCAGCAGTGCCGGGTCGTCCGCCACGGCGTCGGCGACGGCGTCCACGTCCGCGTCGGCCTCGGGGCACGGCACCGTGACCCGCCACGGCGGCTGCCCGGCGGCGGCGGCCTCGGGCGACGGCGTCACCACGGCGTGCAGCACGCTCTGCCCGGCCCCCGGCGCGGTGCGGGAGTCCGTCCCCGTCTCCAGGGTGAGCCGCCAGGTGCCGCCCTTGGCCAGGCACAGCCGCAGCTGCGCGCCGAGCGAGGCCGTCAGCCGCGCACGCTCCACGGGCGGCACGCCGAAGGCCGCCGCCAGGCGCGCGGTGGCGATGCGCGCCCGCGCCGCGTCGGTGAGGTCGGTGATCTGCCAGGTTCGGGTCATGGGGTGTCCGGCGGGGTCGGGGCCAGTACGGCGACGGCGGTGTCGTCCCGCACGGGCCGGGCCGGGCTGCTGGCGTCACGGATCGTGACGGCGGCGGTCACCGCCGGGTCGGTCGCCGTGCGGCAGGTGTCGGACGTCGGCGACCACCGGCTGGGCAGCCCGTCGCTGTGCAGGACCAGCACCCGGTCGTCGGCCCAGGGCGCCTCCTCCTGGCGCAGCGTGGTGGGCCGGTGGGTGCCGACGATGCCGGGCCGCGACACCAGGTGCCGCCAGGTGCCGCCCTCGCACAGCCGCGCCCCGATGTTGCCGACGCCGGTGAAGCGGAGCACCGCGGCCCGCGTGTCGACCTGGGCCACCGCGACGGCGGCGCCGCGGGTGCCGGACAGCGCCCGGTCGAGCCGCCGCACCGCCTCGGCCGGCGGCAGGTGGGCCGCAGCCCGCAGCGCCTCCACGGCGGCGTCGGAGGCACGGGCGGCCTCGGGACCGTGGCCCAGACCGTCGGCCAGCATCAGCGTGACCAGGTCACCGTCCCGGACCCAGGCCCAGGCGTCACCCGAGTACTCCGCACCGCCGAACGGGACGTTCACCGCGCCGGCCCGCACCCGGCCCGCCGGACCGGCGTCGGGGGGCCCGGATGTGCCGACCCGGGCGACCACCACGGTGCCCCGGCCGGGGACACTGTGCAGGTCGAAGTCGTCGGCGAGGCGCGCACAGGTGCCCAGGCCCGCACCGAGGGACCCGGTGGTGGTGAAGCCGTCGCGCAGCGCCTCGGACACGTCGGCGATGCCGGGCCCGTGGTCGACCGTGGTGATCTGTACGCGCGGCCTCGCCTGCCCGTCGGCCGCGAGGACGGGCGGGGCGACCACATCGACGATCACCAGGCCGCCCCCGGCGTGCTTGAGCAGGTTGGTGGCCAGCTCGGTCGCCACCAGCGCCGCCGTCGAGGTCCGCGGCTCGTCGAGACCGGCCAGGGCGGCCGCGTGCTCGGCGGCCACCCGGGCGTCGCGCACCCGGGTCGAGTCGTGCACCGGGACGTCCCACACGCGGGGCATCAGGACTCCCCTCGCGGGCGTGGCGGGCGGCCCACCCAGGACGTCACCCGCACGGTCGTCCCGGAGCCCGGGGCGCTCTCGATCGCGAACTCGTGCACCAGGCGCCGCGCGCCGCCCAGCCCCATGCCGAGCCCGCCGCCGGAGGTGAAACCGTCGCTGAGCGCCTGTTCCACGTCCGGGATGCCGGGCCCCTCGTCGCTGAAGGTCAGCCGCAGTCCGTGCGTGGTCCCCTCCACCAGCGACTCCGTCCCCATGGTGCCGCCGCCCCCGTACACGAGGGTGTTGCGGGCCAGCTCACTGGCCGCCGTGACCAGCTTCGTCTGGTCCACCAGGCCGAAGCCGAGCTGGGCGGCCGCCTGCCGCACATGCTGCCGCACCCACACCAGATCCATGTCCGAACGGATCGGCAGGCGGGCCTGGGAGCCCGCTGCGGTGTGCATCACTGACTCTCCTGGCGCAGGCCGCCGAAGCGGGACGACGGAGCCTGCTGCCGAAGGAGCTCCATGGCCACCTCGGTACTGAGCGCGGTGTGCACACCCGGCAGCGTCAGGCCCAGCTCCACCAGCGTGATGGCGACCGCCGGCCGCATGCCGACCAGCACGGTCCGCGCGGCCAGCAGACCGGTCTGCCCCGCGATCTCGGCAAGGATGCGGCCGAGGAAGGAGTCGACGATCTCCACCCCGGAGACGTCGATGACCACGCCGGTGGCGCCGCTGCGCACGATGGTCTCGGCGAGATCCTCCTGGAGCTGCTGCGCCGAGCTGTCGTGCAGATCCCCCTGAAGGGTGACCAGCAGGATCTCACCGAGCCGCAGGACCGGAACATGCCCCGTCACCGGAGCCCCGTGGGGCCCGGACCATGCCTGGCTCACCGCGCGACCGCGCCGTTCGTGCCGGGCGTCACGATGCCCACCCCGAGCTGGTGCAGCACGTATCCGAGCGCGTCGGCGAGGCTGGCCCGGGTGACCACCGTGCCCAGGTCGAGACCGAGGTGGACCATGGTCTGCGCGATCGCGGGCCGGATGCCGGAGACGATGCACTCGGCGCCCATGAGCCGGGCCGCCGCGACCGTCTTCATCAGGTGCTGGGCCACCAGCGAGTCGACGGTCGGCACACCGGTGATGTCCAGGATCGCGTAACGCGCCTGCTGCTCGACGATGGACTCCAGCAGAGTCTCCATCACCACCTGGCTGCGCTCGCTGTCCAGTGTGCCGATCAGCGGCACGGCCACGATGCCGTCCCACAGTTTGATGACCGGCGTGGCCACTTCGAGCAGCTGGAGGCGCTGGCGGTCGATGAGCGCCTGCCCCTCGCTGAGCGCCGTCTGCATCACCACGACTCGCAGGGTGCCCATCAGCACGCTCAGCGTGCCGACACAGTCCCGGACGTGCTCGGCCGGGGCGTCCTCGGGCAGGTCGGCCACCAGCAGGTTCTCGACGGGCGGGCGCAGCGCGGCCAGTTCGCTCGACACCTGCGCGGTGCTCAGCCCGGAGCGCGAGCGGGCCGCGCCCATCCGCGCCAGCTGCTCGCGCACCGTCGTGAACCCGGCGGCGTCCGGGTCCTCGACCCGACCCGCGTCCGCGACCTGCGCCAGCGCGTCCACGACGGCCTTGCCCGCCTCCACCGCCTCGTCGCGCGAGACGGTGAACACGGCCCGGAACAGGGGCTCGTCCGCCCATCGCTGGGCGATCTGCTCACGGCAGCGCCGCAGCAAGTCCCTCACCTCGCGCGTCGGCCCTGCCGCCGTTTCCTCCGCGTGCTCCGGCACCTGTCCCACTCCTCATCCGCGTAGCGCCGTACGTCACCCCCGCTCGGGGTGACGTACCGCGACGTGACCCAGCCGGTCGACCACTCTAACCACCCGCCGACCTGGCACGGCACCCGCTTCCGCACTACCGGTCCGGAGGGGACACGCGCACGCGGCGGCTCAGGCGTCGGGCACCCGCGGGCCCTCCGGCTGGGCGTCGATGCGGGAGAGCGCCTCCTCGACGCTCTCCGAGACCGGCACCGTGATGCTCACCCCGGTCAGGTCCAGGACGCGCCGCACCGCGGGGGGCGGCGAGATGATGTGCACGCTGCCCGGCAGCTCGCGCACCTCCTGGTAGACCCGCAAAATGATGTTCATGCCGGACGAGTCCATGAACGGGACCGCCGACAGGTCCAGCAGGAAGTGCCGTCGGCCGTGGTGGAGCTGGTTGGCCAGATGGTGCTGGAACTCGGTCGCCGTGTCGACGTCCAGGTAGCCCTCCACCTTCAGCAGCGCGACCTCCTCCCGCTCCAGCGTCACCTCGACGGACAGCGGGTTGTGGGCTATGGGCACGTGTACCTCCAACAACGCGGCGGCGCGGCGGACCTTCGTGTGGTCCACCGCGCCGGGCGAATACCCCCGAAATCCGTCTCCACACCCCCCGTTCGGGGCCCGAACGGGGGTGCCGTGCGTCACCCCACCCGGATGCCCACCAGACACGTGTCGTCGTCCGTGTCCGACCTGCTGTACGTGAGCAGCCGGTCCAGATGCTGGTCCAGGGTGTTGGGCGTCGGGCGCACGGTGCTCAGCAGCTGGGTCAGCGCCTCCTCCACCGGGCGGTCACGGCGTTCGATCAGACCGTCGGTGTACATCAGCAGGGTGTCCCCGGCGGCCAGCTGCGCCTCGGCCTCCTCGTACGAGGCCTCCGCCACGGCCCCCAGCAGCATGCCCCGCACCAGCGGCAGCGGCTCCGCCCCCGGGCCCCGGACCAGCACCGGCGGCAGATGGCCCGCCCTGGCCCAGCGCAGCGTGCGCCGGGACGGGTCGTACAGGCCGCACACCGCCGTGGCGGTGACCCCGCCCGTCAGGTGGTGCGCCACGATGTTGAGCCAGGACAGCAGCTGTCCCGGACCGGCCCCGGTCACCGCGAGACCGCGCAGCGCGTTGCGCAGCACCACCATGCTGGTCGCCGCCTCTATCCCGTGCCCGGCGACGTCCCCCACGCACAGCAGCACGAGACCGCTGGGCAGCCGCACGGCGTCGTACCAGTCGCCGCCCACCAGCTGTTCCGTCTCCGCGGGCCGGTACCGGACGGCCACCTGGAGGTCCGGCACCCGCAGCGGGGTCTGGGCGGGCGGCATGATGGCGTGCTGCAACTGCAGGGTCAGCCGGGCGCGCTCGACGGCCTGCTGCTCGGTGTGCGCCAGCTGGTCTCGGGTCGCGGCGAGCGCCACCTCCGTCCAGTGCTGGGCCGAGATGTCCTGGCAGGCGCCCCGTACGAGGAGCAGCCGGTCGTCGGTGTCCAGGACCGGCTCGGCCACCACCCGCACGTGCCGGGTCACCCCGTCGGGCCGCCGCAGCCGGAACGCCGCCGACGCGGGCCGCCGGTGGTGCAGCAGGGTGCGCAGGAACCGCCCGATGGCGACGGCGTCGTCCGGGTGGGCGTGGGCGGCCAGCTCCTCCAGCGGCACCGGCGTGCTCGTCTGCGGGCGCCCGTACAGGTCGAACAGCTGCCCGTTCCAGGTGATCTCGCCGGTCAGCAGGTTCTCCTCGAAACCGCCGACGCGGCCGATCCGCTGGGCGTGCTGGAGGAGGCTGGCCAGCCGGGCCGTCTCGTCCTCGATGCGCCAGATGAGCAGTACGGCGTTGCCGTGCCGGCTGACGCTGATGTCCGCCACCGACGACAGTGGCACCTGGTCCACCAGAGCGGTCAGGTTCATGCGCCGGGCCCGGAACGGCTCGCCCGTGGCGTACACCCGCTCCACGTTCCGGAACAGCTCGCTGTCCCCGGCGGCCATCGGATAGGCCTCCAGGAGCAGCGCACCGCCCACGACGGCCCGCGGCCGCCCGGCCGGGTCCATGAAGCGCTTGTTCACGTGCTGGATGCGGAAGTCCGCCAGCTGCCCCGCCGCGTCCAGGTGCGGCACCAGCACCAGGGCGGGGTCGTGCAGCCCGTCGGCCAGGTCCATCAGCTCCACCGCGTCCGGGACGACCCGCGGCTCCTGTCCGGCCTCGCGCGGCGGCGTGTACGACTCCAGGGTGTGCGCGCACAGCTCCGCCAGGGCCTCCACCTGACGGACCACCTGGGGCGGCTGCGGGGCCAGCGGCATCGGCCAGGCGATCTCCAGCACGCCGTGGACGCGTCCCCCGGTCCCGGCGGGTACGGCGACCCTGCCGCCGTCGGGGTACTGGTGCCGGCCCACGCTGGGCAGCCCCGTGTCCGCCAGGGACGTGATCCACTGCCCGGCACGCTCGGTCAGCCCGCGCCGCGCCACCGTCGCCACGTCCGGCGGCACGTACCGCCAGCGGTCCGCCTCGGCCGGGGGGAACCCGGCGCTGCCCACCAGGGTGAGCGACCCGTCGTACCCGGCCGCCCAGATGGCCACCGCCACCGCGCCCAGCGGGCGCAGCGCCTGCTCCAGCAGCGCGTCGGCGACGGCCTGGGTGTCGTCCGCGGCCAGCGCGCCGCTCTCGGCGGCCCGCAGGCGTACGGCGGCGGACCCGGCCACCGCCGCCCCGGCCGCCGCTCCCGCGGTGCCCTCGCCGTCCGTGCTGTCGTTCCCGGACTCGGCGGTGCGCACGGCCGCGGTGGCCGCGAGGAACGCGTCGGTCACCTCCGACATGCGGTCCCGGGCGGACTGGTTGATGACCTCGACCGCGAACTCCAGCGGTGTCACCTGGGACTGCTCGGCCAGTTCGGCGAGCTGCCGGGCGGCCTCGGCCGGACCGCAGCCGAGCCGCGCGACCAGGATGCCCTTGGCCAGCTCGATCAGCGCCCGCCCCTCGGCCTCCGCCTGGGCGGCCCGCACCTCGCGGCTGAGCCGGTCCACCGTGGCCGCCAGCCTGCCCACGGGCGACAGCGGCGTCATGCCGGCCGGGCCGGACCCCTCCCGCCGGACGACGCCGCCCGGCTCGCCGGACTGCTCGGACACGCTCATACGGGCAGCCACCGCCGGACGCACGCGATGAGGTCCTGGGTGTCGACGGGCTTGGTGACGTAGTCGCTGGCGCCCGAGGCGAGGCTCTTCTCCCGGTCGCCGGGCATCGCCTTCGCCGTGACCGCGATGATCGGCAGCTCGGCGTACTGCGGCATCCGGCGGATCTCCGCCGTCGCCGTGTAGCCGTCCATCTCCGGCATCATCACGTCCATCAGGACCAGCGCCACCTCCGGGTGGTCCACGAGGGTCTCGATACCCCGGCGGCCGTTCTCCGCGTGCAGCACCCGGAAACCGTGCAGCTCCAGGATCCCGCTGAGCGCGAACAGGTTGCGCGCGTCGTCGTCGACCACGAGGACGGTGCGCCCGGCGGACGGGTCCTGGGCGGCCCGCGGGTCGGGACGCGGTGGCTCCTCCGGCCGCACCAGGGGCAGCACGTCCCCGGGTTCCTCCGCGGCCAGGTGCAGGGCGATGCGCTCGCGCAGCTCGTCGAGGCCGGCCAGGAACTCCAGGGTCCCGTCGGCCGAGCGCGAGCGCAGGTCCTCCTCCACGGCGGCGTCCGCGCGCTGCCCGCTGTGCACGAGCACCGGCACGCTCGCCAGCGCCGAGTCGCCGCGCAGCGCGCGCAGGAAGCGGGGCGCCTCGCCGTCGGGCATCCCCAGCTCCAGTACGACGCAGTGGCACGGCTCGGCCGCCAGCGCGCCGGCGGCCTCCTCGGCCCCCACGGCCGTGATGACGTCGAGCGGGGGCCGGTCTCCCGCGTCGTCCCGCCCGTGCGTCAGATCGGCGACCACGCTCTCCGCGACGAGGGTCAGCAGACCGCGCGGACGCTCCTCCACGACCAGCAGCCGCCGCGGCCGCTGCCGGTGGCCGCCGGTCAGCTCGGCCACCGGCGCCGGACGGTCGAGGACGTCGGCGGCCATTTCGGCCCGGATGTGCTCCGGACCGCGGGAGAGCAGATCCTCGAAGTCGGGCCGGGTCACCGGCAGGTAGAGCGTGAAGGTGCTGCCCCGGTCGGGCGTGCTGTCCACCGTGACGGCGCCGCCCAGCAGCTGCGCGATCTCCCGGGTGATGGACAGACCGAGCCCGGTGCCGCCGTACTTGCGGCTCGTCGTGCCGTCCGCCTGCTGGAAGGCGCCGAAGATCGACTCCAGGTTCTGCTCGGGGATGCCGATGCCCGTGTCCTTCACCCGGAAGGCCACCACCGCCCCGCCCCGGACGACGCCCGCGGGCACCTCGTCGTCCGGTGCCGGTTCGACGGCCAGCTCCACGCCGCCCCGCTCGGTGAACTTCACCGCGTTGGACAGCAGGTTGCGCAGCACCTGCCGCAGCCGGGAGTCGTCGGTCAGCAGGTCCGCCGGCGCCCCGGCGGCCGTGGTGACCGTGAACTCCAGGCCCTTCTGGCTCGTCATGGGCCGGAAGGTGGCCTCGACGTACTCGATGAGCTGGCGCAGCGTCACGCGCTCGGGGGACACGTCCATCTTCCCCGCCTCGACCTTCGACAGGTCCAGGATGTCATTGATCAGTTGCAGCAGGTCCGAGCCGGCCGAGTGGATGATGCCCGCGTACTCGACCTGCTTCGGGGTGAGGTTGCGCGAGGGGTTCTGGGCCAGCAGCTGGGCCAGGATGAGCAGGCTGTTGAGCGGGGTGCGCAGCTCGTGGCTCATGTTGGCCAGGAACTCCGACTTGTACTTCGAGGCCAGCGACAGCTGCTGGGCGCGCGCCTCCAGCTCCTGCCGGGCCTGCTCGATCTGGAGGTTCTTCGCCTCGATGTCCCGGTTCTGCGCCGCGAGCAGGGACGCCTTGTCCTCCAGCTCGGCGTTGGAGTGCTGCAACTCCTCCTGCTGCGACTGGAGTTCGGCGGAACGGGCCTGGAGCTCGGCGGTCAGGCGCTGGGACTCGGCGAGCAGCTCGTCGGTACGGGCGTTGGCCACGATGGTGTTGACGTTCACGCCGATGGTCTCGATCAGCATCTCCAGGAAGTCCTGGTTGATCTGGCTGAACGGGGCGACCGAGGCGAGTTCGATGACGCCGAGGACCTGTCCCTCGACCACGATGGGCAGCAGCACCAGCGCGGCCGGCGCCACCTCGCCGAGCCCGGAGGAGATGGTCAGGTAGCCCGGCGGCAGCTCGTTCACCATGATGGTGCGCCGGCTGCGCGCGGCCTGGCCGACCAGGGTGCGGCCGAAGGCGATGCGGGTGGGTCTGTTCGTGTCCTCCGGGTAGCCGTAGGAGCCGACGAGCCGCAGCTCGGGACCGTCGGCACCGTCCTCGGCCAGGTAGAAGGCGCCGTACTGGGCCGACACCAGCGGCACCAGCTCGTCCATGATCAGCTCGGCGACGACGGGCAGGTCCCGGTGCCCCTGCATCAGACCGGAGATGCGGGCGAGGTTGGTCTTGAGCCAGTCCTGCTCCTGGTTGGCCCGCGTGGTCGCGCGCAGGGACTCCACCATGGCGTTGATGTTGTCCTTGAGCTCGGCGACCTCGCCGGACGCCTCCACGTTGACCGAACGGGTCAGGTCGCCCTCGGCGACGGCGGAGGTGACCTCGGCGATGGCGCGGACCTGGCGGGTGAGGTTGCCGGCCAGTTCGTTGACGTTCTCCGTGAGGCGCTTCCAGGTGCCGGAGACGCCCTCCACCTCGGCCTGGCCGCCGAGCCGGCCCTCGGTGCCGACCTCGCGGGCCACCCGGGTGACCTCGTCGGCGAAGGCGGACAGCTGGTCGACCATCGTGTTGATCGTCGTCTTGAGTTCGAGGATCTCGCCGCGCGCGTCGACGTCGATCTTCTTCGACAGGTCGCCCCGGGCCACCGCGGTCGTCACCAGGGCGATGTTGCGCACCTGGTTGGTGAGGTTGTTGGCCATCGAGTTGACGTTGTCGGTGAGGTCCTTCCAGGTGCCGGCGACGTTCGGCACGTGCGCCTGGCCGCCCAGGCGCCCGTCGGTGCCGACCTCGCGGGCGACGCGGGTGACCTCGTCGGCGAACGCCGACAGCGTGTCGACCATGGTGTTGATCACGTCGGCCAGCGCCGCGACCTCGCCCTCGGCGTCCACGGTGATCCGCTGCGACAGGTCGCCGCGGGCCACCGCGGTGGCCACCTGGGCGATGGAGCGCACCTGGCCGGTCAGGTTCGACGCCATCACGTTGACGTTGTCGGTGAGGTCCTTCCAGGTGCCCGACACCCCGCGCACCCGGGCCTGCCCGCCCAGGTTCCCGGCCGTGCCGACCTCGCGGGCCACCCGGGTGACCTCGTCGGCGAAGGCGGAGAGCTGGTCGACCATCGTGTTGATGGTGTTCTTCAGTTCCAGGATCTCGCCGCGGGCGTCCACGGTGATCTTCTGGGAGAGGTCGCCCTTGGCCACCGCGGTGGCCACCTGGGCGACGTTGCGGACCTGGTTGGTCAGGTTCCCCGCCATGAAGTTCACCGAGTCGGTGAGATCGCGCCAGGTGCCCCGGACGCCCTGGACGTCGGCCTGTCCGCCGAGCCGGCCGTCGGTGCCGACCTCGCGGGCCACCCGGGTGACCTCGTCGGCGAAGGCGGAGAGCTGGTCGACCATCGTGTTGATGGTGTTCTTCAGTTCCAGGATCTCG
>NZ_JBIWJU010000015.1:251260-260658 GCF_044765285.1 Streptomyces sp. NPDC102490
GGCCGCGGGCGTCCACGTCGATCTTCTGGGACAGGTCCCCCCTGGCGACCGCCGTGGCCACCTGGGCGATGTCGCGGACCTGGGTGGTGAGGTTGCCCGCCATGGCGTTGACCGAGTCCGTCAGGTCGGCCCAGGTGCCCGAGACCCCCGGCACCTTCGCCTGCCCGCCGAGGGCACCCTCCGTGCCGACCTCGCGGGAGACCCGCGTGACCTCGGAGGTGAACACGGACAACTGGTCCACCATGCCGTTGAAGACCTTGGCGATGTCGCCCATCAGCCCGTCCGCGTCGTCCGGCAGACGGGTCCCGAAGTCGCCGTCCCGCACGGCCGTCAGGCCCGCCAGGAGACGGCGCAGCTCCTGATCGCCCGGAGCCGCGTCGACGGATCCGGTGCTGTCGCTGGTCATGCGCATCCTCGTTCCGCTCCCCGGGAGTCCTCGCCGCGAGGACTCCGCCACCCCCTGCCGGACCGCCCGGGCCGTCCGGCCTGCCGTGTCCGCGTTCGCGCAGCTCACGGATTCGCCCGGGAGAAAAATACGCCAGAGGCTAACCCAGGTCCCCGGCGCGGACAAAGCGCTGCGTCACCCGGCCGGACGCGTACCCCCGCACGGGCCACGCCGGGCGCACCGGCGGCGCACCCGGTCGGCGTCCCACCGCCGCCGAAGGTCCCGCCGGGCCGCATGCGGCGGCCCCGGGCGGGTATGCGCTGCTGTGGAGCCGGTCCGGCCCGTCGCGTCCGCCCGGCCCGGTGGTCGCCGTGGGGGAGCCCCGCGAGCAGACTGGACCGGACGACAGCACGCGGAAACCGGGGGCACTACGGACATGGAAGCAGCCGAGCGGTCCAGTACGAGCGCCGCGGCCACCACGGCACCGGCCCTCTCGGCGCCTCCCGCCATGCCGGCGCAGGGCGCCGGGGGAGGCGCGGCGGCCGCACGGGCGTACGCGGAGTCGGTGGCGCGGACGGTCTGGGGCGGCCCCGGGCGCGAGGTGCGCGAGGAGGACGTCGTCGACCTGCTGCTCGTGGTCTCGGAACTGGTGACCAACGCGATCCGGCACGGCGAGGGGCTGGCCGGCTTCGAGGTCCGGCCCACCGAGGAGGGGCTGTGGATCGCCGTCCACGACAACAGCTCCGTGGTGCCCCGGGCCGCGTACGCGTTTCCCACCACCCACCCCGGCGGCGGTTACGGCTGGCCGCTGGTCACCCGCCTCGCCCGGGACATCACCGTCGACCCGCGCCCCGGAGGCGGCAAGACGATCAGCGCACTGGTGCCCCTGCGCGTCGCACCGGCCCCGTGAGCGCACCGGTCACCAGGGCAGGAAGACGTGGATGTCCTTGCCCTGCTCCCCGGTGACGACGCTCACCTGGTCGGACAGGGTGTGGATCAGATGCCAGCCGATGCCGCCGCCGCCCTTGCTCGGATGGAAGGGACGCGGTGCGGGCTCCGTCGTGTTCGTGTCGTGCATCACCACGTGCACGCCGTCGAAGGTACGGCGCAGCCGCAGCTGGAACGGCCCCGGAGCGTACTGCACGGCGTTGGCCGCCAGCTCCGTGACGACGAGGAGGATGTCGTCCCAGTGCTCGGGCGCCGCGGGCGGCGCCGCACGCGCGAGGTCGTAGAGGAATTCCTCCGCGACCAGCCGCGCACCGGTCACATTGTGCAGCTCCCCGGTGAAGCTGGCGGTGCGATTCGTGATCTCCTCGGAAGCCAGTGTCCTGTCCCAACGCGACTCGGCTGCCATTGCGCCTTCCCGGCCCGGCATCGGCCGGGCGCCGTCCCTTCTCCATCGGATGCCCTCCGTTGGTAAGTGCCCGTGTCGGCCGAACCTAGTCGCGCCGGTGTGCCGGGTCCGGTGGCGGGACGGCACCTCGCGTCAGCGCAGGAAGACGTTGTCCGCGTCCTCCCAGCCGGCCGCCTCCTCCGGCGGCGCCGGCCGGTGGTGCGAACGCGCCGCGTACATCGCGTCGATCTCCAGCGCGTAGGTGCGCACGATCTCGTCGCGGCGGAGTTTCATCGACGGGGTGAGCAGTCCGCCCGCCACGTCGAAGGGGGCGGGCAGGACCCGGAAGACCCGGATGGACTCCGAGCGGGACACCGCGCTGTTGGCCGCCGCCACGGCCCGCGCGATCTCCTCCCGCAGCGCGTTCTCCTCGCGTGCCTCCCGGGCCGGGGCGTCGCCCGGCAGGGCCAGGGACGCCCGCCAGTGCGTCAGGAACTCCGGGTCGAGCGTGATCAGCGCACCGACGCAGGGCCGGTTGTCGCCGACCAGTACCGCCTGGTGGACCAGCGGGTGCATCCGCAGCCGCTGCTCCAGGGCGGCCGGGGCCACGCTCTTGCCGCCGCTGGTGATGATGACGTCCTTCTTGCGGCCGGTGATGGCCAGGTAGTTCTCGTCGTCCAGGTGCCCGAGGTCGCCGGTGGCCAGCCAGCCGCCGCGCAGCACCTCGCGGGTGGCGGCCTCGTCACCGACGTACCCCTGGAACAGCGACGGCCCGCGCACCAGGATCTCCCCGTCGTCGGCCACCCGGATCTCCATGCCGGGCAGCGGCTGCCCGACGGTGCCCGACTTCTCCCGGCCCAGCGGCTGCATCGTCAGTCCGCCGCTGGTCTCCGTCAGCCCGTAGCCGTCGTGCACGTAGACGCCGATGCCCTCGTAGAAGAGGGACAGCTCGCGGCTGAGCGGCGAACCGCCGGACGTCGCCCGGCTCACCCGGCCGCCCAGCGCCGTGCGCAGCCGCCGGTACACCGTGCGCTCGTACAGGGCGTGCTGGAGGCGCAGGTCGAAGCCGGGCCCTGGCCCCCTGCCGAGGCGCTGGCGCTCCAGCGCGGCGGCGAAGTCCCGCGCCGTGTCCGCGGCCCGCTCGAACAGCGCACCGCGGCCCGCCTGCTGGGCGGTGCGCAGGAAATTCTTGTAGATCTTCTCCAGGACCGACGGGACGGCGTACAGATACGTCGGCCGGAAGGTACGCAGGGCCGAGGAGAGCGCCTCCCCGGTCATCACGGGCTCGTGCGCCATCAGGAAGCCGCCCCGGACGCACAGGCTCTGGATCATCAGCCCGTACACGTGCGAGAAGGGCAGGTAGGCGAGGACCGCGCCCTGTTCTCCCGGCGGCGCCACCGTGTGGCCCCAGCCCGCCAGCAGCGTGTCGCAGGGCGCGGCCAGACCGCGGTGGCTCAGCGCGCAGCCCAGGGCGCGGCCGGAGGTGCCGGAGGTGTAGGCCACCACCGCCGTGGAGTCCGGCAGCACGATGCGGCGCATGGAGTCGACGCCGGCGAACGGGAGGAACGCGCCGCGCGCCACCAGCGTGTCCAGCGCGCCCGCGTCCAGCTGCCAGACGTGGCGCAGCGCGGGCAGCGACGCGCACACCGAGCCGACGGTCATCACGCTCTGCTCGTCCTCGACCAGCACGCCCACGCAGCCCGCGTCCCGCAGGATCCACTCGACCTGGTCGCGCGAGGAGGTCGGATAGATCGGCACCACCTCGGCGCCCACCGTCCACAGGGCGTAGCTGAAGACCGTCCACTCGTAGCGGGTGCGGGCCAGGATCGCCACCCGGTCGCCGGGCGAGATCCCGCTCGCGATCAGGCCCTTCGCCAGGTCGACCACCTCGTCGCGGAACTCGACGGCCGTCACCTCGTCCCAGGACGCCGAGCCGGGGCCGCGGCGCCGGGCGAGCATCGGCAGGGCCGGGGTGCGGGCGGCCGTCTCGAAGAGGCTGTCGGCCAGACCGCCGGTCAGCGGCGGGACGGCCCGGGCAGCGAGTGCGGTCTCGCGCATGCGCCGGCTCCTGACGTGTACGGACGGTGACGCCGCCGACGATCACCGTGGTCGGCGGTGCTCGGAGGCTAGCCCAGCCGCAGGCGGCGGGGGGCCGGGAACGCAGAAGTGTTCCCACCCGGTGATCCGGCCGGATCGGGGGACCCGGTGTGACATGACGTACGTGAATCCCGATCCCGAACCCCGACTCAGCACCGGCCTGGAGCCCGGCGGCGGTGTGCCGCCCGGGGAGACCCCGCCAGCGGAGAGCAGCATGCCCGAGGCAGGCCCCCAGGACCTGCTCAGCAACCCGGCCAAGGGCTGGGGGAAGGGGCCGATGACCCTGATCCTCGCGGTCGTGCTGATCTTCGCGGCGGGTCTCCTGGGCTACGCCCTGGCCCTGATCTTCTGAGGTCTCAAGCCGCCTGGGTACGGCGTACGCACGCGGCGACGACCTCCCGCAGGCTGCCCGTGCGCTCCAGCAGCTCGCGCTGCACCCGGGCGCCGTTGCCGTGCCGCAGCAACGCGTCGACACCCTCGCGCACCCGGTCCAGGTCGCCCGCGGCCGCGAGGGACTCCCCGACATGCTCGAGCAGGTCCCGCACGACCGTCCCGGCCGGCATCCGCCGCATCGTCGCCGGGTGCAGCAACTCCTCCGTCAGCCCGGACCGGGCGGCCCGCCAGGCCGCGAGGCGGAGCACGCTCACACTGTGCCCGGCCGGTTCCGCGCCCCGGCGCCACTCCCGCGCGGCCGTGTCGACCAGCGCGCGGGCGAGCGCGGCGAGGACGGCGGCCGTCGAGGCGTCCAGGCAGACGTCCGCGACCCGGAACTCGACCGTCGGATACCGCGGGGAGAGCCGGACGTCGAAGTAGACCATCCCGTCGTCGAGGATCGTCCCGGTGGCCAGCATGTCCGCGACCCGGCGGTGGTAGCGCTCCGCCGAGCCGAACAGCTCCGTGGGACCGGCCGACGGCCAGCGCTGCCAGACCCGGCTGCGATAGCTGCTGTAGCGGGAGTCCTGACCCTGCCAGAACGGCGAGTTCGCGCTCAGCGCCGTCAGCACCGGCAGCCAGGGCCGCACCCGGTCGATCACCGCGACGCCCTCCTCGTCGGAGTCGACCGACACGTGCACGTGGCAGCCCAGGACCAGCTGCTCCTGGACCACGACGCCGTACTGCTCGGCCATCCACTCGTAGCGCCGGTTCACGCCGATGGACGGCGTCACCGGCAGCGGCGAGGTGGCGAGCGCGGCCACGGCACACCCGATCCCCCCGGCATGCCGCCCGGCCTCCTCACGGCAGCGGACGATCTCCGCGTGCAACCGCTCCATGTCCGTCTGCGGATGCGTGGCGAACTCCAGCATCTGCTCGTGCAGCTCCTTCTCGAACACCTCCTGCCCGGAGTCGTCCAGGAAGGCCCGCGCGAGCACCGCGGCGGACAGCGCCCGCGGTTCACCACTCGCGGGATCGACCAGGAGAAGCTCCTCCTCCACTCCGACGGTGCGCACGTGGTGCCGCCTTTCTGAGAGCCGGTGTGTCCGACCGACTGCCCCGGACAGCCGGTCGGACACCTGGCAGGCTCACGGGGCGTACGGCATCAGCCACACCGTCGCCAGCGGAGGCAGCGTGACCCGGATGCTCCCGTCCTCCGGCTTCACCGGGTCCGGGCTGGCCACGCCGCTGCCGCCGTACTCCTCGGCGTCGGTGTTGAGCACCTCCTGCCACGCGA
This sequence comes from Streptomyces sp. NPDC102490, assembly GCF_044765285.1. NCBI lineage: Bacteria > Bacillati > Actinomycetota > Actinomycetes > Kitasatosporales > Streptomycetaceae > Streptomyces > Streptomyces sp. NPDC102490. Next base: position 256,745 of record NZ_JBIWJU010000015.1, read on the forward strand.
CGGCCTCGTCGCCGACGGCAAGGGGGTACGCGTGCCGCACCACCGGCGAGAAGTTCGACACCGCCAGCAGCGGGGCGCCGTCCGTGCCGTACCGCAGGAACGCGAAGACGTTGTCCTCGGCCGCGTCCACCGAGACCCACCGGAAGCCGGCCGGGTCGGTGTCGCGCTGCCACAGGGCCGGAGTGCGCGCGTAGCGGGTGTTGAGCTCGCGGACCAGGTCCTGGATGCCGCGGTGGTCGGACGCCGAGTGATACCCCTCGTCCAGCAGCCACCACTCCGGGCCCTGCTTCTGGGACCACTCCGCACCCTGCGCGAACTCCTGCCCCATGAACAGCAGCTGCTTGCCCGGGTGGGCCCACATGAAGCCCAGGTAGGCGCGCACGTTGGCGCGCCGCTGCCACCAGTCGCCCGGCATCTTCGACACCAGCGCCTGCTTGCCGTGCACCACCTCGTCGTGGGAGATCGGCAGCACGTAGTTCTCGCTGTACGCGTACACCATCGAGAAAGTCATCTCGTGGTGGTGGTACTTGCGGTGCACCGGCTCGTGGGCGACGTACTCCAGCGAGTCGTGCATCCAGCCCATGTTCCACTTCAGGCCGAAACCGAGCCCGCCGGTGTCGGTCGGCCGGGTCACCCCGCCCCACGCGGTCGACTCCTCGGCGATGGTCACCACGCCGGGGCAGCGCCGGTAGACGGTCGCGTTCATCTCCTGGAGGAAGGCCATGGCCGCCAGGTCCTCCCGGCCGCCGTACTGGTTCGGCTCCCACTGGCCGGAGTCGCGCGAGTAGTCCAAATACAGCATCGAGGCGACCGCGTCCACCCGCAGCCCGTCGATGTGGAACTCCTCGCACCAGTACACGGCGTTGGCCACCAGGAAGTTGCGTACCTCGGTCCGCGCGAAGTCGAAGGTGTACGTGCCCCAGTCCGGGTGCTCCGCGCGCCGGGAGTCCCCGGGCTCGTAGAGCGGGTCGCCGTCGAAGCGGCCCAGCGCCCAGTCGTCCTTCGGGAAGTGCGCCGGCACCCAGTCCATGATCACACCGATCCCGGCCCGGTGCAGCGCGTCGACCAGGTACCGGAAGTCGTCGGGCGAGCCGAGGCGCGCGGTCGGCGCGTAGAACCCGGTGACCTGGTAGCCCCAGGACGGCCCGTAGGGGTGCTCGGCGACCGGCATCAGCTCGACATGGGTGAAGCCGAGGTCCTTCACGTACGCGGGCAGCTCCTCGGCCAGCTCGCGGTAGGTCAGCCCCGGCCGCCAGGACGCCAGGTGCACCTCGTACACCGAGAACGGCGCCTCGTGCACGGGCGTGTCCGCCCGGGTCCGCATCCACTCCGCGTCGCTCCACTCGTAGTGCGAGGCGGTCACCACGGACGCGGTGTTCGGTGGCTCCTCGGCGGCGCGGGCCATCGGGTCGGCCTTGAGGAACCGGTGCCCGTACCGGGAGTGGATCTCGAACTTGTACCGGGTGCCCTCGCCGACGCCCGGCAGGAACAGCTCCCACACCCCGGACGAACCCAGCGAACGCATGGGGAACGCCGTGCCGTCCCAGTGCGTGAAGTCGGTGGCGACCCGCACGCCCTGGGCGTTGGGCGCCCACACCGTGAACCGGGTGCCGGCGACCCCCTGGTGCGTCATCGGCTCGGCGCCCAGGGCCTGCCACAGCTGCTCGTGCCGGCCCTCGCCGATCAGGTGCAGGTCCAGCTCGCCGAGGGCGGGCAGGAAGCGGTACGGGTCGTGCGTCTCCTGCGGCTCGCCGTCCTCGTACGCCACCAGGAGGGTGTACGCCGGGATCCCGGTCAGCGGCAGGACACCGGAGAACAGGCCGTCCTCCTCCGACGCGAGGGCGTGGCGCTCGCCGTCCACGACCACGCTCACCTCGCGGGCGAAGGGGCGCAGCGCCCGGAAGGCGACACCGCCGGGCACCGGGTGGGCGCCCAGCAGGGCGTGCGGGTCGTGGTGGGCGCCCGCCAGCAGGCGCCCCCGGTCGTGGGGGTCCAGGGGCGGTGCGGTCGCGCACGCACCGGGTGCGGGCGCGACGGGACCGGAGGGCTCGGGGATCGAGGTGTCGCGGAGGGCCACGGGTCAGTCTCCTCTCACGGCGAGTCGTTCGATCGCCGCCATGGGTACGGGAAGCCAGTCGGGGCGGTGCCGGGCCTCGTACAGCACCTCATACACGGCACGGTCGGTCTCGTAGGCGCGCAGCAGGCCGTGCTTCTTGCGGGGGTCCCATCCGGCGCGTGCGGCGTAACCGGCGCAGAACGCCTCGCGGCAGCGGCGCGACCACTCCGGGCGCCACGGGCGGCGCTGCCGGGCGGCGTAGTCGAAGGAACGCAGCATGCCCGCGATGTCCCGCACGGGGGAGTGGGCGCTGCGCCGCTCGGCCAGCGGGCGGGAGGGTTCGCCCTCGAAGTCGATGACGAACCAGTCCCGGCCGGCCCGCAGCACCTGACCCAGGTGGAGGTCGCCGTGGATGCGCTGGGCGGGCGGACCCGAGTCGCAGGTCGACAGGGCCGCGAACGCGGCCCGCAGGCCCGGGACGAACGGTTGCAGCGCCGGTACGCAGTGCGCCGCCGCGGTCAGCCGCTCGGTCATCGCCGCCGCCGTGCGGCCGTTCTCGCCGGGCGCGCCGACCGGGAAGGCGGAGGCCAGCGCGAGGTGCACGTCGCCCATCGCCTGCCCCAGCTCGTGGGCCTGCACGGTGAACTCGTCCCCGGCGGCGAGCGCGTTCAGGGAGAGGGTCCAGCCGTCGGAGGCGCCGTGCAGGAAGGGCTGGAGCACGCCGAGCGTCGCCTGGTAGGGATACGTGGTGCGCATCCACGCCACCGGCGCAGGGACCCGGCCGCAGCCCTGGCGGGCCAGCGCGTCGGGCACCTCCAGGTCCGGGTTGACGCCGGGCTGGACGCGCCGGAAGAGCTTCAGGATGAACTCGTCGCCGTAGATCAGCGAGGAGTTGGACTGCTCGGCGTCCAGCAGCCGCGGCGCGAGACCGCCGGGTACCGGCCTGGCGGGGTCGGCCTCGAAGCGCAGGGGTCCCGCCTTGCCCGGGTGCCTCAGCCGGTCGAGCAGCAGCTGGGCGGTCCGGGGGTCGTGCAGCGCGTCGTAGACCGTCTGTCCCGCCAGCGGCCCGTCCTGCACCTGCCCGATGATGGCCCGGCCCAGCCGCGGCGAGGGCTGCTCGCGCACGCCGAGCAGCAGCTGGTAGCAGTCCCCGGCCGGGGGAGTGCCGCCCGGGAAGGGCACGGAGCCCTGGCCGGTGTGCACCAGGAGGTGCAGACAGCCGGGGAACAGCTCGGTCATCGACAGCAGGCCCAGCTCGGCCACGGGCCGGTCCTTGCCCGCGAACCAGCGCTGGCGCGGCAGCCACTGGCGCAGCAACTCGCCGAGCGACGCCATCGGCTCGGCGAGCTGCCCGCGTCTCGTGCGCAGGGGTGCGGTCTTCGGCATGGTGACGCGTCCTTTCCTCGGCCCACGCTCAAGCGCGGCGGCCGATGCGGGATGCGACTCGGGTGAGCCGGAACCAGTAGAAGCCGTGGCCCCCGAGGGTCAGCAGGTACGGCAGTTCACCGATGGCGGGGAAGCGGACCCCGCCGAACAGCTCGACCGGATGGCGTCCGGCGAACTCGCGCAGGTCCAGCTCGGTGGGCTGGGCGAACCGCGCGAAGTTGTTCACACACAGCACCAGGTCGTCCCCGTACTCCCGCAGGAACGCCAGGACCGCGGGGTTGGAGGAGGGCAGCTCGGTGTAGGTGCCCAGGCCGAAGGCGGGGTTCTGCTTGCGGATCTCGATCATGCGGCGGGTCCAGTGCAGCAGCGACGAGGGGGAGGCCATGGACGCCTCGACGTTCGTCACCTGGAAGCCGTAGACCGGGTCCATGATCGTGGGCAGGAACAGGCGTCCGGGGTCGCAGGTGGAGAA
>NZ_JBIWJU010000016.1:0-63517 GCF_044765285.1 Streptomyces sp. NPDC102490
GTCGGGTCCTTGTCCAGGTCCAGGACATGCCAGTCACTCGGCCTGTGGCCCACCATCCCCGCAACCCCCGTCAACTCACGCGTCGCATCAGCAACCACCCGTACGCACACGTGAACTTACAAGGAGCAGCAGTTCGAAGAAAGACGGTTCGGGCAGGCACGGCCCGAAGTCAGTCAGTGCCATACCTCGGGGTTCAGGGCCGCCGTGACGTGGAGAGGGCGGGGCGGTCGTAGGGGAAGCCGTCGAGGTCGATGGACGCGTTGGCGCGGTCCGCGCCCTGGCAGAGGACCGAGACGAAGAAGGGGAAGTGGTCCGCGTCCAGGAGCAGGTCCGCGTCGTGGATGACGCCTACGATCCCGACGCCGCGCGTGACGGCTCCGCACAGGTCGCTCAGGCAGTCCACCAGGGCACCCCTTCCAAGCGGGCGATGCCCGTCCGAAATGCCGGGGCAGCTCGTGGGGCGAAGACTACGCAGGGTTCGGAGCGTGGGTGCGGAGGACGCGGGTTCATCGTCTGCGCACCGCCCTCCAGGTGTCGGTCGCCGCGTAAGTGCAGTTCAGCCGCCACGCGTCCAGCTTGTTCCGGACCCTTGAGACCACGCTCCAGCACTTCAGCCACGTCGGCAGTCGTCGGAACGGTACGAAGGTCAGGGTGTCGTCGATGGCGTTCACCGCGATGCTCCGGCGGCCGGGGCCTTCCGCCCGCAGGGCGGCGTACAGCTCGGGCGTCAACGCGCCGTTGAGGCGAGCCGCCGTTCCCGCCGCGGTGAAGGCGAATCCTCGCTGGGCGACGTCCGGGAGTTGCATCGCCCGGACGATCCGGGGTGACGCCTCCTCCAGGGAGCAGTTGAAGGCGAGTCCGATGGCCGCCGTGCCGAGGCTTCTCTCCCCGCGCTCGAATGCGGCGTCCCACTCCGCCGGGTCGTTCAGGGCCAGCAGTCGTTCGCCGGTCTGCCAGTTCCAGTGCGTCGACATGGTCAGTGACACCGGCGTTACCGGTACCAGTCCTCCCCGTCACTTGCCAGAGCGCTGCGAACGAAGGATTCGAGGGTCGGCGACACCAGGGTCCGCTCGTCCGTCTCGTGGTCCCAGACGAGCACCCCCTCACCAGGAGGCCGGCAGGTGAAGGCGAACTGGTCGCCGCCGCCGTTGTCGCCGAAGAAGAGGAGGGAGTCGAAGGGGAGGTACAGCGACCGGTACTGATCGTCACTGCGGAAGGCAAGGTTGTCACGGAGGATGCGTTCCGTCGGCCAGACGACCTCGGTGCCGTACTCGTCCAGCAGGCCGTCGCTCTCCAGGAGGAGCGCGTTGAGTTCGGTCGGGAGGGCGAGCTCCAGTAGTCGCTCGGTCCGGGCCAGGACCTGTGGCTCCGCGGGTCCGCGCGACAGCGCCGACGGGAACGTCCCGATCAGCTCGCGCCATGCCGGTGTCATCGCGGGAGGGTCCAGAAGCGGGAGTCCCGGGTGGGAGGGACCAGGTGGTCGCCGCGGTCAGCGAGTACGTCGGCCATGTCGCGGAAGTACTCCGGCATTCCCTCATCCAGGTCCAGGACGGATTCCTCGGTCACCGGGTCCCCGTGCCCCTCAGTCCACGAACCGGAACGTCGACGTGATGGCGTCGAAGATGTCGAAGAAGGAGTCGGCGAGGTCGAGGACCTGGCTGCTGCCCGCGACCAGGGCGACCTTGCCCTCCTGGCCGGGGACCGGGATGTACGTCTGCATGAGCACCGCGCGGACCGTGCGGTTCAGGGCGTCGCCCGGGACCGGGATGTCCTCCACGCCCTGGGTGCGGGCGGCGGGGCCGACGCCGGGGATGTCGACGGTGGTGACCTTGCGCCAGGAGTCGCCGGGCTTGCGGGCCTCCTTGACGGCGAGTTGGGCGGCTATGGCGCCCGGGTCGGTGGGCAGGGGGTCGCCGGAGGACGTGCGGCCGCCTATCAGGGAGACCGTGACCGAGCCGGTGATCGGGGTGTCGCCGCCGAAGCTCTCCGCCATGCAACCGCAGTACAGCGCGCCCGACTTCCACGCGTCGGACGCCGCCTTCTGGAGGAAGGTGAGGTACGCGGACCGGGAGGGCTTCAGTTCCGGGTACCGGCGGATGCGGTCGTCGACCATGCGGCGGATCGAGTCGTCCCGGGACTCCGGGCGTACGTCGAACTCCCACCAGGACTCCGGCACCTTGATGCGAAAACCGCCCCGTTCGACGGTCAGTGCCTCCGTGTAACGGGCCATGGTGTGCCCGGCCTCCCCGTGTGTCGCTCGATCGGCTGTTCCCGTCATCGTCCCACTGATCGGCGGCCGGACGCCGGTGATGTCCGGCACGGGGGCCCCGACGGCACGGCCCGCGTACCCTCGGTACAGAAAGCCGTTCACCTGTTTGGATGAAAACCTGTCGTGGCCGCTGTAGACAATCAGCCGCTGCTGTGGTTAGGCTTCTGTCGTAGCCAAGAAGTCAGTGAGGCGTGGCAGAGACGAACTGCCCGCATGCAGCACAGCAGGACCAGCAGGACCAGCAACACCCAGCAGTAGCAAGATGTACGGCACGAGGAGAGAAGGAGGAGGACGCCATCAGGATCGCCCGGGCGAGAACGTTCTCACCGGGTACCGCAGGCCCCGGAACGGAAGGTGGTCCCACGGTCACGCATCCGCGATCCCTCAACAGAAGGCCGGCAGTGCAGTAGGCCGGTAGATGGTGTTACAAATCCCTCGGGGCCTTGGTGCCGTACGGCACCAAGGCCCCTCGACGCGCGTTCCGCAAACAGAGGTGCAGATGACCGCAGACACACCGCTCGACCGCATCGACGACGACGACTACCCCGCGTACACCATGGGGCGGGCGGCCGAGATGCTGGGCACCACGCCCGCCTTCCTACGAGCCCTCGGCGAGGCGCGGCTGATCACGCCGCTGCGCTCGGAGGGGGGCCATCGCCGCTACTCCCGCTACCAGCTGCGCATCGCCGCTCGCGCCCGCGAGATGGTCGATCAGGGAACGTCCATCGAGGCGGCCTGCCGCATCATCATCCTGGAGGACCAGCTCGAAGAGGCTCAGCGCATCAACGCGCAGCTGCGCAGCAGTGGCGCCGGGGCGTCCGGAGACAAGCCGGGGAGTGCCCGTACCGCCCGGTAGTGGCACCGACCCGCCCGCTCGGGCGGGCCTGCGGATAAAATCTGTTCTCATGTCGAAGCCTGACGAGCTGCTCGTTGACATTGCCGCCCGTGTGGAGTCCGTGCAGAGCAGTCGAATGTCCTTGACCGTGGTCACCCACGGTGCTGTGATCACCGGCCGCCTGGCCCCCGAGTCCGTGTGGCGGCAGCGGGTGTCGGAGGTGCTGACCGACTCCGCGGACCTGGGCGTCTTCTCCGCCGCCTTCGCCGCTCCGGCGGAGAAGGAGGAACCACCCACCCATCTGCACTTCCATGTCGCCCGCATCCTCCAGGGCACGATGGGGATCCCCGAGACCGGGGGGATGTACCGCGTGGCGATCGAGGACGTCAGCGCCTGGACCGTGGGGGACTTCAGCTACTCCGACCACTGAAACTCGCCGGAATCCCAGAACGGGCCGAACAGTGCGCGGGAATCCGCGTACGTGAATTCCGCACATACCGAAACGCAGCTGGGGCCCGCACCCCGAAGGATGCGGGCCCCAGCTGCGCGTGCGCGCCCGCGGGCGCGCCGACGTCAGGCGAGGACGATGTTCTCGGCCGTCGGGCCCTTCTGGCCCTGCGCGATGTCGAAGTTCACCTTCTGGCCTTCGAGCAGCTCGCGGAAGCCCTGGGCGGCGATGTTCGAGTAGTGGGCGAACACGTCAGCGCCGCCACCGTCCTGCTCGATGAAGCCGAAACCCTTTTCCGCGTTGAACCACTTCACGGTGCCAGTAGCCATGTCTTTTCTCCTTCGGGGCAGTGCACCGGCGCCCGCACTGTACGGACGCCGAGTCGCCGCGATGATCACCCCGACCGGAAAAAGACCGGTGTCAAAATTCGGGAACCACACCTGCAACTGATAACGACAGTAGCACGCAGCACAGCCCCGCGTAGGCCCGGAAATTGCGCTCCGTTCGCCGCCGCAAGGAAACTGTCCACACGTTCCGTAAAACCCTCGTACGGCGGATACAGATTTCAGGGCACCCATTTCACAGGAATTACTTGGCGGGCGGCGAGTTCCGTCAGATGACGCCCTGTGCCAGCATCGCGTCGGCCACCCGCTCGAAGCCGGCGATGTTCGCGCCGGTGACGTAGTCGCCGGGGGCGCCGTAGCGCTCGGCGGTCTCGTGGCAGGTCGTGTGGATGCTGGTCATGATGTCCGCCAGCTCCTCCTCGACCCGCGCCGCCGTCCACGACGTACGGGCGTGGTTCTGCGCCATCTCCAGGGCGCTGACCGCGACGCCGCCCGCGTTGGCCGCCTTGCCGGGGCCGAAGGCGACGCCGGCCTGCTGGAGCAGGTGCACGGCGTCCGGGGTGGTCGGCATGTTGGCGCCCTCGGAGACCGCCTTGACGCCGTTGCGGATCAAGGTGGCGGCGTCGTTCTCGTCCAGTTCGTTCTGCGTGGCCGACGGCAGGGCGAGGTCCGCCGGGACCTCCCAGACGCGGCCGCCGGGGACGAAGCGGGCCGAGCTGCCCCGGCGCTGGGCGTACGCGTCGACGCGGCCGCGCTCGACCTCCTTGATCTGCTTGAGCAGGTCGAGGTCGATGCCCTTCTCGTCGACGACGTAGCCGGAGGAGTCCGAGCAGGTGACGGCGTTGGCGCCGAGGGCGGTCAGCTTCTCGATGGTGTAGATCGCCACGTTTCCGGAGCCCGAGACGACCGCGGTCTGGCCCTCCAGGTCCTCGCCGCGCTCGCGCAGCATCGCCGCCGCGAAGAGCACGTTGCCGTAGCCCGTCGCCTCCGGGCGGATCAGCGAGCCGCCCCAGCCCCGGCCCTTGCCGGTGAGGACGCCGGACTCCCAGCGGTTGGTGATCCGGCGGTACTGGCCGAAGAGGTAGCCGATCTCCCGGCCGCCGACGCCGATGTCACCGGCCGGGACGTCCGTGTGCTCGCCGATGTGCCGGTACAGCTCCGTCATGAAGGACTGGCAGAACCGCATGACCTCCGCGTCGCTGCGCCCGTGCGGGTCGAAGTCGCTGCCGCCTTTGCCACCGCCGATTCCGAGGCCGGTCAGGGCGTTCTTGAAGATCTGCTCGAAGCCCAGGAACTTGATGACGCCCAGGTTGACCGACGGGTGGAAGCGCAGGCCGCCCTTGTACGGGCCCAGCGCGCTGTTGAACTCGACGCGGAAGCCCCGGTTGACGCGGACCCGGCCCTGGTCGTCCTGCCACGGCACCCGGAACATCACCTGGCGCTCCGGCTCGACCAGCCGCTCGATGAGGCCCGGCTCGGCGTACTCGGGCCGGGCCGCGACGACCGGGGCGAGGGTTTCCAGGACCTCGTGCACGGCCTGGTGGAACTCCGGCTGGGCCGGATTGCGGTGCTCGATCTCGGTGCGGAGCTGGTCGAGGGTGGTCTGCGTCTCGCTTCGCGTCGTCGTCACAGGGGCCCTTTCTGGCACGGCGGGCACCGGTCGCGGGCAGCGACCGGTGGGAGGCGCTCGGCGCCGTTGCCGCGCGCGGGACGCTCAAGTGTTACGCGCGGGTAAACCCCGTGGCCAGCACCCGATCACTGAGTGAGACGAAGACCTCCGGGTGACGCCTCCGGGTGACGCTATCCCTCCCCGTTCAGCATCGCGGCGGTCAGGACGTTGCCCGCGACGCCCCAGCCGCCGTCCGGGACCTCGTCGACGAGGACGACGGTGGTCGGCCGGGCGCGCTCCCCGTAGATCTCGGCGTAGAGGTCGGTGGTGCGTTCGACGATCTTCCTCTTGTCCTCCGGCGAGAGCGTGCCCGCGGGGACCTTGAAGTGGGCGAAAGGCATGTCAGATCATCCCTCCGTTGGCGCGCAGGATCTGGCCGTTCACCCAGTGCCCGGCGGGGCTGCCCAGGAAGGCGACCACGGCGGCGATGTCCTCCGGGGTGCCCAGCCGCTCCAGCGGCGGCGTCTTCGCGAGCCGGTCGATCTCCTCGGGCGTCTTGCCGTCGAGGAACAGGTCCGTGGCCGTCGGGCCGGGGGCGACCGTGTTCACGGTGATGTCCCGGCCGCGCAGCTCCCGCGCCAGGATCATCGTCATGGCCTCCACGGCGCCCTTGCTCGCCGCGTAGCCGCCGTACGTGGGGAACTGCGTGCCGACGACGGACGTCGAGAAGCCCACGAACGAGCCGCCGGTACGCAGCCGCCGCGCCGCCTGCTGGGCGACGACGAAGGTGCCGCGGATGTTGGTGCGGTGCATGGCGTCGAGCGCCGCGAGGTCCAGGTCGGCGATCGTCGACAGGGTCATCCGCCCGGCCGCGTTCACGACCAGGTCGACGCCGCCGAACTCCTCCTCCGCCCGGTCGAACAGGGCGGCGACCTCCTTCTCCTCCGCCACGTCGGCCTGGACGGCGAGGGCGCGTCCGCCGGCCCCGGTGATCGCCGCCACCGTCTCGTCGGCTGCGGCGGCGTCACGGGCGTAGTTCACGACGACGGCCAGGCCGTCCTCGGCGAGCTTCTGGGAGACCGCCCGGCCGATGCCGCGGGACCCGCCGGTGACGACGGCGACCCGTTCGGCGGCGGTCTGTTGATGCGTGTGCGTGGTCATGGCTCCACGATGCGCCCGGTCGGCCGCGGCAGCCAGGGGATGCCATCCCCTGGGTCAGCGGCCCGGCCCGGCGCAGAATGGACCGCATGAGCGCTGTGAAGTACGCCGAGCTGGGGGCGTTCCTGCGGTCGCGGCGCGAGCGCATCCGCCCCGCCGACGTCGGTCTCCCGGCCGGGCCGCGCCGCCGGGTGCCGGGGCTGCGCCGCGAGGAGGTCGCCCAGCTCGCCGGGGCCTCCGTGGACTACTACAACGAGCTGGAGCGCGGCGCCGGGTCCCAGCCGTCCGAGCAGATGATCGCCGCACTGGCGCGTGCGCTGCGGCTGTCCGCCGACGAGCGGGACTATCTGTACCGGCTCGCCGACCGGCCGGTGCCGGTGCAGGGCGGGCCTGCCTCGCACGTGCACCCCGGCATGCTGGACCTGCTGGAGCGCATGACGTCCACACCGGCGCAGGTGATCACCGACCTGCACGTCACCCTCGTACAGAATCCGCTGGCGGTGGCGCTGCTCGGGGACCAGTCCGGTTACCGGGGGCCCCGGGCCAGCTTCGTGCACCGGTGGTTCACCGAGCCGGAGGCCCGGCTGCTGTATCCGGAGGCCGACCACGAGACCCAGTCCCGCGCCTTCGTCGCCGACCTGCGGGCCGCCGCCGCCCGGCGGGACGCGAAGGACGCGGAAGCCGGCTCGATGATCCGTACGCTGCTCGGCGTGTCCCCCGAGTTCGCCGCGCTGTGGGCCGACCACGAGGTGGCCTTCCGGCGCGACGACCGGAAACGGCTCGTCCACCCGGTGATCGGCCTGATCGAGGTCAACTGCCTCAACCTGTTCAGCGAGGACGGCCGCCAGCGGCTCCTGTGGTTCACCCCGGCCGTCGGGACCGACAGCGCGGGGTTGCTGGAGTTGTTGGCGGTCGTCGGAACGCAGGAGGTCAGCGCCGCGACGCGTACGGCAGGAAGCTCGCCCAGGCGGCAGGGGTGAGGGCCAGGCGGGGGCCGTCGGCATCGGTGGTCTTGGAGTCGCGGACGTGGACGGTGCCGGGGGTGACGGCCAGCTCGACGCAGGAGTTGCCGTCCGTACCGCTGCTGTAGCTGCTCTTGAACCAGACCAGTTCGGTCTCGCGGATCATGTTTCTCCCAGCAGTTTTTCGATGAAGGCACGTGACTCTCTCGGTGGGAGAGCCTGCGCCCGGATGGTGCCATACCGCAGCTCAAGGATGCGCAGCTCCCTGGGCTCAGCCGTCGGCCGACCGTTGAACGCACCGTCGCTGCGCCCCACTGCCGTACCGTCCGGGAACTTCAGCAGCTCGATCTTGCCGTCCACACCCGGGTGGGCTTCAGTGTTCGTCGGCATCACCTGAAGTGAGACGTGGTTCAACGATCCCACCTCCAACAGGCGTTCGAGCTGCTGCTGCCTCACCATTGTGCCGCCAACCGGCCGTCGCAACGGTGCCTCTTCCAGGACGAAGTGGATCGACGGCGCCGGATCGCGTTCGAAGACCGACTGCCGAGCCATGCGGGCAGCCACCATCCGCTGTACGTCGTCCGCGGAGTACGGCGGCTGGGCCGCTTCCATCAGCGCGCGGGCATGCTCCGGTGTCTGCAACAGCCCGTGGACGCTGTTGCACTCGTAGATGCCGATCTCGACCGCGTTCGCCTCCAGCTTCCCCAGCTCCCGCACCTTCTTCGGGTACCGGACCTTCTTCACGTCCTCCCACGCCGCCGAGATGAGCCCACCGGCCCCCAGTACCTCGTCGGCCCTGTCCAGATACTCCTGCCGGGGAATCCGCCGGCCGCCCTCGACCTTGTAGACCAGGTCCTCCCCGTACCCGACCGCCACTCCGAACTCGCCGGCGCGCATCCCCGCGGCCTCGCGGCGAAGCTTCAACTGCCGTCCCACCGTGGTGATGACCGCGACGCCCCACTCGTCGTCGGGGTCGACCTCCCACCCCGACTCGTCCGTCTCGACCGTCATCCCGCTCCCCTTCGTCGTGCTCGCCGTGTTGCCCCCAGCGCCCTACCCGTACGGCACGTACCGACAGCCCCGACAGCGATGGACAACCACCGGACAGTCACGGCACGTACCCGCTGAGTCACTTTTCACGGTACGCACACGCCGCCACGCTGAGTGACGTGAATCAGAAATCCGCCGAACTCCCGATGTCCGTCCGCAACTTCAGCGTGCAGTTGTCCCCCACGCCCCGCGGTGCCCGTCTCGCCCGTCTGCTCGCGACCGAGCAACTCCGCGCCTGGGGTCTGCCTCTGGACCCGGCACGCCTCCTCGTCGCCGAGCTGGCCAACAACGCGAGCGCCCACGGACGCGTCCCGGGTCGCGATTTCCGGCTCACCCTCTACGTCGTCGGCGACACCCTCCGTATCGAGGTGACCGACACCCGGGGTGAAGAACTCCCCCAGCCTCAACAGCCCTCCCCCGAGGCGGAATCCGGGCGGGGCCTGCTGCTGGTGGAGGCGCTGGCGAGCCGCTGGGGAGTGACGGAGGGGCGCTTCCCGCGCAAGACGGTCTGGGCGGAGCTGCGCTGCACGCCACCGGGACCCACGTTCTGAGGTTCCGGTGCCCTGCCAAGAGCGCCGCGAGCGCCACCGCACCGAGTCCGGCCGCACCGTCTCCCCCGACCACGGACACGAGCTGATTCCCCGCCTCGAGCAGACCCCGGGCGCCCTCAGCCCGGTGCGCAGCTGGGTCCTGGCCTGGGCGAGGGACATCGAGATCGCCCGACGCCCGACGAACTGGTCAGAGCGGCGGAAGCGCTCTACGTCCTGGGCTTCTGAGCGGAGGGGCGAGTAGCCCTCCCGCCCTCACGCCACCGTCGACACGCAGAACGGGTGTCCCGCCGGGTCCAGGAGGACCCGCCAGCGGTCCGGGGACGGCTGGAAGTCGGGCTTCGTGGCGCCCAGGGCGAGCAGGCGGGCCTCCCCCGCGTCCAGGTCCTCGGCGCCGACGTCGAGGTGGGCCTGCTTCTCCTGGTCGGTGCCCGGCCAGGTGGGCGGGCGGTAGTCGGGCAGGCGACAGAAGCCGAGGCCGGGCGCGCCGTCCTTGCCGCCGAGGAGGTAGAAGTCGTCGGTGTGGAAGGCGACGGAGAGGCCCAGGGCCTCGCCCCAGAAGCGGGCCAGCGCGGCGGGGTCGGAGCAGTCGAAGGTGACGGCCGAGTAGCGGAACGTCGGCGCCGGGGAGTTCTGCGGTGTCGTCATGGGAGAGACCGTAGGACGTGACCAGGACAGGTTCGGTCCTGGTCGGCGGCGGATGCGTGGAAGACTTCGGGACCGTGCTCAGTACTTCCGCCCGGCTGCTGCGGCTGGTCTCCCTGCTCGCCGTCCGTCCCGCCTGGACCTGCGGCGAGCTGGCCGAGCGGATGGAGGTCACCGAGCGGACCGTGCGGCGGGACGTGGCGCGGCTGCGGGAGCTGGGGTACGCCGTCGACTCCGATCCGGGGCCGTGGGGCGGGTACCGGCTGCGGCCGGGGACGCGTACGCCGCCGTTGATCCTGGACGACGAGGAGGCCCTCGCCGTGGCCGTGGGGCTGCGCGAGGCCGCGCTGAGCGGGGCGCTCGGCGGGGACCAGGCGGCGTTGTCGGCGCTGCTGAAGCTGCGGCAGGTGCTGCCCAAGCGGCTGGGCGACCGGCTCGGGGACATGGACGCCGCGTTCGTGCAGACGCCGAGGGCCGGGGAACCGCAGGTCGCGGCGGGGATGCTGCTGGAGCTGGCGGCCGCGTGCCGGCGGGGCGAGCGGGCCCGGATGGCGTACCGGGACTGGGGAGGGCGGGCCAGTGTGCGGGACGTCGACCCCTACCGGCTCGTGCACACCGGGCGGCGTTGGTACTTCGTGGCACGGGATGTCGAGCGGGGCGAGTGGCGGACGTTCCGGGCGGACCGGGTCGAGCGGGTGCAGCCGACCGGGCGGCCCGTCGAGTTCAGCGAACCGCTGCCCGATCCGGCGCTGCTCGTGTCCCGCGCGAGCGCAACCGGGCCGTACGCGGTGCTGGCCACCGTCCGCCTGCCGGTGCCCATGGAGCAGGCGCTGCGGTCCATTCCCGCGACGGTCGGGCTGCACCGGGCCGACGGGCCGGACGCCACGGTCGTCGAGGTCGGCGGATCGAGCGTGGAGGGACTGGCCAGGTATCTGTTCAGCCTCGCCACTCCGTTGCGCGTCCTGGCGCCGGACTCCGTACGGGAAGCGCTGCTGCGCCGGACCCGGGAACTGCTCGCCGCGAACGACGACGCGGGTACTTGAAGTTTCCTCCACAGGTCCGTACCAACCCCTTGCCCCCGTCCTCCCCGCGTCGCAAGCTCCCCTCATGGAGCTGGAGTTGCGGCATCTCAGGACGGTCCGGGCCATCGCCGACGCCGGCAGCCTCACCAGGGCGGCGACGGCTCTCGGCCTCGCGCAGCCCGCGTTGAGCGCACAGCTCAAGCGGATCGAACGAGCCCTGGGCGGTGCGCTGTTCGTGCGCGGCCGGCACGGGGTGCGGGCCACCGCGCTGGGCGAACTGGTGCTGGAGCGGAGCCGGATCGTGTTGCCCGCGGTGACCGAGCTGCAACAGGAGGCGGCCCGGTTCGCCCGCGCCCCGCGCACGACCGAGCGGCTGCGGATCGGCGGCACCCACGGGCCCTTACTGGGCGCCCTGCTCGACCGGCTGGCCGGTGTGGCGCCCGACGCCCGGATGACGACCTGCACCTCCTGGTCCGAGCGGGAGCTGGCCGGGCAGCTCGCCGAGGGGCGGCTGGACTTCGCGCTGGCCGGTACCTGCGGCACCGCGTCGCCGCCGCCCGGGGAGGGTCTGGTGTGGCGGGAGGTCGCCGTAGACCCGGTGTTCGTCATGGTGTCCGAGGACCACCCGCTCGCCCGCCGCACGGAGGTGGACCTGACCGAGCTGGCCGACGAGGAGTGGTCCTGCGTACCCGGCGACGGCTGCTTCGGCGACTGTTTCACCGCCTCGTGCGCCCGCGCGGGCTTCACCCCGCGCCGCATGTACGAGACGGACACCGCGTCCCTCGTGCACCTGGTGCAGGTGGGGCGGGCGGTCGGGCTGTGCCGGGCGACCTTCCCGACCACGCCCCAGATCGTCACCCGGCCGCTGACCGGCACCCCGCTGACCTGGCGGCACCTGCTCGGCTGGCACGCGGCGACGCAGCGGCAGGACACCGCCGCGGCGGTGCTCTCGCAGGCGCGCATGGCGCACGCGGGCGTGGCGGCGAACAGCGACAGCTACACGGAGTGGATGTCGGCCCACCGGGTTCCGTAACACCGGTCTCCGCGACACGAGTTCCGTATCACGGGCTCCGTAACGCCGGGTTCCATAACACCGGGGAGAGGGACGACTGACCTCTTATGCCGGCCGGTCGGCCCTCCCTACGGTTTCGGCACCTCCCCACCGAGACCGAGGAGACCCCCCATGCCCCACCGACACCGACACCGCAGAGCCGTGGGTGCCGCCGTCGCCGCGACCGCGGCCCTGCTCGTGGCCGGGCTCAGCGGCTCCGCGAGCGCCGGGACGGCACCCGCCGACTCCGCCCCCACCGCCGCCGAGACCCTGCGCACCGACGCCGCGCCCCCGGCTCTCCTCCAGGCCATGCAGCGGGACCTCGGCCTCGACCGTCGGCAGGCGCGGCACCGCCTCGCCAACGAGGCCGAGGCGGGTGCCACGGCGGGCCGGCTGCGGGCCGCGCTCGGCGGCGACTTCGCGGGCGCGTGGGTGGACGGTGCCGAGTCCGGCACGCTGACCGTGGCGACGACCGACGCGGGCGACGTCGCCGCGATCGAGGCGCGCGGCGCCGAGGCGAAGGTCGTACGCCACTCGCTCGCCGACCTGGACGCGGCCAAGGCCCGCCTGGACGCGGCGGCGGCCGGTCGGAACACCGCCGACGCGCCCGTCTGGTACGTCGACACCCGCGCCAACACCGTCGTCGTCGAGGCGATACGTCCGGCCGCGGCGCGTGCGCTGCTGGCGGCGGCCGGTGCCGACCGGTCCCTCGCCCGGGTCGAGTCCCGCACCGAGCGGCCCCGCACCTTCTACGACCTGCGCGGCGGCGAGGCGTACTACATCAACAACAGCAGCCGCTGCTCGATCGGCTTCCCCGTCACCAGGGGCACCCAGCAGGGCTTCGCCACCGCGGGGCACTGCGGCCGGGCCGGCGCCGGTACGACGGGCGCCAACCGGGTGGCCCAGGGCACCTTCCAGGGTTCCATCTTCCCGGGCCGCGACATGGCGTGGGTGGCCACCAACTCCAGCTGGACGGCGACCCCGTACGTCCTCGGCGCCGGTGGGCAGAACGTCCAGGTCACCGGGTCCACGGTGGCTCCGGTGGGCGCCTCCGTGTGCCGTTCCGGCTCGACGACCGGCTGGCACTGCGGCACCATCACGCAGCAGAACACCAGCGTCACCTACCCGGAGGGCACCATCTCCCCGGTCACCAAGACCACGGTGTGCGCCGAGCCCGGTGACTCCGGCGGCTCCTACCTCTCCGGCAGCCAGGCGCAGGGCGTCACCTCGGGCGGGTCCGGCGACTGCCGGTCCGGCGGCGAGACCTTCTTCCAGCCGATCAACGCGCTGCTCCAGAACTACGGGCTCACGCTGAAGACGACCGGCGGCGACGGCGGCGAGGAGCCCGGCGAGCCCGGCGGCACCTGGGCGGCGGGCACCGTCTACCAGCCGGGCGACACCGTGACCTACGGCGGCGCCACGTACCGCTGCCTCCAGGGCCACCAGGCCTACCCGGGCTGGGAGCCGCCGAACGTTCCCGCGCTCTGGCAGCGGGTGTGACACCCCACTGACCCCCACAGGGGACAACGGGGGACGGGTCCGGGCGTGCGTGAGGGAGAGCGCCCGGGCCCGGTCACGTCCGCCTCAGGTACGGGTGACCTGGCCGCAGTCTCCCGGTCCGGAGCCGGTGACGGGGCGGCTGCGGTCGTAGGGGTCGGTCCGGGGGCCGGTGGGCCGCGCGCCGCCGGGACCGTCGTCGTCGGGGAAGCCGGGGTGCAGGAAGCCGTCGTAGACGTCGCAGTCGGTGTTGCCGTACTCGGAGAAGTACTTCTCCACCAGGAGCCTGCCCTCGGTCACGTTCCACCTGGCCGGGTCGTTCAGGGTCAGGGTGAGCACGCGGCGGATGATGGTGCGGGCGACCGGTCCGTCCGCGTCGTGGGCCCGCACCCGCGGGTAGACGAAGGTGTAGTCCGCGTTGACCTTGACCACGCCCGGTTCACCGGCGGCGAGCGTCATGCGGCCACGGACCTTGACGACGTCACCGGCCGGGCGGGTCTCGGCCGGGTCGAAGCGGGTGAAGAGGCGGAGCGGGTCGTGGTCCTCGTCGGGGCTGCTCAGGGAGCGGCGCAGCTTCGGCAGCAGCTCCGGCTGCTTCGGGTCGAGGACGGCCAGCGCCTCGTCCGGGTGTCCGCCGCGCAGTACGGCGGGGTCCAGGTTGGCGGCGACCAGGAGGTCCTTGGTGCGGCGCAGCGCGAACGCCACGTCGTCCTCGCTCATGCCGGACAGCGCCTTCGCCCGCGGCACCGCGATGGCGTCGGCGCCCTCGGCCCACCGCTCGGCGGGCGAGCCGCGGAACGGGTGCGCGCGGGTGGCCCGTTCGGACCCGGCGGGCTCGCCGGGAGCACCGGTCGGTCGCGCCGTCTCGGCCGCCATGGTCGGCGCCGCGGAGGCGTCGTCCCCGCCGGGCAGCCGGTCCAGGAGCAGGGAGGGCCGTACGGCGACCACCGCGAGCGCCGCCAGCACCAGGACGCCGACGACCGCGCCGATCAAACGCCGACGCGGGCGGCCGTCGCCTTTCGGGGCGCGTTGAGGGGCACGCCAGGGCGTCGGCTCCTCCTCCTCGCGCAACCGCCGGGCCACCATCCGCGCCCGCGCCGACGGCTCCTTGGGCGCGGCGGCGGCACCGCCTTCGGCGGCTTCGCGCAGGAACGCCTCCCACTGCTCGTCGGAGATCGAGGGGGCCGGTTCGTCGCCGGAACGGTCGGGAGGGGGCGGGACGGAACTCACGGGCTCACTTTCCTGGTGACGGTGGCGAGTGGCGGTGGCAGTGACGGTGGCGATGGGCGAGTGGCTGCGGGCGGCCGGGGCGGGGCTCCCGGTGATCAGTCGTGCCGCGTCAGGCACGCAGATACGTCAGCACCGCCAGCACCCTGCGGTGGGTCTCGGTCGCCGGGGGCAGGTCGAGCTTGGTGAGGATGCTGCCGATGTGCTTGCCCACGGCCGCCTCGGAGACGACGAGTTCACGGGCGATGGCCGCGTTGGACCTGCCCTCCGCGATCAGCGCGAGCACCTCGCGCTCGCGCGGGCTGAGCCGCTCCAGCGGGTCCCGGCGGCGGCGCAGCAACTGGCGTACCACCTCCGGGTCGACGACCGTGCCGCCGTCCGCGACCTCGGCCAGCGCGTCGACGAACTCCTCGACCTGGCCGACGCGGTCCTTGAGCAGGTAGCCGACGCCGGTGCCGTCGCCGGAGTCCAGCAGCCCGGCCGCGTAGGCCCGTTGGACGTACTGGCTGAGGACCAGGACGGGCAGGGTGGGCCGCTCCTCGCGCAGCCGTACGGCCGCGTGCAGGCCCTCGTCCTGGAAGCCGGGCGGCATCCGGACGTCGGTGACGACGACGTCCGGGACGTGCTCCCGCACGGCCGCGACGAGGGCCTCCGCGTCGCCGACGGCGGCCACGACCTCGTGGCCGAAGCGGGTGAGCAGGCCGGTCAGGCCGTCCCGCAGCAGCACGCTGTCCTCGGCCAGTACTACGCGCAGGGATCGCGGGGGCCGCACGGATCGCAAGGAATCTCCACGCTCAGCAGGGTCGGTCCGCCCGGCGGGCTGGACAGGGAGAGTCTGCCATCCAGCACCGACACCCGGTCGGCGAGTCCGGTCAGTCCGCTGCCCGCCGCGGCGTCGGCCCCGCCGCGCCCGTCGTCGCGGACCCGCAGCACGAGCCGTCCGTCGCGGTGGCCGCCGGTCACCTCCGCGCGGGCGGCGCCGCTGTGTCTGCCGATGTTGGCGAGGGCCTCGCAGACCACGAAGTAGGCGGCGGCCTCGACCGCCTGGGGCAGCCGTCCGGGCAGTTCCAGGGCGACGTCGACGGGGACGGCGGAGCGGTCGGCGGCGTCGGCGACGGCCGCCGGCAGGCCGTAGTCGGCGAGGACCTTGGGGTGGATGCCGTGGATGAGTTCGCGCAGTTCCGCCAGGGCCTTGCCCGCCTCGCCGTGCGCCTTGGCGAGCTGGTCGGCCAGCGGTCCCGGCGGGGCGTCCAGGCGGGCCAGACCGAGGGCCATGGTCAGGGCGACCAGGCGCTGCTGGGCGCCGTCGTGCAGGTCGCGTTCGATCCGGCGCCGCTCGGCCTCGAAGGCGTCCACCAACCGCACCCGGGAGCGGGTGAGTTCGACGACCCTGGCCTCCGGGTCGCCCCCGCGCGCCGCGCCCACGAGCACGCGGGCCAGCTCGGCCCGCGCGCCCGCCGCGAGGCCCAGCGCGTAGCCGCCGAGGGCGAGGAGCAGCAGCCCGAGCACCGCGACGCCGGACGCGGCCGGCCAGGTGGTGACCGTCCACTGCTTGAGGACCTTCGCCTCCTCTCCCCCGCCGGACGTGGCCATCAGCAGCGGGGTGGCGGCGAGATGGAGGGGCGCCGCCAGGGCGAACGCGACGACCAGGGCGTCCAGCGGCCAGAGCAGCAGGGCGAACAGCAGCGCGTGGCCCAGCTCCCGCCAGGTCGCCCGCTCGCGCAGGCGGGTGATCAGCCAGGGCCAGGGGCCGGTGGCGGGCGGCTGCCGTACGGGCCGGGTGGGGGCCGGGGCCCGGTCGATCAGGCGCAGCCGGTGCCGTTCCAGGCGGGCCACGGGGATGCCGAGCAGGGCGGTGAGCACCAGCAGCGGCAGGCCCACCAGGACCACGGAGAGTACGCCCGCGACGGCGAGGGCGGTCACGGTCCCCACCAGGACCACGGCACCGGCCACCGCCCCCGTCACCAGGTAGGCGACGGCACGCCAGGGCCAGGCCGAGAGCAGGTAACCGCGGGCGGACAGGGCCTGCCAGACGGTGCGGGGGCCGGGAGGGCGGGGAGCGGGGCCGGGATGCATGCGGATCACCGTAGGACCCGAGCGGGCGGCGCGGCCATCGGTCCAGTGGGCGTCCGGGGGGTATGGCCCGCCCTACCTCCGTTCTCGCCCCTGCCGCACTGCGCCGGGGCGGTCGCGGGCGGTTTCGTGGTGCCGGTCAGCGAGTGATCGGCCCATCCGCCACCCGGCGCCCCTCGGCGCCCTTCCGGCGCCCGACGAACGGGGACACATGAACCACCTCGACATGAACCACATCGACGACATCCGCGGCACAGGCGGCATCCACTGCACCGGCGGCATCCACGGCACAGGCGGCACCGACGACGCGGTCCGGCTGCGTTCCGTCACCCGGCGGTACGGGGCGGGCGACGGCGCGGTGACGGCCCTCGACGCCGTCTCCGCCGCCTTCGCCCGGGGCACGTTCACCGCGGTGATGGGCCCCTCCGGCTCGGGCAAGTCGACCTTCCTCCAGTGCGCGGCGGGTCTCGACCGGCCCACCTCGGGCTCGGTCCTCCTCGGCGGCACGGAGCTGACCGGGCTGAGCGAACGGCGGCTGACGCTGCTGCGCCGGGACCGCGTCGGCTTCGTCTTCCAGGCGTTCAACCTGCTGCCGTCGCTGACCGCCGAGCAGAACGTCGCGCTCCCCCTGCGGCTGTCCGGCCGCCGCCCGCCCCGTGGCCGGGTGCGTGAGGTGCTGGGCCGGGTGGGTCTCGCCGACCGCGCCCGGCACCGGCCCACCGAGCTGTCCGGCGGCCAGCAGCAACGCGTCGCCCTGGCCCGCGCGTTGGTCACCCGCCCCGAGGTGCTGTTCGCCGACGAGCCGACGGGGGCGCTGGACTCCCACACCGGCCGCGAGGTGCTGACCCTGCTGCGCGGCATGGTCGACGTCGACGGCCAGACGGTCGTCATGGTCACCCACGACCCGGTGGCCGCCGCCCGCGCCGACCGCGTGCTGTTCCTCGCCGACGGCCGCGTCCACGACGAACTGACCGGCTCCGGAGCAGAGGCCATCGCCGCCCGCATGACCCGCCTGGAGGCCACCCCGTGCTGAGCAACACCCCACACCGGGCCACCCTCACCCGTACCGCCATCACCCCGGCCCCGGACCCGGACCCGGCACCACCGACGCCACCGCACCCCGCCCCGGCCGGAGGCCACCCCGTGCCGCCCCGCACCCAGCCCGGCACGCGCCCCCACCGGCCCACCCGCACCACCGCCACACCGGCCCGGGAACCGGCACCAGCGCCCCCACCACCACACCCACCGCGCCCCTCCCCACCCCCCGGCAGCCGACCGGACGCACCGCACGTCGGCGCCGCCGGCGCCGCCACCCCCTCACCCCGGCCGGAGGCCACCCCGTGCTGATGCTCACCCTGTGCACCCTGCGCACCCGTTGGGTCTCCTTCGTCGGGAGTTTCGTCGCGTTGGCGCTCGGCGTCGCGCTGCTGACCGCCACGGGGCTGGCGCTGGCCGCCTCGCTGGACGCGCCCGACCGGGCACCGGAGCGGTTCGCCGCCGCGCCGGTGGTGGTGCGGGGGCAGGACACCCTGCGGGTGGCGACGCCCGCCGGGGAGCGTACGGAGGAGCTGGCCCGGCCGCGTGCCGTGCCCGAGGCCGTCGTGGCCCGGCTGGAGCGGCTCGGCACCGTCGTCGAGGACCGGTCCTTCCCGGTACGCGTCCGGGGCGGGCACGGCCCCGGTGAGCTGGTGGGCCACCCCTGGTCCACGGCCGCGTTCGCCCCGTACCGGATCGACGCGGGCCGCGCGCCCCGCACCGCCGCCGAGGTCGTCGTCACCGGCGGCTGGGCCGCGCCGGGCGAGCGGGTGCGCACGGACCGGGGCACCCTGCGGGTGGTGGGGACCGTGCCCGGCCTCGGGTTCGAGGACGCCGTCTTCTTCACCGACGCGCGGGCCGCCGCACTCGCCCCGGTCAGCGTCCAGTCGGCGGTCGACGCGGAGGCGTCCGCCGTACGGGAGGCGGTACGGGACGCCGTACGGGACGCGGTGCCCGGCAGCGCGGGCGTGCGGGTGCTCACCGGGGACGCGCGGCGGTACGCGGACGCCGACCCCGGCCGGGACGCCGAGGCGCTGACCGCCCTGAACGCCCTGTTCGGCACGGCCGGCGGCGTCACCGCCTTCGTGTCGGTGTTCGTCGTGGCGTCCACCTTCGCCTTCGCGGTCGCCCAGCGGCGCCGGGAGTTCGGGCTGCTGCGCACGGCGGGGGCGACGCCGGGGCAGCTCCGCCGGACGGTGGTCGCCGAGGCCGCGCTGGTCGGCGTCCTCGCCTCCGGCACCGGCTGCGTGCTCGGCGCGTACGGTGCGCCGCCGCTGGTGCGCCGGGTGGCCGACGAGGGGCTGGCCCCGGCCTGGTTCACCCTCGGCGACCACACCTGGCCCTTCCACCTGGCCTTCTGGACCGGGCTGCTGGTCGCCCTGTGCGGCGTGGTCGCGGCGTCCTGGCGGGCGGGGCGCACCGCCCCGGTCGAGGCGCTGCGGGAGGCGTCGGTGGACGCCGGGGCGATGACCCGGGGGCGGTGGCTGTGCGGGCTGGGGCTGCTGCTGACCGCCCTGGTGACCCTCGTCCTCGCCCTCGCGGACGACCCCGGCGACCTGCTGCACCGCAAGACCTATGTGACGCGCCCGATGGTGCTGATCGCCGCGGCGGCGCTGCTCGCACCGGTCGTGGTGCGCCCGCTGACCCGGCTGCTGACCTGGCTGCCGGCCCGCCTGCCGGGCGCCACGGGTCTGCTGGTCCGCCAGAACGCGGCGGCCGGGGTCCGCCGTACCGCGGCCCTCGCGGCGCCCGTGCTGGTCACGGTCGCGCTCACGGGCTCGCTGCTCGGCACCGTCGCGACCCTGGACGCGGCGAAGACCGCCGAGGCCCGGGCGCGGACCACCGCAGCCTTCGTGGCCACCGCCCCGCCCGGAGCGGGCTTCGACGCGGCGGCCGTGCAGCGCCTGCGCGCGGTGCCCGGGGCGCGGATCTCCCCGAGCGCGTCCGGCGCGGTATACGTGCTGGAGGACGGCGTGGCCCTGATCCGGTCCGACGCGCGCGCCGTCGCCGACCCCGGCGCCCTCGCCGCGACCACCCGGCTCCCCCTCGCGCGGGGGCGGGTCACCGGCCTGGACGACCACTCGATCATCGTGAACGAGGAGTGGGCGGAGCACACGGTCGGCCGCACCGTGCGGGTCCGGCTCGGGGACGGCACGGCGAAGACGCTGCGCATCGCCGCGGTGATGCGCACCGGCACCGGCGACAACGGCGTCTACGTCACCGCGGCCAACGCCGCCGGCGCCCCCGTCGACCGGGTGGACGTGGCCCTCGCCGACGGCGCCGACGCCGACGCGGTGGCCGCCGGGCTGCGCGAGGCGGTGGCGGCGTCCGGCGGACGGGTGGCGAGCGGGGACGAGTGGGCCGCGGCGGCCTCCCCCGGGCCCGGGGGCGCGACGCGGACGGGCCTGCTCCTGGTCCTCGGCATCGCCCTGCTCTACACCGGGATCTCCGTGGTCAACACCCTGCTGATGGCGACGTCCGACCGGGTCCGCGAGCTGGCCATGCTGCGGCTCGCCGGGGCCACCGACCGGCAGGTGCTGCGGCTGGTCGCCGTCGAGTCGCTGACGGTCGCCGCGGCCGGTGCCCTCCTCGGGCTGGTCGTCGCCGGGCTCGACCTGGCCGGGACGGGGGCGGCGCTGGGCCTGCTCTCGGTCCCCGCCGCGCCGGTGGTGCCGTGGGCGGCCGTCGGCACGGTCGCGGGTGCCTGCGCGGTGCTCGCGGTCGTCGCCTCGGTGGTCCCGGCGGGCCTGGCCCTGCGCCGCCGGGCGGTGGAGGCCGCCGGCATCCGGGAGTGAAGACCGGTGAAATGGCGAAAGGGCCCGTACGACCGAAGTCGTACGGGCCCTTTCAGGCATCAGCCCATGTCAGGTCGGGGCGACCGACAAGCAAGCGGAGCTTACTTGTTGATCTTGGTGACCTGGCCGGCGCCCACGGTCCGGCCACCCTCGCGGATGGCGAACTTCAGGCCCTCTTCCATGGCGACGGGCTGGATGAGCTCCACCTTCATCTCGGTGTTGTCACCCGGCATGACCATCTCGGTGCCCTCGGGGAGGGTCACGACGCCGGTCACGTCCGTCGTACGGAAGTAGAACTGCGGACGGTAGTTGTTGAAGAAGGGGGTGTGACGGCCACCCTCGTCCTTCGACAGGATGTAGGCCTGGGCCTCGAACTCGGTGTGCGGGGTGACCGAACCGGGCTTGATGATGACCTGGCCGCGCTCCACGTCCTCGCGCTTGATGCCACGGAGGAGCAGACCGACGTTCTCACCGGCCTGGCCCTCGTCGAGGAGCTTGCGGAACATCTCGATGCCGGTGACCGTGGTGGTGGTCTTCTCGGTCTTGATGCCGATGATGTCGACGGTCTCGTTGACCTTGAGGACACCACGCTCGATGCGGCCGGTGACGACCGTACCGCGACCGGTGATGGTGAAGACGTCCTCGATCGGCATCAGGAACGGCTTGTCGACGTCGCGCTCGGGCTCCGGGATGGACTCGTCCACGGCCTTCATGAGCTCGAGGACCGAGTTGCCCCACTCCTTGTCGCCCTCGAGGGCCTTCAGAGCGGAGACCTTGACGACCGGCAGCTCGTCGCCCGGGAACTCGTACTCGGAGAGGAGCTCACGCACCTCGAGCTCGACGAGCTCCAGGATCTCCTCGTCGTCCACCATGTCGGCCTTGTTCAGGGCGACGACGATGTACGGAACGCCGACCTGGCGGGCCAGGAGCACGTGCTCCTTGGTCTGCGGCATCGGGCCGTCGGTGGCGGCGACCACGAGGATGGCGCCGTCCATCTGCGCCGCACCCGTGATCATGTTCTTGATGTAGTCCGCGTGACCGGGGCAGTCGACGTGGGCGTAGTGACGGGTCTCCGTCTGGTACTCGACGTGCGCGATGGAGATGGTGATACCGCGCTGGCGCTCCTCGGGAGCCTTGTCGATCTGGTCGAAGGCCGAGGCCTCGTTCAGGTCCGGGTACGCGTCGTGCAGCACCTTGGTAATGGCGGCCGTGAGGGTCGTCTTACCGTGGTCGATGTGACCGATGGTGCCGATGTTGACGTGCGGCTTAGTCCGCTCGAACTTCGCCTTCGCCACTGGGGTCCTCCTGTGGAGTGGTTCTGTACGCCTTACTCATCGGCGCCAGGTGATCTTTGCTGGAAAGCCCGGGTGCCGGGGGCATTCCGCCGGTTCACGGCGGAATGCCCCATGCAGGCTCCGGGGTCAAGCCTAAAGCGTGTTCGCGGGGTCCGTTAAACGGAGTCCGTCACTCGCCCTTGGCCTTCGCGATGATCTCCTCGGCGACGTTCCGGGGAACCTCGGCGTAGGAGTCGAACTGCATCGAGTAGCTTGCGCGACCCGACGTCTTGCTGCGGAGGTCTCCGACGTAGCCGAACATCTCCGACAGCGGCACAAGGCCCTTCACGACGCGGGCACCCATCCGCTCCTCCATGGCCTGGATCTGGCCACGGCGGGAGTTGATGTCGCCGATGACGTCGCCCATGTAGTCCTCGGGCGTGGTGACCTCGACGGCCATCATCGGCTCGAGGAGCACGGGCGAAGCCTTGCGCGCGGCCTCCTTGAAGGCCTGCGAACCGGCGATCTTGAAGGCGAGCTCGGAGGAGTCGACCTCGTGGTAGCCACCGTCGATGAGCGTGACGCGAACGCCCGTCATCTCGTAGCCGGCCAGGATGCCGAACTGCATGGCCTCCTGGGCACCGGCGTCCACCGAAGGGATGTACTCCTTCGGGATACGGCCACCGGTCACCTTGTTCACGAACTCGTACGAGGCGTCGCCGCCCTCGATCGGCTCGATCGCGATCTGCACCTTGGCGAACTGACCGGTACCACCGGTCTGCTTCTTGTGGGTGTAGTCCACGCGCTCGACGGTCTTGCGGATCGTCTCACGGTAGGCGACCTGAGGCTTGCCGACGTTGGCCTCGACCTTGAACTCACGGCGCATGCGGTCGACCAGCACCTCGAGGTGCAGCTCGCCCATACCACCGATGATGGTCTGGCCCGTCTCCTCGTTCGTGCTGACCTGGAAGGAGGGGTCCTCCTCGGCCAGGCGCTGGATCGCGACGCCGAGCTTCTCCTGGTCGCCCTTCGACTTGGGCTCGATGGCGACCTGGATGACCGGCGCCGGGAAGTCCATGGACTCCAGGATGACCGGGCTCTTGTCGTCGGACAGCGTCTCACCGGTGGTGGTCTGCTTCAGGCCCATGACGGCGACGATGTCACCGGCGCCCACCGACTCGATCTCCTCACGCTTGTTGGCGTGCATGCGGTAGATCTTGCCGATGCGCTCCTTGCGGCCCTTGACCGAGTTCAGCACCGCGGTGCCGGACTCCAGGCGGCCGGAGTACACCCGGACGAAGGTGAGCTTGCCGAGGTGCGGGTCGCTCATGATCTTGAAGGCGAGCGCGGCGAGCGGCTCGTCCTCAGACGGCTTGCGCTTGACGACGACCTCGGGGTCCTTGACGTCGTGGCCCTCGATGGCCTCGACGTCGAGCGGGGTCGGCAGGTAGCGCACGACCGCGTCGAGCAGGGGCTGGACGCCCTTGTTCTTGAACGCGGTGCCGCAGAACACCGGGGTGACCGTGGTGTCGCTGGACTTGCCGGAGGCGATGGTGATGCGACGGATCGCGGCGTACAGCTGCTCCTCGGTGGGCTCCTCGCCCTCCAGGTACAGCTCCATGATCTCTTCGTCGTTCTCCGCGACGGCCTCGATCAGCTTGCCGCGCCACTCCTCGGCGGCCTCGGTGTGCGTGGCCGGGATGTCGACGGTGTCGTACATCTCGCCCTTGGCGGCCTCGGCGGACCACACGAGCGCCTTCATGCGGACCAGGTCCACGACGCCCTTGAAGTCGGCCTCGGCGCCGATCGGGAGCTGCATGACCAGCGGCTGGGCACCCAGGCGGTCCGAGATCATCTCCACGCAGCGGTGGAACTCGGCGCCGGTGCGGTCCAGCTTGTTGACGAAGCAGATACGCGGCACGCCGTAACGGTCGGCCTGACGCCACACCGTCTCGGACTGCGGCTCGACACCGGCGACACCGTCGAACACGGTCACGGCACCGTCGAGCACACGCAGGGAACGCTCCACCTCGACGGTGAAGTCGACGTGCCCCGGGGTGTCGATGATGTTGATCGTGTAGTCGTTGTCCTCGAGCGGCCAGTGACAGGTGGTCGCAGCAGACGTGATCGTGATGCCACGCTCCTGCTCCTGCTCCATCCAGTCCATCGTGGCGGCGCCGTCGTGGACCTCACCGATCTTGTACGACACACCGGTGTAGAACAGGATCCGCTCGGTGGTGGTCGTCTTGCCCGCGTCGATGTGGGCCATGATCCCGATGTTGCGGACCTTGGCCAGGTCAAGTGAAGTGGTAGCCATAAGGCTTCAGTCTTCTCTCGGTCTCGATGTGGGTAGCGACTACCAGCGGTAGTGCGCGAAGGCCTTGTTGGACTCGGCCATCTTGTGCGTGTCCTCGCGCTTCTTCACAGCGGCACCCAGGCCGTTGGAGGCGTCGAGGAGCTCGTTGAGCAGCCGCTCGGTCATGGTCTTCTCGCGACGGGCGCGGGAGTAACCGACGAGCCAGCGCAGCGCGAGGGTGTTGGCGCGACCGGGCTTGACCTCGATCGGCACCTGGTACGTCGCACCACCGACACGGCGGGACTTGACCTCGAGGGTCGGCTTGATGTTCTCGAGAGCGCGCTTGAGCGTGATGACCGGGTCGTTGCCGGTCTTCTCGCGCAGACCCTCCATGGCGCCGTAGACGATGCGCTCGGCGGTGGAGCGCTTGCCGTTCAGCAGCACCTTGTTGATCAGGGAGGTCACCAGAGGAGAACCGTAGACCGGGTCGATGATGACCGGGCGCTTCGGGGCGGGGCCCTTACGAGGCATTCTTACTTCTCCTTCTTGGCGCCGTAGCGGCTGCGGGCCTGCTTGCGGTTCTTGACACCCTGGGTGTCGAGGGAACCGCGGATGATCTTGTAGCGAACACCCGGCAGGTCCTTCACACGGCCGCCGCGCACGAGCACGATGGAGTGCTCCTGCAGGTTGTGCCCCTCACCCGGAATGTAAGCGGTGACCTCGATCCCGCTGGTCAGACGCACACGCGCGACCTTACGCAGGGCCGAGTTCGGCTTCTTCGGGGTGGTCGTGAACACACGCGTGCAGACGCCACGGCGCTGAGGGGAACCCTCGAGTGCGGGCGTCTTGTTCTTCTCGACCTTGTCCTGCCGGCCCTTCCGGACCAGCTGCTGGATCGTAGGCACTACTTCTCCGGTTTCTGTGTGCCGAATGGTGAAGCTAACCTGGAACGCCACCGACCCACGCGGTCGGGTGTGTCGAAGTCGCGCACTCCGCCCGCGAGGCGGAAGGAGACGCGAAATGCGGTGGCCACACACGGCCCCGGTGCGGCTGTAGACACGCACGAGGGCCAGGGCACACCCCAGGCACAAGGTCTGAGCGTACCTAGCGCATTCGCTGCGGTCAAAACAAATGGGCGACACCGGTATCCGCGCCCGTTTCACCCCACTTTGACCTGATCGACAGGGGCCGTCTCAGGCCCGCGGCAGCGGGACACGCCGCTCGTCGCCGTCCGTGCCGCCGGGTGCGGGTGGGGGTGCGGGCGCGGTCGGGGGTGGGGGTACGGGTGCGGGCGCGGGTGCCGCCGTGTCGTGGCGGACGAAATAGGTCGGCCGGTTCTGCACGGCCGTGTAGATGCGCCCCACGTATTCGCCGAGCAGGCCGACGCAGACCAGCTGCACGGCGCCGATGAAGACGATGCCGGTGAACAGCGAGGTCCAGCCGGGGACCGTGCGGCCCAGGGCGAACGCGGTGAGCGTGTAGACCAGCAGCCCCAGGCAGACCACGAACGCGCCGCCGCCCAGCCAGGTGGCGATGCGCAGCGGGGCCGCGGAGAAGCCGGTGACGCTGTCGACCGCCAGGCGGATCATCCGCCCCAGCGGGTACTTCGTGCGGCCCGCCGTACGCGGAGCGCGCTCGTAGGTCACCTGCCCGCTCGGGAAGCCCAGCCAGGGCACCAGCAGGCGGTACACCCGCTGCTGGTCCGGCAGCGCCTTGAGCGCCTCCACGGCGGCCCGGCTCAGCAGCCGGAAGTCCCCGGCCTGGGCGAGGACCGAGGGGCCGGCCAGGCGCCGCATGAGCCGGTAGTAGAAGCCCGCCGTCCACCGCTTGAACCCCGAGTCGCTGCTGCGGTCCGCGCGGACCCCGTACACGATGTCGAGGCCCTCCGCGCGGGCCAGCGCCAGCATGTCGGGGATCTTCTCCGGCGGGTCCTGGAGGTCGGCGTCCAGGCTGACCACGTAGGCGCCGCGGGCCCGGTCGAGCCCCGCCGTGAGGGCCGCCTGGTGGCCGGAGTTGCGCCGCAGGGCGACCACGCGCAGCTCCGGCCAGCCCAGCCGGAAGGCGTCGAGCAGCTCCGCCGTGCGGTCGCCGCTGCCGTCGTCGACGGCGACGACCTCGTGCGGGACGCCCAGCTCGGTGAGGACCGGACGCAGCCTGGTGACCAGCGCGGGCAGGACGTCCTCCTCGTTGAACATCGGAATGACGACCGACAGCACGACCGGTTCGTGCCGCTCCGCGTCCCGTCCCTCGGGCACCGCGCCTCCCTCCGCATGACCTTGAGTACAGATGTGCGACTCTTGTGCGATCTTATGGCAGGAATTGACGGTTGAGGGTGGCCCGAGGGGGATGACAGCCATGGACACGGCTGCCGACGACACGGTGACCGACGGGCCGGCCGGCGCCGGCGAACGACCGCCCGGCGAGGCCGCGGCACGCTCCTGGCGGCACTGGCCCCCCGCCCTCCCGGCCGGCGCGCGGCCCTACCTCGCCCCCCTGGCGCTGTACGGCGTCGCCAAGCTCGTCGGCCTCGGGGTCTTCGCCTCCCTCCTGACGTACGCCGGGGACTTCCGGGGGAAGAACCCGCGCTTCGGCGGCGGCGCCCACTGGTGGGACGTGCTGGGCACCTGGGACGGCTGGTGGTACCTCCAGGTCGCCGAGCACGGGTACAGCCCCGCCCTGGTGCGGCTCGGCGGCGACGGCCTGTTCACGGTCCAGCAGAACTCGGTCGCGTTCTTCCCGCTCTACCCGGCGCTCATCCGCCTGGTCTCGGAGACCACCGGCCTCGGCCTGTACGGCTCCGGCATCCTGGTCTCCGTCCTCACCTCGTTCGTCGCCGCGGCCGGGATCTACGCCGTGATCTCGCTGATCGCCGGGGCGCGGGCGGGCACCGTCGCGGCCGGGCTGTGGGCGGTGGCGCCCGGCGCGGGCGTCGAGTGGGCGGTGTACTCCGAGTCCCTGTTCGTCGCCCTCGCCGCCTGGGCCTGCTACGCCGTGATGAAGGGGCGCTGGGTGGCGGCGGGCCTGCTGGCCTTCACCGCGGGCCTGAACCGGCCCACGTCCGCCGTCCTCATCGGCGCCGTGGGCCTCGCCGCCCTGGTGACGCTGGCCCGCCCCGCGTCCCGGCGCGAGCACGGCGTACGCGGCCCGGTGTACGCGATGCTCGTCGCACCGCTCGGCCTGCTCTCCTACATCGCCTGGGTCGGCTACCGCACCGGCGAGGCCACGGCCTACTTCACCCTCCAGCGCGAGGGCTGGGCCCACTTCTTCGACTACGGCGCCTACACCTGGGACGTGCTGCGCAACCTCGCGGTGGGCCGCGGCGACTACCCCTTCGCCTTCTCCACCCCGGACCTGCTCTCCCTCCAGCTGGTCCTGGCGCTGCCCTTCCTGATCGCGCTGATGCTGCGCAAGAAGCCCCCGCTGGTCCTGGTCGCGTACACCCTGGCGACGATCGTCACGGTCCTGGGCACCCAGCAGATGTTCGGCAACACCATGCGCTACCTGCTCCCCGCCTTCCCCCTGCTCCTCGCTCCGGCCGCGGCCCTGAGCCGCCTGAGGCTGCCGAGCCTGGTCGTCTTCTTCACCACGGCCTCGATCGCCTCCGGCTGGTACGCCCACTACGTGATCTTCGAACTGGGCGTGCCGTAGGCACCCGAAGGGCCGTCTCAGCCACAGCGGCCGATTGTCGCCCGTTGCCCGTATGCCCTGGTCAAGTACGTTGTCTGGTTACGAGGGTGCGGCATCGGCACAGCGAACGCGGGGGCGGCGGGATGACCGGCGGACGTACACACGCTTGGGACGACGACGGGTTCGACGACGGCGTGCCCTTCCTCGCGCGGCTGGAGAAGGAGGACCGCACGGCCCTGCTCCGGGCCGGACGGCCGCTGCGCTACCGGGCCCGCAGCGTCATCCTCCACCAGGACGAACCCTCCTCCCACGTACTCCTGCTGCTGCACGGCTGGACCAAGGTGACGGCGATCGCGGCGAACGGCTACGAAGCCCTCCTGGCCCTTCGAGGGCCAGGAGACATCGTGGGCGAGGGCGCAGCGCTCAGCGGGCGTCATCGTTCGGCGACCGTCACCGCGCTCGACGCCGTCGAAGCGGTCGTCATCGACGAGCCCCGCTTCACCGCCTTCCTCACGGCACACCCCGGAGCCGCCCTGCGGCTGCTGAGCCTGACCACCGACCGGCAGCGTTCGACCGACCGTCGGCGGCTGGAGTGGGCGGCCCTCACGGTACGTGAGCGTCTGGCAGTGCTCCTGCTGGAGCTAGTCCGCACGCACGGAACCCGCACCGACGAGGGGGTCGAGCTGACCATCGGACTCAGCCAGCAGGAGTTCGCCGGGTCGGTCGGCTCCTCGCGCGAGGCGGTTGCCCGACTCCTCAGGGAACTGCGGGACCGGCATGTCGTGGTCACCCGACGCCGACGCATCGTCGTCCTGCGCCCGGACATCCTGCGTCGCATCATCGGGGGACAGCCCGCCTGACAGCCCACCGGGCAGGCTGCCGTCTGTGCACACGGTCACACTTGGTCCGTGTCATCGGCCCTCTGACACCTGTCGTCCGTCCGCCATCGTGCTGCTCAATCAGCGAGCACGAGAGGCAGAACCATGACGGACCCCCTGTACCGCACCATCCTCCTCTTCGACATCGAGCAGTTCGGCTCCCGCGACGACGTGGAGCAGGCGTTCCTGCGCCGACTCCTGTACGAGGTCGTCGACGCCACGCTCCTCGCCGCCGGCATCGACGAATCGGCGCGGCTGCGCGCGGACCGCGGTGACTCGGTGATGGAGCTCATTGACGTCCAGGCCTCGGTCCCGGCGCTCGTCAAGACCCTGCTCACCGAGGCTCCCGCCCTGCTGCACAGCAAAAACCGACTGATCGCCAGCAGCGCCCAAATGCGATTGCGCATGGTGCTGTCCTCCGGGTACGTCGCGATCGACGAACTCGACGGCTGGGTCGGCTCGGACCTCAATCACGCCGTGCGCCTCCTCAACTCCGACCCGCTGCGGGTCGCCCTCAAGCAGCGCGACGACCACAGTGTGCTGTGCGTGTCCGACGGCATCTACACGGGAGTCGTGCGGCACGGCCCGCTCGGCGTACGTCCAGACGACTTCCGCCGCGTCACCGTGGAGACGAAGGAGGGACCGACGGTGGCCTGGGTGCACGGCGTGTCCGACGCAGACGCCTCCCGGGCCGCCACTGAGGACTCTGCGCCGGTCCCGGACCCGGCCATCTCCAGGCCCGCGACCACCACCTACGTGCACGGCGACCAGTACGGCGTGAGCGGAGGCACGGTCCACGGCGACCAGCGGTTCGACTTCACCCGCCGTGAACGGGACGAGCGCCGATGAGCCAGGCGGAGGCGGCGGCCCCGGCCAAGTCGGCCGACGAGACCGCGCAGGACAGCGAGCGCAAAGAGCAAGGGGAGTCTGCCGAAGGCCAGGAACAACCTCGCCAGAAGGCATGGGCAGCACGCCGGGACCTGATCGCGCACGGCCCCGAGTTCATCTCCACCCTGGTCGGCGGGGACCAGTTCGGGCAGTCGGGTGGCTCGCACTACGGCGACACGATCTTTCACATCGGCGGCGGTCGAGCCGAAGCGTCCGTCGCCACCCCTGGGCCCGTCCCCGAGGCAGAGGTGGAGAGACTGGCCGGCGCCTTCCAGGAGGCTGAGGACTTCGACGAGGTGCTCACCCGACTCAAGGCGGAGCGGTTCCTCATCCTGTCCGGCGGACGGGAGACGGGCCGCAGAACCGCCGCGTTGATGCTGCTGCACCGGCTCGGTCTCGACCGATTCTTCGAGCTGGAGCCGCCCACGGCCTTCCCCGCGCTCTCCGACCAGTTGGACACCGGCGCGGGTCACGTCCTGTGCGATCTGACCGTCAGCCGCAACCGCCCCCTACGACAACCGCACCTCCTGGCGCTGCGCCGGGAACTGGAACGCCGTGGAGCCTACCTGGTGATCACCGTGGAGCCGTCGGCGGCGCTGGGCGACATCTCCTCCGTACGGTGGGACCCCCCGCCCGCCGAGGACATCCTGCACGCTCACGTCACCCCGGTAACCGGCGAGAGCGCTTGGCCGCATCTGCTTGAACGCGCGGCGGTCAAGGAGTTCCTCGCCCAGCAGCACCCGCCGCGCCAGATCGAGCGCTTCGCGAAGGAAGTCGTCGCCCTGCACCTCGGGCAGACCGACGAACGGCGACTGGCCGCATACGGGGCAGCCGCCGTGCGCGGCCAGGTCTCCCGCTGGCTCATGGAGGCCGAGCCCATCCTGCGGGAGAAGGCTTTCCTCATCTCGCTCGCGGTCTTCGACAAGGCCCCGTACGCGGTGGCCGCGGAGGTCGGCGACGGCCTGTTCGTGCGGTTGCAGAAGATCGAGGACCCCGTCGTCCCTGCCCGTATCCCCGTCTTCGGCACCTCGCGCGAGGAACGACTGCGACTCGCCCGCGCCACGGGCTACGTGGCTACGGAGGTCACGGAACACGGCCCCGTCATCGGCACCTTCTTCGCCGGGTTCCGCGACGAGCGGACCCCCCGTCTACTCCTGGAGGAGGTGTGGAACCGTCATCCCTCGTCTCGGCCCGCAATCGCCGAGTGGCTCCGCAAACTCGCCGAGGACCGCCGCCCTCTCGTGCGGACCAGGGCTGCCTCAGCCGCCGCCCAGCTCGCCCACTTCGACCTTTCGTCCGCGCTGGCGCATCTCATCGAACCGTGGGCTGACGCCCGAGACTCCCACTCCTGGCTGGTGGCGGCCAACGCGCTCACCATGGCCCAGCTGCTGGAGGTGCCCACTGTTCTGCGCATCCTCCACGAATGGTGCACCGGCGAGGTGGAGAGCCGCCGCTGGACCGCCATCCGCGCCTTCGGCCTGCTGGGTCCGGTGCACTACGAGGAAGCCCTGGAAGCGCTCCTGGACGCGGCTCGCCGGCAGCCGCCCGACGACAACGACGCCGATACCGAGGACGACAAGCCGTCGGAGGCGACCAAGCAGTTCGCGGACGCCCTGGAACTGCTGCTTCTCGCCGTGAAGAACCCCGTGCTGGCCCAACTCGCCAAGCAGCTCGACCCGGACCACACCGACCGTACGGCCCGCCCATACGCGCTGCTCGCCTTCTTCCAGGCCTGCACCCAGCCGAAGGAGGAAGACAGCGGACGCCCCATCGTCCTCGACTGGTACGGGGAGGCTCTGGCAGCCGGAAACAGGACGGCCACGCGGCAGCTCGTCCAGTTCTGGGACGCGCTCCTGGCCGACCGGACGCACACCGCGCAGGCCCTTGCCGTACTGCGCGGCTGGGTACGCGCGGCCGACACCGACCCCGAGTCGGAACGGGCCCTCGTCCCGTTGCTGTACGAACTCGCCGAAACCGCCGTCAACCATCGGCGCATCACCCACCTGCTGCGTACGGTCCGCGACTCCGGTGGCGTCCCTTCCCCGGCTGCCGACCGCCTGCTCAAGCGCCTCTCCCCCGCCTGACCGCTCACGGAAGGCAGACCATGGAACACCCCCAGCAACCTGACGAGCTCGACTGGTTCCGGCAACCACCGCCGCCCCCGACCCCGGCCCGCACCATCGAGGACCCGGTCCGCACCGTCTGGCAACTCCCCCGCTTCCACATCGGCCGCCGCCGCTTCATGGGACGCATCGACTACGCACTGGTCTGCGTCACACGAACCGGGTTGTACGAGACCTTCCCGCCACCGGCCCGCCCCGCCTCCACAAGGCGCTTTGTCGCCCTGTACGAGGTGGACACCGACCCCCACGTCTTCCAGCTGAACGTGCTTCTGCCGAGCAAGGTCGACAGTTTCGAGTTCGAGGCCACCGCGGACATCACCTGGCGCGTCGTGGATGCGGAGCGGTTCGTCCGCAGCCAGGAGCGGGACGTGCCGGGGCTCGTCACCCGCAGAGTGCTTCCCGTGCTTCGCGCGGCCAGTCGTGGTTACGCCATCGACGAGAGCGCGGCCGCCGAGCGGGCCGTGCAGCAGGCGGTGAACGACACCTCGTGGCTCGGTGAGGATCTGGGTCTGCGCACGGCTTGCTCGGTCCGGCTGCGCCGCGACGCGTCCGAACGGAACCACCAAGCGCGGCTGCGGGCTGCCCGGCACGATGCGGAGGCCGTGGCACCCGAGCACAAGGCGGCGGTTCTTCAGCAGACGTACGAGGCGAGTCGCACCGCGGAAAAGATCCGGTTCTACGAGCATCACCTGGAACGAGGTGGTGTCGCCGCACTCGCGCTGCACCTGGCGGTACACCCCGACGACACCCAGCTGGTCCTCGGTCACCTCCATGACGAGCAGGCCAAACTGGTCGAGACCCAGCTCCATCTGATCGACCGGGCCCTGGACAGCAAGCGGCTGGAGGACCACCACCTGGACGAGCCGCACCAGCTCATCGCGGATCGTATGACCACCATCCTGGGAGCCACCGCACCAGCGGTGAAGTCACCGCCCTACCCCGTTACGCAACCACCGGCGAGCGAGTCGGCACCTCCCGTGGCGACGCCGGAGTCGGGCACGTGAGCACGACCGGCCCGTCGTCGGACGCCGTCCTGCTGGAAACCGGCGCACACCTGCTCGCCGACCTCCGAGCGGAGATAGCCCGGGCCGACGCCAAAGCAGCCGTCCTGGTGGCGGCGCTCGGTCTGTCGGCCGGCGTTCCCACCGCATTGCTGGCCAACTCCCGTTGGCGTCCGGCCCCGCTCCCGGCACCGGCTGCCGTGCTGTGGTGGGGCGGCACGGCCCTGCTGCTGACGGCCCTGCTGGCCGCCCTGCTCGCGGTCGTCCCCCGCTACCGCCCCAGCCGTTGGGCTCCCGGCCGGCCTCTCACCTACTTCGGCGACGTACGAAGGGCATCCAGGTCCGGACGCCTTTCCGCCGCCCTGGCGGACACCGGACGCGACCCTGCTCACGGCATGCTCATCGCCCTTGCCGAGACGAGCGGCATCGCCGCCCGCAAGCACTTCTGGATCCGTGCGGGGCTGATCGCCTTCGGCTGCGCTGCGCTTCTGCTGCCCGCGTCCCTGCTTCTCACGTGAGCCAGCCTTCTGCCGCGCCGCCCACTCGTACCGGAAGGAAGCGTCATGCCCATCAGCTCCGAGCACGGCAACCCGGCTGAACCGGAACCACCGCCCCCACACGACGAGGGCCTACCGCCGCGTCCCGGCAGAATCGTCATCGCGGCACATCAGCGTGGTGTCGACGCCACCGCCCTCGGCCATCTGGCCCTGCATCTCCCGCACGCCTGCGCGAGTCTGACCGTCGTCTGCGGGGCGGCCTACCTCATCGACAAGCTAGGTGGACCATCCTGGTGGATCATCTGCGGCACATGGGTGCTGAGTGGCGGGCTTGTCTTCCACCGCCCCTGCGAGCGAATACTCGCCCGCCGCCTGTTCGGCCTGCGCCATCCGACCCCCGACGAGGACCGCGTACTGCGCCACGTATGGCGCGAGGTCACCGCACGTGCCGGGGTGAACTCGGCCGCATACCATCTTTGGGTCGAGGACAGTGATGGGGTCAACGCCATGGCCGCCGCCGGCCACATCATCGGAGTCACCCGACACTCACTCAGGCACCTGCCGGCCGCGCAGCTCGCAGGCGTCCTCGCCCACGAACTCGGCCACCACAGCCGAGGGCACTCCTGGACCTCACTGCTCACCTTCTGGTACGCGCTGCCCGGCCGACTCACCTGGCGTCTGCTCCGGGTGCTCGCCTCCCGCGTCGACCGGCTTCCCGTGGGCACCGCGGCCGTGTTGATCGGACTCGTGGGCGCCGTGACGGTCGCCCTCGCGACGGCCACGTACGGACTGGTCCTTCTGCCCTTCATCACGCCCTACCTGGCGGCCGCCGTGTCCCGACGCGCCGAGCTGCGCGCCGACGAGCACGCTGCGAATCTCGGCTTCGCATCGCAGCTGATCACAGTGCTGTGCAAGGAACACGAGCGCGAAGAGGCCGCACGCGCCCACGCCGCGGCTCTGGACCTACCGGCCAAGGACGAGGGAGTCGTCGCACGACTGCTGGACTCGCACCCCGACCTTCACACCCGGCTGCATCACCTGCGGGCCCACTTGGAGAGCGGGCGCTGACACGCCGAAGGGCGGCCACCCACTCGGGGTGACCGCCCTTCGGTCGTATCAAGCTGCCCGCTTACTGGTTGTACGGACCGTAGTCGTAGTCCTCCAGCGGAACGGCCTGGCCGGAGCCCGTGCCGAACGGCGAGTAGTCGATGTCGTCGTAGCCGACGGCCGAGTACATCGCGGCCTTGGCCTCCTCGGTCGGCTCCACCCGGATGTTGCGGTAGCGGGACAGGCCCGTACCGGCCGGGATGAGCTTACCGATGATGACGTTCTCCTTGAGGCCGATGAGGCTGTCGGACTTGGCGTTGATCGCCGCGTCCGTCAGGACTCGGGTCGTCTCCTGGAAGGAGGCGGCCGACAGCCAGGATTCCGTCGCCAGCGAGGCCTTGGTGATACCCATCAGCTGCGGACGACCGGAGGCCGGGTGACCGCCCTCCTGGACCACACGACGGTTCTCGGTCTCGAACTTCGTGCGCTCGACCAGCTCGCCGGGCAGCAGCTCGGCGTCGCCGGACTCGATGATCGTCACGCGGCGCAGCATCTGCCGGATGATGATCTCGATGTGCTTGTCGTGGATCGACACGCCCTGCGAGTTGTAGACCTTCTGGACCTCGCCGACCAGGTGGACCTGGACGGCACGCTGACCCAGGATGCGCAGCACGTCGTGCGGGTTGGTGGCACCCACGGTGAGCTTCTGGCCCACCTCGACGTGGTCGCCCTCGCCCACCAGCAGACGGGCACGCTTCGAGATCGGGAACGCCGTCTCGTCGCTGCCGTCGTCGGGGGTGACGACGATCTTCTTGGTCTTCTCGGTCTCCTCGATCCGGACGCGGCCGGAGGCCTCGGAGATCGGGGCGACACCCTTCGGGGTACGGGCCTCGAAGAGCTCGACGACACGCGGCAGACCCTGCGTGATGTCGTCACCGGCCACACCACCGGTGTGGAAGGTACGCATCGTCAGCTGGGTGCCGGGCTCACCGATGGACTGGGCGGCGATGATGCCGACCGCCTCACCGATGTCGACCAGCTTGCCGGTGGCCAGCGAGCGGCCGTAGCACATGGCGCAGGTGCCGACCTGGGACTCGCAGGTCAGGATCGAGCGGGTCTTGACCTCCTCGACGCCGTGGGCGACCAGGGCGTCGATCAGGACGTCACCGAGGTCGACGTTGGCCGGCGCGATCACCTTGCCGTCGATGACGACGTCCTCGGCGAGCATGCGGGCGTACACGCTGGTCTCGACGTCGTCCGCCTTGCGCAGCGTGCCGTCCGCGTCGCGCACGGCGATCGGCAGCTTGAGGCCGCGCTCGGTGCCGCAGTCCTCCTCGCGGATGATGACGTCCTGGGAGACGTCGACCAGACGACGCGTGAGGTAACCCGAGTCGGCGGTCCGCAGAGCGGTGTCCGCCAGACCCTTACGGGCACCGTGCGTGGAGATGAAGTACTCCAGCACGGACAGGCCCTCACGGAACGACGCCTTGATCGGACGCGGGATCGTCTCGTTCTTCGCGTTCGACACCAGACCACGCATACCGGCGATCTGACGCATCTGCATCATGTTGCCTCGTGCGCCCGAGTTCACCATCATGAAGATCGGGTTGGTCTTCGGGAAGTTGTCGTTCATCGCCTCGGCGACCTCGTTGGTCGCCTTGGTCCAGATCGCGATGAGCTCCTGCGTGCGCTCGTCCTTGGTGATCAGACCGCGCTCGTACTGCTTCTGGACCTTCTCGTCCTGCGCCTCGTAGCCCTTGACGATCTCCTTCTTCGCCTCGGGAACGACGACGTCGGAGATGGCCACGGTGACGCCGGAACGGGTCGCCCAGAAGAAGCCGGCCGCCTTCAGGTTGTCGAGCGTCGCCGCCACGATGACCTTCGGGTAGCGCTCGGCGAGGTCGTTGACGATCTCGGAGAGCTGCTTCTTGCCGACCTCGTAGTCGACGAACGGGTAGTCCTCGGGCAGCAGCTCGTTGAAGAGCGCGCGGCCCAGCGTGGTCTTCAGGGTGAAGGTGTCACCCTGCTGCCACTCCGGCTCACCCTCCTCGCGGGCCGGGGGCTCCCAGCCGCGGGGCGGGATGGTGCCCACCGGGAAGCGGATGTCGACCTTCGACTGGAGCGACAGGTCGCCCGCGTCGAACGCCATGATCGCCTCGGCGGCGGACCCGAAGGCACGGCCCTCGCCCTTGAGGTCGCGGCCCTCGCCGTCGGTGGTGAGGAAGAACAGACCGAGGACCATGTCCTGGGTCGGCATCGTCACCGGACGGCCGTCGGCCGGCTTGAGGATGTTGTTCGAGGACAGCATCAGGATGCGGGCCTCGGCCTGCGCCTCCGCGGACAGCGGCAGGTGCACGGCCATCTGGTCACCGTCGAAGTCCGCGTTGAACGCGGTGCAGACGAGCGGGTGGATCTGGATGGCCTTGCCCTCGACCAGCTGCGGCTCGAAGGCCTGGATGCCGAGGCGGTGCAGGGTGGGCGCACGGTTCAGCAGAACCGGGTGCTCCGCGATGACCTCTTCGAGCACGTCGTACACGACCGTGCGGCCGCGCTCGACCATGCGCTTGGCGCTCTTGATGTTCTGCGCGTGGTTCAGGTCGACCAGGCGCTTCATCACGAACGGCTTGAAGAGCTC
The DNA here is from genome assembly GCF_044765285.1 of Streptomyces sp. NPDC102490. Classification (NCBI taxonomy): domain Bacteria; kingdom Bacillati; phylum Actinomycetota; class Actinomycetes; order Kitasatosporales; family Streptomycetaceae; genus Streptomyces; species Streptomyces sp. NPDC102490. The sequence continues at coordinate 36,835 of NZ_JBIWJU010000016.1, forward strand.
CAGCGCCATGGCCTTGGGCAGACCGCACTGGTGCAGCTTCAGCTGCGGGCCGACGACGATGACGGAACGCGCCGAGTAGTCGACTCGCTTGCCGAGCAGGTTCTGACGGAAGCGGCCCTGCTTGCCCTTGAGCATGTCGGACAGCGACTTCAGCGGACGGTTGCCGGGGCCCGTGACCGGGCGGCCGCGGCGGCCGTTGTCGAAGAGCGCGTCGACGGCCTCCTGGAGCATGCGCTTCTCGTTGTTCACGATGATCTCGGGCGCGCCGAGGTCGAGAAGCCGCTTCAGGCGGTTGTTGCGGTTGATCACACGGCGGTACAGGTCGTTCAGGTCGGAGGTCGCGAAGCGGCCACCGTCCAGCTGCACCATCGGACGCAGGTCCGGCGGGATGACCGGCACGCAGTCGAGCACCATGCCCTTGGGGCTGTTGCTGGTCTGGAGGAACGCGGAGACGACCTTGAGGCGCTTGAGCGCACGGGTCTTCTTCTGGCCCTTGCCGGTGCGGATGATCTCGCGGAGGCGCTCGGCCTCCTCGTCGAGGTCGAAGGACTCCAGGCGCTTCTGGAGCGCGGCGGCGCCCATCGAGCCGTCGAAGTAGGTGCCGAAGCGGTCGCGCAGCTCGCGGTAGAGCAGCTCGTCGCCCTCCAGGTCCTGGACCTTGAGGTTCTTGAACCGGTTCCACACCTCGTCGAGGCGGTCGATCTCGCGCTGCGCACGGTCGCGCAGCTGCTTCATCTCCCGCTCGGCGCCTTCGCGCACCTTGCGGCGCACGTCGGCCTTGGCGCCCTCGGCCTCCAGCTCGGCCAGGTCGGTCTCGAGCTTCTTGGCGCGGGCCTCCAGGTCGGAGTCGCGGCGCTGCTCGATCTGCTGGCGCTCGACGGAGACGTGGGCCTCCAGCGAGGGCAGGTCGCGCGTGCGGCGCTCCTCGTCCACGAAGGTGATCATGTAAGCGGCGAAGTAGATGACCTTCTCGAGGTCCTTCGGCGCCAGGTCAAGCAGGTAGCCCAGGCGCGACGGGACGCCCTTGAAGTACCAGATGTGGGTGACGGGAGCGGCCAGCTCGATGTGGCCCATCCGCTCACGGCGCACCTTGGCGCGAGTGACCTCGACGCCGCAGCGCTCACAGATGATGCCCTTGAAGCGGACGCGCTTGTACTTGCCGCAGTAGCACTCCCAGTCCCGGGTCGGACCGAAGATCTTCTCGCAGAAGAGTCCGTCCTTCTCGGGCTTGAGGGTGCGGTAGTTGATGGTCTCGGGCTTCTTGACCTCGCCGTGGCTCCACTGACGGATGTCGTCAGCGGTAGCCAGACCGATCCGGAGCTCGTCGAAGAAGTTGACGTCGAGCACTATGCGTCAATCCCTCTCAGGGTTGTAAGTCTGTGGTCTGAAACGGGGGTCGCGGGATCGGCGGGGCCTCTGCGAAAGAGGCCCCGCCTGACTCCCGTCAGACCTCTTCGACGCTGCTCGGCTCGCGCCGCGACAGGTCGATGCCGAGCTCCTCCGCTGCGCGGAAGACGTCCTCGTCGGTGTCACGCATCTCGATGGACATGCCGTCCGAGGACAGCACCTCCACGTTGAGGCACAGGGACTGCATCTCCTTGATGAGCACCTTGAAGGACTCGGGGATGCCGGGCTCAGGGATGTTCTCGCCCTTGACGATGGCCTCGTAGACCTTCACGCGGCCGGTCACGTCGTCGGACTTGATGGTCAGCAGCTCCTGGAGGGCGTACGCGGCGCCGTAAGCCTCCAGCGCCCACACCTCCATCTCACCGAAGCGCTGGCCACCGAACTGGGCCTTACCACCCAGCGGCTGCTGGGTGATCATCGAGTACGGGCCGGTCGACCGGGCGTGCAGCTTGTCGTCGACCAGGTGGTGGAGCTTGAGGATGTACATGTAGCCGACCGAGATCGGCTCCGGGAACGGCTCACCGCTGCGGCCGTCGAACAGCCGCGCCTTGCCGGACGGGAGCACCATGCGCTCGCCGTCCCGGTTCGGGATGGTGTGCTGGAGCAGGCCGGCCAGCTCGTCCTCGCGCGCACCGTCGAAGACCGGGGTGGCGACGTTGGTGCCGGGCTCGACCTTGTCGGCGCCGATGGCCTGGAGCCGCTGCGCCCACTCCTCCGCGAGGCCGGAGACGTCCCAGCCGCGGCTGGCGAGCCAGCCGAGGTGGATCTCCAGGACCTGCCCCGGGTTCATTCGGGACGGGACACCCAGCGGGTTCAGGATGATGTCGACGGGCGTGCCGTCCTCCAGGAACGGCATGTCCTCGATCGGGTTGATCTTGGAGATGACGCCCTTGTTGCCGTGCCGGCCGGCGAGCTTGTCACCGTCGGTGATCTTGCGCTTCTGCGCCACGTACACGCGCACCAGCTGGTTCACACCGGGGGGAAGCTCGTCGCCCTCCTCGCGGTCGAAGACGCGGACGCCGATGACCTTGCCGATCTCGCCGTGCGGGACCTTCAGCGAGGTGTCGCGGACCTCGCGGGCCTTCTCACCGAAGATCGCACGGAGCAGGCGCTCCTCCGGGGTCAGCTCGGTCTCGCCCTTGGGCGTGACCTTGCCGACCAGGATGTCGCCGGCGACGACCTCGGCACCGATGCGGATGATGCCGCGCTCGTCGAGGTCGGCGAGGACCTCCTCGGAGACGTTCGGGATGTCCCGGGTGATCTCCTCGGGGCCGAGCTTGGTGTCACGGGCGTCGACCTCGTGCTCCTCGATGTGGATCGAGGAGAGGACGTCGTCCTGCACGAGGCGCTGCGACAGGATGATCGCGTCCTCGTAGTTGTGACCCTCCCACGGCATGAAGGCGACCAGCAGGTTCTTGCCGAGCGCCATCTCGCCGTTCTCGGTGGCCGGACCGTCGGCGAGGACCTGGCCCTCGATGACGCGGTCGCCCTCGGAGACGATGACCTTCTGGTTGACCGAGGTGCCCTGGTTGGACCGGGAGAACTTGGCCAGGCGGTACGTGATGTACGTGCCGTCGTCGTTGGTCGTGGTGATGTAGTCCGCGGAGACCTCCTGGACCACACCCGCCTTCTCGGCCTTGACCACGTCACCGGCGTCGGCGGCGGAGCGGTACTCCATGCCGGTGCCGACGAGCGGGGACTCGCTCTTGATGAGCGGCACGGCCTGACGCATCATGTTCGCGCCCATGAGGGCACGGTTGGCGTCGTCGTGCTCGAGGAACGGGATCATGGCGGTCGCGACCGACACCATCTGGCGCGGCGAGACGTCCATGTAGTCGACGTCGTCACCGGGGACGTAGTCGACCTCGCCGCCACGACGGCGGACCAGGACGCGGGTCTCGGCGAACCGCATGTCGTCGTTGAGCGTGGCGTTGGCCTGCGCGATGACGAAGCGGTCCTCCTCGTCGGCGGTCAGGTAGTCGACCTCGTCGGTGACCTGGCCCTCGACGACCTTGCGGTACGGCGTCTCGATGAAGCCGAACGGGTTGATCCGGCCGTACGAGGCGAGCGAGCCGATCAGACCGATGTTCGGGCCTTCGGGCGTCTCGATCGGGCACATGCGGCCGTAGTGCGACGGGTGGACGTCGCGGACCTCGAAGCCGGCCCGCTCACGGGAGAGACCACCCGGGCCGAGGGCGTTCAGACGACGCTTGTGCGTCAGCCCCGACAGCGGGTTGTTCTGGTCCATGAACTGGGACAGCTGGCTGGTGCCGAAGAACTCCTTGATGGAGGCGACGACCGGCCGGATGTTGATCAGGGTCTGCGGCGTGATCGCCTCGACGTCCTGGGTGGTCATGCGCTCGCGCACGACGCGCTCCATACGGGCGAGACCCGTACGGACCTGGTTCTGGATCAGCTCGCCGACGTTGCGGATGCGGCGGTTGCCGAAGTGGTCGATGTCGTCGGTCTCGACGACGATCTCCCGGCCCGACTCGCCGACCGTCTCGGTCTCACCGGCGTGCAGCTTCACCAGGTACTTGATCGTGGCGATGATGTCGTCGGTGGTGAGGACGCCGGCGTCCAGGGGCTCGTCGGCGCCGAGCTTCTTGTTCACCTTGTAGCGGCCGACCTTGGCGAGGTCGTAGCGCTTCGGGTTGAAGTAGAGGTTCTCGAGCAGCGTCTGCGCGGCCTCACGCGTGGGGGGCTCGCCCGGACGCAGCTTGCGGTAGATGTCGAGCAGCGCGTCGTCCTGGCCCTGGGTGTGGTCCTTCTCCAGGGTGGCGCGCATGGACTCGTACTCGCCGAACTCCTCCAGGATCTGCTCGGTCGACCAACCGAGCGCCTTGAGCAGGACGGTCACGGACTGCTTGCGCTTGCGGTCGATGCGCACACCGACCATGTCGCGCTTGTCGATCTCCATCTCCAGCCAGGCACCCCGGGACGGGATGATCTTGGCGGAGAAGATGTCCTTGTCGGACGTCTTGTCGATGGAGGAGTCGAAGTAGACACCCGGCGAGCGGACCAGCTGCGACACGACGACACGCTCGGTGCCGTTGATGACGAAGGTGCCCTTGTTCGTCATGAGCGGGAAGTCGCCCATGAAGACCGTCTGGGACTTGATCTCGCCGGTCTCGTTGTTGGTGAACTCGGCGGTGACGAAGAGCGGGGCCGCGTACGTGAAGTCACGGTCCTTGCACTCGTCGATGCTGTTCTTGGGAGGCTCGAAGCGGTGGTCGCGGAACGTCAGCGACATCGACCCGGAGAAGTCCTCGATCGGCGAGATCTCCTCGAAGATCTCTTCCAGACCGGACTTGGTGGGGACGTCCTGACCGGACTCCAGAGCCGACTCGACGCGAGCCTTCCAGGCGTCGTTGCCGAGGAGCCAGTCGAAGCTCTCGGTTTGCAGCGCGAGAAGGTTCGGAACCTCGAGGGGCTCCTTGATCTTTGCAAAGGAGATGCGCAGCGGGGCGGTGCTGGCAGCGTTGTTCGTATTCGCGGTCGAGGCATTGCGCGAGGCGGCCAAGAGGGGGTCCTTCCGAGGGCTCGGACTCACTACGCGCGTACCGGCCCCTCTTCCGTGCACGGAGACAGGGGGTGCCTGATGTGGCTAAAGAGCCAGGTCAGACATGCTCTGGTCGTCAGTGCTCGGGCGAGGGTAGACCCCTGGTGACGGGCAGGGGGCAGCTAACAGGCAGCGCAAAGGGTCAGTGTAGCCACTTGGCACACTGATGTCCAGTGCGGTTCTCGGGGACCGTGTTCACTCCTCGTTGTTCTCACCACCTGTGCGGCAAGGCCTCGCCCTCAACGCACCCAGATACTGCCCTCTTCGCCGTCGATCCATGCCTCGGATTCGGATCCTTGTGACGACGCCCTGAGAATTGCGCGCTGCGTGCGGTTCGTCAAGGCCCCCCTTGCCCAAACCGGTTGTCGCCCGGGAGCTCTCAGGGCCCCGGCGACGGCACGACGAAGATCACCCTACTCTTCACCGTCCCGCGTGCAAGGCGACCGCCGCCGGACCCCGGATACGCCGAAGAGCGACCACCCGGATGGATGATCGCTCTTCGGTGCTACGGCGTTACAGACCCTGACGGATCCGTCGTACCGGTGCGGTCTTACTTGACCTCGACGGAGGCGCCGGCGCCCTCGAGGGACTCCTTGGCCTTGTCCGCGGCGTCCTTGGCGACCTTCTCGAGGACGGGCTTCGGGGCGCCGTCCACGAGGTCCTTGGCCTCCTTCAGACCCAGGGAGGTCAGCTCGCGCACGACCTTGATGACCTGGATCTTCTTGTCGCCGGCACCCGTGAGGATGACGTCGAACTCGTCCTTCTCCTCGGCCTGCTCGGCGGCGGCGCCGCCACCCTGGCCGGCGACGACGACCGGCGCGGCAGCGGCGGCGGTGACGTCGAACTTCTCCTCGAAGGCCTTCACGAACTCGGAGAGCTCGATGAGGGTCATCTCCTCGAACTGGGCGAGCAGGTCGTCCTGGCTGAGCTTCGCCATGATGGCGGTCCTTCCACTAATTCGGCAGGTGCCGGATGTACGGGGTGTGGCGGGCGTACGTCGGCCCGCTGCGACCCGTGCCGCGCTCAGGCGGCCCGGATCAGAAAGCGAGCCGAGTTACTCGGCACCGCCCTGCTCGTCCTGCTTGGCACGGAGCGCGTCCACAGTGCGGACGAGCTTCGACGGCAGCGCCTGGAAGACAGAGGCAGCCTGGGACTGCTTGCCCTTCATGGCACCGGCCAGCTTGGAGAGCAGAACCTCGCGGGACTCGAGGTCCGCAAGCTTCTTGATCTCGTCGGCGGACATCGCCTTGCCGTCAAGGACACCGCCCTTGATGACGAGATTCGGGTTGTCCTTGGCGAAGTCGCGCAGACCCTTCGCCGACTCCACCGGGTCACCGGTGACGAAGGCGACGGCCGTCGGACCAGCGAAGAGCTGGTCGTCGAGCGTGATCCCGGCCTCGTTGGCCGCAATCTTGGTCAGCGTGTTCTTCACCACGGCGTACTGGGCGTTCTCACCGAGCGACCGGCGCAGCGTCTTGAGCTGCGCCACGGTGAGACCGCGGTACTCGGTCAGCACGGCGGCGTTGGAGCTGCGGAACTTGTCCGTCAGCTCGGCAACCGCGGCAGCCTTCTCGGGCGTCGCCATAGAGCCTCGGCCTCCTTCCGGGTGATTCGGACCGCGCGGACCCGAAGGAGGACTGGGGAAAACGAAACGCCCCGGCGCAGGCGCACGGGGCGTGACTCGACCGGCTGGCATCCGCACGGGGCGGGTACACCGGGAGTTCATCCACAGTCACCTGCGCGGGTCGTCCGCAGTTCAGCGGATCCTTCGGCCACCGTGTCCTCTTTCGAACACACGGCAACGACCAGCGGTCTTTGGCTTCTGGGGAAGCGTACGTGAACGGGGCAGTGTCAAGCAAATCCGCCCCCGCGGCGACCGGGGCGACCCGGGCGCACAGCGCCTCAGCCCTGCTCGGCGCCCTTCATCATCTCGGCCAGGTCGGCGGTCTCCGCGGCCGGCGGGGCGGTGACCTTCACGGGCTCGTTGAAGCCGAGGAAGGTGATCGTCATGTCCAGCGGGCCCTTGTCGGCGTTGCCGCGCATGCGGAACTGCTTGGTCTGTTCGTCGCCGTCGACCCACATGTCCATCGTGAGCTTGTCGAGGCCCATCTTCTCGTACTGCTCGAGGCTCTTCTGGCGCTTGTCCCGGGTGGCCTTGTCCTCGTCGCCGATCGACTTCTCCAGGTCGGCGAGGGTGACCGTGCCCTTGTAGTGGGTGGTCTCCACGCCGTCGACGGTCTCGGTGCCGACCTTCTCGACGTCCTTGGCCCCGGTGAGGAAGGTGGACTCGGTCGCCGGGTTCTTGTCCGCCTGGGAGGCTCCGCCGAGCTGGTTCAGCTGCTCGTCGGCGCCCATCGCGGACATGTCGAACTTGATCCAGCTCTTGCCGTCCATCTCCTTGGCCGCCTCGGGGCCGCCGCCGACGAACAGGGCCTTGTCGACGAGCCGGATCTCCGCGGTGCCGTCGGCTCCCTGGTCGAGCGCCGTCATCTTCATGCTCATCGCGAGGGCCGGCTTGATCTGCATCTGGGCCTCGGCCTTGACCCGGCCCGCCTCGGGGACCTTGCCGGTCATGCGGTAGCGGAGGGAGTTGATCTCCTCCGAGTTCTTCGCCGCCTTGGCGACGGCGGCCGCGGGGGTCATCTCCGGGGAGTCGGAGGCGTTGTCCTCCTGCGAACAGCCCACCGCCCCGGCGGCGAGCAGCAGCGCGGCCAGTCCGGCGCCGACGGGCACACGTACGGAAGTCTTCATCGATATCCCCCCACGGGATTCAAGGAGCGCAGGAGCGTGAAGGGGCACAGGAGACGCATCGCCGCTCCACAGCTTCTTTGCAGTTCTTTGGTACAAGGACGCGAGCCTAGCCGAAACGGTTCGAACGATCTTGGGATTTCTCCGCCGGTCCGGTCCGCCCGGTCCGTCCGACCCGCCCGGTCCGCCCGGTCCGCCCGCTCGGGTCCTAGCGCCCCTGTGACGCCAGCAGTTCCTTGAAGTCCGCGGTGTCCGCGGCCGGCGGGCGTTCGGCGGAGACCGTGACGCCGTAGTCGCTGTAGTACGCGGTCTGGGTCAGCTCTCCGGTCTTCGTGCGTCCCCGCTCGACCTTCTTGACCAGCAGGTCCCGGTCGTCGACCCAGATGTCGACGGTCTGCCCGGTGGCCCCGCCCACCGTGCCGGACCAGTGCGTGGTGCGCCGGCCACGCGTCGTCTCCTCGCCCACCTCGCGCACGTCCCCGGCCGACAGCAGCAGCTTCACCGTCTGGTGGGGCGTGGTGTTGCGCATCCGGTCGGCGAATCCGGCGCCCGCGCCGCCGTCGAGGTCCTCCAGGTCCTCGTACCCGTACTTGATCCAGTGCCGGCCGTCCAGCCGCTGGGCGAACTCGTCGCCCATCCTGGCGTAGTAGGCGTCGGGCCGGTAGCGGGCCTCCATCGCGGTGGTGCCGAGGCGGCGCATGGTCTCGGCGGTGGTACCGCCCGTGTAGGTGATCGTCAGGGTGCCGGTGAGGCCGTCGTCCCAGCCGAGGGCGCCCTCGGCCGCCAGGGACAGCTCGCGGCCCACCACGGTCGTGGACTCCACCCGCGCGGAACCCGCCCGCCCGGTGGCCCGCTCGACGGCCCGCAGGGCGCGGGCCGCGGGACCGGTGAGGGCCGGGGGCCGGGAGGACGGCGGAGCGGAGGCGGAGGACGCGGCCGGACGAGTGGGCCCGGTGGGCTCCCCGGAACCGGCGGGTCCCCCGGCGCCGGTGCACGCGGTGGAGCACGCCAGCGCGGCCGACACCGCGATCGAGGCGACCGTACGGCGTGCCGTCGTGCCCGTCATCCGCCCACCCCTTGCGCCCCGTACGGCTCCTGCGCCCCGTGCGCGGGTCCGTTGCCCGCACGCTAACCCAGAGCGCCGGAAAAGGGGACGGGCCAAAAGGGACGAGCCAACAGGGACGGGCCCCGCACCTCGAAAGGTGCGGGGCCCGTGAACCGGTGGGGCGAGCCGTCGGCTCAGACCGCGGCCGGGTCCTCCTCGACGAGGAGGTTGCGGGTGCGGTTGGAGTCGAGCGGAATGCCGGGGCCCATCGTGGTGCTGAGGGCGGCCTTCTTGATGTAACGACCCTTGGCGGCGGACGGCTTCAGACGGAGGATCTCCTCCAGCGCCGCGCCGTAGTTCTCCACCAGCTTGGTGTCGTCGAACGACGTCTTGCCGATGATGAAGTGCAGGTTCGAGTGCTTGTCGACGCGGAACTCGATCTTGCCGCCCTTGATCTCGGTGACGGCCTTGGTCACGTCCGGGGTCACGGTGCCGGTCTTGGGGTTCGGCATCAGACCACGGGGACCGAGCACGCGGCCGAGGCGGCCGACCTTGCCCATGAGGTCCGGGGTGGCGACGACGGCGTCGAAGTCCAGACGCCCCTTCGACACCTCGTCGATCAGCTCGTCGGCGCCGACGATGTCGGCGCCCGCGGCACGCGCGGCCTCGGCACGGTCACCGGTCGCGAAGACCAGGACCCGGGCGGTCTTACCGGTGCCGTGCGGGAGGTTCACGGTGCCACGGACCATCTGGTCCGCCTTGCGCGGGTCGACACCCAGACGGAAGGCGACCTCGACGGTGCCGTCGAACTTGGAGGTGGAGGTCTCCTTGGCGAGACGGACGGCCTCGAGCGGGGCGTAGAGCTTGTCCCGGTCGATCTTGGCGTCCGCAGCGCGGAGAGACTTGCTGCGCTTGCTCACTACTGCTCCTGTTGGCTTCTGAGGAGTCGTGGTGCGGGCCGAGCAGGCCCTGCCACTACTACTGCTGCTGGCTTACGGGGGTGGAGGGTCAGCCCTCGACCGTGACGCCCATGGAACGCGCGGTACCGGCGATGATCTTCTCCGCCTGGTCCAGGTCGTTGGCATTGAGGTCGGGCATCTTGGTGGTGGCGATCTCACGGACCTGGTCACGCGTGATCTTCGCGACCTTGGTCTTGTGCGGCTCGCCGGAGCCCTTCTCCACGCCCGCGGCCTTGAGGATCATCTTGGCGGCCGGCGGCGTCTTGGTGATGAAGGTGAAGGAGCGGTCCTCGTAGACCGTGATCTCCACCGGGATGACCCAGCCGCGCTGCGACTCGGTCGCGGCGTTGTAGGCCTTGCAGAACTCCATGATGTTGACGCCGTGCTGACCCAGCGCGGGGCCGACCGGCGGAGCCGGGTTCGCGGCACCGGCCTGGATCTGGAGCTTGATGAGCCCCGTGACCTTCTTCTTCTTGGGAGGCATAGCTCTCCGGGTCCTTTCGATTCGGGTCCTGCCCGCGTCCGGGAGCTACCCGGACACAGGCATACCGCACAACGATAACGGGTATAGATGCGCGGCCAAAAACCGAGCAGGTCAGACGCCGCGTGAGCGGCCGCCTGACCTGGTCGGAAGCAGTACGTCCAGAGAGGTACCGGAGAGGTACTAGTTCTTCTGGATCTGGTCGAAGCTCAGCTCGACCGGGGTCTCGCGGCCGAAGATCTCGACGAGGCCCTTGACCTTCTTCGAGTCGGCGTTGATCTCGTTGATGGTGGCCTGGAGCGTCGCGAACGGGCCGTCGGTGACGGTGACCGAGTCGCCGACCTCGAAGTCCAGGACCTGCACCTCGACCTTGCGCTGCGGAGCCGGCTTGCCCTCGGCCTCGGCGGCCTCGCGGGCGGCCTTCTCCTCGGCCTCCGGGGCGAGCATCTTGACGATCTCGTCCAGGGTCAGCGGGTACGGGTCGTAGGCGTTGCCGACGAAGCCGGTGACACCGGGGGTGTTGCGGACGACGCCCCAGGACTCGTTGGTGAGGTCCATGCGGACGAGCACGTAACCCGGCAGTTTGTTCTGGCGGATCGTCTTGCGGTCGCCGTTCTTGATCTGGACGACCTCTTCCTGCGGCACCTCGGCCTGGAAGATGTAGTCCTCGACGTTGAGCGAGACGGCGCGCTGCTCGAGGTTGGTCTTCACGCGGTTCTCGTAACCGGCGTAGGTGTGGATGACGTACCACTCGCCGGGGAGGACGCGCAGCTCCTGGCGGAGCTTCTCGATCGGGTCGAGGTCGGGCTCCTCGGCCGCGGCCTCGGCTTCGTCCTCGGTGGTCTCGGCTTCGGGCCCGGCGGCCTCCGCGTCGGCCGCCTCGGCGGTCTCGTCCGCCTCCGCGTCCGTCGCGTCCTCGTCCGCCGCGTCCTGGTCCGTCTCCGCGACGACCGTGTCGTCGGCAGCCTCGGCCTCGGCGGAGGCCTCGGTGTCCTCGTTGTCGGCGCCCTCGACGGTGCCGAGCTCGTCCTCGACGGACTCGACCGGCTCGATGGCGTCGTTCACGTTCGGGTCAGACACTGTGGCTGCTTCTTCCTGGATACATAGGGGTGGAACACGCGAAAGGGGCGCCGGGTACCTCGGCGCCCTTCGCTCTCGACTCAGCCGAAGACGTACTTGGCGGCGTGAGAGAAGCCATAGTCAATCAGAGTCACCAGGCCGATCATGATGACCACGAAGATGATCACCACGGTGGTGTACGTCGACAGCTGGTTGCGGCTGGGCCAGACGACCTTGCGCAGTTCCGCGACGATCTGGCGGTAGAAGAGCGCGAGCCGCTTGAGCGGGCCCTTCTTGCCTCGCTTGCCGCCTTTGCGGGACTTCTTGGAGTCCGGCGCCTCGTCCTGGGCATCAGGCATGTCGATGGAGCCCACGGCGTCCGTCACTCGTCCTCACCTGATTCCGGGTCGTGGCCGTGCCGCGCCCGGTTGGAGCCGCACGGCGGTGCATTGCTGTACGTACCTGCGCACACATCCTGGCGATGGTGTGTGTAGCAGGGCCGGAGGGACTTGAACCCCCAACCGCTGGTTTTGGAGACCAGTGCTCTACCAATTGAGCTACGACCCTTTGTTCGTCCCCCAACGTACCGCATCCGCCCGGGTGCTCGGTGTGCACCGGGTGAGCGCGACCCGCTGAAGGCCAACGAGGTGAGAGTGTACGTGCTCACGGGCCGGGCGTCGAACAGAAAGCACGTCCGGACTGATGTTCAGGGCGTGGACCGGACGGGCGTTCAGGTCCTGGACCGGTCCCGTTCAGTCCGTGAAACCGCTGTGCCCGGGAGGTTTCCGGTCTGGAACGATGGGGCCATGAGCGCTGCAACCCCTCCCACCGACCGCCGGGTCTCCGCCCGCGTCGGCGCGATCTCCGAGTCCGCGACCCTCGCCGTGGACGCCAAGGCGAAGGCCCTCAAGGCCGCCGGACGTCCCGTGATCGGCTTCGGCGCGGGTGAGCCCGATTTCCCGACGCCGGACTACATCGTCGAGGCCGCCGTCGAGGCGTGCAAGAACCCGAAGTTCCACCGCTACACGCCGGCCGGCGGGCTGCCCGAGCTGAAGGCCGCCATCGCCGCGAAGACGCTGCGCGACTCCGGCTACGAGGTCGACCCGTCGCAGATCCTCGTCACCAACGGCGGAAAGCAGGCCATCTACGAGGCGTTCGCCGCGATCCTCGACCCGGGCGACGAGGTCATCGTCCCGGCGCCGTACTGGACGACGTACCCCGAGTCGATCCGGCTGGCCGGCGGTGTCCCGGTCGAGGTGGTCGCCGACGAGACCACCGGCTACCGGGTGACGGTGGAGCAGCTGGAGGCCGCGCGCACTGAGAAGACCAAGGTCGTCCTGTTCGTGTCGCCGTCGAACCCGACGGGGGCCGTGTACAGCGAGGCCGAGACCGAGGCGATCGGCACGTGGGCCGTCGAGCACGGCCTGTGGGTGCTGACCGACGAGATCTACGAGCACCTCGTCTACGGCGACGCCTTCTCCGTGTCCCTGCCGGCGCTGCTGCCCGAGCTGCGCGACAAGTGCATCGTGGTCAACGGCGTGGCCAAGACTTACGCGATGACCGGCTGGCGGGTCGGGTGGGTCATCGGCCCCAAGGACATCGTCAAGGCCGCGACCAACCTCCAGTCGCACGCCACGTCCAACGTGTCCAACGTGTCCCAGGCGGCGGCGCTGGCCGCGGTCTCCGGCGACCTGGAGGCGGTGGCGAAGATGCGGGAGGCCTTCGACCGGCGCCGGCAGACCATCGTGCGGATGCTCAACGAGATCGACGGCGTGCTCTGCCCGGAGCCCGAGGGCGCGTTCTACGCCTACCCGTCGGTGAAGGCGCTGCTCGGCAAGGAGATCCGGGGCAAGCGTCCGCAGGACTCGGTCGAGCTGGCCGCGCTCATCCTGGAGGAGGCCGAGGTCGCCGTGGTGCCGGGTGAGGCGTTCGGCACGCCGGGGTACCTGCGGCTGTCGTACGCGCTCGGGGACGAGGACTTGGTCGAGGGCGTGAGCCGGATCCAGAAGCTGCTGGCGGAGGCGCGGGACTGACCGTCCTCCGCCCGCGGGGCCACACCGGAACGTTCCGGTGTGGCCCTGTTTGTTGGTGCGTTGTTGGTGCGTTGTTTGTGCGAGCAAGACCACGTACGGGGAAAGTGCTGTCGGGCCGGGTGTGTCGTACGGCAGGATCACCAGATGGAGCGTGTACGTGATCTCTCTGAACTGCCCAAGGCCCATCTCCACCTGCACTTCACCGGGTCGATGCGGCCCACCACCCTGCTGGAACTGGCCGACAAGCACGGCGTGCGGCTGCCCGAGACGCTGACCGAGGCGCTGGGCCGCGGGGAGTCGCCGAAGCTGCGGGCGACGGACGAGCGGGGCTGGTTCCGCTTCCAGCGGCTGTACGACGCGGCGCGGTCGTGCCTCCAGGAGCCCGAGGACATCCAGCGGCTGGTCCGGGAGGCCGCGGAGGAGGACGTGCGGGACGGGTCGGGGTGGCTGGAGATCCAGGTCGATCCGACGTCGTACGCGCCGCGGCTGGGCGGGCTGATCCCGGCGCTGGAGATCATCCTGGACGCGGTGGAGACGACCGTGCGGGACACCGGGATCGGGATGCGGGTGCTGGTCGCGGCGAACCGGATGAAGCATCCGCTGGACGCGCGGACGCTGGCGCGGCTGGCGGTGCGGTACGCGGAACGGGGTGTGGTCGGCTTCGGGCTGTCGAACGACGAACGGCGCGGGATGGCCCGGGACTTCGACCGGGCGTTCGCGATCGCGCGGGACGGGGGGCTGTTGAGCGCGCCGCACGGCGGTGAGCTGACCGGTCCCGCGTCGGTGCGGGATTGCCTGGACGATCTGGACGCGGACCGGATCGGGCACGGGGTGCGGGCGGCGGAGGACCCCCGGCTGCTCAAGCGGCTGGCGGACCGGCAGGTGACGTGCGAGGTGTGCCCGGCGTCGAACGTCGCCCTGGGCGTGTACGAGAAGCCGGAGGACGTGCCGCTGCGGACGCTGTTCGAGGCGGGGGTGCCGATGGCGCTGGGCGCGGACGACCCGCTGCTGTTCGGGTCCCGGCTGGCCGCCCAGTACGAGATCGCGCGCGAGCACCATGGGTTCACGGACGCGGAGCTGGCGGAACTGGCGCGCCAGTCGGTACGGGGGTCGGCGGCACCGGAGGACGTGAAGGGCCGGTTGCTTGCGGGGGTGGACGACTGGCTTGGGGGGTAGGGGGTGGTTGCCTGCGGCGGCCTGTGCGGCTTCGGTGGGGGTGCGCGGTGCGCGGTGCGTCCGGTGGGTGGGTCGGGGCCGCGCCGGGGGGTGTCCGTCCTCGGAACGGCGCGGAATCGGTCGGCCACAGAACTCACCGGCGCGGACGCGCCAACCGCTGCGGGCGGACACCCCCCGACACGACCCCTTCTCGCCGTACCTACCTAGCTGCGGCCCGTCGCCTCCCGCCCCGCTGCGGGCAGTCGCCACGCCGCCCTAGCTGCGGGCAGTCGTGCCGCTGGGGCGGCACGGGTGGGCGCAGCGGCACCCCGCTACGCCGGGCCCGCGACCCACCCCCGCGCCGGGTGACAAAGGAACGCCGGTCTGGGCTAGAGCGCGACGCCCACCGTCACCGGTTCGTTGACCAGCGTGACCCCGAAGGCCTCGTGGACCCCGGCGACGACCTCGCGGGCCAGCGCGAGCAGGTCCTCGGTGGTCGCCTCGCCGCGGTTGGTGAGGGCGAGGGTGTGCTTGGTGGAGATGCGGGCGGGTCCGGTGCCGTACCCCTTGGTGAAGCCCGCCTTGTCGATCAGCCAGGCCGCCGAGGTCTTGACGCGTCCCTCCCCGGCCGGGAAGGCGGGCGGCTCCACGGCGTCGCCCAGGCGCTCGGCGACGCGCGAGCGGAACGCGGCGAACTGCTCGTCCGTGAGGACCGGGTTGGTGAAGAAGGATCCGGCCGACCAGGTGTCGTGGTCCTCGGGGTCCAGCACCATGCCCTTCCCGGCGCGCAGCTTCAGCACCGTCTCCCGGGCGGCCGTCAGCGGCACCCGGTCGCCCGCCTCGACACCGAGGGCGCGGGCCGTCTCGGCGTAGCGCAGCGGCGCGGAGAGCCCGCCGGCGTCCTCCAGCTCGAAGCGGACCCGCAGGACGACGTACCGCTCGGGCTCGGCCTTGAAGCGGCTGTGGCGGTAGGAGAAGGCGCAGTCGACGTTGGACAGGGCGACCGTCTCACGGTTCCGGCGGTCGTAGGCGGTGACCTCGGTGATCGTGGCGGAGACCTCCTGGCCGTACGCCCCGACGTTCTGGATCGGGGTCGCACCCGCCGAGCCGGGGATGCCGGCCAGGCACTCGACGCCCGCCAGGCCCGCCTCGACGGTGCGGGCGACGGCGTCGGTCCAGATCTCGCCGGCCGCCAGCTCCAGCGTCGTGCCGTCGAGGGTCAGGCCGCGGGTGGCGAGGTGCAGGGCGGTGCCGTCGAAGCCCTTGTCGCCGATGACCAGGTTGGATCCGCCGCCAATGAGCAGCAGCGGGGTCCCGGTGTCGTCGGCCTCGCGGACGGCGGCGACCACCTCGGCGTCGGTGGTGGCCGTGATCAGCCGGGTCGCGGGTCCGCCCAGGCGGAAGGTGGTCAGCGGGGCGAGGGGGGCGTCGTGGAGTTCCTGCACGCGCTCAAGACTACGAGACGGCACCGACGGTCCCGGGCGGCGGGAAACACGGGTGACGCCCCGACCGGTCGGCCGGGGCGTCACGGGGTGGGCGCGGGTGCGCCTCACGTCAGGCGTCTGCGCACCTCCGCCCAGCTCACCGGGAGGTCGTCGCTCGACGCGGGCCAGGAGGCGAACTTCGCGTCCCGCATCTGCTTCGACAGCCCCCGGGAGGCCGGCGCGTGGGTGCCGGAGCGGGCGAAGGTCTTGAGGGCCTCGGGCGACTCCCAGGCGGAGAGCGTCCAGAAGGTCCGCTTGAGGGGTTCCGCCTTCAGGGAGGCGCCGTAGGCACCGGGCGCGCTCCCGACCTGCCGCCACACGCCCGGGGTGCGCGCCAGGAACTTCAGCGCTCCCCACAGGGTCCGGGTCTCGAAGCGGGAGGCGAAGACGTGGACCTCGGTGGCCCGAGGGGGGCGGTTCGGCACGGTCCAGGGAAGGGTGGGCATGTCGTACTCCTCTCGTGTCCGTGAGTCATGCGTGGGGTGCGTGCCGCGCGGTTCGGGGCGTGCGGTTCAGTGCGGGGTCGTCGGTGCCGGTGCGGCGAGGGCCGGTTCGGCGGCCGGGGTCGGCTCCGTCGCCGGTGCGGCCGAGGGGCCCCGTCCCCCGTCGCCGGTGCGGCGGCGGGCCGGGATCACCAGGGCCGCGACGCCGCCGAGGGCCACCACCGCCGCGCCCACGGCGACCGCGGGCCGCAGTCCGTCCACGAAGGTCTGCGCGGACTCGTAGCCGCCCTGCGCCGCGAAGATCGAGCCCATGACCGCGATGCCGAGCGCGCCGCCCACCTCGCGCAGTGCGTTGTTGGCGCCGGAGGCGATGCCCTGCTCCTTCGCGGCGACGCTGGACATCACCAGCGCGGAGGCGGGGGCGAAGTAGAGGGCCATGCCGATTCCGCTGACGATCAGACCGGGCAGCTGGATCGCGTAGGAGGCGTCGGCCGTGATCACGGAGGCGAGGTAGCCGAGTCCGGCCGCCTGGAGGAAGAGTCCGGCCGCGACGACCGGGCGGCCTCCTATCCGGTCGGAGAGGATCCCGGCGATCGGCGCGACGAGCATCGGCATGCCAGTCCAGGGCAGCATGCGCAGGCCCGCCTCGGTGGGCGAGTAGCCGAGTACG
This sequence comes from Streptomyces sp. NPDC102490, assembly GCF_044765285.1. NCBI lineage: Bacteria > Bacillati > Actinomycetota > Actinomycetes > Kitasatosporales > Streptomycetaceae > Streptomyces > Streptomyces sp. NPDC102490. Next base: position 53,881 of record NZ_JBIWJU010000016.1, read on the forward strand.
CCCTGCATGTACTGGCTGAGCAGGAAGATCGAGCCGAACATCCCCAGGAACATCAGCAGGCTCGCCGCGTTGACACCGGCGAAGGCACGGGAGCGGAAGAGCCGCATCGGCAGCATGGGGTTCTTGGCGCGGGTGCTGTAGAGGACGAAGCCGGTGAGCAGCGCGGCCCCGGCGAACAGGGCGGTCAGCACCACGGCGCCGGTCCAGCCGTCGACGGGGCCGCGGACCAGGCCGTAGACGATGCCGAAGAGTCCGCCGCTGGCGAGCAGGGTGCCGGGTATGTCGAGCGGGGCACCGGTACCGTGCGACTCGGCGAGGCGGAGACGGGCGAGGGGCAGCAGGGCCACGCCCAGCGGAACGTTCAGCCAGAAGATCCACTGCCACGAGATGTGCTCGGTGAGGCTGCCGCCGACCAGCGGCCCGGAGGCCACGGCGAGCCCGTTGACGGCACCCCAGATGCCGTACGCCATTCCGCGGCGTTCGGCGGGTACCGCGGCCGTGAGCAGGGTCAGCGTCAGCGGCATCATGATCGCGGCGCCGACACCCTGCACCGCGCGGGCGGCGATGAGCGAGTCGATGCCGGGGGCCAGGGCCGCGGCGGCGGAGGCCCCGGTGAAGACGGTGAGGCCGACGAGGAAGAGCCTGCGGCGGCCGAAGCGGTCGCCGAGGGCCGCGCCGAACATCAGGAGGACGGCGAAGGTGAGCGTGTAGGCGCTGACGGTCCATTCCAGGTCGTGCAGCGCGCCGCCCAGGTCCTCGCGGATGGAGGGCAGGGCGGTGGTGACGACGAGGTTGTCCAGGGCCGCCATGAAACCAGCGACGCTGGTGATGACGAGGGCCCAGGCCGCTCCCCCGCCCCGTACGTTTCCCCCGCTTCGTACGTTCTGTCGTGCTCCGAGTTGTGACATCTCTCCCCCAGAGGGTGTCCACGTGCCGTGAGTTGTTTGGTTAGTAATTGATGACTAACTTTTTGGGTCGTACGGAGGCAGAAGGCGGCCGTTCCTTGGTGCCCCTCTGCGCGCCGCTACGTGTCTTCCTGGCCCGGCTCGGCCCGGCCCGGTTCCTGGATGGCGCCGTAGACGCGGTGCCCCGGCTGGAATCCCATGCCGACCAGGGTGTTGATCAGCATGCCGTACGCCAGGAAGTTCGTCGTCTGCTCGATGTCGCCCCCCAGCGCCAGGTGCACGCGGTCCCAGATCTCCAGCCAGCCCTTGCGCACCATCTCGCCGAATTCGTGCTCCCCGGCCGCCTCGGCGGCGGCGACGGTGACGTACACCTGCAACTGCATCTGGAGCGTCTCGGGGTTCTCCGCGATCAGTCGCGAGTAGGCCTCGGCCATGGCGTGCTTGGCCTCCAGGCCGTGCAGGCCCTCGGACGACTTCTCGAAGACCTCGCGCGTCTCCCGCAGGCAGCGCTCGGCCACCGCGAGGAAGATCGCCTTCTTGCCCGGGAAGAGGCGGAAGAGGTACGGCTGGGAGACTCCCACCCGCTTGGCGATGGCCTCCGTGGAGGTGCCGTAGTAGCCACCCCGGGCGAACTCGCTCGTCGCCGCGCGGATGACGCTCTCGCGCCGTTCCTCTGCGCTCATCCTGACCATGAAGGTAAGTTAGTGCTCAATCACTAACTTGGTCAAGGGGCACGCTTTGTTCGGTCGCGCCGCGGGTTCGGGGAGGTCCGGGGCGGGGTCAGCGCGGCCGTCGTTGCAGGACATCGGCGAGCACCGTGTTCACCAGCTTGCCGACGGCCGCCGCGGCCGGTGGGCCGGGGTCGCGGTCCGCGAACAGGAGATGCCCGCCGCCGACCAGGGAGAGGGTGAGCGAGTCGATGTCGGCGTCGGCCGCGATCCGGCCCCCGGCGCGCTCGTCGGCCAGGTAGACGGAGACCGCCGAGGCGACCTGGGCGAGGATCGCGATGCCGCCCCCGGGCACGGCCTGCCGCAGCCGCGCCCGCAACTCGTCCCGGAACGTGATGAGCGGAATGATCGCCACCGGAACCGGCCCGAACAGGGCGGTCAGCGCGCCGGTGAGGTTGTCGGCCACGGTGCCGGTGCCGACGGCCTCGCGCAGCGCCAGCGCCTGCGTCTCGAGCTGCGCGGCCCGGTCGAGCACCAGCTCGGCGAGGAAGGCGTCGAAGTCGGCGAAGTGCCGGTGCAGGACACCTTTGGCGCAGCCCGCCTCGTCGGTGACGGCCCGGCTGGTCAGCCCGTTCGGACCGTCCCGCAACAGCACGCGTTCCGCGGCGTCGAACAGTTGTCGGCGCGCGTCACGAAGGTGCACTCCGGTCGGCATGTGCGGCCCCTCCCACGCGCCAGGCACCCCTGGCGTCCGTTGACCGGTGGGCACCTGTCCCACCCCTGACGTGTGGGCGCTTGCCCACTGTTGCGTGTGGGCGCTTGCCCACTAAGGTGAACGCATGCCCACTCTACCGTCGCCGAAGCAACCGAAACCGACACCACCGCACCAGGCCCGAGAGACGGCCGAGTCCTTCGGCGTGGACGCGCGACGCTACGACCGGGCCCGGCCGAGCTACCCCGACGACCTGGTGGCGCGGGTCGTCGCCGGGAGCCCGGGACCCGACGTACTCGACGTGGGCTGCGGCACCGGCATCGCCGCCCGGCAGTTCCGGGCGGCCGGTTGCGCCGTGCTCGGTGTCGAGCCGGACCCGCGGATGGCCGACTTCACGCGGGCCCGCGGCCTGCCGGTCGAGGTGGCGACCTTCGAGGCCTGGGAACCGGCCGGCCGAGCCTTCGACGCGGTGATCGCCGCCCAGTCGTGGCACTGGGTGGACCCGGCCACCGGCGCCCTGAAGGCGGCCCGGGTGCTGCGTCCGAAGGGGCGCCTGGCGGTCTTCGGGCACGTCTTCGAGCCGCCGCCCGAGGTGGCCGAGCCGTTCGCGGCCGCCCACCGCCGGGTGGCGCCCGACTCGCCGTTCAGCGGTCAACCGGCGCGACGCCCGCTGGAGACGTATCTGGCGGGGTACGCGCGGATCGCGGACCGGATCCGCGAGACCGGGCGGTTCGGCGAGCCGGAGCAGTGGCGGTTCGACTGGCAGCGGTCCTACACGCGCGACCAGTGGCTGGAACTGCTCCCCACCACCGGCGGACTCACCCGGCTCCGCCCCGATCAACTGGCCGGGATACTGGACGCCGTCGGCCACGCCATCGACGCCCTGGGCGGCCGCTTCACGATGCACTACACGACGCTGGCGGCCACGGCGGTACGCGCCGACACCGACCACCGGCCCGCCCACTGACCCCCTCGCCCCGCAGAGGGGGTCGGCGGTACGGGTGACCGGTCAGCCCAGTCGTACGACCGCCCGGGACATGCCGAGGACCTTCTGGCCGCCGCTGGTGGCCAGCAGGTCGACGCGGACGGTGTTGTCGTCGAGCTTGGCCGCGACCTTGCCGCTGACCTCGATCACGGCACCCTGGTCGTCGTTGGGGACGACCACGGGCCTGGTGAAGCGGACGCCGTACTCCACGACCGCGCCCGGGTCGCCGGTCCAGTCGGTGACCACGCGGATCGCCTCGGCCATGGTGAACATGCCGTGCGCGATGACGTCCGGCAGGCCCACCTCCTTGGCGAACTTCTCGTTCCAGTGGATCGGGTTGAAGTCGCCGGAGGCACCCGCGTACCGCACGAGCTTGGCGCGGTCCACGGGGAAGCTCTGCGCGGGCAGTTCGGTGCCGACCTCGACGTCGCTGTAAGCGACCTTCGCCGTCATGGTGCTTACGCCTCCTCGGCCGCGCGGGCCACGAGCTTCGTCCAGGCGGTCACGACGTGCTCGCCGGCCTCGTCGTGGACCTCGCCGCGGATGTCCAGGATGTCGTTGCCGGCCAGGGACTTGATCGCCTCGATGGTCGAGGTGACGGTGAGCCGGTCACCGGCCCGCACCGGGCGGGCGTAGGCGAACTTCTGGTCGCCGTGCACCACCCGGCTGTAGTCCAGCCCGAGCTGCGGGTCCTCGATGACCTGACCGGCCGCCTTGAAGGTGATGGAGAACACGAAGGTCGGCGGAGCGATCACGTCCGGATGGCCGAGCGCCTTCGCGGCCTCCGGGTCGGTGTACGCCGGGTTGGCGTCCCCCACCGCTTCCGCGAACTCGCGGATCTTCTCCCGGCCCACCTCGTAGGGCGCGGTGGGCGGATAGGTCCGCCCCACGAACGACTGGTCGAGCGCCATGGGCTCGCAACCTCCTGCTGCTCTTCGTATCCGTGTCGCCGAGCGACGTCGACACGGGGGTGACAACGACACGAGGCCGCCCCCAAGTTTCGGGGACGGCCTCGTGTACGAGCCTGTTTTATCGCGTCTCGCGGTGCGCGGTGTGCGCGTTGCAACGCGGGCAGTGCTTCTTCATCTCCAGTCGGTCCGGGTTGTTACGCCGGTTCTTCTTGGTGATGTAGTTCCGCTCCTTGCACTCCACGCAGGCCAGCGTGATCTTCGGGCGGACGTCGGTGGCAGCCACGTGAGTGCACTCCTTGACGAACGGATTGATGGTATTAACGCAAGAAAGAGTAGCCGATTGAAGGACCGACCCCGCAATCGGCTACTGAGAGTAGCGGTGACCGGACTTGAACCGGTGACACAGCGATTATGAGCCGCTTGCTCTACCGACTGAGCTACACCGCTGTGATGCGATCGGGCCCCGTCTCGCGACGGGAACCTCTCACACCAGAGCCCCAAAACGGAATCGAACCGTTGACCTTCTCCTTACCATGGAGACGCTCTGCCGACTGAGCTATTGGGGCGAGCGATGAAGACATTACACGGTCGCCCGCCGTTCGCCCAAATCCGTTTCGCCGCCCCTGCCCCGTCCCGTCCCGACCGCCGCGAGCACGGCGACGGAACGGCCCGGACCCCGCGGACCGCACCGGTACGACTATTGCGCTCCTCCGCGCCACGGGCTGATCACCGTCCTAGGCTCGTCTCACTCTGCGTGATCTTGCGTCCCCCACTGCGCAGCCCCGAGCCCAGAGGAGCGCGATGCCCGACAGCCAGCCGCAGCCGCCCCACTCGCCCTCCCCCTCGGACCCCGCCGACCGCGGCTCGCTCCTGCTCTCCGGGGCGCGGCTCACCGACGGCCGGACCGTGGACGTACGGCTCCACGGCGGTCGCATCGAGGCGGTCGGTACGGCCGGCAGCCTGACCCCGCGCCGCACCCTCGGCAGCCTGCCACCGGGACGCGCGCCCGGCCCCCGTCCCGGCCCCGCCCCCGGCGGCCACCTCGACCTGGGCGGCTACCTGCTGCTCCCGGCCCCGGCCGATCCCCACGTCCACGCCGACACGGCACTCACCGCCGACGTCCCCGGCCCCGTCTCCTACCAGCCCGAGGACGTCCAGCGCCGGGCCACCGAGGCCGCCCTGCTCCAGCTGGGACACGGCGCCACCGCGCTGCGGACGCACGTGCGCGTGGGCGACGTCGCGGGCCTCGGCGCGCTGACCGCCGTACTGCGGACCCGGCGCTCCCTGCGCGGGCTCGCCGAACTGACCGCGGTGGCGATGCCGAGGGTGCTGACCGGGGTGGCCGGCGCCGAGGGGCTGGCGATGCTGCGGGACGCGGTCAAGATGGGCGCCGACGTGGTGGGCGGGTGTCCGGACCTGGACCCCGATCCGGCGGGGTACGTGGAGGCGGTCCTGGAGGTCGCCGCCGAGCACGGTTGCCCGGTCGACCTGCACACGGACGCCGCCGACCCGGCGCGGCTGGCCCGGCTGGCGGCCATGGCGGGCGGGCTGCGCCCCGGGGTCGCCATCGGCCCCTGCGACGGCCTGGGCCGGCTGCCCGCCGACGCGGTCTCCCGGGCCGCGGACCAGCTCGCGGCAGCGGGAGTGACCGTGGTCTGCCTGCCGCAGGGCGCCTGCGGGACGGGGGACCATCCCGACGGCACGGCTCCGGTACGGCTGCTGCGGGCGGCCGGGGTACGGCTCGCCGCCGGGAGTGGTGCGCTGCGGGACGTGTCCAACCCGGTCGGGCGCGGAGACCCCCTGGAGGCGGCCTACCTGCTGGCCTCGCGCCACGGGCTGCGCCCCGAGGAGGCGTACGACGCGGTGAGCGCGGCGGCACGGTCGGCGCTCGGGCTGCCCGAGGTACGGGTGGAGGCGGGTTTCCCGGCCGAACTCCTCGCCGTGCGCGGGGACCGGCTGGCGGGCGCACTGTCGCTGGCGTACAGCCGGATCGTGGTGCACCGGGGGCGCGTGGTGGCGCGGACCAGCGCGGTACGGGAGTACGGCGACTCGACCGCCGCGCCGGATCTGGGGCTGCCCCGGCAGGGCGGTGGCGGGCGGGTACGCCGTGACGGACACGGCGGGCCGGGCGGCCGTGACGAGCGCGGGGACACGGCCTGAGCGGGAGCCGGGCGGGCGGCGGGCGGGCCGGGCGGGCGGCGAACCGACCGGGCAGGTGGCGGGCAGGCCGGGCAGGCGGCGAGCAGGCCGTGCGAGCGGCCGGACAGGCGACGAGCGGGCCGTGCTGGGGGGCGAAGTCGTGCGGCGCGGGCGGTCGTCGAGGCGTACGGTCGAAGACATGCGCATTGTCATCGCTGGTGGTCATGGTCAGATCGCGCTGCGGCTGGAGCGGTTGCTCGCCGCGCGCGGTGACGAGGTGGCGGGCATCGTCCGCAAGGCGGAGCAGGCCGACGATCTGCGCGCCGCGGGCGCCGAACCGGTCGTGCTGGACCTGGAGTCGGCCTCGGTCGAGGAGGTCGCGGAGCGGCTGCGGGGCGCGGACGCCGCGGTCTTCGCGGCGGGCGCGGGGCCCGGCAGCGGGGCGGCCCGCAAGGACACGGTGGACAAGGCGGCGGCCGTCCTCTTCGCTGACGCGGCGGTCCGGGCGGGCGTACGACGCTTCCTGATCGTGTCGTCCATGGGCGCCGACCCGGGGCACCAGGGAGACGAGATCTTCGACGTCTACCTGCGCGCCAAGGGCGAGGCGGACGCGTACGTCAGCTCGCTGGACGCCCTGGACTGGACGATCCTGCGCCCCGGCGCCCTGACGGACGACGCGGGCACGGGCCTGGTGCGTCTGGAGGCGCACACCGGCCGCGGCCCCGTTCCGCGCGACGACGTCGCGGCCGTCCTGGCGGAACTGGTCGACACCCCGGCCACCAACGGCCTGACCCTGGAGCTGATCAGCGGTTCGGCGCCGGTGTCGGTGGCGGTGAAGTCGGTGGCCGGGAACTGAGGTCGGCGGGGCAACTCGGGGCGCGGGCGCTCACGAAGGCCGGCTGAGACTAGAAGAGGGGCAGCTGCCCCGGGAAGTCAGGGACGACGTACCCGTCCAAGGACGGTTGCGCCGCGCCGAGTTGCGCCGGCCGACGCGACCCGGGACAGGACACGAGGTCGCCACTCTCCCGTGCGCCGGGCGGGTCGTGGCGCGCGTACCGCCCCGCGACGACGGCGATCTCGCGACGGCACTCGGGGCAGATTCTGCGGCGGGAGGACGAGGCCATGCCACCAGTCTGCCCGCACAGGGGGACGGCCACGTGTTCTTCTCGCGTGGCTCACCCCTGGGCGGCAGGCGCTCGCGCGAGAGACAATGACGCCCCAGAGTCGATCTATCGGTCACTTTGACGGGGGGTCCGGTGACGGGACGCAAGCTTTCCCGGCAGGAGCTGATCCGGCGGCGGCGCCAAGGCGGGTTGGTCGGACGTCAACGGGAACAAGACGCGTTCAGGGATGCTCTCCAGCAGTCGCCGGAAGAGACGACATCGTTCTTCTTCCATATCCGTGGCCCGGCCGGTGTCGGCAAGTCGACCCTGGTCCGGCAGCTGGAATCCCTCGCCCGCGAGGCCCAAGCCCTCACGGCCTACGTGGACGAATCGGCAGCGGACGTGGTCGAGACGATGGAGACCATCAGTGCGCAATTCAGCCAACAGGGCGTGGAACTCAAGTCCTTCGAGAAGTTGTACGCCACCTATCGACAGCGTCGGCACGAAGTCGATGCCAGCACTGGCTTGGCCGGGTTGCCCAGTGAGACTGCTGAAGGAGGACAAGGGGGCAATCAAGGCTCTCCGACTCCGTCCAGTGTGATCGGCTCGCAACTCGCGCTCACCGGCTTGGGAATGATTCCCGGCGTCGGCGCCTTCACCGGTGCGCTCGACCCGCATCAGGTGGCCACGGGGGCTGACCGGATCAAGACGCTGATCAGTTCCCGATTGCGCAATCACGAAGATGTCGAGTTGGTTCTGTCTCCGCTGCAAGTCCTCACACCGGTTTTCCTCCGCAGCCTGACCGAGGCCTCGGACCGTCGACCTTGGGTGGTGCTGTTCTTTGACACGTATGAGCGCACCGGCCCGATGCTGGACGTCTGGCTGCGGGACATACTGGTCAGCGACCGGTACGGGCATCTACCGGCCAACGTACTGGTGGTCTTGGCGGGTCAATCCGGACTGGATCCCCAGACCTGGGGGGACTGGCTCGACCTGGTGACCGACCTTCCACTGGACGTGTTCACCGAGACGGAGGCGCGTCAGCTTCTCGGTTCCAAAGGCATCACCGACGAAAAGGTGATCCAGGTCATCCTGGAGCTTTCCGCACGGCTGCCAGTCCTGGTGTCAACGCTGGCTCAGACGCGCCCCACCAGCGTCGCGGACGTGGGAGATCCCAGCGGCACCGCCGTGGAGCGATTCCTCAAGTGGGAAACGAATGCAGCCCGCCGTGCGGCCGCCCTGGCATGCGCTCTGCCTCAAGAACTCGACGAGGACATCTACCGCGCAATCGTGGAGGAGGAAGCCGGGGAGGAGTTCAGTTGGCTGCGCTCCATGCCCTTCTTCATCAACCGGGCCGGCCGTGGCCACTACCACGACGTTGTTCGATCGGCCATGCTGCGCCTGCAACGTCAGCAGTCACCCCTCCGATGGAGAGAACAGCACAAGCGCTTGGCGGACGCGTTTCGGGAGCGACGCGTTCAGCTGGAACAGCATGCTCCTCCGGCCGAAGGCTGGTGGGACGACGAACGATGGCGCAACTACAGACTCCAGGAGACCTACCACGAGTTGTGCGCCGACTACCGCACTGCACTGCCTCACGCTCTCGGTGAGGCACTGCACGCCCACGATCACGACATCACCACCCTACGGCGATGGTCCCAAACCCTGGCACGAGCCGGCCAGGACACCGATGCCGCCCCATTGCGCGACTGGGGGCAGAAACTCCTGGCTGCCCTCGAAGGCCCCAGCCCGGGCATAACCGTACTCACACTGATGCTTTCCCGCGGCGCCCTTGATACCTCCGCGAAGAGCCTCGCGTACTTGCTTCGCGGCTACGAGCATCGCCTGATCCACGATTACGAGCAGTCCCTGGAGGACTACACCACCGCACTTGAGCTCGAAACAACAGCACGGATCTTCCGGAATCGCGGTGAGACCTACCGCCTCGCCGGACGATATGACGAAGCCTTGGCCGACTTCGACCGGGCCATCACACTCGAGCCGGACGTCGTATGGGCCATCGAAAGCCGTGGGCAGACCTATCAGTCCATGCGCCGGTACGAGGACGCCCTGGACGACTTCAACCGAGCCCTCGACATAGAGCCCCATAATCTCTGGGTCATGGGGAATCGCGCCGAGCTCTATCGCGTTGCGGGCCGGTACGAGGAAGCCCTCGCCGACTTCGATCACGTCATCGAAAGCAACCCCGACTAC
>NZ_JBIWJU010000016.1:63610-198133 GCF_044765285.1 Streptomyces sp. NPDC102490
GACTACGCCTGGGCCATCGCAAGCCGCGGCCAGACCTACGACTCCACAGGCCGGTACGAGGAAGCCCTGGCGGACTACAACCGAGCCATCGAGATCGCGCCCGAAACGTCCTGGATCCTCTCCGCTCGGGGCGAGCTGTACCGCGTTGCGGGCCGGTACGAGGAAGCCCTCGCCGACTTCGATCACGTCATCGAAAGCAACCCCGACTACGCCTGGGCCATCGCAAGCCGCGGCCAGACCTACGACTCCACAGGCCGGTACGAGGAAGCCCTGGCGGACTACAACCGAGCCATCGAGATCAACCCCGAGTACGTCTGGGCCATCACCAATCGCGGTCAGCTCCACCTGTCCATGGGACGGCCCGAAGAAGCCCTGGCCGACTTCGATCGAGCGATCGAGATCAACCCGGAGTACGTCTGGGCCATCGCCAACCGCGGTCACATACTGCGCCTTGAGGGCCGATACACGGAAGCCTTGGCCGCCTTCGATCGCGCCATCGAAATAGATACCGCGAGCACGTACGCTATGACGAGTCGGGGCGTCACCTACCGCGTTCTGGGGCGATACGAAGAGGCTTTGGCCGACTTCGACCGCGCTCTCGCACTCGAACCCGACAATGGCTGGACGCATTACGAGAGATCGGTTGCCCTTTACGCGACACACCACCCCGAGTGCCAATCGTGCGTCGCGCGCACCATCGAACTGTGCAGTGCCAGAAACCATATATCCGACAAAGGGAACCTCTTCCTCGTCCATTGCCTGATGTCGCGATGGGAAGAAGCGGACGGATACCTGTCCATACTCATCGACAGCAATCCAACCCGTGGAAACCTTGTCGAGTTGCTGACCGTTTCAGACACCCTGCGGCAGGTCGTAGCCTCAGCCGAGGAGAAGATCCTGTCGTTCCGGCATCGACTGGAAACCGCGCTCAGGGAGCAGTGAGGGGTCCGGACCGGCCTGGCCTGGCCTGGCCTGGCCTGGCCGCGGCACGAGGCGGCATGAAGCGCCCGTATGATCTTCGCCACGCCGCCGCAGCGAACCCGGACCGGGGAACGACGAAAGGGTCTGTGATCAGCATTGCTGCTGGTCACAGACCCTTTCGGTCGTGTGGCGGCGCCAGGATTCGAACCTGGGAAGGCTGAGCCGGCAGATTTACAGTCTGCTCCCTTTGGCCGCTCGGGCACACCGCCGGGGTTCGCTGCCCGTCGTACCGCTGGTGGGCGGTGCTCCGTGGCAACGACGTAAACAATACCTGATGTGGAGGGGTGCTTCGCCACCCGATTGATCGCCGCCCCGACCGCGGCGGGTGGCTAGGCTTGTCCGGATGCGGCCGAGGACCCCGCCGGGCCCGGCGGCCGACGACGTATGCCGGTACGGACCCGATACGCGGCCCGACACGCACCCAGATACAAGGAGCCACAGGACATGGCCGACTCCAGTTTCGACATCGTCTCGAAGGTCGAGCGGCAGGAGGTCGACAACGCCCTCAACCAGGCCGCCAAGGAGATCTCGCAGCGTTACGACTTCAAGGGCGTGGGCGCCTCGATCTCGTGGTCCGGGGAGAAGATCCTCATGGAGGCCAACTCCGAGGACCGGGTGAACGCAGTCCTCGACGTCTTCCAGTCCAAGCTGATCAAGCGCGGCATCTCGCTCAAGGCTCTGGACGCGGGCGAGCCGCAGCTGTCCGGCAAGGAGTACAAGATCTTCGCGTCGATCGAGGAGGGCATCTCCCAGGAGAACGCGAAGAAGGTGGCCAAGCTCATCCGCGACGAGGGCCCCAAGGGCGTGAAGGCCCAGGTGCAGGGCGAGGAGCTGCGGGTCTCCTCGAAGAGCCGGGACGATCTGCAGACCGTGATCGCCCTGCTGAAGGGCCAGGACTTCGACTTCGCGCTGCAGTTCGTCAACTACCGGTGATCCGCTGAGCCGGGACGAGAAAGGGTGGGCACCCCGACGGTGCCCACCCTTTCTCGTCCGGTCCGCGCGTTCAGTCGCGCGAGTTGCCGAACAGGAGCCGGTAGGCGATGAGCAGCACCAGCGAACCGCCTATCGCCGCCGCCCAGGTGGCGCCGTCGTAGAAGTCCTTGCTGATCGGGTGGTCAAGCCAGCGGGCCGATATCCAGCCGCCGATGAACGCGCCCGCGACACCGATGAGGGTGGTGCCGACGAGACCTCCGGGGTCGCGGCCCGGCAGCAGGAACTTGGCGATGGCTCCGGCCAGCAGTCCGAGGATGATCCAGCTGATGACGGTCATGCCGTGACCCTGCCCTTTCTCTCTGTGCCCACGCTGTGCCGGTGCTGCGGGCCGTTCCTCCGCGCGGTGTTCATGTCCTCTTGGTGAAGGGGACGTTCCGTCCGCGTCGGGTGGTTGCGCCGATCAGTAGGGTGCGACCCATGACACCTGCGGTTTCGGGGCTGCGTCGCACCCTTGGTCTGGGCGACGCCGTCGTCGTGGGGCTCGGTTCCATGATCGGTGCCGGGGTCTTCGCCGCCCTGGCACCGGCGGCGCGGGCCGCCGGCTCGGGACTGCTTCTCGCCCTCGCCGTGGCAGCCGTGGTCGCCTACTGCAACGCCATGTCGTCGGCCCGGCTCGCCGCCCGGTATCCGGCCTCGGGTGGCACCTACGTCTACGGGCGTGAGCGGCTCGGGGAGTTCTGGGGCTATCTCGCGGGCTGGTCGTTCGTCGTCGGGAAAACGGCTTCCTGTGCCGCCATGGCGCTCACGGTGGGCGCGTACGTCTGGCCGGAGCAGGCGCACGCGGTGGCGGTCGCCGCCGTGGTGGCGCTGACCGCGGTGAACTACGGCGGGATCCGGAAGTCCGCCTGGCTGACACGGGTGATCGTGGCGGTGGTTCTCGCTGTCCTCGCTTCCGTGGTGGTGGCGTGTCTCGGCTCGGAGCGGGCCGACGCCGGGCGGCTGGACATCGGCCTGTCGGGCGGTGTCGGCGGCGTCCTTCAGGCGGCCGGCCTGCTGTTCTTCGCGTTCGCGGGGTACGCGCGCGTCGCGACCCTCGGTGAGGAGGTGCGGGACCCGCGGCGCACGATCCCGCGCGCGATCCCACTGGCGCTGGGGCTCACCCTGGCGGTGTACGGATGGGTGGCGGTGGCTGTCCTTTCCGTGCTGGGCCCGGCCGGTCTGGGGCAGGCGACGGCGCCCCTCGCCGACGCGGTACGCGCGGCCGGCGTGCCGGCGCTGGCGCCGGTCGTGCGGGTGGGTGCCGCCGTGGCCGCGCTGGGCTCCCTGCTAGCGCTGATCCTGGGCGTGTCCCGGACGACGCTGGCCATGGCCCGGGACCGTCATCTGCCCCGGGCGCTGGCCGCGGTGCATCCGCGTTTCCAGGTGCCGCACCGGGCGGAGCTGGCCGTGGGCGCGGTGGTCGCGGTCCTGGCGGCGACGGTGGACGTGCGTGGGGCGATCGGCTTCTCCTCCTTCGGTGTGCTGGTGTACTACGCCGTGGCCAACGCGTCGGCCTGGACGCTCGACCCTTCACGGGTGTCGCGGCTCGTACCGGCGCTGGGACTGGTGGGCTGTGTGCTGCTCGCCGTCTCGCTCCCGGCGCTGTCGGTCGTCGTGGGGGTGGGCGTGCTGGCGGTGGGTGTGGTGGCGTACGGGGTGCGGGGGCAGCAAGTCCCGCGGTAGACGGCGGCTGAGGGCGCGCCGAGGTGGTCGGGCATCGGCACCGTGGGTGTGGTGTGTTCCGCGGTGGGGGCTCGGCCGGTTGCCCTCAGGACGCCGGTGTGGGCGGCGTACGCGTCGTCACGGGTCCTCTGGGTGCTCTGCCGGTGCGTATGGGGAAGTCGCTCCATGGGGGCGGTTCCGGGCCTTCGTGGGCCTCCTCGTACCAGCCCGTGCCCTCGACCCAGGCCCTCAGCCAGTCGGCGAGGCTCGGGGCGTCGACGTACCAGGCATGGCCCGCGTCACCGGCGTTGGGCTCGAAGAGGAGGACGGTGGCCTGCGGGGAGCGGCAGTCGACGCACGCGTACATCGCGCAACCCCAGTGGGATATGGGCAGGACGCCCTCGGGCCAGGGCCAGTCGGGGTCCTTCGCAGCGCTGTCGCGGTTGGCGAGGTACTGGGCGACGGCGGCGGGCTCGCCCGACGGCGGATTGTCGAGCAGGGGCAACAGGCCGTACTCCGGGCCGAATCCGCCGTCTCCTATGCGCAGGTACAGCTCGGCGAGCAGTGCGGGAAGAGGGAAGCCCAGGGCGGCCTCGGCGCGGGCCGACGTCTCCCCGTCCACGGGCTCGGGCAGAGAGGCCCAGCCCCACGGGCGGGTGTTCCGCGCTTTGGCGGCCACCCGTTCCAGCAACTGCTCGTTCTCGCTCATGGATTCATCATGCGGCCCGCCACTGACATCCGGGCGGGCCTGTGGACAACCGGGAGGCTGTGGACAACGTGGGCCCCGACGGCCCACGAACACCCGTTACCAGCCGGTCCGCTGCGACGCTGCCGCAGCGGTGAACGGCTGGTCCGTGCGCACGATCTCGCGTCCCAGCGGGAGCAGCGAGACGGGGATCAGCTTGAAGTTGGCGAGACCGAGCGGGATGCCGATGATCGTGACGCACAGCGCGATACCGGTGACGATGTGCCCGAGCGCCAGCCACCAGCCGGCGAGGACGAGCCACAGCACGTTCCCGATGCAGGAGGGTGCTCCGGCGTCGCGGCGCTCGACCGCCGTGTACCCGAAGGGCCACAGGGCGTAGACGCCGATGCGGAAGGCCGCGATGCCGAAGGGGATTCCGATGATCGTGATGCAGAGCAGCGCGCCCGCCAGCAGGTAGCCGAGGAACAGCCAGAAGCCGCTGAGCACGAGCCAAATGACGTTGAGGATGGTCTTCACTGCTGACGACCTGCCATCTTTTCGAGCCGGGCGATTCGCTCCGCCATCGGCGGGTGGGTGGAGAACATCTTCGAGAGTCCCTGCCCCGGCCGGAAGGGGTTGGCGATCATCATGTGGCTGGCGGTCTCGAGCCGGGGCTCCGGGGGGAGCGGAAGCTGCTTGGTGCCGAGTTCCAGTTTGCGCAGGGCGTCGGCCAGGGCGAGCGGGTCGCCGGTCAGCTGGGCGCCGGACGCGTCGGCTTCGTACTCCCGGGAACGGCTGATCGCCAGTTGGATGACGGTGGCGGCGAGCGGTCCGAGCAGCATGATGAGGAGCATGCCCAGCAGACCGGGTCCGTCGTCGTCGTTGGACCGGCCCACGGGGATCAGCCAGGCGAAGTTGACCAGGAACATGATCACCGAGGCGAGGGCGCCGGCGACGGAGGAGATGAGGATGTCGCGGTTGTAGACGTGGCTGAGTTCGTGGCCGATCACGCCGCGCAGTTCGCGCTCGTCGAGCAGGCGCATGATGCCCTCGGTGCAGCACACGGCCGCGTTGCGCGGGTTGCGGCCGGTCGCGAAGGCGTTCGGCGCCTCCGTCGGTGAGATGTACAGGCGGGGCATCGGCTGGCGGGCCTGAGTGGAGAGCTCGCGGACCATGCGGTACAGCGCCGGGGCCTCGAACTCGCTGACCGGGCGGGCGCGCATGGCGCGGAGTGCGAGCTTGTCACTGTTCCAGTACGCGTACGCGTTGGTGCCCAGGGCGACGAGGACCGCGACGACGAGCCCCGCTCGGCCGAAGAAGCTGCCGATGACGATGATGAGCGCGGACAGTCCCCCGAGGAGAACTGCGGTCCTGAGCCCGTTGTGCCGGCGGTGCACGGTACGCCCTCCAAGTCGTGCAGCAGGGGAACCCTTTGCTTGCTGGTCTCGCTCGCTGTGGTTGCTTCCTGGTCTCCGGTGCCACCGGTGCCGTGGGTGACACGTCCAGTGGACCCTTCCGTACTGGTCAACGCCAGGCGAAGGCCACCAGTTCCCCGGGCCGCGGCGCGGCACGTGTGGTCCGTACGGGTGACGGCCGCGACGGGCGCGACGGGCGGCACGCGCGCGTGGAGCCGGGTGCCGCACGCGCGCGTGTGCGGACGGGTGGGTTCAGAAGAGCCCGGTGTCGGCGAAGCGCAGGATCAGCTGGGGTGCTCCGGAGAGGGCGACGGCGAGGACCGCGGTCGCGGCGATCGCGGCCGTGAGGGGGCCGGGGGCGCGGTGGCCGGCGGGCGCCTCCTCGGGCGCCCGGAACAGCAGAGCCGTCCATTGGAGGTAGTAGAAGAGCGCGATCACGACGTTGACGGCCATGACGACGGCCAGCCAGCCGAGTCCGGCGTCGACGGCCGCGGTGAACACCGTGACCTTGGCGAAGAGGCCGATGACGCCGGGCGGCAGTCCGGCGAGGCAGAGCAGGAAGAACGCCAGCAGCAGAGCGGTGAGGGGGTTGGACGCGTACAGGCCGCGGTAGTCCGCGACGCGGTTGAGGGCTCGCGTGCGGCCCACCAGCGCGGCCACCGCGAAGGCGCCGAGGTTCACCGCGGCGTACATGAGGGCGTAGGCGACGGTGGAGCCGATCGAGCGCTCGGGGTCGTCGGAGTACGCGGCGGCGGCGATCGGCACCAGGAGGTAGCCGGCCTGGCCGACGGACGACCAGGCGAGCAGGCGTACCGCGCTGTACGCGCGCGTGGCCTGCTGCCGGAGGGCGCCGACGTTGCCGACGGTCATGGTGAGCGCGGCCAGTGCCGCGAGGGCTGGGCCCCAGACGTCCGCGTAGGAGGGCAGGGCGACGACCGTGACCAGGATGAGGCCGGAGAAGCCGACCGCCTTGCCGATCACGGACAGGTAGGCCGCGATCGGCAAGGGGGCGCCGACGTAGGTGTCGGGCACCCAGAAGTGGAAGGGGACGGCGGCCGTCTTGAAGGCGAAGCCGACGAGGGTGAGGACCACGCCGGTCTGGGCGAGGGTCGTGAACTGCCCGTCGACGTGCTGGATGCGGTCGGCCACCTGGGTGAGGTAGAGGGTGCCGGTGGTGGCGTACACGAAGCTGATGCCCATGAGGCTGACCGCGGTCGCGGTGACCGAGGACAGGAAGAACTTCAGGGCGGCTTCGGAGGACCTGCGGTCGCCCTGCCGGAGACCGACGAGGGCGAAGGCGGGCAGGGAGGCGACCTCCAGGGCGACGACCAGGGTCGCGAGGTCGCGGGAGGCGGGCAGGAGGGCCGCGCCGGCCGCGGAGGAGAGCAGCAGGAACCAGAACTCGCCCTCGGGCAGTCCCCGGTCGGCGTCCTTCACCGCGGTGACGGACAGGAGGGCGGTCAGGAGGGCGCCGCCGAGGACCAGGAACTGGACGGCGAGGGTGAAGGTGTCCGCGGTGTAGCTGCACACGCCGGGCTCGCCGGCCAGGCAGAAGGTGGAGCGGTCGTCGTTCACCAGGGGCAGCAGCATGACGGCGGAGGCGGCGAGTCCGGAGACCGAGATCCAGCCGAGCAGGGACTTGCGGGCGTCCTTGACGAACAGGTCGGTGACGAGGACGACGAGTCCCACGACCGCAGTGATGGTGGGCGGCGCGATGGCGAGCCAGTCGACGGACTGGACGAGGTTCTGGGTCGGTGACTGCGTCAGGGGCTCGGCGAGGAGCTGGGCCGGGGAGCTCATCGGGTGCCTCCTGAGAGGAGCTGCTGCACGGCCGGATCGGTCAGCCCGAGGAGGGTCCTGGGCCACAGTCCGGCGACGACGGTGAGGGCGACGAGCGGCGTCCAGGCGGCGAACTCGTAGGTGCGCACGTCGGCGAGGTTCGGCTGCGGGGCGTCCTGCGGCACGGCGCCCATGCAGACGCGGCGGACCACGATCAGCATGTACGCGGCGGTCAGCAGGGTCCCGAAGGCGGCGATGGCCATGAAGGTGAGGAAGGCGGGGCGGCTGAGGTCGTCGTGCGGGTCGAAGGCCCCGAACAGGGCGAGCATCTCGCCCCAGAACCCGGCCAGGCCCGGCAGGCCGAGCGAGGCGACCGCGGCGAAGGCGAGCAGTCCGCCGAGGCGCGGTGCCTTGCCGTACAGGGCGTGACCGGACTCCTCGGCGAGGGCGTCGAGGTCGGTGGTCCCGGTGCGGTCCTTGAGCGCGCCGACCACGAAGAAGAGCAGGCCTGTGATGAGGCCGTGAGCGATGTTGGCGAAGAGGGCGCCGTTCACGCCGGTCGGGGTCATGGTCGCGACGCCGAGCAGGACGAAGCCCATGTGGCCGACGGACGAGTAGGCGATGAGGCGCTTGAGGTCGCCCTTGGCGCCCCTTCTGGCGAGGGCCAGGCAGGCCAGGGAGCCGTAGATGATGCCGATGACGGCGAAGGCGGCGAGGTAGGGCGCGAAGGTGCGCAAGCCCTCCGGCGCGACCGGGAGCAGGATCCGGACGAACCCGTACGTACCCATCTTCAGCAGGACACCGGCCAGCAGTACCGAGCCGACGGTGGGCGCGGCGGTGTGGGCGTCGGGCAGCCAGCTGTGCAGCGGCCACATCGGGGTCTTGACCGCGAGCCCGATCCCGATCGCCAGAACGGCGATGACCTGCACGGATGTGGTGAGCGACCGGCCGTTGTCAGTGGCGAGTGCCACCATGTCGAATGTGCCCGCCGTGATTCCGATCAGGAGCAGGCCGAGCAGCATGACGACGGAGCCGAGGAGCGTGAAGAGGATGAACTTCCAGGCGGCCCCGGCCCGTCCCTCGCCGCCCCAGCGGGCGATGAGGAAGTACATCGGGATGAGGACCGTCTCGAAGGCGAGGAAGAACAGGATCAGGTCGAGGACGGCGAAGGTCGCGAGGGTGCCGGACTCCAGGACGAGCAGCAGCGCGACGAACGCCTTCGGGCTCGGGCCCGACGGCATCTTCGCGTACGAGTAGAGCGCGCAGAGGAAAGTCAGCAGCGCGGTCAGGACCAGCAGGGGGAGGGAAATGCCGTCGATGCCGAGGTGGATGCGCACGTCGAGTGCGGGGATCCAGCTGATGTCCGTGCTGGCCTGCATCTTCGACGGATGGTCGTGGTCGAAGCCGAGCACGAGGACGACCGCCGCGAGGAGGACCGCGCCGGTGACGGTGACACCGTGCCGGAGTACGGCCTGCTCGGGTGACTTCCCCTTCAGCCCGGGCGGGGCCGGCAGGAGGGCGGCGACGGCACCGAGGAGCGGGCCGACGACGATGAACGCGAGAAGGACCTGCATCACGGACTCGTTGATATCGATCACGCCTGCTCACGCTCCCGTGGCGACGAGGACGGCGGCGACCGCGAGGACGACGGTGCCGGCGAGCAGCGCGCTCACATAGGTCTGCACATTGCCGGTCTGGGCACGCCGTACGGCGGCCCCGAGCAAGCGGGGCAGCCCGCCCGCCGCACGTACGTAGGTGTCGACGACCTCGCGGTCCAGGAACCGGACGAGGCGTGCGCCTGCCCGGACCGGGCGGACGAAGAGGGTCGTGTACACCGCGTCCAGGTGGAAGCCCGCGGCCGCGTGCCGATGCACCGGGCCCAGCAGGAGTCGCCCCGGGTCCGCCGGGTCGGGCGCGGAGGCGAGGTCTCCGTAGGCGGGCCGGTGGACGGCGATGGCCTCGGCCTCCACCAGGGCGGCGTCGCCCTCGGGGTGGGCGGCGACGGCGCCCAGCGGGGTGCGGGCCGCCAGCGCCGAGGTGTGCTGCCAGGCGGCGTAGGTGACGATGCCGCCCGCCAGGGCCACTCCCGTGCCCAGCACGGAGGTGGTGAGGGTCGGGGTGAGGTCGTGGCCGTCGAACCAGTCGGGCAGCAGTCGGAAGGCGAGTCCGCCCAGGGCCAGTGAGGGGATGGCGAGCACCCAGAGCACGGCGTTCATGACCAGCGGCTGCTTGCCGTGGTCGGGGGCCTCGGCGCCTCGGCCGCGGAAGGCCAGCAGCCACAGGCGGGTGGCGTAGGCGGCGGTGAGCAGGGCCGTGATCAGCCCGGCGACGAGCACGGTCCAGCCCGCGGCGCCGGGCGCGTGCTCGGTGTGGCCGGTGGCGACGTGCTCCGCGGCGCCGAGGACGGACTCCTTGGAGAAGAAGCCGCTGAAGGGCGGGATCGCGGCGAGCGCGAGCAGGGCCACGGTCATTGTCCAGTAGGCGTCCGGGACGCGTTCGCGCAGGCCCCGCATGCGGGACATGGCGGCCAGCGAGTTGGTGCCGGCGGCGTGGATGATCACGCCGGCGGCGAGGAACAGGAGCGCCTTGAAGGCGCCGTGCGCGAGGAGGTGGAAGACGGCGGCACCCCGGTCGCCCGTGGCGAGGGCGCCGGTCATGTAGCCGAGCTGTCCGATCGTCGAGTAGGCCAGGACGCGTTTGATGTCGTCCTGGGCGAGGGCGGCGAGCGCGGAGCCGACCATCGTGACGGCGGCCATGACGGCGAGGACGGCCATCGCGGCCCGTGATGCCTCGAAGAGCGGAAGGAGCCGGGCGACGAAGTACACACCGGCGGCGACCATCGTCGCGGCGTGGATCAGCGCGGAGACGGGCGTCGGGCCCGCCATCGCGTCGGGGAGCCAGGTGTGCAGGGGGAACTGCGCCGACTTGCCCGCCACACCGGCCAGGAGCAGCAGGGCGATCAGCGTCGGGTGGTCGAGCGAGCCACGCGCCACCGCGCCGAGGATCTCGGTGATGCGGAAGGAGCCGGCCTCGGTCGCCAGCGCGAGCAGCCCGATCAGGAAGGGGACGTCGCCGAGCTTGGTCACCAGGAAGGCCTTCAGGGAGGCGGCACGCGCCTCGGGAGTTTCCCAGTAGTGGCCGACCAGGAAGTACGAGCAGATGCCCATGACCTCCCAGCCGACCAGCAGCACCATCAGGTCGCCGGAGTACACGACGAGGAACATGGCGGAGGTGAACAGGGAGACGAGAGCGGCGTACGAGGCGTAGCGCGGGTCGTCGCGCAGATAGCCCGTCGAGTAGATCTGCACGCAGACGGCGACAGTGCCGACCAGGAGGGCGACGAGGGCGGCGAAGCCGTCGATGTGCAGGGCGAGTTCGACCGGGACCGAACCGGTGGGGGTCAGTTCCGTGACGGCGTCGACGGCCCGGCCACCGCCCTGGCGGGCCGCTACGAGTACGGCGAGGACGAGGGCCGCCAGCGTCGGCAGGAC
This sequence comes from Streptomyces sp. NPDC102490, assembly GCF_044765285.1. Classification (NCBI taxonomy): domain Bacteria; kingdom Bacillati; phylum Actinomycetota; class Actinomycetes; order Kitasatosporales; family Streptomycetaceae; genus Streptomyces; species Streptomyces sp. NPDC102490. The sequence goes on from NZ_JBIWJU010000016.1 coordinate 74,596, forward strand.
GGCGAGGGGGCGGACGAATCCGGGCGCCGACCGGCCCAGCAGGAGACCGGCGGCCGCCCCGAGGAAGGGAAGGAGGGGGACGAGTACGGCGAGGGTGGTCGTGGTCACGCGGTGGCCTCAGCCTTCTCGGCGGCCGTCCCGGTCGCGGGAGTGTCGGTGTCGGGGCCGTCGGGCTCGTGGCCCTCGGCGGTGTCGCGGAGCTTGTCGATGTCCGCGGTGCCGCGGTTGCGGTGGACGGCGAGGACGATCGCCAGGCCGATGCCGATCTCGGCGGCCGCGATGGCGATGGTGAACAGGGTCAGGGCCTGGCCGGAGTGCAGGGTCTCCTCGGCGGCCCTGCTGAGCCAGACGTCGAAGGCGACCAGGTTGAGGTTGACGGCGTTGAGCATCAGCTCGACCGACATCAGGACCAGGATCGCGTTGCGGCGCGCGAGCACGCCGTAGAGGCCCGTGCAGAACAGGAGGGCGGAGAGGACGGCGGGATAGGCGAGGTGCATCAGCGGACACCGCCCGTCCGGGAGGTACCGGCCCGGGAAGTGCCGGACTGGGGGCTTCCGGACTGGGGGCTTCCGGGTCGGGAGGCTTCGCCCGCGCGGGCCGCCTTGGCCTTGCGGGACAGGACGATGGCGCCGACCAGGGCGGCGAGGAGGAGGACCGAGAGGGCCTCGAAGGGGAGGACCCAGTTCTGGAACAGGCTCGCTCCGGTGACGGCGGTGGAGCCGGCGGCCGGGCCGTCCAGGTCGATCCAGGTGGTGCGGAAGGCGTCGACGACGACCCACACCAGGGCCACGGCGGCGGCCACGGCCACGGTGAGCGCGGCCCAGCGGTTGCCGGAGTCGGCGTCCGGGGACCGGCCGATGGGCGCCCTGGTGAGCATCAGCCCGAACAGGATGAGGACGACGACGGCACCGACGTAGATGAGGACCTGGACCCAGGCGATGAACTCGGCGGTGAGCAGCAGGTATTCGACGGCGAGGCCGCCCAAAGCCACCACGAGCCACAGGGCGGCGTGGACGAGCTGGCGGGTGGTGACGGTGACGACGGCGGCTCCGAGGGTGACCAGGCCGACGAGGAGGAAGGCGATCTCCACGCCGGTCGGGGACAGGAAGCCGTGGGACGCGGCGGCGAGGGTCACTCCTGGTCCTCCTGTCCGGGCTGGTCCGGCCGCGGCTGCGCGGCCAGCTTGTCGGCGGCCTTGCGGGCGGCGGCGAGTTCCTTGGGCTCTTCCGCGCCGGGGTCGAGGACGGGCGGGGCCGGCACGGTCCACATCCACTCGCGGAGCTTGTCCCGCTCGTGGGTGAGCTCGCGGATGTCGGTCTCGGCGTACTCGAACTCCGGGGACCAGAACAGGGCGTCGAAAGGACAGACCTCGATGCAGATACCGCAGTACATGCACAGGGAGAAGTCGATGGCGAAACGGTCGAGGACGTTGCGGCTGCGGTCACGCCCGCCGGGGGTGGCCGCCGGGACCGTCTCCTTGTGGGAGTCGATGTAGATGCACCAGTCGGGGCACTCGCGGGCGCACAGCATGCAGACCGTGCAGTTCTCCTCGAACAGGCCGATCACCCCGCGGGTGCGGGGCGGCAGTTCGGGCTGGGCATCCGGGTACTGCTCGGTGACGGTCTTCCGCGTCATCGTGCGCAGGGTGACGGCCAGACCCTTGGCCAGGCCGCTGCCGGGGACGGGGGCCATTACGCGATCACCACCTTGACGATGCCGGTGAGGGCGATCTGGGCGAGGGAGAGGGGGACGAGGAGCGTCCAGGACAGTCTCTGGAGCTGGTCCTCGCGCAGCCGCGGGTAGGTGACGCGCAGCCAGATCACGACGAAGGCGAGGACGGCCGCCTTGAGCAGGGTCCACACCCAGCCCAGGCCGTCGGCGCCCCACGGGCCGTGCCAGCCGCCCAGGAAGAGGACGGTGGTCAGACCACACAGGACGACGATCCCGGCGTACTCGGCGAGGAGGAACAGGGCGAAGCGCAGGCCGGTGTACTCGGTGTAGGCACCGAAGATGATCTCCGAGTCGGCGACCGGCATGTCGAACGGCGGGCGTTGCAGTTCGGCCAGCCCGGCGACGAAGAAGACGATCGCGCCGACGATCTGCCAGGGCAGCCACCACCACTCGAAGGCGTCGAGGATGCCGACGAGGGAGACCGTGCCGGCCGCCATGGCCACGGAGGCCGCGGTCAGCAGCATCGGGAGTTCGTACGCGAGGAGCTGGGCGGCGGTACGCAGGCCGCCGAGGAGGGAGAACTTGTTCGCGGAGGACCAGCCGGCCATGAGAGAGCCGAGGACGCCGACGCCCATGACGGCGAGGACGAAGAAGACGCCCGCGTCGACGACCTGACCGACCGCGCCCTCTCCGGGCCCGACCGGGATGGCGAGGAGGACCAGGAGGTACGGGAGCAGGGCCACGGCCGGGGCGAGCTGGAAGATGCGGCGGTCCGCGTCGGCGGGGACCACATCCTCCTTCTGCGCGAACTTCACCCCGTCCGCGACGAGCTGGGCCCAGCCGTGGAAGCCACCGGCGTACATCGGGCCCAGGCGGCCCTGCATGTGGGCCATCACCTTGTGCTCGGTCTGGCCGACGATCAGGGGGAACGCGAGGAAGACGACGAAGACGACCAGCAGGCGCAGGGTGACGTCGAGCGCGTCGTTCACTGCGGGCCTCCTGGGGGGTGCGGCGGATCGGGCGGGGTGTCGGGGTCACCGGGGGCGTCGGGCTCTTGGGGAGCTTCCGGCCCGCGGGGAGCCTCCGGCTCACGGGGGGTTTCCGGCTCACGGGGAGCCTCCGGCTCACGGGAGGCTTCCGGCTCGCCGGATGCCTCCGGCTCACGGGGAGGCTCTGGCCCGTCGTCGGGGGCGGTTGGTGACGCTTCGGAAGCCCCCGGCTCCTCGGCGGCGGCAGGCTCCTCGAACGCCGGGCGGGCGTGGTGCCACGGGGCGTCCGGGCTGCGCGGTGCCGAGGGCGTCGGCTTGGTGGCCGGTTCCCCGGTGGGTGAGGAGGGGGTGCCGGTGGCGTTGCCGTCCGGGGTGTCGCTGCCGGGGCCCGCGTCGTCCGGCCGTCCGGCGTCGGCGGCGTCCCGCTGGCTCGCCGAGCCCTGCGACGCGCTCCGGGCACGCCGGGGGCCGGCGGTACCGGCGGCGTCACGCTGCCCGGCAGGCGTACCGGCGGTGGGCCCGTCCGCCGGGCCGGCCGCTCGCTGGGAGGCGGAGCCCTGGCTCGCACTGCGCGACCGCCGCGGTGCCGGTGCGGCCGTCGGTTCGCCGGCCGGGGAGGTCTGGCTGACCGAGCCCTCGGTCGCCGTGCGCGAGCGGCGCGGCGCGGCCGGGGTCTCGCTGTCGGGCGCCGTCTGCCCGACGGAGCCCTCGGCGGCCGTACGGGTCCGGCGGGCGGGGCGTTCCCCCGCCCCGCGGAGCGGGCGCTCCCCCGCCGCACGCCCCGCGCCCCGCGCCGGGCGCGCCGGAGCGGGAGGCATCTGACCCTTCAGCGGGCCCCACTCGTTGGGATCAGGAACGCCAGGCGGCAGCATCTGGCGCCGACGCGGACCGCCGTGATCGGACTCGCCGGGCTCCTTGGCCCCCGGCCAGGCCTTGGCGACGCGGGCGGCGAGGACGAAGTCCTTGCGCAGCGGGTGGCCCTCGAAACCCTCCGGCAGGAGCAGGTGGTCCAGCCCGGGGTGGTCCGCGAAGGCGACACCGAACATCTCGTGGGTCTCGCGCTCGTGCCAGGCCGCACCCGCGTACACCGCGACGGCGGTGGGCAGCACCGGGGCGTCGTGCGGGACGGTCGTACGCAGGAGCAGCCTGCGCACCGGTCCCAGCGCGACGACGTGGGCCGCGACGCGGAACCCGGTGCCCGGCTCGTCGACCGCGCTCAGCCAGTCGAAGTACGTGCAGCCGAGCCGGTCACGCGCCGTCTCCAGGGCGGTGATCCAGGAGGCGGGCGGCACGTCGACGGTCAGCAGGTCGTACGACTCCGCTGCCGTGGCGTCCGGACCGAAGAGTTCCTCGGCGCCCGCGGGCAGCCAGCCGACCGCGGTCATCGGCCCTCCTCGGCGTCGGAGGCCGGAGCCGGAGCCGAGGCCGAGGCCGGCGGTCGTACCAGACCGCTCCGCAGTGCCGCCGTCGACGGCCGGGGCGAGGTGCCGTACCGCTCCCCCAGCGACTCCCGCGCGATCTTCTCCTGGAGCTTGAGAATCCCCTGGAGCAGTGCCTCCGGGCGCGGCGGGCAGCCGGGGACGTAGACGTCGACGGGGATGATCTGGTCGACGCCCTTCGTCACGGAGTAGGAGTCCCAGTAGGGGCCGCCGCAGTTGGAGCAGGCGCCGAAGGAGATGACGTATTTCGGCTCGGGCATCTGCTCGTACAGGCGCTTGACGGCCGGTGCCATCTTGTCGGTCACCGTGCCCGAGACGACCATCAGGTCGGCCTGGCGGGGGCCGGGCGCGAACGGGATCACGCCGAGCCGGATGAAGTCGTGGCGGGCCATCGACGCGGCGATGAACTCGATCGCACAGCAGGCGAGGCCGAAGTTGAAGACCCAGAGCGAGTAGCGGCGGCCCCAGTTCAGGACGACCTTCATCGGCTCCGGGGCGAGGCGGGCGAGCGTGCCCAGCCTCTTGGGCTCGGGGAGCGGCACGGGTGCGGGCTCGGCGGGGTTCACGTCCACGACAGGACGCCCTTCTTGTATGCGTACAACAGACCCACGGCGAGGAAGCCGAGGAAGATGAACATCTCCACGAGGGTCGTGGCCCCGTAACCAGGGTCGGCGAAGACCGTGGCCCAGGGGAAGAGGAAGATCGAGTCGACCGCGAAGATGACGTAGAGGAAGGCGTAGACGTAGTAGCGGACCTGCGTGTGCGCCCAGCCCTCCCCCACCGGGTCGACGCCGCACTCGTACGTGAGCAGTTTCTCGGGCGTCGGGACCACCGGTCGCAGCAGCCGTCCGGCGCCGAAGGCCACGGCGACGAAGAGCACGCCCACGACGGCGAGCAGGCCGACGACCGAGTAGGACTGGAAGTAGTCCGCGGCGAGCCCCACGGTCGCATCGGCTGTGGTCACGGCGCCGGCGGTCGCGTCGCCGACGGTCGGTTCCGGCACGTGCGCCCCTCGCTCCCTGTCGTGGACGTCGTGAACGTTGCTGTTCGACGATCTGTACGCACGGGAGTCTAGGGCCTGATAAAGGGACGGTAAGCAGCCCGTCGCACCTTGAGACGCGGGGGTGGGGTTTTCCTCAGTGCGGCCCGGCGGTCCGCCTCATGGCGCGGCACCGCGCCGCACGGCACGCTGACGGGTATGACCGAACGCCTCTCGACATCCAGCCTCGCCGGGACCACCGGCGCAGCGGCCGACGACCGCCTGCCGCCGGCCCGTTTCGCCTACGACCGGCACACCTGGAAGGAGATCGCCCACCTGCTGGCGAATCTTCCGGTGGCGCTGCTCGGCTTCACCTACGTCGTGACGATGCTGTCCTTCGGTATCGGGTTGACGGTGACGGTGATCGGGCTCCCGCTGCTGGCGGCCGGTCTGCTGGGCGCGCGGCAGCTGGGCAAGCTGGAGCGGGCGCGGGCCCGGGCACTGCTCGGCGTGCGGGTGGACGAGCCGAGCCCGCTGCCGATGCGGGGCAGACGCGGCTTCTTCGCACAGTTGTGGATGTCCCTGAAGGACCCGGTGGGCTGGCGCACGGTCCTGTACGAGATCATCCGGCTGCCCTGGAGCACTGCCACCTTCGTCGTCACGTTGACGTCGTTGTTCGCGCTGTGGCCGGTGCTGCCGTTCATCGCGCGGGGCCTGGCCAACGTCGACCGGGCCATGGTGCGCGGGCTGCTGTCGCCCTCCGACGAGCTGGAGCGGCGGATCGCCGAGCTGGAGTCGGACCGGGGGATCGTGGTCGACACGGCCGCGGCCGACCTGCGGCGCATCGAGCGCGACCTGCACGACGGGGCACAGGCCCGCCTGGTCAACCTCGCCATGGGTCTGGGCCTGGCCAAGGAGAAGCTCCTGGAGGACCCCGACACGGCGGCGACCATGGTCGACGAGGCGCACGGCGAGGTGAAGCTGGCCCTTCAGGAGCTGCGGGACCTGGCGCGCGGTATCCATCCGGCCGTCCTGACCGACCGCGGTCTGGACGCGGCGCTCTCCTCGGTCGCCTCCCGCTGCACCGTGCCGGTCAGGGTGACCGTCGACCTGGCGGAGCGCCCCGCGGCCGCCATCGAGGGCATCGCCTATTTCACGGTCTCGGAGCTGCTCCAGAACGTCAGCAAACACAGCGGGGCCGACTCGGCCTCCGTGGAGGTGTGGCGGTCGTCCGACCGACTGCTCATACAGGTGGGGGACGACGGCCACGGGGGCGCGCGCCTCGACGGCGGCACGGGGATGAAGGGCCTCGCCGACCGGCTGTCCGCCGTCGACGGTCTCTTCGTCGTCGACTCGCCGGAGGGCGGCCCGACGACGATCACGGCCGAGCTGCCGTGGCGGGACCGCACGGAGGCCGACGCGGCCGGCGCTGTCGCCAGGAGGTAGGGAAAACCCCCCTCCCCAGACGCCGACGGGCTCCATTGGCCCTGGCGGTGCGGCCGAGGAGGGTGGAGGTACGACAGCACAGCCGCAGACGACGAGGAGAAGGACGGCACCGATGGCCACGGAATACGGACAGGGTTACGGGCTCGGGAGCGGGTCCGGCTTCCCCGGGGACACCGGTGCGCGGCACCACCGGCTGCCGGCGGGACTGCGGGCACCGTTCGAGGCGCGCAGCTGGCGGGAGTTCGGCTATGTGCTGGTGGGTCTGCCGGTCGGCATCCTGCTCTTCGCCTACGCCGTGACGATGGTGTCGCTGGGGGCGGGCCTGCTGGTGACGTTCCTGGGGGTGCCGGTGCTGGCGGCCGCACTCGCCGGGTGCCGGGGCTTCGGGGCGATGGAGCGGGCCCGGGCCCGTGCCCTGCTGGGGCTGCGGGTGGACGACCCGGAGCCGCTGCGGCTGAAGAAGCAGGGCGCGATGGGCTGGATGGGCGCCGTGCTCAAGAGCGGCACCTCGTGGCGGAGCCTGATGTACGCGGTGCTGCAGTTCCCGTGGGCCGTGTTCTCGTTCGTCGTCGCCCTGAACGTGTGGGCGGTCGGGTGGGCGATGCTGACGTACCCGCTGTGGTTCTGGGTGTTCCCGATGTACGCCGGCCAGGACGGGCTCCAGCTGTACGGCGACGAGACGCACCGGGTCTACCTGGACAACCCCTTCGAGATCACCGTGACCTCGCTGGTCGGTCTGCTGTTCACCCTGGCGACGCCGTGGCTGGTGCGGGCGCTGACCACGGTGGACCGGGTCATGGTGCACGGGCTGCTCGGCCCCTCGCGGCTGGCGACGCGGGTAGTGGAGCTGGAGTCGGACCGGGGGGTCGTGGTCGACACGGCCGCGGCCGACCTGCGGCGCATCGAGCGCGACCTGCACGACGGGGCACAGGCCCGCCTGGTCAACCTCGCCATGGACCTGGGGCTGGCCAAGGAGAAGCTGAAGGAGGACCCGCGCGCCGCGGCCGTCATGGTGGACGAGGCGCACGGCGAGGTGAAGACGGCGCTCCAGGAGCTGCGGGACCTGGCTCGGGGCATCCACCCCGCGGTGCTGACCGACCGCGGTCTGGACGCGGCGCTCTCCTCGGTCGCCTCGCGTTGCACCGTGCCGGTGCGGGTGGAGGTCGACCTGGCGGAGCGGCCGGCGTCGGCGATCGAGGGCATCGCCTACTTCACCGTCTCGGAGCTGCTGCAGAACATCAGCAAGCACGCGAGGGCCACGTGGGCCGCCGTCGAGGTGTGGCGGGTGGAGAACCGGCTGATGCTCCAGGTGGTGGACAACGGCGTGGGTGGCGCGCAGGCGTCGCCCGGGTCCGGGCTGGCCGGTCTGGCGGAACGGCTCGACGCGGTGGACGGGATCCTCGTGGTGGACTCGCCGGCCGGAGGGCCGACGCGGATCACGGCGGAGCTGCCGTGGCGGAACGAGCCGGTCACCGGCTGATCCGACGGGGCCGGCGCCGCCCCGTCCCCCGGGCGCCGCCCTGTCCCCCTCCCGACGTCGTCCTGCCCTCCCTCGGCGTCACCCCGACACCGGAGCCACTCCGCCCCCGGAGCACGCCCCAGCGGGGAGGGGCTGAGCGACACGGGCCGGAGCGGCACGGGCCGAGGGACACCGCGGCGGCCCGGCAGCGGCCCAGGGGGGTGATCGAGAACCGGCCATCGGGCGCCGAACCCGGACGGGAACCCGGGACTTCCGGTTCTCTTCCCGTTGCCGGAGCGCGTCCGGCCCCGGAAGCTGGAATGCTGGACCCGTCGCACGGACGGTTCGTGGACGCGGCGTGGGCCGCGCGGACCGCGGAGGTGCACGGGCTGTGGGGGGCCGAAGATCGTGGAGGACAGGGTGCGGGTGGTCATCGCCGAGGATTCAGTGCTGCTCCGAGAGGGGCTGACCCGGTTGCTGACCGACCGCGGGCACGAGGTCGTGGCCGGTGTCGGCGACGGTGAGGCACTGATCAAGACCATCACCGAACTGGACGCCCAGGGCGAGTTGCCGGACGTCGTGGTGGCGGACGTGAGGATGCCGCCGACGCACACCGACGAGGGGGTGCGGGCCTCGGTGCGGCTGCGCAAGGCGCATCCCGGTCTCGGCGTGCTGGTGCTGTCCCAGTACGTGGAGGAGCGTTACGCGACGGAGCTGCTGGCCGGTTCCAGCCGGGGCGTCGGCTATCTGCTGAAGGACCGGGTGGCCGAGGTCCGGGAGTTCGTGGACGCCGTGGTGCGGGTGGCGCAGGGCGGTACGGCGCTGGACCCGGAGGTGGTCGCGCAGCTGCTCGGGCGCAGCCGCAAGCAGGACGTGCTGGCGAGGCTCACCCCGCGGGAGCGGGAGGTGCTGGGGCTCATGGCCGAGGGCCGGACGAACTCGGCGATCGCCCGGCAGCTCGTCGTGAGCGACGGGGCCGTGGAGAAGCACGTCAGCAACATCTTCATGAAGCTGGGTCTGTCCCCGAGCGACGGTGATCACCGCAGGGTGCTCGCCGTCCTCACCTATCTCAACTCCTGACATCTCTCAACTCCTGACATCACCGGCTTCTCGACTCCGGCATCACCGGCTCATGTCTCGGCGGGAGAACCGTGGGATTCCAGGGCTGTGGGCCGTCTCGAAGTCGTGTCCATCATGCGAATGTCCACCGGAAGTCATGGTGTGCGGACGTAGGGTTGATCCTGGGACGGTCGGCGGAAGACCAGTCCCCGGACAGCCGTCCTTAGGGAGGTCCAGTAAGTGACCAGCCAGGTCAGCAGCCCAGCGGAGCAGGCCGACGGTACCGACGAGACCGTCGTGGGAGCGCAGCGCAAACCGGCCGGGGCGAAGGACGTCCGCCGGCTGGACCGGGTGATCATCAGGTTCGCGGGGGACTCGGGCGACGGGATGCAGCTCACCGGCGACCGTTTCACCTCGGAGACGGCGTCGTTCGGCAATGATCTGTCGACCCTGCCGAACTTCCCGGCCGAGATCCGGGCACCGGCCGGGACCCTGCCGGGTGTCTCGTCGTTCCAGCTGCACTTCGCCGACCACGACATCCTCACGCCGGGCGACGCGCCCAATGTGCTGGTGGCGATGAACCCGGCCGCGCTGAAGGCGAACGTGGGTGATCTGCCGCGCGGGGCGGAGATCATCGTGAACACGGACGAGTTCACCCGGCGCGCGATGCAGAAGGTCGGCTACGACACCTCTCCGCTGGAGGACGGCTCCCTGGACGGGTACCACCTGCATCCGGTGCCGTTGACGACGCTGACCGTGGAGGCGCTCACCGAGTTCGACCTCAGCCGCAAGGAGGCCGAGCGCAGCAAGAACATGTTCGCGCTCGGGCTGCTGTCGTGGATGTACCACCGGCCCACCGAGGGCACGGAGAGGTTCCTGAGGTCGAAGTTCGCGAAGAAGCCGGAGATCGCCGCCGCCAACATCGCGGCCTACCGCGCGGGCTGGAACTTCGGGGAGACCACGGAGGACTTCGCGGTCTCCTACGAGGTGGCGCCGGCGGCGACGGCGTTCCCGCCCGGCACCTACCGCAACATCTCCGGGAACCTGGCCCTGGCCTACGGTTTGATCGCCGCCTCCCGGCAGGCGGATCTGCCGCTGTTCCTGGGCTCGTACCCGATCACCCCGGCCTCCGACATCCTGCACGAGCTCAGCAAGCACAAGAACTTCGGGGTGCGCACCTTCCAGGCCGAGGACGAGATCGCCGGCATCGGCGCGGCCCTGGGCGCGGCCTTCGGCGGGTCGCTGGCCGTGACGACGACGAGTGGCCCGGGGGTGGCGCTGAAGTCCGAGACGATCGGTCTCGCGGTCTCGCTGGAGCTGCCGCTGCTGATCGTGGACATCCAGCGCGGCGGGCCGTCCACCGGTCTGCCGACCAAGACCGAGCAGGCGGACCTGCTCCAGGCCATGTACGGCCGCAACGGCGAGGCCCCCGTCCCGGTGGTCGCGCCGCGCACCCCGGCCGACTGCTTCGACGCCGCCCTGGAAGCGGCCCGCATCGCCTTGGCCTACCGCACCCCGGTCTTCCTGCTCTCCGACGGCTACCTCGCCAACGGCAGCGAACCCTGGCGGATCCCGGAGCTCGACGAGCTGCCGGATCTCACCGTGCAGTTCGCGCAGGGCCCGAACCAGACGCTGGACGACGGCACCGAGGTGTTCTGGCCCTACAAACGTGACCCGCACACCCTGGCCCGTCCGTGGGCGGTGCCGGGCACACCGGGTCTGGAGCACCGGATCGGCGGCATCGAGAAGCAGGACGGCACCGGGAACATCTCCTACGACCCCGCCAACCACGACTTCATGGTCCGCACCCGGCAGGCCAAGGTCGACGGCATCACCGTCCCCGACCTGGAGGCCGACGACCCGGACGGCGCGCGCACCCTCGTCCTGGGCTGGGGCTCGACCTACGGGCCGGTCACGGCGGCCGTACGGCGGCTGCGGGCGGCCGGGGAGCCGATCGCGCAGGCCCACCTGCGCCACCTCAACCCCTTCCCGGCCAACCTCGGCACGGTGCTGAAGCGGTACGACAAGGTCGTGATCCCCGAGATGAACCTCGGGCAGCTCGCCACCCTGATCCGGGCGAAGTACCTGGTCGACGCCCGATCGTACAACCAGGTCAACGGCATGCCGTTCAAGGCGGAGCAGCTCGCCACGGCGCTGAAGGAGGCCATCGATGACTGACGCCAACGCGCTGCTCCAGCTCGTGCCGAAGGCAGAGGGCAAGCAGTCCATGAAGGACTTCAAGTCCGATCAGGAAGTGCGCTGGTGTCCCGGCTGCGGCGACTACGCCGTCCTCGCCGCCGTGCAGGGCTTCATGCCCCAGCTCGGCCTGGCGAAGGAGAACATCGTCTTCGTCTCCGGCATCGGCTGCTCCTCCCGCTTCCCGTACTACATGAACACCTACGGGATGCACTCCATCCACGGCCGCGCCCCCGCCATCGCCACCGGCCTCGCTGCCTCCCGCCGCGACCTGTCCGTGTGGGTCGTCACCGGCGACGGCGACGCCCTCTCCATCGGCGGCAACCATCTCATCCACGCCCTGCGCCGCAACGTGAACCTCAAGATCCTGCTGTTCAACAACCGGATCTACGGCCTGACCAAGGGCCAGTACTCCCCGACCTCCGAGGTCGGCAAGATCACCAAGTCGACGCCGATGGGGTCGCTGGACGCGCCCTTCAACCCCGTCTCGCTCGCCCTCGGCGCGGAGGCGTCCTTCGTCGCCCGGACCGTCGACTCCGACCGCAAACACCTCACCGAGGTCCTGCGCCAGGCCGCCGACCACCCCGGCACCGCCCTGATCGAGATCTACCAGAACTGCAACATCTTCAACGACGGCGCCTTCGACGCCCTCAAGGACCGGGAACAGGCCGAGGAGGCGGTGATCCGCCTGGAACACGGGCAGCCGGTCCGCTTCGGCGCCGACGGCGCCAAGGGCGTCGTACGCAATCCGCGCACCGGCGACCTGGACGTCGTCACCGTCACGGCGGACAACGAGGCGGACATCCTCGTCCACGACGCCCACGCCGCCTCCCCGACCACGGCCTTCGCGCTCTCCCGCCTCGCCGACCCGGACACCCTGCACCACACCCCGATCGGCGTGCTGCGCTCCGTCGAGCGGCCCGTGTACGACACCCTCATGTCCGACCAGCTCGACACCGCCGTCGAGCAGAACGGCAAGGGCGACCTCGCCGCGCTGCTGACCGGGAACGACACCTGGACGGTCGTCGGCTGACGGACCGGCGTTCACCGCGCACGAGGGCCCGGACGAGCAGCGTCCGGGCCCTTTGGCTTACCCAGAGGTAAGTACATTACTTCAAAGTGGGCACTTTCCTTCGGTTAGCGCAGCTTCTAGGGTTAGTGGCAACACACCCCCCAAGGAGCACTGACACCATGAGCATCGTCGTCACCGGAGCCACCGGACACCTCGGCCGCCACGTCGTGCGGCAACTGCTGGAAAAGGTGCCGGCCGACCAGGTCACCGCCGTCGTCCGGGACCGCGACAAGGCCGCCGACCTCGCCGCCCGCGGCGTACGGCTCGCCGTCGCCGACTACAACTCCCCCGAGACCTTCGACGACCTGTTCGCGTCCGGCGACCGGGTCCTGCTGATCTCCGGGAACGAGTTCGACAAGGGCCGCGTACGGCAGCACACGATCGTCATCGACGCGGCGAAGAAGGCCGGCGTCGCCCTGCTCGCCTACACCAGCGCCCCGAGCAGCCTCAAGGCCGCGCTCGCCGACGACCACCGGGCCACCGAGGAGGTGCTGGTCGGTTCGGGCGTGCCGTACGTGCTGCTGCGCAACGGCTGGTACCACGAGAACTACACCGAGCAGCTCGCCCCGGTCCTGGAGCACGGCGCCGTCGTGCAGGCGGCCGGCGAGGGCCGGGTCTCCTCCGCCGCCCGCGCCGACTACGCGGCCGCCGCCGTCGCCGTACTGACCGGCGAGGGCCACGAGAACACGGCGTACGAGCTGGGCGGCGACGAGGCCTGGAGCTTCGCCGAGTACGCCGCCGAGCTGAGCCGGCAGACGGGCAGGGAGATCGTCTACCGCCCCGTCTCCATCGAGGACTACACCGGCATCCTGACCGGCGCCGGGGTGCCCGGACCGCTCGCGGACGTCTTCGCGGGCGTGGACGCCGCCATCGCCAAGGGCGAGCTGGTCGTCTCCACCGGCGACCTGTCCCGGCTGGCCGGCCGCCCGACGACGCCGCTCGCGGAGGCGGTCGCCGCCGCGCTCAAGGGCTGACCTCCGTCCCTCAGTCCCTCACCGGCCCGCCCCGCCTGTCATGACCGTATTCCGATACGGGCATGACAGGCGGCCGGGTGCGGCGCTACCTTCGTCCTGGCATGCCTCCCCGTCCCCGGCATGCCGTGTGCGAGAAGGAGGTGCCCGTGGCCGGGTCGTCCAGGAGTGATCAGCGAATAGGCCTGCTGAACGGCTTCGCGGCGTACGGGATGTGGGGCCTCGTCCCGCTGTTCTGGCCGCTGCTCAAGCCCGCCGGGGCCGGGGAGATCCTCGCCCACCGGATGGTGTGGTCCCTCGGCTTCGTCGCCGTCGCCCTGCTCTTCGTACGGCGCTGGGCCTGGGCCGGCGAGCTGCTGCGGCAGCCGCGCAAGCTGGCCCTGGTCACGGTCGCCGCGGCGGTCATCACCGTCAACTGGGGTGTCTACATCTGGGCCGTGAACAGCGGCCACGTCGTCGAGGCCTCGCTCGGGTACTTCATCAACCCGCTGGTCACCATCGCGATGGGCGTGCTGCTGCTCAAGGAGCGGCTGCGGCCCGCGCAGTGGGCGGCGGTCGGCACCGGCTTCGCGGCCGTGCTCGTCCTCACCATCGGCTACGGCCAGCCGCCGTGGATCTCGCTCTGCCTCGCCTTCTCCTTCGCCACGTACGGACTGGTGAAGAAGAAGGTCAACCTCGGTGGCGTCGAGTCGCTGGCCGCGGAGACGGCGATCCAGTTCCTGCCGGCGCTCGGTTACCTGCTGTGGCTGGGCTCGCAGGGCGAGTCGACCTTCACCACCGAGGGGCTCGGGCACTCGGCCCTGCTCGCCGCGACCGGCATCGTCACCGCGGTCCCGCTGGTCTGCTTCGGCGCGGCGGCGATCCGCGTACCGCTGTCCACGTTGGGGCTGTTGCAGTACCTGGCGCCGGTCTTCCAGTTCGCGCTCGGCGTCCTGTACTTCCACGAGGCCATGCCGCCCGAGCGCTGGGCGGGCTTCGGGCTGGTCTGGCTGGCGCTGACGCTGCTCACCTGGGACGCGTTGCGCACGGCCCACCGGACCGCGCGTGCGCTGCGGGAGCAGCTGGACCGGGCGCGCGCGGGCGTACCGCCGGTCAAGGCGGACGCCGTCGCGCGCGAGTCGGGGGTGGTGGCCTCCGGGACTCCGGTGCCGGGTTCCACCGACGCGCCCCGGCAGCAGCACGGCACCAGGGCGGGGAAGCCGTAACGGCACCTGGTGCGGCATCTCCCGGCGAGAGAAGGCGCCCTGCCTTATAAGTGGTCGTATGACATCGTCCTCGAGACCCACTCCCCTGCACATCAAGATCGTCATCGACGCGGCGGCCCCGCACGCCCAGGCGGACTTCTGGGCCGCGGCCCTCCACTACGAGGTGGAGGACAACAGCGCGCTCATCGAGAAACTGCTGGGCTTCGGTGCGGTGCCGGCGGAGTTGACGGTCGAGTCCCACGGCCGCCGCGCCTGGCGCGACCTGGCCGCCGTACGCCACCCCGACGACCCCTTCCAGGAGGAGAGCGGCACCGGGCTGGGGCGGCGGCTGCTGTTCCAGCGCGTGCCCGAGGCCAAGACGGTCAAGAACCGGGTCCACCTCGACGTGCACGCGCCGGACGGCCGGCGGGAGGAGGAGGTCGCCCGGCTCCAGGCACTGGGGGCGAGCGTGCAGCGGCAGGTGACGGAGCCGGGCGGGGAGTGGGTGGTGATGACCGATCCCGAGGGGAACGAGTTCTGCGTGCACTAGGACGACCGGCGGGGGCCGACCGGTCGCGTTGGAGTGCGACCGGTCGGGTCTGGTTGGGTCTGGTTGGGACCGAGTGCGACCAGGGGGCTTCCGGTATGTGTGACACCGTGGCCGAATAGCGGTCTTGACGGGTGGTCAGTCCCGCCCGCACCATCCAGGCACCCCATTCACTGCGGAGTCCCCTCCCCAGGGACCCCCTAGGAATTCGGAGCCCCCCACATGAAGCTCCTCCTGTCCGGGCGCGCGCTGACGGCCGGAGCCGTCGCCGTCGCCACCCTGGTGTCCGGCGGTTCGGCCGCGGGCGCGGCCACCGCGCCCGCGCACCCCACCGCTCCTGCCACCGCCGCTGCCGCTGCCGCTGCCGCACCCGACATACCGATAGCCAACGTCAAGGCCCATCTCTCGCAACTCCAGTCGATCGCCACGGCGAACGGCGGCAACCGCGCCCACGGCCGCGCCGGCTACCAGGCCTCCCTCAACTACGTGAAGGCCAAGCTGGACGCGGCCGGATTCACCACCCGCGTCCAGCAGTTCACCGCCTCGGGACGCACCGGGTACAACCTGATAGCGGACTGGCCCGGTGGCGACGCGCGTCAGGTTGTCATGGCCGGGTCACACCTGGACAGCGTCACCTCCGGGCCCGGCATCAACGACAACGGTTCCGGCTCCTCGGCCGTCCTGGAGACCGCGCTCGCCGTCGCCCGGTCCGGCTACCAGCCCACCAAGCACCTGCGCTTCGCCTGGTGGGGCGCGGAGGAGCTGGGACTCGTCGGCTCCCGCTTCTACGTCAACAGCCTCGGCTCCACCGAGCGAGCGAAGATCAGCGGCTATCTGAACTTCGACATGATCGGTTCGCCCAATCCCGGTTACTTCGTCTACGACGACGATCCCACGATCGAGAAGACGTTCAAGGACTACTACGCCGGTCTGGGCATCTCCACGGAGATCGAGACCGAGGGCGACGGACGCTCCGACCACGCGCCCTTCAAGAACGCGGGCGTCCCCGTGGGCGGTCTCTTCAGCGGCGCGGACTACCGCAAGACGTCCGCGCAGGCGGCCAAGTGGGGCGGCACCGCGGGCCAGCCGTTCGACCGCTGCTACCACTCGTCCTGCGACACGACCGCCAACATCAACGACACGGCTCTGGACCGCAACAGCGACGCCATCGCGTACGCGGTCTGGGAACTGTCGCAGTAGAGCGGCGGGCCCCGCATGGGCGTCGTCCGTCCGGGCGGGGCGGGTCCACCCAGCACCCTCCGGTCGGCGTCAGCCCGCCTGGGCGCCGACGCGTCGGGTGAGGCGGCCCATGCGGGCACGGGCGGACTCCAGTTCCTCGGCGTCCTCGGCGGCCGGGCCGTCCTCGGCGGCGAGTTCGTCCCACAGGCCGACCAGGTCGTCCCCCAGCTCCAGGCCCCGCGCGGGGTCGCGTACGGCACGCCAGGCGGTCGCCGCGCTCTGGACGTTGCCGTACGCGGCCTCGGCGTCGCCCGAGCGCCGGTGTATCCGGGCCAGGTCGAGGGAGACCTGGAAGGCGCGGTCCGGGTCGCCCGACAGGTAGGCGATGTACGCCGTGAGTTCACGGAGCCGGAGTACCTCCGGGTGCTCCGGCCCCAGCGTGCTCGACGCCTCCGTCACCGTCTCCTCCGCCAGTCGCGCCGCGACCTCCGTACGCCCTTCCTTGACGGCCTCGTTGATGCGGACCGTCGGCTCCGCGAGCAGGGCGGGGGCGGTGGCGTCACCGGGCGCGGTGAGCGGGGCGTCCCCGAGCACGGCCTCGGCCACGGCGTCGAAGCCCCGGGCCGGCGTGGGCTTGGGATCGGGATCGGAGTACGGGCCCGGGCGGGGGCCGAGGTCGGCGACGGGGGCGGCTTCCGGCTCGGGGGCGAGTGCCGGTGCCGGTATCGGCTCCGGAACCGGTACTGGTGCTGGTGCTGGTACGGCTGCGGGAATCGGCTCCGGTGCGATGGCGAAGGGGCCGGGCATGCCTGGCGTCGGCCGCGGCCCCGCGTCCTGCGAGGCACCGGCCGTGGAAGCGGCCTCCATGCGGGGCGGCGGCCCGAACTCACCCGTCGGCGGCGCCACCGTTCCGGGCGGCGTGCCCCCGGCCGGTTCCGGCAGAGCGCGCAGCGTGAACGTCGGCACGCTGTCCGGGACCGGCGCCACCGACCGCAGGACCTGCGTGAGCCGGTCCTGCGGTACGGGTACCTCGGCAGGTGCCTCCACGGACGCTTCCGTGGGTGCCTGCACCGAAGTCTCCTCGGGCGCCGTCGGCACCGGTTCCGCCGCGAGGTGGCTGGAGCCGTCCGGATCGACCCGGAGGGGCACGGAGTAGCCGAGGCGATGGTCGTGAATCGTGGCGAGGACGGGGTGGCCGGCGGCGAGGGCGAGGCGGTGGAGGCGGTTCAGGACGGCGTTCTGGATCTCCTCGCCCGGGGCCGCGACGACCAGTGAACCGTCGACCGTGGCGCCGCGTGCCCCGGAGTCGCCCTCCGGCACGCGGACGTCGATCGGCGTCGCCGCGGAACCGGGCGAGCCCTCGGCACGCTCGTCTTCCCGCTGCTTGTCGCGGCCGAGTCGAGACATCGTTCCCCCACTCATCGGCGGCTTCCGTCGGCGGTTCCCGTTCCCTGCCGTCCAGAGCCTGTCATGCCTGTCGTACACCTACCGTCGAGTCTCTCCGCTCGCCCCCGGTTCTCGCGTCACCGGGGTGTCACAGGCTCGTTCCAGGAGGTCACGCCGCCCGGAGGCGCCGTTCGCACGGTACCCGTACGAGCAGGCGGGCGCCGGGCTACGCGGTGATGTCCTTGGTCGTGAAGCGGGCCCAGGCTGCCGAGCCGAAGACTGCGGCGTAGAGGGCCTGGAGGCCGAGGTTCTTCACCAGGTCGTCCCAGTAGACCGGTTCGCGCAGCACGTCGGCGAAGGAGAGCCAGTAGTGCGAGAAGAAGTACGGCTGGAGGGCGTCGAGCTGGGGGATCTGGTCGAGGATCTGGACGGTGATCAGCAGTCCGACCGTGGTGGCCATCGCCGCGATGCCGCTGCTGGTCAGGGTGGAGACGAACAGGCCGAGGGCCGCGATGCCGACGAGTGAGGCGGCCACGACCAGGGCGATCAGCAGTGCCCGTCCCAGACCTTCGGCGTAGGTGATCCGGGTGCCGGAGATGGTGGTCAGGTCACCGACCGGGAACAGCAGCGCGCCGACCGCGAGCGCCGAGACGGCGACCACCAGGGTGGCGGCGAGGCAGAAGGCGATCACCGTCGCGTACTTGGTGAGCAGCAGCCGGGAGCGGCCGGCCGGGGCGACCAGGAGGTAGCGGAGCGTGCCGGCGCTCGACTCGCCCGCGATCGCGTCGCCCGCGACGACGCCGATGGCCATCGGCAGGAAGAACGGGAGGGTCGCGGCGAGCGCGGTGAAGACCAGGAACAGCCCGTTGTTGCTGACCTGCGAGATGAACGCCGGTCCCTCGCCGCCACCGCCGCCGCCGAGCGAGGAACCGTCGCTCGTCTCGATCTTCACGGCGATGCCCACCAGGACCGGCACGGCGGCGAGCACGGCCAGCAGGGCGAGGGTCCGCCAGCGTCGGAAGGTGATCAGCAGTTCGCTCCGGAGCAGGCCGAGGGACCACAGCGGACTCGGGGTCCGCGCGGCACCCGGGTCCGGCGCGGCACGCGACGCCGTGGGCTCGGACTCCCCCACCGGCTCGCCCCGCACCTCAGCCCGCGACATCGAAGCCCTCCCCGGTCAGCGCCACGAACGCGTCCTCCAGCGAGGCCCGTTCCAGCGCGAAGCCCCTTACCCGGACCCGGGCCGCGACCAGCGCCGCGTTCATCTCGGCGAGGTCGTGTTCCGGCGGCTCCGCCGTCACCCGGTCCCCGTCGACGACCACGTCCGCGGCCCCCTGCTCCTTCAGCACCCGGGCGGCCTCGCCCGCGTCCGGTGTGGTCACCACCAGCCGGCCGCGCGCCCCGGCCGCCAGGTCGGCGACCGCGCCCTGCGTGATCAGCCGCCCCTGTGCCATCACGGCGGCGTGGGTGCACACCTGCTCGATCTCGTCCAGCAGGTGGGAGGAGAGGAAGACGGTGGTGCCGTCGGAGGCCAGTTCGCGTACGAGGGTGCGGATCTCGCGCATGCCCTGGGGGTCGAGTCCGTTGGTCGGCTCGTCCAGCACGAGCAGCCGGCGCGGCTGGAGCAGCGCCGCGGCGAGGCCCAGCCGCTGCTTCATGCCGAGCGAGTACGCCTTCGCCTTCTTGCCGCCGGCGGCCGCGAGGCCCACCCGGTCCAGCGCCGCCGCGACGCGCTCGCGCCGGGTGCGCGGGTCGGCGGTCGGGTCGGCGGCGTCGTAGCGCAGCAGGTTGTCGCGCCCGGAGAGGAAGCCGTACAGGGCCGGGCCCTCGATGAGGGCGCCGACCCTGGGCAGTACGGTGCGGGACGCGCGCGGCATGGGCCGGCCGAGGACCCGGGCGCTGCCCGAGGTGGGTTCGATCAGTCCCATCAGCATGCGGATGGTGGTGGTCTTGCCGGAGCCGTTGGGCCCGAGGAAGCCGAAGACGCTGCCCGCCGGGACGGTCAGGTCCAGACCGTCGACGGCGAGTTGTCCGCCGCGGTAGCGCTTGGTGAGCGCGCGGGTGGCGATGACGGCGTCATCCGCGCTCTCCTGGTCCGGGCGCTCCGGCTCCGCGGCGGACGGTTCGGCCATCGGCTCCCTCTTTCGTGCTCTTCGCCGTACGGGTGGGGGTGCTGCGCCGGCCTTACTTGGCGGCGTCGGCCGCCTTCACCAGGGCGTCCTTGGTGACCGCACCGGCGTAGACCTTGCCGTCGTCCGTGATCAGGGCGTTGACCAGGCGGGTCTTGAAGACCGTACCCGAGCCGAAGTCGCCCTTGACCTGGTCGCCGAAGGAGCCGAGGAAGCCGCCGAGGTCGCCGAGGTCGCCGCTCGCGGGCGCCGTGGGCAGGCCGCCGCCGGCGCCGGTGTCGAAGGTGGCGATCGAGTTCCAGCCCTCGCCGATGACCTTGAGGCCGTCCAGCCCCTCGGCGAGGTCGCGCTCGGCCTCGCGCCCGTGCTCGGGGGCCTTGGCCTTCTGGCCGGTCTCGTCGGCCTCGGTGACCTTCGCGCCCTCGGGCGGCGTGAAGTCGAACGTCGACGCGTCCGGCTTCGCGAAGCTGACCTTGGTGAAGCCCACGTCCACGACGGCCGCGCCGCCGCTCGCCGGGGTCAGGGTGAACTTCAGCGGGGTGCCGGTCTCGGCGTCCACGGCCACGGTGATCGCACCGACCGTGGACCCGTCCTGCTTGGGCTCGACGACCAGGCGGTAGGCGTCCCGGCCCGCCACCTGCGCGGTGCCGCCGACGGTCACGGACGTGGTGTCGTCGATCGCCTTGAGCGCCTGGTCGGCGAAGTCCTTCGGGGTGGCCGGCACGTCCTTCCCGGGCACGTCCTTGCCCGGCGCGTCCTTGCCGGGCACTTCCTTCCCCGGCCGCTCGGTGCCGTCGGCGGCGGTGGAGTGGTAGACCTCGTTGGACCCGCTGTCGTAGCCCCAGACGTCCTTGCCGTTGTGGATCAGGCTGTACTCGGCGGCGTTCTCCAGCAGGGAGAGCTTCTGCCGGTCGGGGCCGTCGGCCGCGACGCGCAGCGTGTGGCTGCCGGACGCCAGCTCGGTGAGCTTGGCCGACGGGTCGGCGGCGGAGCCCTCGCCGTCCCCACCGGAGCCCGGGCCGCCGGACATTCCGGACAGCAGGCCGCTCTCCAGCCCGCCGAGGTCCGGCAGGCCGAGGTCGGTGTTGATGCGCACGGTGCCGGACAGCTGCTGGACGTCCGACTTGGCGATCTTCTCTATGAGCTGCTCCGCCGTGACCTTCGGCAGGTCGGGGTCGCCGGAGTCGGCGAGCGCGGGGACGAGCCCGATCGTCGCGGCCGCCACTCCGATCACCGCGACCGGGACGACGTACCGCGCGGCCTTGCGCCGTCCGGCCCGCAGCTCCTCGCCCTCCCCGGCGGTCGTGTTGTCGTCGGTATCGATCGGTGCCATGTGTGCCCTACCTCCGTCGTCGGCGGCGGCTGTCTCGCGACCTCGCACTCGGTTCACCCGTGAGCCGCCATTCTCACCCGAATCGGTGAGGATTGGTGTTTTTCCGTGGTGTCTATCTGACCAAATCACCGGAGCACAAGCGTCAGACCGCGGGCTCAACTCCGCCTACTCCTGCGGGATGACACGGAGGGGCGGCGGGTCCACCGGCCCGTAGGGGGCGACGAGCGACGGACGGCGCGCCACGGGCCGCAGGGCCGTCAGCCGGCCCGGTGCACCACCGCGTCGCACAGCTCGATCAGCGCGGCCTTCGCGTCGCACTCCCGCAGCGGGGCCAGCGCGGCCCGGGCGTCCTTGGCGTACCGGACGGTGTCCTTGCGGGCCTGCTCCAGCGCGGGGTGGGCGCGCAGCAGGCGCAGCGCCTCGGCGTGCCGCGCGTCGTCGCTCAGGTCGGAGTCGAGCAGCTCGCACAGCGCGACGTCCTCGGCGAGCCCCCGCCGGGCCGCCCGTTCGCGCAGCCGCAGCACGGGCAGGGTGGGGATGCCCTCGCGCAGGTCGGTGCCGGGCGTCTTGCCGGACTCGTCGGAGTCGGAGGCGATGTCCAGGACGTCGTCCGCCAGCTGGAAGGCGACACCGAGCCGCTCGCCGTACTGGGTCAGCACGTCGACCACCGTCTCGTCGGCGCCGGACATCATCGCGCCGAACCGGCAGGAGACCGCCACCAGCGATCCCGTCTTGCCGCCCAGCACGTCCAGGTAATGGTCGACCGGGTCGCGGCCGTCCTGCGGGCCGGCCGTCTCCAGGATCTGGCCGGTGACCAGCCGCTCGAACGCGAGGGCCTGGACACGGACCGCCTCGGGGCCGAGGTCGGCGAGGATCTGCGAGGCGCGGGCGAACAGGAAGTCACCGGTGAGGACGGCGACCGAGTTGCCCCAGCGGGTGTTCGCGCTGGGCACCCCGCGCCGCACGGCGGCCTCGTCCATCACGTCGTCGTGGTACAGCGTGGCGAGGTGGGTCAGCTCCACCACCACGGCCGAGGGCACGATCCCGGGGGCGTAGGGGTCGCCGAACTGGGCCGAGAGCATCACCAGCAGCGGCCGGAACCGCTTCCCGCCGGCCCGCACCAGGTGCTGGGCGGCCTCCGTGATGAACGGCACCTCGCTTTTGGTTGCCTCGAGCAACCCTTCCTCGACAGCAACCAATCCGGCCTGGACATCGGCTTCCAGAGCCTGGTCCCGCACGCTCAGCCCGAACGGCCCGACGACGGTCACGAGGGGTCTCCTGTCTGCTGGTGTCTACTGGCGATTACCTGGTTTGTCGATAGGTCGCTGCCACCACTCAAGTCAGCGTATCCGGTCACGTTTCGATCACCGCTAGCGCCCACCGTTACAGGCTGGTCGGTATCGGATCATGAACGGTATGTTTTTGATCAGGTGATATGAGCAGATTTTGATTGATATCGCCAGAGGGGACGAGCCGGATCAGGAGGGCGGACGGGCCGGAAGCCGCCACCGAAGATCCCACCACTCCTCCCAACGGCCCGCACTTCGAGAACGTCACCCGATCGCCACACGCGCCCGTACCGGCCCGCACCGGTCCGCGCGCAACGGCCCACACGCACCGGCCCGCGCACACCCGCTCGCACCGGTCCGCGTACGGCCGCCCGGCAGGACCGGCAGGCGCCTCCCCGGCGGTCCACTCCCCACCCCGCTTCCCTCCTCCCGCCGCTCGACACCCGAAGCCGTCCCCACCTGCGGCCGGTTGGCGCCTAGTTGAGTCGAATGCCCGTTTTGCCGTGCTTACTGAGGCCAGTGAGTTGGCTCACTCCGGGCCGCCCGCAGGCAACCCCGCCCGAACCTGTGCCCTCCCTTTGCCCCGCAAGCCAGTTGAGGCTTGGCAACAGCAAAGGATCAAGAGCCTCAAACGCCTCAGACCAAGGTCAACAGGCACGTTGGGTGATTCCTGCACTTGTTCCGGACATGTGCTCTCGCATACGTTCCCGGCCTGTCGGGCGGACGCCGAATCCTGCCACCGCCCGTCGCACAGTCATCCACCCAACACACTCGCCGGCAGGAGCGGGGGACCCAGGTAAGTCGCCGCACCGGTCACCACCGGAGCGGCTCGGGGTGAAGCCGTACCCGTCAGGGGCGCGGCCGGGCACCTCCCCGCCCGAACCCGACAGCTCACCTCGTAGGCGTAAGGAGAGGGACACATGTCTGCCAACGGTCAGAACCGTCACGCCCGCACCAGCCGCCTCGTCCGCAAGCTCGCGGTGGCCGGCACCGGCGCCGCGGTGCTCGCGCTGCCGCTCATCGGCGCCACCACCGCCTCCGCGGCCACCCCGGCCGCCGCCACGACCGCCGCCAAGGCGGCCACGACGTACCCGGACAACCTCGACGGCTGGATCCGCGAGTCGCTCGCCATCATGGCCCAGCACGGCATCCCCGGGACCTACGAGGGCATTCACCGCAACATCATGCGGGAGTCCTCCGGCAACCCGCTCGCCATCAACAACTGGGACATCAACGCCGTCAACGGCACCCCGTCCAAGGGTCTGCTCCAGGTGATCGACCCGACCTTCCAGGCGTACCACGTGCCCGGCACCTCCTGGGACCCGTACGACCCGGTCGCCAACATCACCGCCGCCTGCAACTACGCGGCCGACCGCTACGGCTCGATGGACAACGTCTTCAGCGCGTACTGAGCCGTACGCCGCCCGGTCCTCGCCTAAGAGGTACCGAAGATCCGCTCGAGGACGACGGCCACGCCGTCGTCCTCGTTCGTCGTGGTGACCTCGTCGGCCACCGCCTTGAGTTCGGGGTGGGCGCCGGCCATGGCGACGCCGCGGGCCGCCCAGTGGAACATGGGGATGTCGTTGGGCATGTCCCCGAAGGCGAGCGTCCGCCGCCGGTCGAGGCCCAGGTGCTCGGCGGCCAGCGCCAGGCCGGTCGCCTTCGTGATGCCGCAGGGCTGCAACTCAACGGTGCCGGGCCCCGACATGGTGACCGTGGCGAGGGAACCGACCACCGCGCGCGCCGTCGTCGCCAGTTCGTCGTCGGTCAGCTCGGGGTGGCGCAGCAGCACCTTGCTGATCGGCCTGGACCACAGCTGCTCGCGCCGCTCGACGCGCACCGCGGGCAGCGTCGGGTGGGGCATCAGGTAGCCCGGCTCGATGAGCGTCAGGCCGTCGACGCCGTCCTGGTCGACGGCGGCGTGCACCTGGCCCACCTCGGCCTCGATCTTGCCGAGCGCGGTCTCGGCCAGCTCCCGGTCCAGGGTGACCGACCACAGCATCCGGTGCGCCCCGGCGTCGTACACCTGCGCGCCCTGCCCGCACACCGCGAGTCCCGTGCCGCCGAGCCGGTCCAGCAGGGGGCGCACCCGGGGGGCCGGCCGCCCCGTCACCACCAGGTGCCGCGCCCCCGCCCCGGCGACCCGCGCCAGCGCGGCCAGCGACCGGTCGGAGACGGTGTCGTCGCCGCGGAGCAGCGTGCCGTCCAGGTCGGTGGCGACGAGGGAATATGCGGTGCGGTCCATGATCAGAGAATACGGACACCGCACCCGTCCGACTCACCCGTGACCGCTTCCGAACGAGGGCGTAGCGAATGCGCTCGAACTGGAATGAGGATGCACGAGTGCGCCCGATCCTGCCCAAAACCTGACACATCATCGGCTAAAGCCGGGTCAGGGCCTGTACACCGGTCCCCGTGCACACCACCGCGTCAAGATCCCGTCCCGGGCGCCGCCACCTCCGGTCGCACTGCCCAAGACCGGTGGGTCAGCCGTAACGTGTGGCCCGACCACGCAGACACGGCGCGCACGGCGCACATGGCGAGCACGAAAGCGAGGCAGCACCTGATGCCCCCCTTCGATGTCCCCGAGGGCGATCCCTTCGGTCCGCACAACCTTCCGTACGGCGTGTTCTCGATCCCCGGCTCGCGCGACCGGACGGTGGGCGTCCGGCTCGGCGACCACGTCCTCGACGCGGGCGCGGCGGCCCACGCTCTCGGCTCGCCGTACGCCTCCCTGCTCGCACGGCCCACCCTCAACCCGCTGCTGGCGGCCGGGCGGACGGCGTGGTCGGACGTGCGGCGCGCGCTGACGGCGTGGGTGACGGTCCCCTCCCACCGCGAGGTCCTGGAACCGCTCTTCCATCCGCTGTCGTCGGTGACCCTGCACCTGCCCTTCGAGGTCGCCGACTACGTCGACTTCTACGCCTCCGAGCACCACGCCCGCAACGTCGGCCAGATCTTCCGCCCCGACGCCGCCGACTCCCTCACCCCGAACTGGAAGCACCTCCCGATCGGGTACCACGGCCGTTCCGGCACGGTCGTCGTGTCCGGCACCGACGTCGTACGCCCGTCCGGGCAGCGCAAGGCACCGGCCGACGCCGCTCCCGTCTTCGGCCCTTCCGTACGCCTCGACATCGAGGCCGAGGTCGGCTTCGTCGTGGGGGTGCCGTCCGCACCGGGCCGTCCGGTGGCGCTCGGCGACTTCCGCGAGCACGTCTTCGGGCTCTGCCTGCTCAACGACTGGTCCGCGCGGGACGTCCAGGCGTGGGAGTACGTGCCCCTCGGCCCGTTCCTCGGCAAGTCCTTCGCCACGTCGGTGTCGGCGTGGATCACCCCGCTGGACGCGCTGGAGGAGGCGCGGGTGGCGCCGCCCGAGCGCACGCACGAGCTGCTGCCCTACCTGGACGACACCGCCGACGACCAGGACGGCCCCGGCGGCTACGACCTGCGGATCTCCGTCGCCCTCAACGGCCACGTCGTCTCCGAGCCGCCGTTCTCCACCATGTACTGGACGGCCGCCCAGCAGTTGGCCCACATGACGGTCAACGGCGCCTCGCTGCGCACCGGCGACCTCTACGGCTCGGGCACGGTGAGCGGGCCGGCCGAGCGGGAGCGGGGATCGCTGCTCGAACTGACCTGGAACGGCCGCGACCCGCTGGAACTGCCCGACGGCAAGCGGACGTTCCTGGAGGACGGGGACGTGGTGACCCTCACGGCCTGGGCCCCGGGACCGGACGGGGTCCGGGTGGGGCTGGGAGAGGTGACCGGGCGGGTGGTCGGCCGGGACGTCTGACCGGGCGCGGGCGAGACCCCGGCGGCACATGCGGCCACGCGGGCGCGGGCGAGACCCCGGCGGCACATGCGGCCACGCGGACGCGAGCGAGACCCCGGCGGCACATGCGGCCACGCGGACGCGAGCGAGACCCCGGCGGCACATGCGGCCACGCGGACGCGAGGAGTGCCCCCGGCGGCGTGCGGCGACGCGTGCGGTCGGGAGGCTCCCGCCGACCGGTCGGTGGGGGCACCCATTCCGGAACCCGTGCCCGTCGACACCTGACTCCCGCCACCCGGCCCCGTCATACTGGCGTCGGGCGGTGTCCGCGCACGGCCCGGCCCAGCACAGCCCCTGTACAGCCAGAGCCGCCCATCCTCGACCAGGATCCGGAGCCAGTGGCATGACCGTCTGCCTGCTCCTGCTGTTCGTCGTCGCCGTGACCGCCGCGGTGCCGGTGCCGCGCGCGCTGACCCGTTCCGCGTGGCCCGAGCGGGACCCCGTGGTCGGGTTGTGGGTGTGGCAGTGCCTGGTCGCCACCGTGCTGCTGTGCTGTCTGACGGCTCTGGTCCTCGGTGCCGCCGCGGTCTTCGGGACGGTCCGCGCCCAGTTGTTCGCACCGGCGCCGCCCGCGGTGACCGCGGCGTACAACCTCTCCGCCGGTCCGTTCTGGGCGGCTGTCCTCACCCTGCTGCTGGCGGCCGGGGCCGCCTGGACGACCGCGATGCTCGCGCGCGAACTCGTCGAGGCCCGCCGCCGGCGCGCCCGGTCCCGCGCCCATCTGCGCGAGCGCGCCCCCGACCTGCCCGCCGGACTGCCCGCCGCCCGCGGGCCGCTGCTGGTGCTGGAGGACGAGTACCCGGACGCCTGGTGGATGCCCGGGAGTCCGCCGCAGCTGATCGTCACCACCGGTGCCCTGCACCGCCTCACCGACCACCAGCTGGACGCCGTCCTCACCCACGAGCGCGGCCACGCCCGGGCCCGCCACGACTGGCTGCTGCACCTGTCGACCGCCCTGGCCACCGGGTTCCCGAGCGTCCCGCTCTTCGCCCACTTCTGCGACCAGACCCACCGCCTGGTCGAACTCTCGGCCGACGACACCGCCTCCCGGCGCTGCGGCCACCTGACCACCGCGCTCGCCCTGATCGAGCTGAACCAGCACCGCGGCGTCCTGTCCTGCGCCTCCAGCCACCGCCTCCTCGGCGAACGGGTCGACCGCCTCCTGGAGCCCCAACCCCGTCTGCCCCGCCGCCACCGCGCCCTGACCACGGCGACAGCGGCCCTGGTCCCGCTCCTCCCCCTCCTGATCACCTTCGCCCCGGGCCTGACGGCCCTGACGTAACCCCACAGCCACGGGCACCCACCCCTCCACTCGGCGCCCCGGTGAGAGCCACGGTGGCAGCCAGGGTGAGAGCCGGGGTGAGAGCCACGGTGGCAGAACTCCCCCACGCCGGGCAGAAACCCCAGCTCACCCCCACAACCGGCGGAGCCCCAGGTGGCGCAACATTCCCGCAACACCACTAATCCCACTGGATAGGTATGGTTCCAGCCATGCCGCCCACCGCACGCATCCGAGACCACGCCGGTCAAGGCGCGACCACCGTCGCCGCCCACCGCACGCGGCGTCGGCTGCGCGCCGACCGGGCCCGGCAACTGGCCGACCTGCTCCGCCGCCAGCTCCTCGACGACGCCTTCCCCGACGGCACCCTGCCCCACGAGGACACCCTCGCCGCCGACTACGACACCACCCGCAACACCGTCCGCCTGGCGCTCGATCTGCTGCGCGCCGAAGGGCTCGTGGCCCGCCGGCCCGGGATCGGCACCGTGGTCGTGGCCCGCAAGTACGCCCACGGGCTCGACCGGCTGATGGGCCTCGCGGAGACCCTGCACGAACACGGCCGCGTCACCAACGAGGTCCGTACCACCGTCCCCGTCCCGGCTCCCGCCCCGGTCGCCGAACGCCTCCGCGTCCCGCCCAGCGCCGACGTCCTCTACATCGAACGCCTGCGCCGCCTCAACGGCGTCCCGCTCTCCCTGGACCTCACCTACCTCCCCCTCGACATCGGGACCACGCTGCTCGGCGCGGACCTGGAGAACACCGACGTGTTCCGTCTCCTGGAATCCGTCACCGGCCGGCCGCTCGGCCACGCCGAGATCACCCTGGAGGCCGTCACCGCCGACGCGCACTCCGCCGCCGTACTGGAGGCACCGCGCGGCACGGCGGTCCTCATGCTGGAACGGCTCACCCACCTCGCCGACGGCCGCCCCGTCGACCTGGAGTTCGTCCGCTTCCGCGGCGACCGCATCGCGATGAGCGGTCTGCTGCACCGGTCCCTGTGACCCGCTGAACCCCCTTTCGCGCACCCTCCCTGGAGACAGCCATGCCCTTGGCGCCCCAGCGGGCCGACGTGCCCGTGACCATCGACGAGTCGAAGTGCATCGAAGGCTGCACGCTCTGCGTGGACATGTGCCCGCTGGACTCCCTCGCCATCGACGAGCGCAACGGCAAGGCGTACATGCACGTCGACGAGTGCTGGTACTGCGGCCCGTGCGCCGCCCGCTGCCCCACCGGGGCGGTCACGGTCAACATGCCCTACCTGCTCCGGTGAGAGGCCGACTCCCCATGAAGGCGAAACGCACCCCGCTCCCCGTCACCGCCGCCGCTGCCGCCGTGGCCCTGCTCCTCCCCCTCACCGCCTGCGGCGGCGACGCGTCCGCCGACGGGGACGGCTCCACGGTCACCGTGACGGTCGGCTACCAGTCCAGGACGATCAACACGGTCACCGCCGGCACCCTCCTGCGCTCCCTCGGCTCCTTCGAGAAGCAGCTCAACTCCCTCGGCGACGGCATCACCTACAAGGTCGACTGGCAGGACTACGCGACCGGTGCGCCCATCACCGCCCAGATGACCGCCGGGAAGATCGACATCGGCTCGATGGGCGACTTCCCGCTGCTCATCAACGCGGCCCGCGGCAAGCAGCTCGGCAGGCCGACCCGTCTGGTCTCGGTCACCGGCTACAACCTCCGCGGCGGCCTCAACACCATCGTCGTCCCACCCGATTCTTCTCTCACCTCCCTGAAGGACCTGAAGGGCAAGAAGGTCTCGACGAGCGTCGGCTCGGCCGCCGACGGAACCCTTGTCCGCGCCCTGCAACGCGCCGGTCTCGACCCCGCCGAGGACATCGAGAAGCTCAACCAGCAGCCCGCCGTGGGTGCCTCGGCCCTGGACGCGGGAAGCGCGGACGCCCTGTCGCAGTTCGTCGCCTGGCCCGGCCTGCTCGCCCACCAGGGCAAGGCGAAGGCCCTGTACGACGGAGCGCAGCTGAACCTGCCCACCTTCCACGGCGTCACCGCCGTCGAGGACTTCGCCAAGAAGCACCCCGCCGTGCTGGAGGCGTTCCTGAGGGCCCAGACGCAGGCGACCGACTACCTGAACGCGCATCCGGTGGCCGCCGCGGAGCAGGTCGCGAAGGCCACCGGCCTGCCCGCCGAAACCGTCTACCTCTACAACGGCGCCCAGGGCATCGCCACCTTCGACCCGGCGGTCAAGCCGCAGCTCGTCGAAGCCCTCAAGGAGGACGTCTCGATCCTCAAGGACGCGAAACTCACCGGCGACGTGGACGTGGACGCCTTCGTCGACGACCAGTACGTGAAGAAGGCGCTCGGACCGGCCGAGTACGCCGAGCGGCTCGCCGCCACGCCCCCGAAACCGGCCGGCGAGGTCTGGCCCCAGGGCGCGGAGAAGACCCTGTCCTTCTCCTCCCCCGCCGCGCTGCTGCGGCACGTGGCCGGGCATCGCGACGAGGTCCGCGCCGCCTACGTGCCCGACAGCACCACCGGCACCCTGTGGTTCGCCGACCAGGCGGTGTGGGTGGCCGACGGCGGTGACCTGCTGCCCTTCGTCGCACCCGAGACCGCGCGGGCGTACGTCGCCGGGCACGGCGGAGCGCGCGTCGTCCCGTACGCCGAGGCACTGGAGCGGGCGTCGTGAACCGCTACGCCCGCTACGCCCTGCGGATCGCCTCGCTCGCCGTCGCCCTGGGCCTGTGGCAGCTGCTGACCGCCCAGGACATCGACCTGTGGCTGCGCTTCTCGCAGTTCCCCACCGTCACCGACGTGGCCCACACCTTCGCCGACCGGCTGGCGGGGGCGGACTACTGGACCGACCTCACCGACAGCCTGACCCGCATCCTCACCGGCTTCCTGCTCGCCGCCGTCCTGGGCGTGGCCACGGGCGTGCTGGTGGCCCGCTCGCGGCTCGCCGAGGACCTGCTCGGCCCGGTCCTCGAAGTGATCCGGCCCATTCCCGCCATCGCCCTCGTCCCCGTGGCGATCCTCCTCTTCCCGTCCAACGAACAGGGCATCGTCTTCATCACCTGCGCCGCCGCCTTCTTCCCCGTCCTGGTCTCCACCCGGCACGCGGTACGCGCGCTGACCCCGGTGTGGGAGGAGGCGGTCCGCACCATGGGCGGCGGCCGGTGGCGGGTCCTCGGCTCGGTTGTTCTGCCGGGCGCGCTGCCCGGTGTCTTCGGTGGTCTGTCGGTCGGCATCGGCGTCTCGTGGATCTGTGTGATCTCCGCCGAGATGATCTCCGGTCAGTACGGCGTGGGGTACCGCACCTGGCAGGACTACACGGTCGTCGACTACCCGGGCGTCTTCGTCGGCATGGTCACCATCGGCGCGCTCGGCTGGCTGACCTCCACGGCCGTGGAACTGCTGGGCCGCCGCCTCACCCGCTGGCTGCCGCGCACGGCGTACGTCCCCACCGCCCGTCCGAAACCCGCACGGGCCGGTGCGCCGCCGTCGCCCGCCCGCGCCGCCGTACGCAAGGACACCCGCGCCCACTCCGAGGAGGCACGCGATGAGTACCTCGTCCGAGACTGAGACTGAGACCGGGATTGAGACGGAGACCGGGACCGGGACCGACGCCGAGACCGGAACGGGTACCGGGGCCGGGGTCGCGGCTGGGGCCGGTACCGGGGCCCGGCCGCCGGCCGGTGGCGGGGCGGCCGGCCGCGGTGCGCGGCTCGCGCTGCGCGACGCCACCCTCGGGCGCCCGGACGCCGCCGCGGTGAGCGGTGTGGACGTCGACGTCTCCCCCGGCGAGATCCTCACCGTGGTCGGGCCCTCGGGCTGCGGCAAGTCGACGCTGCTGCGCACCCTGGCCGGCCTGCTGCCGCCGCTGGCCGGAACGGCGGAACAGGACGGGCGCCCCGTCGTGGGCCCGGGCGCGGACCGGGCGCTGGTCTTCCAGGAGGACGCCCTCCTGCCCTGGCGCACCCTGCGCGGCAACGTCGAACTCCCCCTCGCCATCCATGGCCTGCCCCGCACCGAACGCCGGGAACAGGCGACGGCCTGGCTGGAGCGGGTCGGCCTCGCCGCACAGGCCGGGCAGCTGCCGCACCGGGTCTCCGGGGGACAGCGCCAGCGCGCCCAGTTGGCCCGTGCGCTGGCCGGGCGTCCCCGCGCCGTCCTGATGGACGAACCCTTCGGCGCCCTCGACGCCCAGACCCGCGCCGGCATGCAGGACCTGCTGGTGGAGGTACTGCACGGCACGGGCGCGACCGTCGTCTTCGTCACCCACGACGTGGACGAGGCCCTGTTCCTCGGCGACCGCGTCGCCCTGCTCGGCGCCGGCCGCCTGACCGCCGTACGCGACGTGCCCCGCCCCCGGGACCGCGCCGCGCACGACGACCCGGCCCGCGTGGCGCTGCGGCGCGACGTCCTGACATCCCTCGGCACCTGAAAGGCCACCTGGTGGAGATCCCCGCGCTCACCGACGCCGAAGAACTCTCCTGCGACGTCCTCGTCATCGGCGGCGGCACCGCCGGCACCATGGCCGCGCTGACCGCCGCCGAGCACGGTGCGGACGTGCTGCTGCTGGAGAAGGCCCACGTCCGTCACTCCGGCGCCCTCGCCATGGGCATGGACGGCGTCAACAACGCCGTCGTCCCCGGCCGCGCCGAACCCGACGACTACGTCGCCGAGATCACCCGCGCCAACGACGGCATCGTCGACCAGTCCACCGTCCGCCAGACCGCCACCCGCGGCTTCGCCATGGTCCAGCGGCTGGAGTCGTACGGGGTGAAGTTCGAGAAGGACGAGCACGGCGACTACGCCGTCCGCCAGGTGCACCGGTCCGGCTCCTACGTGCTGCCGATGCCGGAGGGCAAGGACGTCAAGAAGGTCCTGTACCGGCAGCTGCGGCGGCGCGAGATGCGCGAACGCATCCGCATCGAGAACCGTGTGATGCCGGTGCGGGTCCTGACCGCGGAGGGGCGGGCGGTGGGCGCGGCGGGCTTCAACACCCGCACGGGGCGGTTCGTGACCGTCCGCGCCGGTGCCGTGATCCTCGCGACCGGCGCCGCGGGCCGGCTCGGTCTGCCCGCCTCCGGCTACCTCTACGGCACCTACGAGAACCCCACCAACGCCGGTGACGGCTACGCCATGGCCTACCACGCGGGCGCCGAACTGACCGGCATCGAGTGCTTCCAGATCAACCCGCTGATCAAGGACTACAACGGCCCGGCGTGCGCCTACGTCGCCAATCCCTTCGGCGGTTACCAGGTCAACCGGCACGGCGAGCGCTTCGTCGACTCCGACTACTGGTCGGGCCAGATGATGGCCGAGTTCGCGGCGGAGGTCGCCAGCGACCGCGGCCCGGTGTACCTGAAGCTCAGCCACCTCCCGGAGGAGTCCGTCTCCGCCCTGGAATCCATCCTGCACTCCACCGAACGGCCGACACGCGGCACCTTCCACGCGGGCCGCGGGCACGACTACCGCACCCACGACGTCGAGATGCACATCTCGGAGATCGGCCTGTGCGGCGGCCACTCCGCCTCCGGCGTCCGGGTCGACGACCACGCCCGCACCACCGTCCCCCGCCTCTACGCGGCCGGTGACCTGGCCTGCGTACCGCACAACTACATGATCGGCGCGTTCGTCTTCGGCGACCTGGCGGGCGCGGACGCCGCCCGGTACACGCCCTACGCGGGCGAACTGCCGGCCGAGCAGCTGCGCGAGGCGCACGAGCTGGTCTACCGCCCGCTGCGCAACCCCGACGGCCCGCCGCAGCCGCAGGTCGAGTACAAACTGCGGCGCTTCGTCAACGACTATGTGGCGCCGCCGAAGTCCGGCGCCCGGCTGTCGCTCGCCCTGGAGTCCTTCGAGCGGATGCGCGCGGACATCGCGGCGATGGGCGCCCGCACCCCGCACGAGCTGATGCGCTGCGCCGAGGTCACCTTCATCCGCGACTGCGCGGAGATGGCCGCCCGGGCCTCCCTGGCCCGCACGGAGTCCCGCTGGGGCCTGTACCACGAGCGGGTCGACATCCCCGAGCGGGACGACGCGTCCTGGTTCCACCACCTCGATCTGCACAAGTCCCCCTCCGGTGCGATGGAGTTCACGGCTCGTCCCGTGGCTCCCTATCTGGTGCCGATCGACGAGTTCACGCCGGTCGGCGGCCCCTCCCGGCACCTCGGCGAGGTGCACCCGGAGCAGGTGGCGACGGCCGGGGCCCGCGATGCCGCGCCCCTCGCCAACGGCATCCGCCCCACGGCCACCGCGGTCACCGCGACCGCCGAGCCGGGCGCCGCCGGTTCTCCCCGGCTGCTGGAGCTGCTCGCCCTGGCCGAGAGCGAGCCCGAACTCTCCGCCCTCCGCCCGTACCTGTCCGATCCCGAACCGGGCGTCCGGCGCACGGCGGTCACCATGCTCACCGAGACCGTCCCGGCCGGTACCGGTCCGGCGCTCGCCGCCGCCCTGTCCGATCCGGACGGCGAGGTGCGCTCGGCCGCGGCCGCCTCGCTGCGTGAACTGGCCGAGACGCTGACGCCCGAGCCCGCCCTGGGCGAGCCCCTCGCCGAGGCACTGGCCCAGCCCGACCCCGTGGTCCGGGCCACCGCCCTCGACCTGCTGCGCATCCTGCGGCTGGGCAGCGCCGGAACCTTCGCCACGGCCCTGCGCGACGCCGATGTCCCGGTGCGCATCGAAGCGGTGCGCGGGCTGGTCTCGCTGGACGCCGCGGACGCCCTCTCCCCGGCCGCCGCCGATCCGTCCCGGGAGGTGCGGGTCGCGGTCGCCAAGGCGCTGGGGACGCTGCGGGCGGCGCCCCGCACCGGCGGCGCCCTCGACCGGCTCACCGAGGACCCCGACGTCCTGGTCCGCGGCGCCGCTCTCGCGGCCCTGGCGGACACGGGCTGCCCCGCCCCACTGGCGGCCCGTGCGGTCACCGCGCTGTCCGACCCCGCCTGGCAGGTGCGGGCGGGCGCGGCCACCGCGCTGTCCGCCGCCGGTCCCGACCGCGCGGTCCCCGTCCTCGCCAAGGCCCTCGCCGACCGGAACGCCGACGTCCGCAAGGCGGCCGTCCTCGCCCTGACCCGGCACACGGCGACCACCGAGGACGCCCGGACGGCGCTCGCGACCGTCACCGGCGACACGGACGCCGACGTCAGGGCGTACGCGACCCGGGCGTTGTGACGCCACGGACGGACACGAGGGCTTCCCCCCGGCGAGCCCCTATATCCAGTCGTCGGGCTCGGGCTCCGGCTCGTGCTCGGGCCAGTCGTCCGCCCCGGAGTGCGAAGCGGGCCCGGTGCCCGGGCGGGCCGACGGGGCCGGGTCGGGCGCCGGGGCGGAACCCGGTCCCTCCAGTCCGGCCAACACCTCGATCACGCCCTCCCCGTACGTCGCCAGCTTCTTCTCGCCGACGCCGCTGATGCCCCCGAGCTGCGCCACCGAGGTGGGCCAGACGGTGGCGATCTCCCGGAGGGTGGCGTCGTGGAAGATGACGTACGCCGGGACGCCCTGCTCGCGGGCCTGTTCCGCACGCCAGGCGCGCAGCGCCTCGAAGGCGGGGACCAGCTCCGCGGGCAGCTCGGCCGCGGCGGCCTTCGCCTTGCGCTCGCCGCGTCCACCGCCGGTCGACCTGGCCGTGACGGGCTTCTTGGGCTCCTTGCGCAGCGGCACCTCCCGCTCCCGCCGCAGGACCTCGCCGCTGGTCTCGGTCAGCACCAGCGTGCCGTACTCCCCCTCGACGGCGAGCAGGCCCTGGGCGAGCAGCTGCCGGGCGACGCCCCGCCACTCGCCCTCGGTCAGCTCCTCACCGATGCCGAACACGGAGAGCTGGTCGTGGTCGAACTGGATCACCTTGGCGGTGCGCTTGCCCAGCAGGATGTCGATGATCTGCCCGGCGCCGAACTTCTGCCCGCGCTCCCGCTTCAGCCGCACCACCGTCGACAGCACCTTCTGCGCCGCCACCGTGCCGTCCCAGGTCTCGGGCGGGGCCAGGCAGGTGTCGCAGTTGCCGCAGCCGGCCCGGTCCGGGTCCTGGCCGAAGTAGGCGAGGAGCTGGCCGCGGCGGCACCGGGCGGTCTCGCACAGGGCGAGCATGGCGTCCAGGTGGGACTGGGCCCGGCGGCGGAACGCCTCGTCGCCCTCGCCGGACTGGATCAGCTTGCGCTGCTGTATGACGTCGTTGAGGCCGTACGCCATCCAGGCCGTGGAGGG
Organism: Streptomyces sp. NPDC102490; assembly: GCF_044765285.1. Classification (NCBI taxonomy): domain Bacteria; kingdom Bacillati; phylum Actinomycetota; class Actinomycetes; order Kitasatosporales; family Streptomycetaceae; genus Streptomyces; species Streptomyces sp. NPDC102490. The sequence goes on from NZ_JBIWJU010000016.1 coordinate 110,203, forward strand.
CAGGCCGTCCCGCCCCGCACGGCCGGTCTCCTGGTAGTACCCCTCGACCGACTTGGGCAGGTCCAGGTGGGCGACGAACCGCACGTCCGGCTTGTCGATGCCCATGCCGAAGGCGATGGTCGCCACGACCACCAGGCCCTCCTCGCGCAGGAACCTCGACTGGTGCGCCGCGCGGGTGCCCGCGTCCAGGCCCGCGTGGTAGGGCACCGCCTCGATGCCGTTGCGCGAGAGGAACTCGGCGGTCTTGTCGACGGAGTTGCGCGAGAGGCAGTACACGATGCCCGCGTCCCCGGGGTGCTCCTCGCGCAGGAAGCCCAGGAGCTGCTTCTTGGGGTCGGACTTCGGCACGATCCGGTACTGGATGTTGGGGCGGTCGAAGCTGGCCACGAAGTGCCGCGCCGCCGGCATGTTCAGCCGCTCGGTGATCTCGCGGTGGGTGGCGTCGGTGGCCGTCGCCGTGAGCGCGAGCCGGGGCACGTCCGGCCAGCGCTCGCCGAGCAGCGACAGGGCGAGGTAGTCGGGCCGGAAGTCGTGGCCCCACTGGGAGACGCAGTGCGCCTCGTCGATGGCGAAGAGGGAGATCTTGCCGCGGGAGAGCAGGTCGAGGGTGCTGTCCAGGCGCAGCCGCTCGGGCGCCAGGTAGAGCAGGTCCAGCTCTCCGGCGAGGAACTCGGCCTCCACCACGCGCCGCTCGTCGAAGTCCTGGGTGGAGTTCATGAACCCGGCCCGCACACCGAGCGCCCGCAGCGCGTCGACCTGGTCCTGCATCAGCGCGATCAGCGGCGAGACCACGATGCCCGTCCCGGGCCTGACCAGGGACGGAATCTGGTAGCACAGCGACTTTCCGCCGCCTGTCGGCATGAGCACGACGGCGTCACCACCGGCGATCACGTGCTCGACGACCGCCTCCTGCTCGCCGCGGAAAGCGTCGTACCCGAAGACCCGGTGCAGGGTGGCCAGCGCCTCGCTGTCCCCGTCCCTCACCTGCGCCGTCCCTGCCATCTCGCCGATCACGCCCGTCCCGCCCATCGTCTCGTCCCCCGTGGATACTGCCTCGCCCGTCCGGTCTGCCTGGTCCGTCCTGCCCCGACCACTGCCTCAACGATAGGGGCCCGCGCCGACAGCCCGGGAGTTATCCACAGGCGCAGTCCGTCACAGAAAGCTACGAGCCGATAACCGATAACCTGCTGCACCGTCCACCTCCTATCAGCAGGGACGAGTGAGAATGGCGCGCGAAGCCCCGCCCACTGAATGGCCGGTGCCTCCTGATGGCGGCTGGACCGCTGACGACCTGGACCGCCTTCCCGGCCTGCCCCTGCACACGCAACTTCTCGACGCGGTGCTCGTCTTCCCCTGCCCGCAGTCGGCCTTTCACGAGCGGGCCACGAGCTTCTTCGGACGGCGGCTCTCCACGGCCGCCGTACAGGGGCTCGACGTTCTGTGCAGGTTCAGCATCGACGTGGACCGGCAGAACCGGTTGGAGGCTGACGTGATCGTCCTACGGGAAGCGGCATTGACGTGCCTCGAACAGACCCGCGTACCTGCGGCCGAGGTCGTGCTGGCCGTGGAGGTCACCTCGCCGGACTCCGTCTCTCGCGACCGCGAGACCAAGCCCCTGAAGTACTCCCGGGCCGGTATCGCCCACTACTGGCGGGTGGAGAACGAGAAGGGGCTCGCCGTCGTCCACGCCTTCGAGCTGGAGCCCACCACCGGCGCCTACACCAGCGTCGGCATCTTCCGCGAACGCATGAAGGTGAGCGCGCCCTTCCCGGTAGACCTGGATCTGACCGCCATCAAAGCGCGCCGCGGCGGCGAGTAGCCCCCCCCCACCCACACGGCTGTGGTCCGGCACCCCCGGGAAGAGGGCCGGACCACATCCGCGATACCGCAGCGCCGCAGGCGCGGCGTCAGCGCACGAACACCCCCGCCTGACCTGCCAGGTCCAGGAAGTACTGCGGCGCCACGCCGAGCACCACCGTGACCGCCACGCCGACGCCGATCGCCGTCATCGTCAGCGGGGACGGCACCGCGACCGTCGGGCCCTCCGGGCGCGGCTCGCTGAAGAACATGAGCACGATCACCCGGATGTAGAAGAACGCCGCGATCGCCGACGAGATCACACCGATCACGACCAGCGGGGCCGCGCCGCCCTCCGCCGCCGCCTTGAACACGGCGAACTTCCCCGAGAACCCGGAGGTCAGCGGGATGCCGGCGAAGGCCAGCAGGAACACCGCGAAGACGGCCGCCACCAGCGGCGACCTGCGGCCGAGCCCGGCCCACTTCGACAGGTGCGTCGCCTCGCCGCCCGCGTCGCGCACCAGCGTGACGACCGCGAAGGCGCCGATCGTGACGAAGGAGTACGCGGCCAGGTAGAAGAGGACGGACGAGATGCCCTCCGGCGTGGTCGCGATGACACCGGCGAGGATGAAGCCCGCGTGGGCGATCGACGAGTACGCCAGCAGCCGCTTGATGTCGGTCTGCGTGATCGCGACGATCGCACCGCCCAGCATCGTGATGATCGCCACGCCCCACATCACCGGCCGCCAGTCCCAGCGCAGGCCGGGCAGGACGACGTAGAGGATGCGGAGCAGGGCGCCGAAGGCGGCCACCTTGGTCGCCGCCGCCATGAAGCCGGTCACGGGCGTCGGCGCGCCCTGGTACACGTCCGGCGTCCACATGTGGAACGGCACGGCGCCCACCTTGAACAGCAGGCCCATGACGATCAGCGCGGAGCCGACGAGCAGCAGCGCGTCGTTGCCCATGGTGTCGGCGAGCGCCGGGGTGACGTTCTGGACGGTGCCGTCGACGACCTGGGCGATCGTGCCGTACGACATGGAGCCCGCGTAGCCGTAGAGCAGGGCGATGCCGAACAGGGTGAACGCGGAGGCGAAGGCGCCGAGCAGGAAGTACTTGACCGCCGCCTCCTGCGACATGAGCCGCTTGCGGCGGGCCAGCGCGCACAGCAGGTACAGCGGGAGAGAGAAGACCTCCAGGGCCACGAAGAGCGTCAGCAGGTCGTTGGCCGCCGGGAAGACCAGCATGCCGACGACGGCGAAGAGCAGGAGCGGGAACACCTCCGTGGTGGTGAAGCCCGCCTTGACCGCCTTCTGCTCGCTCTCGCTGCCCGGTACGGCCGCCGCCTGCGCGGCGAAGGAGTCGACGCGGTTGCCGTGCACCTCCGGGTCCAGGCGCCGCTCGGCGAAGGTGAACAGGCCGACCAGGCTGGTCAGCAGGATGGTGCCCTGAAGGAACAGGGCCGGTCCGTCGACGGCGACGGCACCCATCGCCGTGATGCCGGCCTTGGTCGTGCCGTACCCGCGCGCGGCGAGCGCGACGACCGCGGCGAACGCCGCGATCAGGGCGACGGCGGACACGAACATCTGGACGTAGTAACGGGACCTGCGCGGCACGAAGGCCTCGACCAGGATGCCGATGATCGCCGCGCCGATGACGATGAGGACGGGCGACAGCTGCCCGTACTCGATCTTCGGCGCGTCGATCTTGGCGATCGGGTCGGCCGCCGTCGCCGCCGTTGTCCACAGGCTGTGGACGGCTGTTGCGCTCACTTGGCCGCCTCCACCTCAGGCTGGGGGTCCGTCTTGTGTACGTCGGACATGGTCTGTTCCACCGCCGGGTTGACGATGTCCGTCACGGGCTTCGGGAAGACGCCCAGGAAGATCAGCAGCGCCACCAGCGGTGCCACCACCACCAGCTCGCGCACCCGCAGGTCGGGCATCCCGCTCACCTCGGCCTTCACCGGGCCGGTCATCGTCCGCTGGTAGAGGACGAGGGTGTAGAGCGCGGCGAGGACGATGCCCAGGGTGGCGATGATGCCGATCACCGGGTAGCGCGTGAACGTGCCGACCAGGACCAGGAACTCACTGACGAAGGGCGCGAGTCCCGGCAGCGACAGGGTCGCCAGGCCGCCGATCAGGAAGGTGCCGGCCAGGATCGGGGCGACCTTCTGCACACCGCCGAAGTCGGCGATGAGCCGCGAGCCGCGCCGCGAGATCAGGAATCCGGCGATCAGCATCAGCACCGCGGTCGAGATGCCGTGGTTGACCATGTACAGCGTGGCGCCGGACTGGCCCTGGCTGGTCATCGCGAAGATGCCCATGATGATGAAGCCGAAGTGCGAGATCGACGCGTAGGCGATCAGCCGCTTGATGTCACGCTGGCCGACCGCGAGCAGCGCGCCGTAGATGATGCTGATGACCGCCAGGACCAGGATGACCGGTGTCGCCCACTTGCTGGCCTCCGGGAAGAGCTGGAGGCAGAAGCGGAGCATCGCGAAGGTGCCGACCTTGTCGACGACCGCCGTGATGAGCACGGCGACCGGCGCGGTCGCCTCCCCCATGGCGTTGGGCAGCCAGGTGTGCAGCGGGAACAGCGGCGCCTTCACCGCGAAGGCGAAGAAGAAGCCGAGGAACAGCCACCGCTCGGTGCTGGTCGCCATGTCCAGCGAACCGTTGGCCCGCGCCTCGGCGATCTCCGTGAGGGAGAAGTTCCCGGCGACCACGTAGAGGCCGATCACCGCGGCCAGCATGATCAGACCGCCGGCCAGGTTGTAGAGCAGGAACTTCACGGCCGCGTACGACCGCTGGGTCGCCGCGGTCTTCTCGCCGTGCTCGTGAGCCCGGTCGCCGAAGCCGCCGATCAGGAAGTACAGCGGGATCAGCATGGCCTCGAAGAAGATGTAGAAGAGGAAGACGTCGGTGGCCTCGAAAGAGATGATCACCATCGCCTCGACGGCCAGGATCAGGGCGAAGAAGCCCTGCGTCGGCCGCCACCGGCTGCTGCCGGTCTCCAGCGGGTCGGCGTCGTGCCAGCCCGCGAGGATGATGAACGGGATCAGCAGGGCGGTCAGCGCGATCAGCGCCACCGCGATGCCGTCCACGCCCAGTTCGTACCGGACGCCGAAGTCCGCGATCCAGGAGTGGGACTCGGTGAGCTGGTAGCGGTCGCCGCCGGGGTCGAAGCGGACCAGGACCGTGACCGCCAGCGCGAGCGTGGCCAGCGAGACCAGCAGCGCCAGCCACTTGGCCGCGGTGCGTCGCGCGGCCGGCACGGCTGCCGTGGCGATCGCCCCGACGGCCGGGAGGGCCGCCGTGACTGTCAGCAAGGGAAAGGACATCGGTATCAGACCGCCCTCATCAGCAGGGTCGCGGCGACGAGGAGCGCCGCACCGCCGAACATCGAGACCGCGTACGAGCGCGCGAAGCCGTTCTGCAGCTTGCGCATCCGCCCGGACAGGCCGCCGACCGAGGCCGCCGTGCCGTTGACGACTCCGTCGACCAGGGTGTGGTCGACGTAGACCAGGGAGCGCGTGAGGTGCTCGCCGCCGCGGACCAGGACCACGTGGTTGAAGTCGTCCTGGAGCAGGTCGCGGCGGGCGGCCCGGGTGAGCAGCGAACCGCGCGGGGCGACGGCCGGGACCGGACGGCGCCCGTACTGCGCCCAGGCGACGGCGACGCCGATGACCATGCAGGCCACCGTCGCCCCGGTGACCGTACCGGCGCTGATCGGCGCGTCGCCGTGGCTGTGGCCGGTGATGGGCTCCAGCCAGTGCAGGAAGCGGTCGCCGATGCTGAAGAAGGCACCGCCCGCGACCGATCCGACGGCCAGCACGATCATCGGGATCGTCATGAGCCCCGGCGACTCGTGCGGGTGCGGCGGCTCGTACGCGCCGCGCGTCTCGGCGGCGGGCTCCACGTCGGGCTTGGCCGGCGACGGCGTCGGGGCGTTGCGCCAGCGCTCCTCGCCGAAGAACGTCATCAGCATCACGCGCGTCATGTAGTACGCGGTGATGGCCGCGCCCAGCAGGGCGCAGGCGCCGAGGATCCATCCCTCGGTGCCGCCCTTGGCGAACGCCGCCTCGATGATCTTGTCCTTGGAGAAGAAGCCAGACAGGCCCGGGAAGCCGATGATGGCGAGGTAGCCGAGGCCGAAGGTGACGAAGGTGACCGGCATGTACCTGCGCAGTCCGCCGTAGCGGCGCATGTCGACCTCGTCGTTCATGCCGTGCATGACGGAACCGGCGCCGAGGAACAGCCCGGCCTTGAAGAAGCCGTGCGTCACCAGGTGCATGATCGCGAAGACGTAGCCGATGGGGCCGAGGCCCGCGGCGAGCACCATGTAGCCGATCTGCGACATGGTCGAACCGGCCAGCGCCTTCTTGATGTCGTCCTTGGCGCAACCGACGATCGCACCGAACAGCAGCGTGACCGCGCCGACGATGGTGACCACCAGTTGCGCGTCGGGCGCGCCGTTGAAGATGGCGCCGGAGCGGACGATCAGGTACACGCCCGCCGTCACCATGGTCGCGGCGTGGATGAGGGCCGAGACCGGGGTCGGGCCCTCCATCGCGTCCCCGAGCCAGGACTGGAGCGGCACCTGGGCGGACTTGCCGCAGGCGGCGAGCAGCAGCATCAGGGCGATCGCGGTGAGCTTGCCCTCGTCCGCCCCGGCCGCCAGCCCGGCCTCCCCGTGACCGCCGAGCACCGGCCCGAAGGCGAAGGTGCCGAACCACAGGAACATCAGCATGATGCCGATGGACAGGCCCATGTCGCCGACGCGGTTGACCAGGAAGGCCTTCTTCGCGGCGGTGGCGGCGCTGGGCTTGTGCTGCCAGAAGCCGATCAGCAGGTAGGAGGCGAGACCGACGCCCTCCCAGCCGACGTACAGCAGCAGGTAGTTGTCGGCGAGGACGAGGATCAGCATCGCCGCGAGGAACAGGTTCAGATAGCCGAAGAAGCGGCGGCGGCGCTCGTCGTGCTCCATGTACGCGACCGAGTACAGGTGGATGAGCGAGCCGACGCCGGTGATCAGCAGGACGAACGTCATGGACAGCTGGTCGAGCCGGAAGGCGACGTCGGCCTGGAAGCCCTCCACCGGGATCCAGCTGAACAGGTGCTGCGTCAGGGTGCGGTCCTCGGCGCCGCTGCCGAGCAGGTCGGCGAAGAGGACGACGCCGAGCACGAAGGACACGGCGGCCAGCAGGGTGCCGATCCAGTGGCCGACGCGGTCCAGCCGGCGTCCGCCGCACAGCAGGACGACCGCTCCTAGCAGGGGCGCCGCCACCAGCAGCGCAATCAGGTTCTCCACGTTTCAGCAGCCCCTCACAGCTTCATCAGGCTGGCGTCGTCGACCGAGGCCGAGTGGCGGGAACGGAACAGGGACACGATGATCGCGAGCCCGACCACGACCTCCGCGGCGGCGACGACCATCGTGAAGAAGGCGATGATCTGGCCGTCGAGATTGCCGTGCATGCGGGAGAAGGCGACGAACGCGAGGTTGCAGGCGTTGAGCATCAGCTCGATGCACATGAAGACCACGATCGCGTTGCGCCGGATCAGCACGCCGGTGGCGCCGATCGTGAACAGCAGGGCCGCGAGGTAGAGGTAGTTGACGGGATTCACTTCGACGCCTCCTCGGACCGCTGGGAGTCGGACCGCCCGGTCTCGCGCCGTCCGGAGCCCGCCGGGCCGACGGCCTTGCGCTCCAGCCGCTCCTCGGCCCGCTGTTCCAGCGCCTTCAGGTCGCCCAGTGCCTCCATCGACACGTCGCGGATCTGGCCCCGCTCGCGCAGCGTCTTGCTGACGGTCAGCTCGGACGGGGTGCCGTCGGGCAGCAGGCCCGCGATGTCGACCGCGTTGTGCCGGGCGTACACGCCGGGGGCCGGCAGCGGCGGCAGGTACTTGCCGTCGCGGACGCGCTGCTCGGACAGCTCGCGCTGGGTCCGTGCGCGCTCGGTGCGCTCGCGGTGGGTGAGCACCATGGCGCCGACGGCGGCCGTGATGAGCAGGGCGCCGGTGATCTCGAAGGCGAAGACGTACTTGGTGAAGATGAGGGACGCGATGCCCTCCACGTTGCCGTTCGCGTTGGCCTGGGCGAGGCCGGTGAACTCGGTGACTGAGGCGTTGCCGATGCCGGCGATCAGCAGGATGCCGAAGCCGAGCCCGGACAGCAGGGCCAGCCAGCGCTGCCCCTTGATGGTCTCCTTCAGCGAGTCCGCCGCGGTGACGCCGACGAGCATCACCACGAACAGGAACAGCATCATGATGGCGCCGGTGTAGACGACGATCTGCACGATGCCGAGGAAGTAGGCGCCGTTGGCGAGGTAGAAGACCGCCAGGACGATCATGGTCCCGGCGAGGCACAGCGCGCTGTGCACGGCCTTCTTCATGAAGACGGTGCACAGGGCGCCGATCACCGCGACGGTGCCGAGGATCCAGAACTGGACGGCCTCTCCGGTGGAAGTGGAGTAGGCGGCGAGCTGCGCGCTCATCGGCGGATCACCTCCTCCGACGCCGGTTCCGTCCCGCCGAAGGTGGAGTCGCCCTCCTGGACGACCTCCCCCTTGGAGTGGGCGACCTGCTGGACCGTGCCGGGCGCGGCCTCGGTCACCAGACCCCGGTAGTAGTCCTGCTCGTCGGTGCCGGGGTAGAGGGCGTGCGGCGAGTCGACCATGCCCTCCTCCAGACCGGCGAGCAGCTGCTCCTTGGTGAAGATGAGGTTGGCGCGGCTGGAGTCGGCCAGCTCGAACTCGTTGGTCATCGTCAGCGCGCGCGTGGGGCAGGCCTCGATGCACAGGCCGCACAGGATGCAGCGGGCGTAGTTGATCTGGTAGACGCGGCCGTACCGCTCGCCCGGCGAGTAGCGCTCCTCGTCGGTGTTGTCCGCGCCCTCGACGTAAATGGCGTCGGCGGGGCAGGCCCAGGCGCACAACTCGCAGCCGACGCACTTCTCCAGGCCGTCCGGATGGCGGTTGAGCTGGTGCCGTCCGTGGAAGCGCGGAGCGGTGGTCTTCTGCTGCTCCGGGTACTGCTCGGTCAGCCGCTTCTTGAACATGGCCTTGAAGGTCACGCCGAAGCCGGCCACGGGGTTCATGAAACCGGGGTCGGTCCCCTTGTGTTCCACGTGTTCCGTGGTCTCCCTCTGTTCCTTGTGTTCCTCAGCCATCGGACGCCTCCTTTCCATCCGTAGATCCGCCCACAGGTCCGTCACTGTGAGTATCGGGCCCGCCACTGACAATCAGCTCCCGCTCCCGGCGGGGACGGCGCCTGGGCACCGGCGGCACCTGCTGTCCGGGCATCGGCGGGACGGGGAATCCGCCGGCCATCGGGTCGAAGGCGGCCTCCTCCTCGACGGGCGGTTCGGCGGCCTTGCCGCCCTTGTCGCGGTACATGTCCACGAGGAAGGACAACAGCAGCAGGACCAGGACGCCGCCGCCGATGTAGAGGGCGATGTCGCTGAAGCCGTAGTTCTCGTTCCTGAGGGCCCGCACGGTGGCGACCAGCATCAGCCAGACCAGGGAGACCGGGATGAGGACCTTCCAGCCGAGCTTCATCAACTGGTCGTAGCGGACCCGGGGCAGGGTGCCGCGCAGCCAGATGAAGAAGAACAGCAGCAGCTGGACCTTGACCACGAACCAGAGCAGCGGCCACCAGCCGTGGTTGGCGCCCTCCCAGAAGGTGCTGATCGGCCACGGGGCCCGCCAGCCGCCGAGGAACAGCGTGGTGGCGACCGCCGAGACCGTCACCATGTTCACGTACTCGGCGAGCATGAACATCGCGAACTTGATCGACGAGTACTCGGTGTTGAAGCCGCCCACCAGGTCGCCCTCGGACTCGGGCATGTCGAAGGGGGCGCGGTTGGTCTCGCCGACCATCGTGACGATGTAGAGGATGAAGGAGACCGGCAGCAACACGATGTACCAGCGGTCGTCCTGCTGGGCGACGATCTCCGAGGTCGACATCGAACCGGAGTAGAGGAACACCGAGGCGAACGCGGCGCCCATCGCGATCTCGTAGGAGATCATCTGGGCACACGAGCGCAATCCGCCGAGCAGCGGGTACGTCGATCCGGAGCTCCAGCCGGCGAGCACGATGCCGTAGATGCCGACCGAGGCGACCGCCAGGATGAACAGCATCGCGATCGGCAGGTCGGTGAGCTGCATGGCGGTGCGGTGGCCGAAGATCGAGACCTCGTTGCCGGCCGGCCCGAAGGGGATCACCGCGATCGCCATGAAGGCCGGGATGGCCGCGACGACCGGCGCGAGGACGTACACCGCCTTGTCGGCGCGCTTGACGATGACGTCTTCCTTGAGCATCAGCTTGATGCCGTCGGCGAGCGACTGGAGCATGCCCCAGGGGCCGTGCCGGTTCGGGCCGATGCGCAGCTGCATCCAGGCGACGACCTTGCGCTCCCACACGATGGAGAACAGCACGGTCACCATCAGGAAGGCGAAGCAGAACACCGCCTTGAGGACGACCAGCCACCAGGGGTCGGTGCCGAACATCGAGAGGTCTTCAGCGGCGAGGTACGGGCTCATGCCTCCACCTCCTTGGGGGCGGCGCCCGCGGGCACCGCCGGACCGATGCGGACGAGGGTTCCGGGCAGTACTCCGGCGTCGGAGGCGACGCCGGTGCCGGCCGAGTTCAGCGGGAGCCAGACCACCCGGTCGGGCATCTCGGTGACCTGGAGCGGGAACGCGACGGCTCCGGCCGGTCCGGTCACGGCGAGGAGATCGCCGTCCTTGACGCCCGCCTCGGCGGCCGTGGCGGCCGACACGCGCGCGTGTGCGGCGTGCCGGGTGCCGGCGAGCGCCTCGTCGCCCTGCTGGAGCAGGCCCTGGTCGAGCAGCAGCCGGTGCCCGGCCAGTACGGCCTCTCCGGCGGCCGGCCGCGGCAGCGCGCTCGCGGTCTGCAACGGCTCGCCGCCCCGCGGCCCGTCCCAGGCGCCGAGCCGGTCGATCTCCGCGCGCGTGGTGCGCAGATCGGGCAGGCCCAGGTGCACGTCCATGGCGTCGGCCAGCATCTGCAGGACGCGGGCGTCGGTGGGAGCGAGCCGGCGGGTCATCTGGTCGGGCTTGAGCGCGGCCTCGAAGAAGCGCACCCTGCCCTCCCAGTTGAGGAAGGTGCCGGGCTTCTCGGCGACCGCGGCGACGGGCAGGACCACGTCGGCGCGTTCGGTGACCTCGCTGGGCCGCAGCTCCAGCGACACCACGAACCCGGCCTCGTCGAGTGCCGCACGCGCGCGTGCCGGGTCGGGCAGGTCGGCGACCTCCACGCCCGCCACCAGCAGCGCCTGGAGTTCGCCCCGGGCGGCGGCCTCGACGATCTCGCCGGTGTCGCGGCCGTAGCGGTGCGGAAGGTCGGCCAGACCCCACAGGGTGGCGACCTCCTCACGCGCGCGCGGGTCGGTCGCCGGACGGCCGCCGGGCAGCAGCGACGGCAGCGCGCCCGCCTCGATCGCGCCGCGCTCACCGGCCCGGCGCGGGATCCACACCAGCCGGGCGCCGGTCGCCGCCGAGGCCCGTACGGCGGAGGTGAGTCCGCCGGCCACGGACGCCAGCCGCTCGCCGACGACGATCACGGCGCCCTCGGCGCGCAGGGCCTCGGCCGCCTGGGCGCCGCCCTCCTCCAGGCCGACGCCGCTCGCGAGGGCGTCCAGCCACTCGGTCTCGGTGCCGGGAGCGGCGGGGAGCAGGGTGCCGCCCGCCTTCTCCAGGCCCCGCGTGGCGTGCGTGGCCAGCGAGAAGACCTTCTGCCCGTGCCCCCGCCAGGCCTTACGCAGCCTGAGGAAGACGCCGGGCGCCTCCTCCTCGGCCTCGAAGCCGACCAGCAGGACCGCGGGCGCCTTCTCCAGCGACGTGTACGTGACGCCGGTGCCGTCGAGGTCGCGGCCCCGTCCGGCGATCCGGGCGGCCAGGAAGTCGGCCTCCTCGGCGCTGTGCACGCGCGCGCGGAAGTCGATGTCGTTGGTGTCGAGCGCCACGCGCGCGAACTTGCTGTACGCGTAGGCGTCCTCGACGGTGAGCCGTCCGCCGGTCAGGACGCCGGTGCGGCCCCTGGAGGCGAGCAGTCCCTGCGCGGCGATCTGGAGCGCCTCCGGCCAGGAGGCCGGCTCCAGCTCGCCCTCCGCGTTGCGCACCAGCGGCGTGGTGAGCCGGTCCCGCTGCTGCGCGTACCGGAACCCGAAGCGTCCCTTGTCGCAGATCCACTCCTCGTTGACCTCGGGCTCGTTGGCCGCGAGGCGCCGCATGACCTTGCCGCGCCGGTGGTCGGTGCGGGTGGCACAGCCGCCGGAGCAGTGCTCGCACACGGAGGGCGAGGAGATCAGGTCGAAGGGCCGGGAGCGGAACCGGTACGCCGCCGAGGTGAGCGCGCCGACCGGGCAGATCTGGATGGTGTTGCCGGAGAAGTACGACTCGAAGGGGTCGCCCTCGCCGGTGCCGACCTGCTGGAGCGCGCCCCGCTCGATCAGCTCGATCATCGGGTCGCCCGCGATCTGGTTGGAGAAGCGGGTGCAGCGGGCGCACAGCACGCAGCGCTCGCGGTCGAGCAGGACCTGCGTGGAGATCGGCACGGGCTTCTCGTAGGTCCGCTTCTTGCCCTCGAAGCGGGAGTCGGCCTGGCCGTGGGACATCGCCTGGTTCTGGAGGGGGCACTCGCCGCCCTTGTCGCAGACCGGGCAGTCCAGCGGGTGGTTGATGAGCAGCAGCTCCATCACCCCGTGCTGGGCCTTCTCGGCGACGGGCGAGCTGAGCTGCGTCTTCACCACCATGCCGTCGGTGCAGGTGATGGTGCAGGACGCCATGGGCTTGCGCTGGCCCTCGACCTCGACGATGCACTGGCGGCAGGCGCCGGCCGGGTCGAGGAGGGGGTGGTCGCAGAACCGGGGGATCTCGATGCCGAGCTGCTCGGCGGCCCGGATGACCAGGGTGCCCTTGGGCACGCTGATCTCGGCGCCGTCGATCGTCAGCGATACGAGGTCCTCCGGCGGGACCGCCGCCTCTCCCCCTCCCGAGGGAGCATTGGTGGTCACTGTCATGCCTTCACCTCCGTGCGGTCGGCCCAGGCCGTCGACTTGGCCGGGTCGAAGGGGCAGCCGCGGCCCGTGATGTGCTCCTCGTACTCCTCGCGGAAGTACTTGAGCGAGGAGAAGATCGGCGAGGCGGCACCGTCGCCGAGGGCGCAGAAGGACTTGCCGTTGATGTTGTCGGCGATGTCGTTCAGCTTGTCGAGGTCGGACATCTGTCCCTTGCCGGCCTCGATGTCGCGCAGCAACTGGACGAGCCAGTACGTGCCCTCGCGGCAGGGTGTGCACTTGCCGCAGGACTCGTGGGCGTAGAACTCGGTCCAGCGGGTGACGGCGCGCACGACGCAGGTCGTCTCGTCGAAGCACTGGAGCGCCTTGGTGCCGAGCATGGAACCGGCGGCGCCCACTCCTTCGTAGTCGAGGGGGACGTCGAGGTGCTCGTCGGTGAACATCGGCGTCGAGGAGCCGCCCGGCGTCCAGAACTTGAGGCGGTGGCCGGGGCGCATGCCGCCGCTCATGTCGAGGAGCTGGCGCAGCGTGATGCCCAGCGGGGCCTCGTACTGGCCGGGGCCCGCGACGTGGCCGCTGAGCGAGTAGAGCGTGAAGCCCGGGGACTTCTCGCTGCCCATCGACCTGAACCAGTCCTTGCCCTTGTTCAGGATCGCGGGAACTGAAGCGATCGATTCGACGTTATTCACCACAGTCGGGCAGGCATAGAGGCCCGCGACGGCAGGAAAGGGGGGACGGAGCCGCGGTTGACCCCGGCGGCCTTCGAGCGAGTCGAGCAGTGCGGTCTCCTCACCGCAGATGTACGCGCCCGCGCCCGCGTGCACGGTGAGGGTGAGGTCGAGTCCGCTGCCCAGGATGTTCTCGCCGAGGAAGCCGGCCGCGTAGGCCTCGCGCACGGCCTCGTGCAACCGCCGCAGCACTGGGACGACTTCACCACGCAGGTAGATGAAGGCATGCGAAGACCTGATGGCGTAACACGCGATGACGATGCCCTCGATGAGGCTGTGCGGGTTCGCGAAGAGGAGCGGGATGTCCTTGCAGGTCCCCGGCTCCGACTCGTCGGCGTTGACAACTAGATAATGAGGCTTGCCGTCCCCCTGCGGAATGAACTGCCACTTCATCCCGGTCGGGAACCCGGCACCGCCGCGTCCGCGCAGACCGGACTCCTTGACGTACGCGATCAGGTCGTCCGGCGCCATCGCCAGCGCCTTGCGGAGCCCCTCGTACCCCTCGTGCCTCCGGTAGACGTCGAGAGTCCACGACTCGTCCTCGTCCCAGAAGGCCGACAGCACGGGTGCGAGCAGCTTCTCCGGGCTGCTGCCCCTGATCTCGGCTGCCACGGTCATCACTCCCCCTCCTCGGCGGTGGGCCCTGCCGGGTTGGAAGGGTCGGACGCCGATGTGTCCTGCGGCGCGTCGTGCGAGCTGAGGTGTTCCGTCGGGGACGGGTCGTGCACGTCCCGGTCCTGCGACGCGTCGTGCGGCCCGCCGTCCCGCGGGTGCACCACGCGCGCCGCGGACGCCTCGCCCTTGGCGAGCTTGAGCCCGGCCAGGGATGCGGGACCCGCGCTGCCGCCGGCCGCGACGGCGCCGTCCCGCTCGTCGGGGAAGCCCGCCAGGATCCGGGCGGTCTCCTTGAAGGTGCACAGCGGCGCCCCGCGCGTGGGCGTCACCGGGCGTCCCGCGCGCAGGTCGTCGACGAGGGACTTGACGCTCGCCGGGGTCTGGTTGTCGAAGAACTCCCAGTTGACCATCACGACCGGGGCGAAGTCGCAGGCCGCGTTGCACTCGATGTGCTCCAGGGTGACCTTGCCGTCCTCGGTGGTCTCGCCGTTGCCGACGCCGAGGTGCTCCTGGAGGGACTCGAAGATCGCGTCGCCGCCCATCACCGCGCAGAGCGTATTGGTGCAGACGCCGACCTGGTAGTCGCCGCTCGGCCCGCGCCGGTACATGGTGTAGAAGGTGGCGACCGCGGTGACCTCGGCGGTGGTGAGGCCCAGCATGTCCGCGCAGAACCGCATCCCGGTGCGCGTGACGTGCCCCTCCTCCGACTGCACCAGGTGCAGCAGCGGCAGGAGGGCGGACCGGGAGTCCGGGTAGCGGGCGATGACCTCGCGCGCGTCGGTCTCCAGCCGGGCCCGGACGTCGTCCGGGTAGGCGGGCGCGGGCAGTTCCGGCATGCCCAGGCTGACGCCCCGCTCCGAAGAAGAGGTGGTCACCGGTCGACGCCTCCCATCACGGGGTCGATGGACGCCACGGCGACGATGACGTCGGCGACCTGGCCGCCCTCGCACATCGCCGCCATGGCCTGAAGGTTGGTGAAGGACGGGTCGCGGAAGTGGACCCGGAAGGGGCGGGTGCCGCCGTCGGAGACGACATGCACCCCGAGCTCGCCCTTGGGCGACTCGACCGCCGTGTACGCCTGTCCCGGCGGCACCCGGAAGCCCTCGGTGACCAGCTTGAAGTGGTGGATCAGGGCCTCCATGGAGGTGCCCATGATCTTCTTGATGTGGTCGAGGGAGTTGCCGAGGCCGTCCGGTCCCAGGGCGAGCTGGGCGGGCCAGGCGATCTTCTTGTCGGCGACCATGACCGGGCCGGGCTGGAGCCGGTCCAGGCACTGCTCGACGATCCTGAGCGACTGGCGCATCTCCTCCAGCCGGATCAGGAAGCGGCCGTAGGAGTCGCAGGTGTCGGCGGTCGGGACGTCGAAGTCGTACGTCTCGTAGCCGCAGTACGGCTGGGACTTGCGCAGGTCGTGCGGGAGGCCGGTGGACCTGAGGACGGGGCCGGTGGCGCCCAGCGCCATGCAGCCGGCCAGGTCGAGGTAGCCGACGTCCTGCATGCGGGCCTTGAAGATGGGGTTCCCGGTGGCGAGCTTGTCGTACTCCGGGAGGTTCTTGTTCATCTTCTTCACGAACTCGCGGATCTGGTCCACCGCGCCCGGCGGCAGGTCCTGGGCGAGTCCGCCCGGGCGGATGTACGCGTGGTTCATCCGCAGGCCGGTGATCAGCTCGTAGATGTCGAGAATCAGTTCACGATCACGGAAGCCGTAGATCATGATCGTGGTGGCGCCCAGCTCCATGCCGCCGGTGGCGATGGCCACCAGGTGCGAGGAGAGCCGGTTCAGCTCCATGAGCATGACCCGGATGATCGTGGCCCGGTCCGGGATCTGGTCCTCGATGCCGAGGAGCTTCTCGACGCCCAGGCAGTACGCCGCCTCGTTGAAGAACGGCGTCAGGTAGTCCATGCGCGTCACGAACGTGGTGCCCTGCGTCCAGGTCCGGTACTCGAGGTTCTTCTCGATGCCGGTGTGCAGGTAGCCGATGCCGCAGCGGGCCTCGGTGACCGTCTCGCCGTCGATCTCCAGGATGAGGCGGAGGACACCGTGTGTGGACGGGTGCTGGGGGCCCATGTTGACGACGATGCGCTCGTCGTCGGCGCGGGCCGCGGACTGGACGACCTCGTCCCAGTCGCCGCCGGTGACCGTGTAGACGGTGCCTTCGGTCGTCTCCCTGGGGGAGGCGTGGGAAGTGCTCACGAGTACGACCTCCGCTGGTCCGGAGCCGGGATCTGGGCGCCCTTGTACTCGACGGGGATGCCGCCGAGGGGGTAGTCCTTGCGCTGCGGAAAGCCCTGCCAGTCGTCCGGCATCATGATCCGCGTCAGGGCCGGGTGACCGTCGAAGACGATGCCGAAGAAGTCGTACGTCTCGCGCTCGTGCCAGTCGTTCGTCGGATAGACGGAGAACAGCGACGGGATGTGCGGGTCGCTGTCGGGCGCGCTGACTTCGAGGCGGATCAGCCGGTTGTGGGTGATCGAGCGCAGGTGGTAGACGGCGTGCAGCTCGCGGCCCTTGTCGTGCGGGTAGTGGACGCCGCTGACGCCGGTGCACAGCTCGAAGCGCAGGGCGGGGTCGTCGCGCAGGGTGCGGGCGACGCGGACCAGGTGCTCGCGCTCGATGTGGAAGGTCATCTCGCCCCGGTCGACGACCGTCTTCTCGATGGCGTTGTCGGGCAGGAGCCCCTGCTCCTCCAGCGCGCCCTCGAGTTCGTCGGCGACCTCGTCGAACCAGCCGCCGTAGGGGCGGCTCGCCGGTCCGGGGAGCCGGACGGAGCGGACCAGGCCGCCGTAGCCGGAAGTGTCGCCGCCGTTGGCGGCGCCGAACATGCCGCGCTGGACGCGGATCTCCTCGCCGCCCTGGCCCCGCTGGCCGGGGAGGTTCTCCGCGGACAGGTCCTTCTCGGGGTTCACACCGTTCGCGTCACCCGCGGTGTTGTTCGCGTCGCTCACCGCAGCAGCCCCTTCATCTCGATCGTGGGCAGGGCCTTGAGCGCTGCTTCCTCCGCCTCGCGGGCCGCCTCCTCGGCGTTCACACCGAGCTTGGAGCTCTGGATCTTCTGGTGGAGCTTGAGGATGGCGTCCAGCAGCATCTCGGGCCGCGGCGGGCAGCCGGGGAGGTAGATGTCGACCGGGACGATGTGGTCGACGCCCTGGACGATGGCGTAGTTGTTGAACATGCCGCCCGAGGAGGCGCAGACCCCCATGGAGATGACCCACTTCGGGTTCGGCATCTGGTCGTAGACCTGCCGCAGCACCGGCGCCATCTTCTGGCTGACCCGGCCCGCGACGATCATCAGGTCCGCCTGCCGCGGCGAGCCGCGGAAGACCTCCATGCCGAAGCGCGCCAGGTCGTAGCGGCCGGCGCCGGTGGTCATCATCTCGATGGCACAGCAGGCGAGGCCGAACGTGGCCGGGAAGACGGATGACTTGCGCACCCAGCCCGCGGCCTGCTCGACGGTGGTCAGCAGGAAGCCGCTCGGCAGTTTTTCTTCGAGTCCCATGTCAAAGGCCCCTCAGTCCCATTCCAGGCCGCCGCGCCGCCATACGTACGCGTACGCGACGAAGACGGTGAGCACGAAGAGCAGCATCTCCACGAGCCCGAAAATCCCCAGGGCGTCGAAGGTGACGGCCCAGGGGTAGAGGAAGACGATCTCGATATCGAAGATGATGAAGAGCATCGCCGTCAGGTAGTACTTGATGGGGAAGCGCCCGCCGCCGGCCGGCGTGGGGGTCGGCTCGATGCCGCACTCGTAGGCCTCGAGCTTCGCCCGGTTGTACCGCTTCGGACCGATCAGCGTGGCCATCACCACGGAGAAGATCGCAAAGCCTGCCCCGAGGGCTCCCAGTACGAGGATGGGCGCATACGCGTTCACCGCTCCTCGCTCCTCTCAGTCGGCACTGACTGCATGGGGGTCCCCCCTGGTCGAGCGGAGCCGAGACCTGGGGGAGGTTGCACTGGACTCACAGCTGCCCCAACAGCCCCACGAGCCACGCCCGTCCCGACGAAGATCGCGAACATGTGAAGCAGGTCACAAGCCCAACTGCCTCGCATCCTATGCCCGACGCTCTGTGATCTGCGACACGGGGTATTGCACAAGCTTTGTGATCTCCACCACCTGACGAACGATCATGAAGTCGGATGAGCGGTGATCTTCACACAAGAAGCGTTCACCTGATCACCAGAGGTGACAATTTCGCTCGTCGTCGCTGGCCAGGGGCCCCGAGCGCGGTGCGTCTCCATATCAAGAGGGTTCTCTTGCATGCAAATTGGCGCTGGACGCATGCCCTTGATAGAGGAGGCGTTCACACATGAGGGGGAGGAACGGGGGCCGATGTGGACACGTGCACGCGTTCACGAACACGGGCGAGCCCATCCGGGCCGTCTCGCACGCGACGGACGCGCGCACCGGGGTAACCGTTCCGTGACCTGCGCCACATTCATGAGAGGCGTCTGAGAACCGGGCTTGGCCAAGTGTCCCAACCAGTGGTAAGCGCGGGGCAATTCGGGCGTAACGATCAAAGACCGTGATCACAGGCCGATTACGGCCCGTCCGCAATGTCCGTTACGGCGTCAATAAAGAGCGACACGCCCGGGCTTCGGAGGCCTGATTGAACAACTGTGGCGCAGCACACGTTTCTTGAAGGTATGGAGGAGCTACTGATACCGCTTGTCCCTATGTCCCACACCGCTCACATACGCAGCCACCGGAAGCCCCGCCGCAGCGCGTCGACGATCGCGATGCGGGCCGGAGTTGCCGGTGGCGTCCTCAGCACCCTGGCAGTGGCCGGTGCGTCGGGGTCGGCCAACGCGGCCGAACCGGTGACCCAGACCCTCGAACTGCCCACCCTGACGGCCGACCTGGCCGCTCAGGTCGCCCAGTCCGCGGACGTCACGCAGCAGGCGGCCGCGAGCTACCAGTTGCAGGCCGAGCGTGACGCGGCGGCCGCCAAGGCCGCCAAGGAGGCCAAGGCCGACCTCGCCGAGGCCAAGAAGAAGGCCGCGGAAGCCAAGAAGAAGGCCGAGGAGGCCGAGCGCAAGGAGGCCGCCGAGCGCGCCTCGCGCGCCGCCGCGCGCACCACCCTGAGCGCCTCCGCCTCCTCGGACACCGGCTCCTCCACCGGCACCGGCAGCAGCACGAGCACCAGCACGTCCACGGCGACCGGTTCGGCCGCCGCCGTCGTCTCCTTCGTGCAGGCCCAGGTCGGCAAGGCGTACGTCTCCGGCGCCACCGGCCCGTCCGCCTACGACTGCTCCGGTCTCGTGCAGGCCGCCTTCAAGCAGGTCGGCATCAGCCTGCCCCGCGTCTCCCAGGCGCAGTCGACGGCCGGCACCCAGGTCGGCCTGGACAGCCTCCAGCCGGGCGACATCCTCTACTGGGGCGGCGCGGGCAGCGCGTACCACGTGGGCGTCTACGTCGGCGGCGGCATGTTCGTCGGCGCGCAGAACTCCTCCACCGGCGTCGTCGAGAAGCCGCTGTCGTACGACCCGCCGAGCGGCGCGGTGCGCGTCCTGTAAGCCGCACCCACCCGTACACACGCGAAGGGCCGCAGCCGCTCGGGGGCTGCGGCCCTTCGCGGGCTCCTGGCATGCTCGGGCACGGGCCGGTGCTCCACCGGCCCGTCCACGAGCCGAAGGAGAGAACGTCATGCCGAGTGTGTTCGTCCAGGGGCGGCCCACCGCCTCCTATCCCCCGTTCGCGCCCGAGGCCCGGCGCGGATCGGTGCGACGCGTCACCGAGGTCGGCGAGGAGGTGCTGCACCGGCCGTGCCGTGACGTCACGGAGTTCGGGCCCGATCTCGCCGCGCTCATCGACGACATGTTCCGCACGATGTATGTCGCGGAGGGGGCCGGACTGGCGGCCAATCAGGTCGGGGTCGACCTGCGCCTGTTCGTCTACGACTGCCCGGACGACGACGGTGTCCGACATGTCGGTCACCTCGTGAATCCGGTGTTGGAGCCCCTCGATCCGGCCGCGCGGCGGCTGCTCGACGAGGGCGAGGGGTGCCTGTCGGTGCCGGGCGCCGTCATGGCCGTACCGCGACCCGACCGGGCGGTCGTGCGCGGCCTGGACAAGGACGGCGCGCCGCTCCTCATCGAGGGCACGGGCTACTTCGCGCGCTGCCTGGCCCACGAGACCGACCACGTGAACGGGCAGGTCTACCTGGACCGGCTCTCCGGCCGGGAACGGAAGGCGGCGCTGCGGCAGTCGGCGGACCGGCGCGAGGAGGTCCTCGCGCGCCGGGCCGCCAACGCCGCGGCCTTCGCCGCCTGAGCAGGCGCCTCCGGATCAGGCACCTCCGGATCAGGCTCTTCTGATCAGGCGCTTCTGATCAGGCGCTTCTGATCAGGCCTTCGGCGCGACCTTGCTCAGTCCGTTGATGATGCGGTCCATCGCGTCGCCGCCCGTCGGGTCCGTCAGGTTGGCGAGCATCTTCAGGGTGAACTTCATCAGGATCGGGTGGGTGAGGCCGCGCTGGGTCGCGATCTGCATAACCTTCGGGTTGCCGATGAGCTTCACGAAGGCGCGGCCCAGGTTGTAGTAGCCGCCGTAGGTGTCCTTGAGGACGCGCGGGTAGCGCTGGAGGGCGATCTCGCGCTGGGCGGGCGTGGCCCGCGCGTGGGCCTGGACGACGACGTCGGCGGCGATCTGGCCGGACTCCATGGCGTAGGCGATGCCCTCGCCGTTGAAGGGGTTCACCAGGCCGCCGGCGTCGCCGACGAGGAGCAGGCCCTTGGTGTAGTGGGGCTGGCGGTTGAAGGCCATGGGCAGGGCGGCGCCGCGGATCGGGCCGGTCATGTTGTCCGGGGTGTAGCCCCAGTCCTCGGGCATGGACGCGCACCAGGCCTTGAGGATCTCGCGCCAGTCCAGCTCCTTGAAGGCGGCGGAGGTGTTCAGGACGCCCAGGCCGACGTTGGAGGTGCCGTCGCCCATGCCGAAGACCCAGCCGTAGCCCGGCAGCAGGCGGTCCTGCGCACCGCGCCGGTCCCACAGTTCCAGCCAGGACTCCAGGTAGTCGTCGTCGTGGCGGGGCGAGGTGAAGTAGGTGCGGACCGCGACGCCCATGGGACGGTCCTCGCGGCGGTGCAGGCCCATCGCCAGGGACAGCCGCGTGGAGTTGCCGTCGGCGGCCACGACCAGCGGCGCGTGGAAGGTGACCTCGCGCTTGTCCTCGCCCAGCTTGGCGTGCACGCCGGTGATGCGGCCGGTGCGGTCGTCGATGATCGGGGCGCCGACGTTGCAGCGCTCGTACAGGCGCGCGCCGGCCTTCTGGGCCTGCCGGGCGAGCTGCTCGTCGAAGTCGTCGCGCTTGCGGACGAGTCCGTAGTCGGGGAAGGAGGCCAGATCCGGCCAGTCCAGCTGGAGGCGGGAGCCGCCGCCGATGATGCGCAGGCCCTTGTTGCGCAGCCAGCCGGCTTCCTCGGAGATGTCGATGCCCATGGCGACGAGCTGCTTGACCGCGCGCGGGGTGAGGCCGTCGCCGCAGACCTTCTCCCTGGGGAACGCGGTCTTCTCGAGCAGCAGGACGTCGAGTCCCGACTTGGCCAGGTGGTACGCGGTGGTGGAGCCGGCCGGCCCCGCGCCCACGACGATCACGTCGGCGGTGTTCTCGGAGAGCGGCTCAGTCTCGACGGTCACGGCGGGATCTCCCCAAGTTCGAAATCTGCGTGCCGACCGGCACTGGTCATGGGCAGTCTATTCAGCGTCACCGATCACCCGGCTGAAGGGCTGCCCCGTGAAGCGACCTCTCCCCGTTGTACGGTTGCGCGTCCCCACCGACGAGGACGCCGTCGCCTGGCACCGGATCTTCGACGACCCGGACGTCATGGAGTTCCACGGCGGGCGGCCCGCGGAGCTGTCCGTCTACGAGGAGCTGACCGCCCGCCAGCGCCGGCACGACGCCGAGCACGGCTTCTGCCTGTGGACCATGGTGGACGAGTCGGGCCGGGTCATCGGGTTCACCGGCGCCCAGCCGTGGCCGGGGGACTGGGGCCCCAAGGGCGAGATCGAGATCGGCTGGCGGCTCGGGCGGGCGCACTGGGGCAAGGGGTACGTCACGGCGGCCGCCCGGCAGGCGCTGGAGCGGGTGCGCGCCGCGGGTGTGGCGGAGGTGGTCGCGATGGTCAACGCGCGCAACGCCCGGTCCATCGCGGTCACGGAACGGCTGGGCATGCGGCTCGCCGAGGTGTTCACGATCCCGTCCTCCGAGCAGCGGGGGCACTGCTACCGCCTTCCCCTGACCCAGCCCTCCCTCTGACCCCACCAGGCCATGACGGAGGGTAATCGACTGTCACAGTAAGCCACTTGTCGCTTCCGGGCGGTGCACGGCGGGGCTACTCTGCCGGGTACCGCTGGGGGTGACGTCCGTGCGCCTGGTACCCGAGAAACCCGAGAACCGTGACGTCCGCGTGCCGCGCCTGGTCGGTCTGCTGGCCGTGGACGCGCACGAGGCCGCCCGCGCGCGGGGCCTGTTCCTGACCGCGCCGGACCGGCCCGATCTCCGGGCCGCCGTCGCCGACCACGTCGTACGCCAGTACCCGCCGGCCGACGCACCGGTGGCGCGGGAGTCGGCGGTGTACGTGTGGTTCGACTTCGGGGAGGGCGAGGGCGGCGGCGGCATCCGCGAGCCGCGCGTGCCGCGGCCGCCGCCGGGCGGGCTCCGCCGCGAGCTGACGGAGCCGGGGAATCCGGGTGAACCGGGGAAACCGGCCGAACCGGGGAAACGGCCGTCCTGCTGCGCCGCGCTCAGCTCGCCTTGAACCCGCGGTGCAGCGTCACCACACCGCCCGTCAGGTTGCGCCACGCCACCTTGGACCAGCCCGCCTTGCCCAGCCGCTCGGCGAGCGCCGGCTGGTCGGGCCAGGCCCGGATGGACTCGGCGAGGTAGACGTACGCGTCGGGGTTGGACGACACCGCGCGGGCGACCGGCGGCAGGGCGCGCATCAGGTACTCGGTGTAGACGGTGCGGAACGGCGCCCAGGTCGGGTGCGAGAACTCGCAGATGACGACCCGGCCGCCGGGCCGCGTCACCCGGTACATCTCGCGCAGCGCGGCGTCCGTGTCCTGCACGTTGCGCAGCCCGAAGGAGATGGTGACGGCGTCGAAGACGTCGTCCTTGAACGGCAGCCGCGTCGCGTCGCCCGCGGTGAACGGCAGCCAGGAGTGCCGCTCCTTGCCGACCTGGAGCATGCCCTGGGAGAAGTCGCAGGGGACGACGTAGGCGCCGGTGCGGGCGAAGGGCAGGGAGGAGGTCGCCGTGCCGGCCGCCAGATCCAGGACCTTCTGCGCCGGACGGGCGTCGACGGCTCTGGCGACCGCCTTGCGCCACGCCCGGTCCTGGCCGAGCGAGAGCACGGCGTTCGTCAGGTCGTACCGTTCCGCGACGTGGTCGAACATCGAGGCGACTTCATGCGGCTGCTTGTTCAGGGAAGCGCGGGTCACGGGCCCATTGTTGCAGCACCTCCCCCAGGGCCGCCGACGGGCTCACGGCAGCAGACGCGGCCTCCTCCGCGCGGCGACGTCCTCCACCCACCCGAACAACAGCACGAACACCGCGATCAGGACCCAGCCCACCGCCAGCAGGAACCACTGGCTGCCCAGCGGCAGGTGCGCCGCGAAGGCGGGCACGTCCCAGAACCGGTCGATCAGCGGCACGGCCAGGATCAGGGCCAGCTCGTGCCAGAGGTAGACCGTCACCGCGCGGGCGTTGAACACGCTCACCAGCCGGTCCAGCCACCGCAGCCGGGCCAGTCCCGAGAAGTCGGTCCCGAGCCGCGCCTTGGCGTACATCAGCAGCGTCACGAACCCGGCCGACCAGAGGGCCTGCGCGAGCGGGATGTCGTCGAGGTCGTAGGTGCCGTACTCGGCCCGGTGCGCGAAGGCGTACCAGGCGCCGCAGGCGAGGGCGGCGAGCGACGGGGTGACGACGGCGACCGGCCTGAGGCGGGCCAGCACTCCGTCGCGGTGGGCGAAGCCGAGGACCCAGCAGAAGCCGTAGGTCGCCAGGTCGAGCAGTCCGGTGCCGAAGCGGTTGTCCGGCGGCTGCCAGAGGAACTGGAACGCCACGATCGGCGCGAGGGACAGCAGCAGCACCGGCACGGGCGCGAGCCGGAAGACCCGCAGCAGCGGCGGGGAGAGCAGGACGAACCACAGATACGTCCTGAGGTACCAGAGGATCTCCCATGCCTGCTCGCCCCACGCGCTGCCCGGCGGGTCGCCGAGCGGCACGACCCAGTAGACGATCTGCCACCCCGGCATCCAGCCGCGTGCCAGCATCGCGCCCACCACGAACAGGCCCCAGCACCAGAATGGCGGCAGCAGGCGGCGCAGCCGGCTCCGGAGCACCGCCGCGGCGGGCCGCTGGAGCGAGCGGGCCATCAGGGTGCCGGCCAGGCCGAACATGACCCCCATGGAGGGGAAGACCAGCCCGGCCCAGGGCCAGCCGAAGGCGTGGTACGCGACGACCCGGACCAGGGCGAGGGCGCGCAGGGTGTCGAAGTAGCGGTCCCGGCCCCGGTCCCGTGCCGGCGCATCCCCCGCCGCGCGGGCGGCGCGCACGGCGCCCTTGCGGTGCGCGCCCATCAGCCACCGGTCCCCGTGGGCGTGCCGACCTCGCCGGTCCGTTTCAGCTTCTGCCAGCGCAGCCGCCCGCCGGTCAGCGCGGTGACGCAGGAGTGGATGAGGACGAGGTACATCATCTGCCGGTACGCCAACTGCTGGAGCGGCATCATCAGCAGGTACCGGTACTTCTCCCCGTCGAGCCGGAAGGCGTACGCCGCGCACACCAACTGCACGGCCAGCACCGCGAGCCATGCGAGGAGCGCCGCGCGGAAGTCGACGAAGACCATCGAGTAGAGGGTGAACACGTCGATGAGCGGCGCGAAGACCGGCGTGACCACCTGGAAGAGCACCACCAGCGGCATTCCGACCCGCCCGAAGCGGCCCGAGGGTCCCTTGTCGGTCAGGGAGCGGCGGTGCTTCCACAGCGCCTGCATCGTGCCGTAGGACCAGCGGTAGCGCTGCGACCAGAGCTGGCCGAGCGATCCCGGCGCCTCGGTCCAGGCGCGGGCGTGCTCCTCGTAGACCACCCGCCATCCCGCGCGGTGCAGGGCGATGGTGATGTCGGTGTCCTCGGCGAGGGTGTCGTCGCTCATGCCGCCGACCTGGAGGACCGCCTCGCGCCGGAACGCGCCGATCGCGCCGGGGATGGTCGGCATGCAGCGCAGCAGGTCGTACATGCGCCGGTCGAGGTTGAAGCCCATCACGTACTCGATGTGCTGCCAGGCGCCGATGAGGGTGCGACGGTTGCCGACCTTGGCGTTGCCCGCGACCGCGCCGACGGAGGGGTCGGCGAAGGGCCGCACCAGGTGCCGTACGGTGTCGGGCTCGAAGACGGTGTCGCCGTCCATCATCACGACGATGTCGTACCGGGCGTGCCGGACGCCGTTGTTGAGGGCGGCGGGCTTGCCCGCGTTGGCCTGCCGGACGACGCGGACGCCGGGCAGCCCCAGGGACTCGGCGATCTCCGCCGTGCCGTCCGTCGACCCGTCGTCCACGACGACGATCTCGATCGGGTGCGTACTGCGCGCCAGGGATCTCAGCGTCGCCTCGATGCACTCCTTCTCGTTGTACGCCGGGACGATCACGCTGACCGGCCGGGTGACGGGCGGACCCCAGCTGAAGCGGCGTCTGCTGCGCTGCCGGTGGTGACGGCGGGCGAGGAGCAGCATCATCGCGAACCGGCCCATGACGGTCACGCCCACGATCACCAGCCCGGCCGACAGCGCCGGGACCGTCCACTCGGCGACCGCGACGGCCGCGATCAGCGCCTTGCCCTCGTAGAGGGTGGCGCCGGTGGCCTGGTGATGGGCGGCCTGGAGGCCGCCGCCTCCGGGCTGCCGCGGCTGCTGCTCGGCCAGGGCACCGCTGACGGTGGTGAAGGTGTAGCCCTTCGCCTTCATCTTCTCGATGTACTTCGGCAGCGCCTCGATCGTCTGCGACCGCTCGCCCCCGGCGTCGTGGAAGAGGACGGACGCGCCCTCGCCGTCCTCCGGCGTCGCCCACTCAACGATCTTCGAGACGCCGGGCCGCTTCCAGTCGTCGCTGTCGGTGTCGACGAAGACGCTGGTGTAGCCGTCCGCGCCGAGGCTCTCGTAGACGGGCCAGCTGTAGTTGTCGATGGCATCGGTCTGGGAGGAGTACGGCGCCCGGAACAGCGTGGTGGTGATGCCGGCCGCGCCCGCCAGGGCGAGCTGGGTCTGCTCGATCTCGCGGGTGACGCGGGCCTGGCTCTGGTAGGAGAGGTCGACGTGGGTGAAGGTGTGGACGCCCACCTCGTTGCCCTGCTCGACCATGTCCCGCACGATGCCCGGGTGGCGCGAGACCATCGAGCCGACCAGGAAGAACGTGCCGGGCACGTCGTACTTCTCCAGGATCTCCAGCACCTGCGGCGTCCAGGTGGGGTCGGGGCCGTCGTCGAAGGTCAGCACGATCGTCTTGTCCGGGACGGAGACGGTGGTGGCCCGTCCGCCGGGGAAGGACAGGATCGGTCCGCCGTCCAGTACGTCGTCGGGGACGTCGTCGGCCGGGGCGCCGGTGCGGACGCGCTGGTCGCCGCCGACCTCCGCGCGCAGATAGCCGTCGAGGAGCATCACGCAGGTCAGCGCGAGCAGGAGCAGCAGGGCGAGGAGGACCCGGGGGCGTTGCAGCGCGGCGGCCCGGCCCGCGGCCCGTTCCATGCGGGAGGGGGCGCGGCGGCGGCCCCGGGCGGGCGGGGTGGGGGGTGTGCGGGGCGTGGTCATGAGGGTGGGGGCGTCCGGTCAGTCGGTGCGGGCGGTGGTGGAAGTAGTGGGAGCGGTGCTGGGGACCGCGCTGGGCGAGACGGTGGGCGGCGCGATGCTCGGCGGGGCACCCGTGGGGGCGACCCCGCCTTGCGGACGCGTGTCACCGCCGGGCCCGGCGCCGCCCTCGGGTCCGCCACCGCCACCGCCCCCGCCGAAGGGCAGCAGCGAGGACGGGTTGACCGAGATGCCGACGCCCATGAAGGCCAGCCCCAGGACGGCCGTGTAGCCGACGCACACGGCCCCCACCAGCAGCCCCAGCCGGCGCAGCAGCCGGGCCCGGCGTCCGGTGCTGTCGACGAACACGGGCCCCTCGGCGGATCCGTCGTCGCGTTTGCGGCGGCGACCGCGCGGGGCGGCACGGGAGGCGAGGGCAGGCTCGGGTTGCATGCCCCGGACGTTAGGCAGCCTTGCCTGGCGCGACCTGGCAGTTCCTTGAGAGGTCCCGGTGAAACTCGCCCCGTCCTGTCCGTTTCCTGGGAGATGGGTCCCGACCGCGCCCTTTCCTCAGCGAAGACCCAGGAACGCGTGCCACCTTCACTGGTCCGACGACAACGGACGAGAACGGGAGCGTGCGCTCATGAGGGTTCACCGGAACGCGGCAGCCGGGTGCGCCCTGTTGTTCGCCCTGGCCGCCGCGGGCTGCGCCGGACCGGACGGCACCACCGACGCGGCCCCCGCCGCACCGTCCGCACCGTCCGCGTCCGCCACGCCGACCACCGCCTACGCCCCCTACGTCAGTGCCACCACCGCCTCCGCCACCGACACGGCGGGCTCCCCCACGGCGTACAACCTGGCGTTCGTCATCTCGTCCGGCGACGACTGCGTCCCCCGCTGGAACGGCGTCCAGGACATCAACGACGCCTCCGTCGCCGCCCGCGTCGAGAAGCTGAAGGAGTCCGGGGCCGGTGCCCGCGTCTCCTTCGGCGGCGCGTCCGGCACGGAGCTGGCGGCGGCCTGCGACAGCGCCTCGGCCCTGGCGGCGGCGTACGGCGCGGCCCTGGACGCCGCCGGGTCCACGCGGGCGGACTTCGACGTCGAGGGCGACGAACTGACCGACGCCGACTCCGTCGCCCTGCGCTCGGAGGCGATCGCGCTGCTCCAGGAGCAACGCGGCGGCCTGGAGGTGTCCTTCACCCTCCCGGTGATGCCCTCGGGCCTGGACACCGACGGCCTGGCGCTGCTGGCGTCGGCCAACGACCACGGCGTACGGGTCTCCGCGGTCAACCTCATGACCATGAACTACGGCGAGTCGTACACCGGTGACATGGGCGACTACGCCCTCGCCTCGGCGAAGGCCGCGCACACCCAGCTGAGGAAGGTCTTCGGCACCTCCGACGCGGACGCCTGGCGGGGCATGGCGCTCACCTCGATGCTCGGCGCCAACGACGTCGCCGGTGAGACGTTCACGCTCGCCGACGCGGCCGAGGTGCGCGCCTTCGCCGAGGAGCAGGGCATCGCCTGGGTGTCGCTGTGGGCGGCCTTCCGCGACCAGCGGTGCGGGGCGGACGCGTCGGCCGCCGACGCGCTCACCACGTGCAGCGGCGTCGAGCAGGAGGACGGGGCGTTCGGCACGGCGTTCGGCGCGTAGGTGTCGGTCCGACGAGCCCCGCGGGGCCGCGCGGTCAGCGCCCCCGGTACACCAGGCGGCCGCCCACGACGGTGGCCACGCACGTGGACGCGCCCTGGCGCACGAGCGCGGCCCGGTCGGGTACGTCGAACACCGCGAACCGGGCGGGCCGGCCGGGTGCGAGTGCGGGAAGCAGCACCAGCGGCACCGGCGAGAGGGACGCGGGCCCGGGCAGGGTGGCCGGACGCGCCGCCACGGCGAGTCCCGCCCCGCGCACCGCGTCCAGGGCCGCGCGGCTCCGCAGCTCCCCGGCGACGGCGACCGTGCCGTGGGCCAGCATGCGTTGGACCCCTCGGCGCGCGCTGGCGCCGCGCGCGGACGCGTCCGCGCCGAGGAGGGCGAGCGCGCGCTCCCCGAAGAGCGGCTCGGTGCCCAGCCGGTCCGCTTCGCGCGGGTCGGGGTGGTAGGCCCGCTCCAGCAGTTCCGGGCCGTACCGGTTGAGCAGTCCAGGGGTCAGGATGCCGGGCCACCGGCGCACCCGCGCCCGCGGGTGGCCGGCGGCCAGCGCCTCGTACGGGCCGACGGCGGCGAGAAGCGCGCCGTCGACCACGACGGCCGTCTCGGGCGAGGCCTCGGCGACGTGAATCGTCAGCACGGCGGCGTCAGTTGGAGGCGAGCAGCTTCAGCTCGGGGTGCGCCGTACCGCCCTCGATCGCCGTGGACGAGATGTGGGAGACGACGCGCTCGTCGACCGGGTCGTTCGCCGGGTCGTCGTGCACGACCAGGTGCTCGTACGTCGTGGCCCGCTGCGCCGGGACGCGTCCCGCCTTGCGGATCAGGTCGATGATCTCCAGCCGGTTGGACCGGTGCTTCGCGCCGGCGGAGGAGACGACGTTCTCCTCCAGCATGATCGAGCCGAGGTCGTCCGCGCCGTAGTGCAGGGAGAGCTGGCCGACCTCCTTGCCGGTGGTCAGCCAGGAGCCCTGGATGTGGGCGACGTTGTCCATGAACAGCCGGGCGATGGCGATCATCCGCAGGTACTCGAAGAGCGTGGCCTGGGTGCGGCCCTTCAGGTGGTTGTTCTCGGGCTGGTAGGTGTACGGGATGAAGGCGCGGAAGCCGCCGGTGCGGTCCTGCACGTCCCGGATCATGCGCAGGTGCTCGATGCGCTCGGCGTTGGTCTCGCCGGTGCCCATCAGCATGGTGGACGTCGACTCGACGCCCAGCCCGTGCGCGATCTCCATGATCTCCAGCCAGCGCTCGCCGGACTCCTTCAGCGGCGCGATGGCCTTGCGCGGCCGCTCGGGCAGCAGCTCCGCACCGGCACCGGCGAAGGAGTCGAGCCCGGCGGCGTGGATGCGGGTGATGGCCTCCTCGACCGAGACACCCGAGATCCGCGCCATGTGCTCGACCTCGCTCGCCCCCAGGCTGTGGATGACGAGCTGGGGGAACTCCTTCTTGATGGCGGCGAAGTGCTTCTCGTAGTACTCGACGCCGTAGTCCGGGTGGTGGCCGCCCTGGAACATGATCTGGGTGCCGCCCAGCTCGACCGTCTCCGCGCAGCGGCGCAGGATGTCGTCGAGGTCGCGGGTCCAGCCCTTCTTGGTGTCCTTGGGGGCCGCGTAGAAGGCGCAGAACTTGCACGCCGTGACGCACACGTTCGTGTAGTTGATGTTGCGCTCGATGATGTACGTGGCGATGTGCTCCGTACCGGCGTACCGGCGCCTGCGTACGGCGTCGGCGGCGGCGCCCAGCGCGTGCAGCGGGGCGTCGCGGTAGAGGACGAGCGCCTCCTCCGGAGTGATCCGCCCACCGGCGGCGGCGCGGTCGAGGATGGGCTGAAGGTCGGCCTTCTCGGTCACCGGCGTCCCTTTCGCAAGGTTCGTAAGGGTTGTGGACGGACCTGCCCAGCGTACGCCAGGCGTTTTGCCCGCTCGTGCTCAGGCCGCGTACGCCCCGGCCAGGACGCCGAGGAAGGCGCCCGCGATGAGGAAGGGACCGAAGGGGATGGCCGTCTTGCGGTCCGCGCGCCGGGCGACGAGGAGGGCGCCGCCGTACAACGCCCCGAGCAGGAACCCGGCGAAGGTGCCCAGCATCAGCGTGGGCCAGCCGTACCAGCCGAGGACGGCACCGGCCGCGAGGGCGAGCTTGACGTCGCCGAAGCCCATGCCGGCCGGGTTGATGAGGAACAGCACGAGGTAGCCGGCGCCGAGCGCGAGGGCGCCCAGCAGGGCGGTGGTCCACTCCCCCGCGTGCTCGGGCACGAGTGCGGTGAGGCCGAGCAGGACGAGCGCCGCCCCGGCGAGTGGCAGGGTGAGCGGGTCGGGCAGCCGCCGTACCGCCAGGTCGACGACGGCCAGCAGTACGCCGGCCGGGGCGAGCAGCAGCCAGACGGCGGCCTCGGGCCGAGTGCCGGTGGCGGCGGCGAGGGCGGCGCAGACGAGGGCGGTGACGACGGCGAGGGACGCGGCGCGAGGGCCGTAGGACGCCTGATCGGGCGGGCACTGCCCGCACCGGGCCCGGCCGAGCCAGCCCCGGACGGGATGCCCGTCCGGGCACCGCTCGCGCCACGCCTCCCCGGACGGTGCGGAGAACCGGTAGGCCGCGCGGGGCAGCAGCGCGCCCGTCGCCGCACCCCACAGCGCGGCGACGAGGACGACCAGGAGGCCGGGGTCGAGGCTCATCCGGCGGCGGAGACGCCCTCGCGCCAGGTCGGCAGCAACTCGTCGAGCAGCGCCTCGGTGCGGGGCGGCAGGCCGCGTGCCCCGCTGCGGTCGACCAGGTCGGCGGCGAGGGCGCGCAGCCGGTCCGGGTCGCCGGTGGTGTGCGTGGCGCGCAGCAGCTCGTGCCACAGGCGCTCGTCGGCGGGGGCCGTGCGCAGCGCCGCGTTCAGCGCCTCGATGGCCTTCTCCGCGCGGTTCTTCTCCAGGTGGAACTCGGAGAGCGCAAGCCCGGTGTCGGCGACGAGCAGGGGGAGCTGGGCGTCGACGATCTCGTGGGTGAGCCAGCGGTAGCGGCCCTCGGGCCGGTCGGCGAGCAGCGGCCCGCGCACCAGCACCAGCGCGTCGGTGAGCAGCCGCCCGCGCACCTGACGGCTGCCGACGCCCCGGCCCTGCGTGGCCTCGTAGTAGAGGGAGCGCAGGACGTCGAGGTCGGAGACGACGGACTTGGCGAGGGTGAGCCGGCCGGTGGCGTCGGTGGCGAGCCGCGGCGTGCCGTCGGGGTCGGTGCCCAGCCAGATCCGCAGCCGCTCGAGGAGCGCGTCGCGCACGTCCGCCGTCACACCGCGCGGCCACAGCGCGGAGGACAGCACGCGCGGGTGGACCCCCTCGCGGTGCAGCAGGAGCAGCGCCAGCGCCTCGTGCAGCAGGGCGCTGCGCTCGCCGTCGGGCGCGTCCAGGCCGATGATCTCGTACGACCCGACGAGGCGGGCGTACACGGCGGGCCGGCCCTGCTCGCTGATGTCGACGAGGAACGGCGGGGCGTCGGCCGGCCGGCCGGGCCCGCCCTCGGGGCCGGAGCCGGGGTCGGCGTCGGTGAACAGCTCGACGACGGCACGCCGTTGCGCGGCCGGCAGCAGCTGGGCGTCCAGTTCGAGCCCGAGCAGCGGTGCGAGCAGCCGGCCCTCGTCGGTGATCTCCATCTCCCAGGCGGCGCCGGGCAGGTCGGTGCCCTCGGTGCCGACGAGGTAGCCGATGCCGAGCCGACCGGCGTCGGCGGCCAGCTCGGCCAGCCGCAGCGCGTCGTCGTCGGAGGGCTGGGCGGCGAGCAGGACGAGGTGCGGGGCCCAGCGGGTGTGCTGGGCGGGCCCGGTGCGGCCGGTGAGCACGGAGTCGTGCCCGGCGGCGCCGAGTGCGCCGCGCCGCTGCCGGGTCTCGGCCGACATGGTCTCGAAGAGGTCCTCGAACCCGTCGAGGTGCCGGATCCGGTTGGGCGCGAGAGGCGTGAGGTCGTCCCCGAACCCGACCAGGGTGATGGTCATACGGTCCGACCAGCCGTTGGTGGCCAGTTCGGCGGCGACCGACGCGAACACGGCGGCCCGGTCGGCCTCGGCACCGCCGAGCGAGACGATGCCGGGCACGGCCTCCAGGTTGAGCAGCAGCCGGGAGTCGTCCATGGTGCCGAGGCTGACGAGACCGGGGTAGGGCGCGGCGGTCTCCGCGTCCTCGTACCGCTCGGCGTCGGCGCGGGCGAGCATCCAGAAGGTCTGGTCCTGCCCCTGCTGCCAGGGCGTGGGCGGCTTCCCGGCGGGCTGGGCGAGCTGGAGGTGCAGGTCGCCGTTGCCGCTCATCCAGGCCGCGTAGACGACGGGCAGCGGGCGGGACTCGGCGGCGAGGGAGGCGGCCAGCCCGCGCAGCGACCGGTCGAGCAGGCGTACGCCCTCGGGGTCGGCGCCGACGAGCAGCGCGTCCTGCACGTCCTGGGCGTCACCGGTCGGGGTGGGCGGCTCCATGCCGCGCCGCCCACCGACCGCGCCGAGCGCCGACTGCCACATCGCCTGCCGACGCCGGCGTCCGAGGGCGCCGAGGAGACCGGCGGCGAGCAGCGGCGCGGTGAGGAGGGCCTCGGGCAGCCCGAAGGAGCGCTCGGCCTGTCCGGCGGCGGGGGTGGCGTGTTCCTGTCCGGTGCCGGGAACCGGCGTGGCGGGCGTGACGGGGTTCGCGGGTGTGGGCGCGGGCCGCTGCTCGGGCAGGGACACCTGGGCGTCGCCGCCCTGCGCTCCCCCTCCGCCCTGGGCGTGGTCGCCGGTCCGGGCGTAGTCGCTGATGTGCTGCCGCACCTGCTCGGAGACGTTCGGCGCCTCGTCGGGCATCTCGACCAGCTCGCCGCCGCGGGCGTCGCCGGGCATCTCCATGATCCAGCCGGGCCGGATGAGGCTGGCCTCGGACAGCCGGGACCCGTCCGGCTGCACCCGGTCCTTGTTGAGCTCGAAGATCTCCTTGTACCGCCGCCCGTCGCCGAGGTGCCGTTCGGCCACCTCCCAAAGGGAGTCGTGGTGGCGCCCCTCGGGCGGCTGGATGCGGTAGTACTTCGTGTCGCCGTGCGCGGCGGAAGAACCGCCGTCGGCACGCGCGGCGGCCTGGCCCGCCTGTCCCGCCTGCTCGGCGAGGGCGCCCGCGGTGGCGGCGGCCTGCTCCTGCTGCTGGGCGAAGAGTCCCGGCGTCTGCTGGGCGGCGGCGACGGAGGGCTTCTGGTTCCCCTCCAGGCTCTGCCCCAGCTGCGACAGCCCCGGCGTGAGGCTCGCCGCGGTGGCGCCGACGAGGAGCAGGGCGGCGACGAGCTGCCGGGCGAGCAGCTGACTGGGCCCGGACCCGGGCACCCGCCCCGGCACCCCGACGCCGGACAGCGCGGCCTTGACCTCGACGAGCACGCAGGCGGTGAACTGCGCCCAGGCGAACCAGACGATGACGGTGAGGATGTGCAGGAAGGTCTGCACGGTGATCTCACGCTGCAGCCAGTCGAGGCTCGGCGCACCGTCGGGCAGCGGCCAGCCGATCTGGGTGGCCAGCGCGAGGGGCACCCCGACGACCAGCACGAGCAGCACCAGGAAGGCGAGGAACGCCTTGACGAAGTCCCCGAACGACCGCCGCCGCACCCGCACGGGCTGGGGCGTGCGGTTTCTCGGAGTGGAGGGTGCGGAGGGTGCCGAGGGAGCCGTCGAGCTTGAGGAGCTTGATGTGCGGCGTCGCGGCATGGGCGGAGTCCTGGATCGTGGTCGTGGGCGGCGAAGGCCGCGGGGCGTCCGGTATGAGGGGTGTGCTGAGCCTACCGAGATCTTATGGACTCCCACCGACAGCGGCGAAGGGGTCGAGGGAGGCCCACCTCACAACGTCCGCCCGCTTCATGCGCTTTGCCCGCTTCTGCGGGTACCCCCTTCACACTCCGCACACAATCCCCGAAAACCGGCCAGAGGCCGCGCACGCCCCCCTGGTAGCTTCGTTCCCTGTCGCACACGTCGTACCCCGGGGGGAACACCAGTGGCCCGCAGCGCCCTCACCATGACCGCCGCCACCTTCACCGCGACGGCAGCCCTGCTCCTGACCGCCTGCGGCGGGGAGGATTCCGCGCCGGACGACATCAAGGGAGCGGAGACGGGGGCGGGCAGCTCTTCCCCGTCGGCTACGGCGTCGGGCGCGGCCGACGTGAAGCGTCCGGACGTGAGCCTGCCCGAGGATTTGAAGCTGGTCTTCGACTTCGAGAAGCCGTCGGACGCGGAGCAGGCGGCTGCGCTGGAGGACGCCGCGAACTACATCAGAGCGCTGAACCACGGCATCACCGAGCAGAACGTCAAGGACCCGGCGTACGGCTTCTATTCGGCGGCCGGTGCCGCCCGGTACGCCGAGTCGCAGATCCAGGAGTACGTGGACGGCGGCTGGACCGTGACCGGCGAGGACCGGTACTACCGGGCGGACACCAGCCCTGTGGGTGAGGGCGAGAAGGCCAAGTCGATCCTCGTCACGTTCTGCGAGGACCAGTCCAAGGCGTACGGCAAGGAAGTGAAGACCGGAAAGGTCCACCGCACCGAGGAAAGCCTGGCCAGTTACCAGAAGTTCAGCCTCCTCATGGCACCCCAGCAGGACTCGCCGGTGTGGCGGGCCCAGCAGATCACCGTCGAGGGGAAGGCCGCGGAATGCCGAGGCTGATCGCTCCCGGCCGTGTGAAGTGGGCCGTTGCGCTTGCCGCCGGTTCTGTGTTGTGGGTCGCGGGAGTGGCCCATGCCGACAAGCCTGTGGGTGGCACCACTCCGACACCCGGGAGCAGCGACAAACCGGAGGGCGGTGCGAACAACCGCACCTTGCTGGCCTCCGTCTCCCAGTCCAGGATCCAGCTCACCTACCCCGACGGCCGGACCGGCAGCGGCTCCATGGAGGACCTGACCTCCGTCGACCCCAATTGGAAGCCACCCGTCTGCTGGTACGAGCCGGTGTTCACTCCCGAACAGCTCAAGTCCGCAGTCGCGGACCTGAAGAAGAACGGCGGCCTGGGCGCCGTGAACGCCCATGAATTCTGGACCTCGGGCATCTTCGTAGATCACTACGAGGAGGGTGAGGAGCAGGACAACTTCGACATCAACTCGTCGAAGAACACCATGGCCAAGGGCTACAAGGACTACAACCTGGGCAAGGACGGGATGTTCTGGCGCAGCGTGGTCCGCAAGGGGCACGAGCACGACACCGAGGCCTGGGACTGCGGCCGCGTCATGTTCTGGCAGGACGCCGGCACGATCCCGGACGACGAACACGCCCCCACTCCCGAGACGCTCGCCGCCTACGCGTACGACCAGATCGACGTACCAAAGACCGAGGTCGAGCTAAAGCCGCAGACCAAGTCCACCGTGAACCTTCCCACCTGGGTCTGGCTGGACAAGGGCACCTTCAAGGAGGTCAAGGTCCGGGCCGAGCTGCCCAACACAGGGCTGTGGGCGGAGACGACCGCGAAGCCCGTCGCCCTCCACCTGGACCCCGGCACGGCCGACGCCGAGACCTTCCCCGCCTCCGGCGACTGCGAGATCAACACCGACGGCTCCATCGGTACGCCGTACACGAAGGGCAAGGCCGACCAGACCCCGCCCTGCGGCATCCGCTACCTCCGGGCATCGAACGGCGAGCCGTACCAGCTGAGCGCCTCGATCACCTGGGAGATCTCCTGGGAGGGCACCGGCGGCGCCCAGGGCGACCTGCCGGACGGCACCTTCGAGACGACTCAGGCCATGGAAGTCCAGGAGATCCAGTCCATCAACCGCTGAACAGGTCCTCGGCCCGCTCCACGGTCAGCGCACGCCGCGCCCACACTTCGAGCCGGCCGAGGTCCCAGCAGTCGAGCACACGCTCCCGCAGGGCGAAGCACACCGGGATGTCCCGCCATTCGAGAATGCGGAGCACCATCCGGGCACGCTCCTCGATCCGGCCCTCCACCCGGCCTTCCTCTCGCACCTGCAGAGCCACGGGATTGTCGAAGAAATACCGGATCTTCCTAGGCACGAGTTCCACCCCTCTTGTACGACGTGATCAACGCCTTACGCCGCGACAAGGTCACACCACACGTACTTGCCCCGGTTCCCGCCCCTGGCCAGCGGCTGCCACCCCCACAGGTCCGCACACGCCCGCACGAGCGCGAGCCCCCGCCCCTCCTCCGCCTCCGTGAGCGCCTCCAGGTTCCCGGGCGGCTCCGGCGGCCCCGGGTCGGCGTCCCACGCCCCGACCCGCAGCACCCCGGCCGCCCAGCGGACCCGCAGCGCGGCGGGGCCCTTGGTGTGCCGTACGGCATTGGAGACCAGCTCGGTCGCGAGCAGCTCGGCGGTGTCGACGAGGCGGATGAGGCCGTGCATGGTGAGGATGAGACGGAGGGTGCGGCGACAGACGGTGACGGCGCGGAAGTCGTTCGGGATGTAGAGGGTGTACTCCCAGGGTGCGACCGGGTCGACGGGCTCGGTTTCGGACATGGGGGAACTCCGTTCAGTGAAGAGGGGGAGAGGAGAGGCCGGTGGCGGTGCCGCAGTAGTCCCAGCGGAACTGAGCGGTGCACTTCCGAACCACACTCCGCAGCGTGCTCGGTACGCCACCGAATGTAGGGCACTAATTTCTGCCCCTGCAACCCGCTCGCGTACTCTGCCACTCGAACGAGGCACTGCCTCAAGGCTCTTGAGAGGAACAGGAGGACGCATGGCGCCGAGGAGCCACCCCACCGCACGGCAAGCGCGTCTGGGAGCGGAGCTGCGCAAACTGCGCGAGTCCGCAGGCTTGAAGGCTCGCGACGCAGCGGCGCTCCTCAACACGACGTCAGGGCAGATGAGTCACATCGAGGCAGGCATCGCCGCGGTCAGCGCGGAGCGCATCCGCGCCCTCGCGGCCCACTACTCCTGCACGGATGACGCCCTGATCGACGCGCTTGTCGCCATGGCGGGCGACCGAAGGCGCGGCTGGTGGGACGAGTACCGCGAGCGCCTCTCCCCGGTGCACCTGGATGTCGCCGAGGCTGAGCACCACGCCACCTACCTTCGGGAAATCGTCACCACCTACGTCCCTGGGCTACTTCAGACCCCGGACTACGCCCGGGCGGTATTCCAGTACATGAACCCCGAACTCTCTGAACGAGAGTTGGCCCTTCGGGTGGAACACCGGCTGAGACGACGGACGGTCATCGAGGGCGACGAGCCCACGCCGTACACGACGATCGTTCACGAGATGGCGCTGCGCATCCGCGTGGCCGACCGCCGGGTCGCCCGCGAGCAGCTCCGACAAATCCTGGGCCTGATCGAGGAGGAGCGCGTCGGCGTACGCATCATCCCGACCGACCAGGACGGCTTCGCCGGGGCCGGAGCCTCGATGCTGTACCTGGAGGGCAAGGTCCCCCAGCTGGACACGGGACTTCGGGACGCCCCGACGGGCGTCGTGTTCCTTGACGCGGAAGCCCAGCTGGCCCGGCTCCGAACTCTGCTCAGCAGGGTGGAAGAAGCATCCCTGGATCCTCAGACGTCGCGGAACGTCA
Source organism: Streptomyces sp. NPDC102490 (assembly GCF_044765285.1). Classification (NCBI taxonomy): domain Bacteria; kingdom Bacillati; phylum Actinomycetota; class Actinomycetes; order Kitasatosporales; family Streptomycetaceae; genus Streptomyces; species Streptomyces sp. NPDC102490. The sequence continues at coordinate 148,271 of NZ_JBIWJU010000016.1, forward strand.
TCCACGACATGGCCAGAGAACTGTGAGGGGAACCATGACCGAGCCGCAGAACTGGAGCAAGTCGTCCTTCTCGGGCGGCGGAGAGGGCGACACCTGCGTCGAGATCGCGCTCCTCCCCGACCGCATAGCCATACGCGACTCGAAGGCGCCGTCCCAAGGCACACTTACCGTTCCTCTCCGCTCTTTCACCTCCCTGGTCCAGAGCCTCAAGAGGACCACTGTCTGACCGGGAGACGGATCGCGTGCGATAGGTTCATACGCGCGTTCTAAGCGAGGACATCGCACGTGCACGGGGGAGAAACACGGTGTCGCACAGGCCGGCGGACTGGTACGTACTCGACCTGGACAAGGACCCGACACCGGGCGATCCGGACCGCATTCGCAAACTCGCCGGCACCCTGCACGACTTCGCCGACGACGTGTCCGACGTCCTGCGCGACCTCAAGGGCATCGCCAAGGAGGAAGAGATCCTCTCCTGGGCGGGCAAGACGGCGAAGGTGTTCGCCGAGGAGTTCGAGGACGCCCCGAAGAAGCTGCGCAAGCTGAAGAAGTCGTACGGCCTGGCGGGCGACGCGCTGGCCTCGTTCTGGCCCGACCTCCAGGACGCCCAGGAGAAGGCCGACAAGGCGCTGCGCGACGGGCGCAAGGCCCGTGAGGAACTCACCACCGCGCAGACCGCACTGACCGGCGCCGAGGACTGGGTGCGCAGGGCGACCGAGAAGACCGACTCGTACGACCCGGTCAAGAGCGGTGGCAAGGACGTCCCCAAGCCCGACGAGGCCGACGTCCGCCGCGCCACGCGTGACGCCCAGCACGCGAAAGCCCGCCGGGCTGCGGCGGAACGGAACGTCGAGAGTGCTCAGAGCGCCCTCGACGCGGCCAAGAAGCTCGCCGGTCAGGCGAAGGGGCTGCGTGAGGAGGCCGCTCGCCGGACGGTGACCAAGCTCCGGGAAGCCTCTGACGCCGGTATCCCGAACCGGCACTGGTGGGAGGAGATCGGCGACTGGGTCTCCGACCACTGGGACGAGATCGTCACGATATGCAAGTGGGTCGTGACGATCGTCGGCATCATCGTGATGGTCGTGGGCGGCCCGCTGGGCTGGTTGGTCTTCGCGGCGGCACTTGTGGTGATGGCGGACACGATAAGAAAAGTCATCAAAGGGGAGGCCGGCTGGGGCGATCTCCTATGGGCCGCCTTGGACTGCATACCGGCCACCAAGGGCTTCACCAGCCTCGCAAAGCTCGGCAAGCTGTGGAAAGCGGGCGGCCTGCGGGCCTTGGGCACCGGGTTCATGAAGGGCATCGGTGGGGGGCTGGTCAAGAAAATCCAGCAGCTGAGGGCGGGAGATGGCCTACGCGGCATCTACCGCCCCTTCAAGGGATCTACCCGCCTCTTCGGCGGCACGATTCCCTACCGGGCCCTCACCCCCAAGGCACGGCAATTGGCAAGGGATCTGACCAAAGGGCCCGTTCACATCTCACCCAACGAAGTCAACATATCCCACATGTCCGAACTTCAGCAGTTCCACGGAGTGGAGCACGCAGTCGTACAGAACCCCTCGGGTCAGATGCGTCTCTTCCAAGGGGATGAGGTGACGACGATCGTTCCGAAGGAGCTGCGCGACGAGGGTTACAAGTTCACCGTGCACACGCATCCCGAGGACCGCCTGCCCGGGCCGCCCGACGAGATGGAAGCCGCTCGCGGCCTGAAGAACAGCATGAGCCGCGACCTGGACAACAAGCGGACCCCTCATATGGAAGCGGTCATCAGCCGTGACGGGCAAGTCCGGTTCTTCGACAACACCGGTGTTCTGGAGCTGCCCCAGGGAACTTACCCTCCGGGTGGCCCTATCAGCGACCGCGGCGGAATCGTCCCAGTGACCGGCCTATGATGACAAATAAGCGGCGCACTGCCCGCTTTACTCTGCGATTCAAGCAACCCAAACCCGGACCGACAGGCGATCAAGATGCCAGACGTGAATGAGTGCCAGATCTGTGGAGCTCCGGCCCCACTCATCACGGGACAGAGCGACAGTGTCGCGGGGTACCGTCTACTGCGGGATCCGTGGGCCTCGAAGCCCTCCTTCCTCGACGGAAACCTCCATTTCTCCTGCCTGTCGGAGTCCGATCGGAACGGGCTGTTCTTCGAAGAGTTCACCCGTATGCTGCGAGCCGGCCACGAAGAGATCGAGAGCCTGGACGGATCCCCTCCTCTGCTTACCAGGATGGGACTGGGCATGACGGAGATTTTCTCCGGTGCCGAATGCTGCGTGTTCCAGAGCGGCGTTGCCGATCGGTGGATGGTGGTGAACCGCAACGGGCCGTGGTTCCGTCTGCACTTGGAAGACATTACGGAAATCGCCCGCGGCGTCATTCCCCGGTCGTCCTCCGACGTCGTCCCGTACCGTCTCCCGGTGGACCTTGGCAGCGACGTCATGGAGTTGAGCCTCGCGTCCCTGCTGTCCGTCCTGGGTGTGGCGGATCGCTACGAACCTGATGTCGTGGAATACGAAGCGATCGACTACTACCCGCCGAAACTGCTGCTCGAGTACGTAGCGCGCGCACCGCTGCACCTGCCTCGTGAAGCGGTCGCGTTCCTCACGGAGTACGTCCAGAGTTACTCCCCGGTTAGTTACGACGAAGAGGCCTGATGTCCACGCGTTCCGCTCCCCTTGGTGTTTCCCTATCGGTGCCCGAGTCGTGGTGGGAGTTCGACATCCGCCCCGAGGGTCGAGAGTCGACGATCCGCGCGCTGGTGGACGAGCGTGTCAGCGAGGTACCCGACCTGGCCCCCTACCGCGCCGACCTGACCGCCATGCTCCGCAAGATGGCCAAGGACGCCCACGACTCCGGGGCGCTCTACTTGGGTTGTATGGCCGAGAACTTCGACGGCGTGCCGCTCTCCGCGACCGTCACCGTGTCCGTCCTCGGCGCCAAGAACAAGCAGGGCGTCGCCCTGTCCACCGACCCTCGGGCCATCGCCGAGAGCCTGCGAACGATCAGCGCCCGCCGCGAAGGCGACGCCTGGCGCAAGGTGACGACCGTCGACATTCCCGAAGTGGGCCCGGCCGCGCGGACGTACGGCGTGGAGGACGTGCCCGTCGCGCAGGGCGACAGTCGTACGCTTCGTATGGTGCTGACGCAGACGTACATCCCCGTCCCGGGAACCACCGAGCAGGTCGTCCTCGTCTCCGGAGCCAGCCCGGTGCTGGATCTCGCCGAGGCGTTCCACGACATCTTCGACGCTGTGACCGGCACGTTCCGTTTCGTCTGACGCGCAGAGAGGACTTCGGGCCATGGGCAGGAGCGACCTCGCGATCCCGTTGACCGAGCTGGAGGACTACGGTCGCCAGCTGCGGTCGCTCAAGACGCGGCTGAACCACACCAAGAAACTCTTCGAGTCCTACAAGGACGACATCGGCGACGGCAGCGTCAACGACGCGCTCGACGACTTCGAGTCCAACTGGGAGGACGGCCGCGAGGACATCACCCAGCAACTCGACGCACTCGCCAACATGTCGGACGCCGTGGTCCGCGAGTTCAAGAAGCTCGACGACGACCTCACCAAGAAGGTCAACGACGCCGTGAAGACGGAAGACAAGCGGAAAGGAAAGGGTGGGGGTGGGGAGAAGTAGCGCCGTCGGAGGCCGGCCCTGACGAGGGCATTCTCTCTGCGGCTGGCCTTCGCGGGTTCGGTCCGTCCGGCCGACGAGGACGGTGGCCCCGTCGGGGTGCGCCGGCTGGATCTCAAAGACGGGACGTTCCATTCGGTGAACGCCGACGAAGATTTCGTTCTGCTGGCCTCGCACCTGGCCGCGCAGTGGCGCAAGTCGGGGAACCCTCAGCGGGAGGTCCGCAAGTACTTCGGCTGATGACCGGCAAGGACACCAGTGGGCCGACGCCTGCGGGCGTCCGCTCACCCCACCTCGTTCTCCGCCACCGCCTGACCGTGGACCACCACGTCGCCGCCGTAGAACATGCCGGTGAAGACCGGGGAGTAGGTGAGCTGGACCTCGACCTGGACCTGGGCCGCGTCGGCCGTGACGCAGTGGGTCGCGGCGATGTCCGCGCCGGTCATGTCCATCTCGGCGGCGAAGGCCTTGACGCGGGCGTTGCAGTTCTCGTAGTTGATGGGGGCGGGGCCGCCCACGTCGTCGTAGAGGGCCTCGCGGTCGATGTCCTGGGCGGCGTAGCGGGCGGCCTGTTCGGCGATGTCCGCGGCGCGTTCCCGCTTGGAGATGGACATGCCGCCGTCGATGACGAAGGCCGACAGGGAGAGGAAGACCAGCGCGAAGATGATGACCGCGCCGGCGCCCGAGCCGCGGTCGTCCAGCCGGGTGCGCCGGTCCGCGAGCCACGCGCGTACGAGAGGAGATCTCACGCCGTCCTCCGGTACGGGTCCAGCGGGGAACTGAAGGTCGCCGACAGGGTGGTGGGGATGTCCAGGCCGATCGAGGCCAGGCCGCGCACCTCGCAGCTCACCTCGACCGTGAAGAGGGTGTCCGGTTCGAAGCCCGGGCTCTTCTGGACGACCGAGACCGGGCCGGAGCAGACGTCCGAGAGGTTCGCCTCGGCGGCCCTCTTGGCCTCCGCAATCGCCGTGCCGTGGTCCTTCTGGATCGAGCCCGCGCGGGCCGCGTCCCTGGCGGCGCCGTCGAGTGCGCCGCGGCCGTCCACCAGCTGGCCGAAGGCCACCAGGACGAGGATGAACAGGATCATCACGGGGGCCAGGATGACCACCTCGACGGTGGACAGGCCCCGGTCGTCCCCGTTCCCCTGCGGTCGGCCGGCCCTGAGGCGGGAGAGGTGCATCTAGTTGCCCCCCTCCTGCACGAAGCGCTCGACCGGGCCCATCGACTGCGCGTGCACCGTCAGGTCCAGGCCGGGGAAGACCGTGGGGATGCGGGCCGTGATCTCCACGCCGACCGTGTTCTGCTCGGGCTGGACCATCTTCACGTCGGGCGACAGGACCAGTTGCGGGCCGAGTTGGCGGATGTAGCTGTCGACCACGTCCTGGGCCTCGCCGCGCCACGCGCCGGGCTGGGCGTCGGCCGTCGCGCGGGCCTTGCGCGCGCCCGCCTGGGCCGCGGCCTGCGCCACGTGGTCGGCGAAGAAGTACAGACCGAACTGCACCGTCGCGAAGATCATGAAGAACAGGACCGGGGTGAGCAGCACGAACTCGATCGCGGTCATGCCGGAGTCGTCGCCGCGGGTGGTCGCGGCCTCCCGCGCGGCGTCCACCCTGCGGCGCACCCGTCCGTGCACGCTCCCGAGTGCGCCCCTGAGCACGCCGCGCACCGCGCCCGGCGTCCTCGTCCCCGTCTGTCCCGTCACGTCGTCCCCGTCAGCGCCCATAGCCGTAGAGCCGTACAGCCGCGTACGGCCGTCAGCAGGTCTTGCCCGCGTCCGCGCCCTTGATGCAGTCGCCGACCTTGTTGGCGCCGTCGCTGAGCGCGGCGTTGATGATGGCGGCCACCACGCCGACGATCGCGACGACGACCGCGGAGATGATGACCCACTCGACCGCGGAGGCGCCGCGGTCCAGTTCGCCGGAGCGGGCGCGGTCCACGCGGGCCCGCAGGAAGGTGATCAGGAAGTCGACGGGCACGATGCCCGTGGTGCCGGTGCGGAAGTTCCGTCCGTTCATGGTGGGTTCCGTCCTCTCGTATCGGTTCGGGGAGCGAAGCGGCTCGGAGCTGCTGGATCGGGGCCGGGGCGGGCGCGGATGCGGGTGCGGGTGCGGGTGCGGGGAAAGGTGCGTCACACCTGGAACACCCTCATAGCCGCCGGGTAGATGAGGAACACCAGGAACCCGGCGCACAGCAGGAGCTGGGCCACGAGCATCGACTGGGACTTCTCACCCGCGCTGCCCTCGATCTCGGAGAGTTCGCGGTGGCGCATGGTCTCGGCGCGGGAGGCGAGGGACTCGCGGACCTTGGCGCCGTCGTCCGCCACCAGGGCGAGGGAGGCGGAGAGGTCCTTGAGTTCCTCGACGCCCAGGTCCTCGCCGAGCTGCCCCAGCGCCTGCCACTGGCTGATGCCCGTGATGCGCGCGTCGGCCAGCGCGTTGCGGATGCGGTGGGTGGCCCAGCCGTCCGACACCTCGGCCGCCGCCATCAGCGCCTCCGGCAGACCGCGGCCGCCGGCCAGGCTCATGGAGACCAGGTCCAGGTAGGCACCGATCACGCGCCGCAGGTCACGGCGCTTTTCGGCGGCGTCCCTGCGGACCTCCAGGTCGGGCAGGAAGAAGAAGAGCGCGGCGCAGAGCAGGGCCAGCCAGACCGGGATGATCGGGCTGTCGCCGAAGCCCAGCTGCCACACGATGGCGAACAGGAACGGGCCGAAGAACAGCCCGCCCGCGGCCAGCAGCGCCTTCGTCGCCAGGAACTTCTCCCAGCTGCGGTCGAGCACCGCCAGGTCGGCGCGCAGCGAGCGCTGCTCCCAGCCCTGCTGGAGGTACAGCTCGGCGACCCGGGCGCCGACCTGGGCCCGCAGCGAACCGAGCCGGCTGGTGTCCTTCGCCGCGCGGGACGACTCGTACGCCGCTCCGCGCGCCCGCATCGCGTCGATCCGGGCGACCTGCTGGATCGGGCTGCGTCTGCTCGGCATCAGGGCCCTGACCAGGGCGTAGATGCCCAGGCCGAGGACGGCGCCGACCAGGACCGGCATGGTCAGATTCATCGTCGTACCCCCTCGTCCCCAGACGCCGGCGACGGCTGCGCCGGTTGCGGCAGGCGCTGCACGGGCTGCCCCGGCTGACCGGAGTGGCCCGGCTGGCCCGGCGTACGGGGGCGCACGAACTGGACGTCGGAGCCGTCGCGGACCAGGAAGCGTTCCGGCGTCTCGATGGTCGACAGCTTGCGCAGCCACCAGAAGCCCAGCGCGAACAGCCCGCACACGCAGGCCAGCACGAGCTGGCCGACGGGTGAGCCGTACGGCTCGACGAAGTCGCGGTTGAAGATGGACAGGCCGAGGACGAAGAGGACCGACACCGCCACCACGATCTGCACGGACCGGCGGGTCGAGGCGCGCTGCGCCATCACGCGCTGGCGCATGTCGACCTCCTCGCGCGCCGACTTGGCGAGCGCGCCGAGGACCTGCCGCAGACCCGGGCCGCGCAGCCGCGCGTTGAGGATCAGCGCCGCGACGATGATGTCGGCGGACGCGTCGTCGATCTCGTCGGCGAGGTGCTGGAGCGCGTCGGGCAGCGGGGTGCGCGAGCGCAGCCGGTCGACCAGGGCGTCCAGGTGGGGGCGGAGTACGGGCGCGGCGGCGCGGGCGGAGGCGGGGATGGCCTGCTCCAGGCCGACCGCGCCGGCGATGGTGTCGCGCAGCGACTCCGTCCAGGACGCGAGGGCCTCGACCCGCTTCATGGCGGCGCGTTCCTCGGAGGCACCGCCGAAGAGGCGGTCCCAGAAGAAGACGAGGACACCGGCCGCGATGCCGAGCACCGCCCAGCGGGTCAGGAGCAGCACGGCGAGGCCGACCAGGGCCGCGGCGGAGCCGCGCCGGCCCGCCCAGCGGATCAGCTCGTTGACGCGCTCGCTGGCCTGCCGCTTCTCGTGCTCGGGCTTGGCGGGCAGTCCGCGTACCGCGACCAGGAGGAGGGCGAGGCCGCCGCCGACGGCGACACCGCAGCCGAGCGCGTACAGCATCGTGGTCGAGAACAGTCCGCCCATGGAGCCGAGCGAGCCCGGTGCCGCGAGTGTGGTCATCCGCATCGTCCCCGTCACCCCCATGTTCCGTTGGGCCGGTAGCCGTAGGCGATGAGATCCTCCAGGCAGGCGATGGGGGCGTGCGGGACGACCTGGCCGTCGGGCGCTTCGGCGAACACCTCGCTGGACAGCACGCGGCCGTCGACGCCGTTGACCTCGCGGACTGAGGTGACCGTGCGCTGGAGGCGGCCGCCGCTCTGGAAGTCGTTGCGCCGCTGGACGAAGACGACGAAGTTGACGGCGCCCGCCACCAGCATCTGGCTGGCCTCGATCGGCAGTCGCTCGGACGCCTGGAGGGCGTACGTGGAGATGCGGTTGAAGACCTCGTGCGAGCTGTTGGCGTGGATCGTGGAGAGCGAGCCGTCGTTGCCCTGCGACATCGCGTTCAGCATGGTGACGATCTCGTCGCCGAGCACCTCGCCGACGATGACGCGGGAGGGGTTCATGCGCAGCGAACGGCGGACCAGTTCCGCCATGCTGATCGCGCCCTGTCCCTCGGAGTTGGGCAGCCGCTCCTCGAACGCCACGACGTTGGGGTGGAGTTCGGGGAAGGTGTCGAGGCCCAGCTCCAGCGCGCGTTCCACCGTGATCAGGCGCTCGTGCGGCGGGATCTCGTTGGCGAGGGCGCGCAGCAGCGTCGTCTTTCCGGCGTTGGTGGCGCCCGCGATCATGATGTTCTTGCGGGCCCGGACCGCGCAGGCCAGGAAGTGGCCCAGCTCGGGGGTGAGGGTGCCGTTGCCGACCAGGTCGGAGATGAAGACCTTGCCCAGGCGGGCGCGGCGGATGGAGAGCGCCGGGCGCCGGGCGACGTCCATGACCGCCGACAGACGCGAGCCGTCGGGCAGCCTGAGGTCCAGCTGCGGGTTGGCGGAGTCGAAGGGGCGGGAGGACAGGCCCGAGTAGGCGCCGAGGATCTGGATCAGCTCGATGAGTTCCTCGTCGGTCTCGGCGACCGGCTCGCCGCGCACCTCGCGCCCGTCGGAGTAGCCGACGAAGACGTGGTCGCAGCCGTTGATGTCGATGTTCTCGACCTCGGGGTCGTCGAGCAGCGGCTGGAGCCGCCCGACGCCGAAGAGCGCGGCGTGCACGGCCGCCGCGTACGCCTCCTCCGTCTCCGCGTCCAGCGGCGTACGCCCGGCGTTGATCTCGGCGCGGGCGTACTCCTCGAGTATCTGCGCGATGACGGCGCGCGCGTAGTGCCGTTCGTCCTCGTTGGACATCGGCGTGACGCCGGCGACCTGGTCCTGGCGGCGCTGCTCGGCGATGCGGTCGCCGGCGTCCTGCCGGAACCGCTTGACCAACGAGTGGTCGACAGCGGTCATCGGCCCGCCCCCGCGTGGCCGGACCTGCCGGCCGGACCGGCATGGCCCGCGGCACCGGGACCGGCGTGGCCGGCCGGTCCTGTGGGCATCGACCAGGCGGCGCCGAACTGCTGGTACAGGTCCGAGGTGACCTTGCGGGCCGAGCGGATGAGGAGCGACTTCTCCAGGCGGCCGCGCCTGCGCCCGGCCAACTGCTCGGCCCCGGCGGGGTCGTCGGCGATCGTGCCGACCACGCGGGCGCCGGTCTGGGCGTGCACCAGCATGTCGTTGACCTGGCTGGAGAGCTTGCCGGCGCTGTTGGTGTCGGCGACGAGGACGACGCCGATCAGCGGCATGCCCAGGCTCGCGGCGCCGCGCGCTCCCCCGTGCAGCTTGTTGGACAGGGCGGCGGCGCGGTCCCGTACCCGGGCGATGGCCTCCGGCTCGGTGCGGGAGATCAGCAGCACCAGGGCGGCGTGCGGGAAGAGTTCCGTGGCCGGGGAGTCCCCGCTGACGCGGCCGCAGTCGGCGATGACGTCGGCGGGGGCGTTCGGGGAGTCGGCGAGGGAGGCGAAGGCCCGGCCGAGGGTGGGCCACAGCCCGGCGAGCCCGGCGGCCTGCTCGGAGATGCCGAGTCCGACGAGGACTTCGAGGCCGCCGCTGAGCGGCTGTACGTGGTCCCAGAGCTGGTCGGGCACGAGGCCGCGGCGCGCGGTGGCGGCGATCGACAGCATGCCGGTGTTCGGGTTCAGCGGACCGCCGTGCGCGGCGGCCGACCGGTACACCAGGTCGCCGCCCGCCGGGTCGGTCTCGGCGAGCAGGACACGGCGCGGCCAGACCGCCGCGAGGGCGACGGCCGCGGTGGTGACGCCGGGGGAACCCTTGTCGGCGGCGAGGGCGATGAGGGCCATGGCTTCTTCGGTCGCCTTCTAGTTGCCGGGGATCAGGACGATGGCGACCTCGCCGGCGGACGCGGCCTGTGCCAGCGCCGCGGCGTCGGCGGCGTCGACGGTCAGCGTGACGGGCAGGTTGGTGCTGGCGAGGCTGTCGCCGGAGGAGGCGTCGGCCGACTCGACCACCGCGCGCTCGACCAGCAGCGAGCTGTCGGCGCCACCGGCGGAACCGGAAGCCCCGTCCTGACCGCTGCCGCCGGAGGTCTTGCTGCCGACGCGGTATACGGCGACGTTGTCGCCCGCGTCCAGGCCCTTCGGGTACTGGCCCTCCTTGAGGGAGACGCCGACCGTGGCCTTGCCCTCCTCCATGCCGGACTTGTCGGCGAACATCTCGCCGACGACGACCGTACCCTTGTAGAGGGTGGACTTGGCCTGGAGCTTCTTCAGGCCCTCGCGCTGGGACCAGGCGACGAAGTTGGCGCCGGAGTCGTCGTTCACCATGACGGACTTGATGTTTTTGTCGGTGATGGACTCACCGGCCTTGATGTCGGCCGTCAACTGGATGGCCTCCACCCGGTCCCCGGCCCGCAGTACCAGCATCGTCGCGCCCAGCGCGCCCACCAGGATCAGCAGCACCGCCAGCGCGGCCAGCGCCGGTTTGCGCTCGCGAGGGGGGCTGGGAAGCCGGTCACCGACCGACGGCTGAACCGGAGCCGCGGAACGTCCCGCGCCCGCCCCCGTACGCTCCTGGATCTTCACGCAACCGCTCCCCGTACAACCAAGAAAATTGTCTGCCACGTACCCACTCGGACGCCGATCGTCCAAGTACGCAGAATCATCTGCAATTTCGGACACTTCGCCCGTGTCCGCCCGACCGATGGCGTCCCGGGGCATCCCCTGACGCACCCGCCCGACCTGGGCGAATAACCAGCAGTAAGGCGAGTGTCAAGCCATCGCACCGTATCAGCCGCACATAAGCCCCTCAAGGCATGCCCACCCCCTGCCCACCCACCCCGCCCACCGTTACCCATCTGCAACTTCGCACCCGTGCAACCCCGTTGAGCACGGCCCGCCGAGCGGCCTCTCCCACTGTGCTCGCGCGAATTCGGCACGGCCGGTCCCGGGCACCGTCCGCGTGCTGTTCGTCACGGAGCGCCCATGGGCCCTGCACGAATCACTCACGAGGGGCCCGACGGCCCGTGCCATGATCTTCGCTCGGATCAGTGACGGGGCGGCCACGGAGAGCTTGGGGGCACGGGGATGGACCTACTTCCGGTGAGCGGGACGGTGTTGCGGTCCGACACCCGGGTACGGGAGGCCGCGCGGGACATCGGCGCCCGGTACGGCGTCGACTACACGGACGACGCGGCCGTGACCACGCTGCTGGCGGAGGGGCGCAGGTCCCTGGAGGCGGAGCAGCGACAGCCGGCGGCCTGGTTCGGGATGCTCCTACTGGTGACGGGCTTGTTCCTGCCGTTCGGGCTTCGGATGTCTCCCGCGCCTAATGCCCACCTGTTCGCCGTACTGGGTGCCTCGGGCGGCATGACGGTCATCGGCGTGGCAGTACTCGTGCGTGTGCGAGCCCGGTGGAAGCGCGCCCTGACGCACGGTCCCCTGGTCGGCTACCGCGAGGTCCTCGGCGTCGCCCGCGCCCACGGCATCCCGCTGGCGCACATACCGCCGTGGCTGGAGGGCCGGACGACCAGTGGGGGCGGGAAGGGCGCGGCGCCGATCCCGACGTATCCGCCGGTGGAACCGGCGCCGGAAGCCCCTGCGGAGACAGCGGCGGCACCCTCGACCACCGTCCCCGTACCGGCACCCGTACCGCCGAAGCCCTGGGCCGTCTCGCACTACGAGCAGACGGTGGACGCGGGCGGCTGGCACGACGAGACGGGCTGCCTCCTGATCCTCGCCGGCGCGGGCGGCGTGACCTGGGCCGTCACCGTGGGCACCGCGGTCGGATACGCGGCCCTCCTCCTCGTTCCCCTGGCCATCTGGGTCTGGTTGGCGGGTCGTCGCCAGGGCCGCGAGAAGGAGGAGTTGCGCGAGGAGGCCCTGAAGTACATCAAGGCCCTGGAGACAGCCCAGGCCGCGGGCGCACGTGTACCGGAGCTGTCCCCGCAGCTGCGCAAGCTGGTCGACGGCGACTGACCCGTAACCCCCCACCATCGAACTACGGAGCAACGGAGTACCCGTGAACCGCCCCACATCGGCCGCCCTCGCCGCCCTGTCCCTGCTGTCCCTCACCGCACTGACCGCATGCGGCGGCGGTTCGGACTCGGACCCGGCGACCGGCAAACCGAAGGCGAGCACGTCGTCGTCCTCGTCGAAGGCCCCCTCCCCTGCGGAGCACCTGGCCACGACGATCGTCACGGAGGCCGACACCGACGGCTTCAAGGTGGACGAGCCGGACGACGCGTACGCCTTCGCCAAGTCGACCAACGAGGTGACGGTCGACAAGCCCGTCTGCGCACGTCTCGCCTACGCCATGAACCAACTCCCCCTCGGCACCCCCGAGGCCGACCTGACCCGGCTGACCTCGGGACCGACGGACGCGCCGACGAAGCTGACGAAGGGCGTCACCTTCACGTACGTCACGCTGGCGGCCTACGCCCCGGGGAAGGCGCGGCCCACCTTCGCCGACGCGCGGAAAGCCGTGGACGCGTGCGGGGACGGTTTCACGGCCAAGGCGAACGGCAACGAGAGCCCGTACGACTCCGTCACGGCGGAGAAGGTCACCCCGGCCGGTGACGAGTCGCTCGGCTTCACGTCCACGATGACCTTCCGCGGCGTCCAGCACGTCCTGCACGGCGAGGTCGTCCGCAGCGGCGACGTACTCGCCGTCTACTTCTCGGTCGACGGCATGGCCATCGCCAACGGCAGGCCGAGCGACGCGCGGCTTTCACCGACGGTGGTGGGGGCACAGAACGCGAAGCTCGGCTGAAGAAGGGCGGTTTCGCGGCAGCGAAGCCCTCAGTAGAGTGCCGCGGGCGAGGAACCCACGACCGGGGGACGGGGGCACGGGGAGTGCGAGTGGTGACCACACTCACGACGGCTGGGCGGGCGCCGGCCGACCACACCGCAAGCGGTGCGTTCCGCCTGCTGCTCGCCCTCTGCGGCCTCACCGCCCTGCTCCTCACCTCCGCGAACCTGGCAGCAGCCCCGGCGCGCGCCGCCGACGCGCCGGCGGCGAGCCGACCGTCCGGCCAGGCCACCTACCTGGCCGACCGCCTCCGCGAAAACCCGGTCCACGTCACGGACCAGCTCCCCCGCGAGATCCCGTGCTCCATGGCGCCGGACTTCGCCCGGCTCGCCGAACGCACCGGCGTACCGACGTACGTGCTCGTTCTGCCGGGCCAGAGCGGCTCCGGCGGGGAGCTGCTGACCGCGGTGCACGACCGGCTCGGGCGCGACGGGCTCTTCGTGCTCCTCGACGAATCCGGGGTGAGGGAGGCGGCCGCCTACGGCGTACGCGTCCCCGCGGAGGCCGCCCGGACGACCACCGTCTTCGAACTCCCCTACGACGCGGGCCCGCTGCGCAGCTTCGAACTCTTCGTGGACGTCGTGGCGCAGGGCACCGAGAAGGCCGAGGCGCGGGCGGACGCGGCCCGCGAGAAGCTCCGGGACGGCAGCGAGCCCAAGTCGATGTACATCGGCCCGTCCGACCGTCAGAACCAGTCCTTCGTCACGGGCATCGCGCTCACCGCCGTACCGCTGACGATCCTGCTGCTGACACCGTACGTACGGCGGGCACGGCGTCGCCTCCCGCGAGCGACCCCGACCCGCCCGAAGGCCGACCGCCGCCCGACCGCACCCCGCCCGAAGTGGCGGCGCCTGCTCGTCCCGGGCCTCGCCCTCGCCACCGCGGGCGCGATCGCCCTCACCGCTCCGCTCGTCTTCGACCAGACGAAGCGCGGCCCCGCTCCGCTGCCCACCAGCGGCGACATGACGGCTCGGGTCGAACGGGTCGCGAAGGGCCTGGCCCAGGACCCGGTCTACGTCGACCCGGAAAGCCCACGGATGCTGGACGAGGCCCAGCTCTCCCGACTGCACGACCGCATCGAGCGGTTCGGAGGCTCGGAGGGCGGCGGCCCGGTGTACGTCACCGTCGTGCCGCACCTGCCGGAGGACGAGTCAGCCGGTGACGAGGAGCTGTTCGCGGCCGCGGTACGGGCAAACCTCACCAAGGCGGGCAGAGGCGGCGAAGCGGACGGCGTGTACGTCGTCGCCGACCCGCTGGACGGCTACATCGACGTTTTCAACCACGGACTGCGCGTGGAGAGTCACCGCCTCCAGTTCGACCTCCCCGACTTCATCTCCTACGGAGACGACCGGGCGGACGAGGCCGACGACCACCTCCTGGGCGAGCGCCTCGACGCGCTGATGACGTACCTCGACAAGTCGCCGCGCACCGACGAGCCGACCACCTCCGGCGACCCGGCCCGCCCCCTCAGCCCAAAGGCGGAGAACAGCCTCCCGCCGCTGTTCGCCACCGACTTCTGGCCGGGCCTGTTCGTCGGCGCCGTCGCGGCGCTGCTGCTGCTCGGCCTGGTGGCGGTCGTCCTGGGGATCGTGGGGGCGGTGCTGCGCAGGCGCCGCCCGGCAGCGGTGCCGGTGGGGGCGTTGGATCCGTCGGCACCGAGCGAGCCGTCCACGGCGTATCTGCGCCGTACGGCCGGCACAGCACTCGATGCCGCGGCACAGGCCATCGAAGAGGCCGACCTCGGGAACGAGACGACGCTCGCCCTCGCCTGGGACCGTTTCGAGGCCGCCATGTTCCTCGTCGACGGCGACATCGACATCGAGCGCTCATCGGGCGCACCGGGTACCGACCCGGCGACCCTTCTGGCCGTCATCGTCCTCGCCCGCGCGTCCCGCAACGCCCTCGACGGCGACACCAACGACCGCTGCTGCGGCATCAACCCGCTCCACGGCCCCGCGGCCGGGCGCCGCCACGTACGGGTCTCCGCGGAGGGCAACCGCAGACGCATGCTGCCACTCTGCCCCCTCTGCCTGGACTCGGCCACCGCCGCCCCGCACGAACTGCGTGAGCGGATGCTGACGCTGCCGGGCCCGGCCGGCAGCCGGGTGCCGTACGACGAGCCGGACGGCAGTCCCCTGTCGGTGCTCCGCGACGGGATCTCCCGGCTCGTGTCCGCGGCCCGGGAGTCGTCGCCTGCGCGCTGAGATGGGCAGCAGGCTGGTGTCCCCGCCCCCGAGAGGAACAGACGAGAGCCGGCTACCGCCCGGAAGCAGCGCGGCGGCTCTTGCCCCTCCCCTTCTTGCGCAGCTTCCGCAGACGCTCCCGCTCCCGCGCACGGCGCTCTTCGAGGACGGCACGGCGCCGACGGTAGGCGAGCCATCCCACGACGGCCACGCAACCGACGTACACGAGGAGCGCGGGACCGGTGCCGGGGACGTACGAGCAATCCGGCTCGTAGGACCGGCAGTTCCTGCCCCGGAGCCCGCTGAGCAGGAAGAAGACCGGGGCGATGGCAGCGAAGCAGCACACCCCGCGGACCACCCCCCGCAGCATCCTGGACGCGCCCGCGCTACGACTCTCGAATCGCTCCGACAGAGCGCCACCCCAACCGAGCAGAGTGACCAGCCCCAGAACGCCCCCGACGCTCCAGGCTCCTCCGGGAAGCCCGTACAGCGCAGGCGCACCCTCACGGGCGGCCCAGCGCGCACCCCCGAAGCCGTGAAACACGACGACACCCGCGACGACGACGAACCCTACGATCACGGCCCCCGTCTCGCACACGAAACCGATCGCCGCGAGCCTGCTCTCGCTGCTCCTGCCCGCTCCCTCGCTCACGCATCGCCATACGCCCGATCCCACTTGCTCTGCCGTACTCCGCCCCACGCGCCCATCACGACGGCCGCCCCGAAGAGCGTCGCCAGGAGCACTCCGTCGGAGCCGGCGTGCCCGTCGTCGGGGCTCGCGACGCCTTCGGGGTCGTACCGCACGGGCAACTCGTCGCCCCTCGACGTCCAGTCACTGCATCCGTCGCTTTCCGAGAGCGAGGGCGAGATGTCTCGTCCGTCGACGGTGCGCAGTTCGCAGTGGTTGGTGCTGCTGTAGTCCGCACTGACGACCACCGCGTCGGCCGACACACCCCGGTCTGCGAGGGCGGCCGTGTCCCCGGCGGCCGTACCGAAAATCCCCAGGGCCGCTCCGGCGATCAGCGGCACGATCAACTGCCACGCCATCTTGCGCTTCTTGCGCGGCACGCGGCGCAGCAGGAGGAGCGGGACCAGGAGCGACGCCAGGGGAAAGATCAAAACGGCGAACAGGCCGCCCACTCCACGCACCATGGAGGGGAGCGGCACGACGGGCCCCAGCCAGGCCAACCCCAGCGACCCCCCGGCACACAGCAGGCTGAACGCCAGCCACCGCACCACATCGGATGCGGCCGCCCTATTTCGGGATATGACGTCCGCCACGTGACTCCGCCCCTCACTAGCCCCTCGCGTGTCCAGAGCACCGTAGCGATCCCCGGAGCAGTTCACTCTGGCGAAACCCGGAAGCACGCAGATACCGTCAGTAGCCTTGACCGCACTTCTGTCTCACGGGGAGTTCACTGTGAAGCGCCGCTCTTTGCCCGTTGCTGCCGCGCTCGCCGCCTCAGCCGCTCTGCTGCTGACGGCCTGCGGGGGCGGGGACGACAAGTCCAGCGACAACGACAAGATCGCGGGGGCCGATGTGTCCGCACCCGCGACGTCGGGCTCCCCAGACGCTTCGAGCGACACCACCGAACGGCCGACGATGGAGCTTCCGGACGACGTAACCGAAACGTTCGAGGGCTGGAAGAGCGGCGACGCCACGGAGGCTGCCGTCCTGACCGACGCAGGACACGCACAGACCGCGGTCACCTACGCGATCACTCAAGGCGACCCGGAGTCAGCGGCATTGAGCTTTTACCAGTCAGGAACGGCACTCGCCGGCAGCCGGGACTGGGTGAAGGGGATCATCGACGCGGGACTGACGTACTCCGGGGCTGTGCGCTATTACAACCCGGACATCAGCGTGTTCGACAAGAAGACCGCCGGGGTCTCGTACTGCGCTGACGAGAGCAAGGCCTACAACAAGAACAGGAAGACGCAGAAGGTCGACAAGGTTCCCGCCACCGACCAGTCCTACGTCTTGTACAGCACTCGCCTGCAGAAGAACGCCAAGGGCGTCTGGCAGACGACAAAGCTGGACTCGGAGCGGGGGAACAAGAAGTGCGTTCGGTGAAGTCGCGCCGCCGATTGCTTGCCACTAGCGCGGCTGCCGGAATCATTGCGCTGACACCAAGTACCGCACTCGCCTGGGGCACACCCGGCGAGTCGAACGGCCAGAAAACCGAAACCGGTGGTGGCGGCCACGGTGGCAGCATCACTTCACGTGTTACGTACCGCGGAGCCGTCGGGGGAAATGATGGCGGGGGCGGCACCGACAGGGTGCAGCCAGTCGGTGACTGGTCGCCGCCGGCCTGTTGGTACGAACCGCGCTCGGCCCAGGAGTTCTCGAAGTACGTCGAAGACACCTACAACGAGACGGTCAATGCCCCGGGCCAGCACGGCTACGCCAAGACCTCCGTCGGCCAGTTCCGGGACAGATACAAGGACGGGAAGTACCAGAACTACAACCTGGACGAGGCGGACAAGGGCAACTGGTGGGTCGCAGTCCAGGACGAGGACCGCTGGATGGAGCCGGAGGCACAGCTCTGCGACAAGGAGCCGTTTTGGGTGGAGAACGGCGAGGCCCCGGACGTCGAGAACGCGGTGACTCCCAAGATCCTCGCCGAACTCGCTTACAACCGGGTCAGCTTGCCGACGACCGAAGTGACGCTCGCGCCCCCTGCGGCCACCAAGGTCAATCTCCCGACCTGGGCCTGGCTCGATCGGGCGACGTTCAAGGAGGTCTCAGTCACCGCCGAGCTGAATGTGGGTGGCCTACACATCGCGGCTACGACGACCGCCAAGCCGAAGTCCTTGAAGCTCGAGCCGGGCACGGACGACGCTGAGACCTACCCCGCCTCCGGCGAGTGCGTCATCAACACCGACGATTCGATTGGCGAGCCCTATGCCAAGGGCAAAGCCGACCAGACGCCACCTTGCGGTATCAAGTACCTCCGTGCCTCCGGAGACGGCACCTTCAACCTCCAAGCCACCATCACCTGGGACATCGCCTGGACCGGCACCGGCGGAACCAGCGGCGATCTGCCCGACGGCACCTTCGGCAACGACCAGGCCGTCACTGTCCAGGAGATCCAGTCCATCAACCGCTGAACAGCACCCGATCCGCCAGGGACCGGTCGGCCGTACCGCATGCACGCATAACAGCTGAATTTCCCTAGTTTCTGTAGTAATTCGCTCTGGCGAAACCGGGAAGCATGCAGATACCGTCAGTAACCTCGACCGCACTTCTGTCACACAGGGAGTCCACTGTGAAGCGCCGCTCTTTGCCCGTTGCTGCCGCGCTCGCCGCCTCAGCCGCTCTGCTACTGACGGCCTGCGGGGGCGGGGACGACAAGTCCAGCGACAACGACAAGATCGCGGGGGCCGACCAGGGAACGGAGACTCCGAAGGAGTCGACGAAGCCCTCGGCGGCACCGGCGGAGGACAGGCCGGACGGCGTGGACCTGTCCCTTCCGAAGGACATGAACCTCGTCTTCGACTGGGACAAGCCGAAGGACGAGAACGAAGCGGCCGCGATGGAGGATGCGGCGAACTACATCCGCGCGATCTATCGCGGTGTCGACAAGCGCACGGCCAAGGACGCCGCTGTGGCTGCATACGCCACCGGCGACGGGCTGCACTACGCCGAGACGCAGATCAACAGCCGCATCGACGGCGGATGGACCTCGACCGGCACCCGACGTCACTACGACGTCTCCACTCGCTCTGCCTCCAACGGCAACTCGGTGGAGGTCGCCTTCTGCGTAGACTCCAGCAAGTTCTACGGGAAAGAGGTCAAGACCGGGAAGGTCCTCAAGAGCGCGCCCAGCATCGCCGACTTCGACCACTTCGAAATCATCATGGTCAAGTACCCCACGGCCGAACACCTCTGGCAGGCATCCAAGGTGTTCGTCGAGACGAAGGCGAAGCAGTGCCAGTGAAGGGGGCAATGCGTACGACACTGGGCGCCGGCACAGCAGCATTGATGCTGGCCTTCGGCACTGCCGTACTCGGTGCGCCAGTCCACGCCGCGGAACCGACCGGGAATGACCAGGGCGCCGGCACCAAGGAGGCTGGGGGCCGCAAGGGTTCCAACATCTACGCCGCCGTCCGCATCCAGTACTCCGGATCCGTCGCCCCGAACGGCGGCACCGGAAACGTGACGTCCGCCGACGTCAACTGGTCTCCCCCACCGTGCTGGTACGCCCCCTACCTCGGCGCCAAGGACTTCAAGAAGAAGATGTCCGCCGAGATAGAGGAGGCCGCGAGCGCGCCCGGGATGACAGGGACCCCCGCCGCAGCGATCGGCGAGACGAAGCGTCATTACGAGGACGAGTACGGCTGGACCGACACCCCCGGTTACAAGGACTACAACGTCGCCAAGGACGGCGAGGGCATGTTCTGGGCCGGCGTCGAGAATCCCAACGAGCCAGACTACCTGAAGCGCAACTCGTGCACAGACCTCCCGTTCTGGGTCGACAACGGCGAGGCCCCGCCGCCCCAGTACGAGGAGGCCATCACTCCGGAGATACTCGCCGCCCTCGCGTACCAGCACATGGAGTTGCCCGGCACCGAGGTCACCCTCGCCCCCGCCGGGACCACGAAGGTGAACCTGCCGACCTGGGCCTGGCTCGACAAGGCCGACTTCCACGAGGTCCAGGCCACGGCGGCCATCGAGGCCCCCGGCTTCGCCCTCACGGCCACGACCACCGCGAAACCGGTCTCGCTCAAGCTGGAACCGGGCACCCCGGATGCCGAGACGTACCCGGCGTCCGGCGAGTGCACGATCAACGACGACGGTTCCATCGGCGAGCCCTACGCCAAGGGCAAGGCCGACCGGACGCCACCCTGCGGCATCAAGTACCTCCGCTCGTCCGGAGACGGCACCTTCAACCTCCAAGCCACCATCACCTGGGACATCGCCTGGACCGGCACCGGCGGCACGGGCGGCGACCTGCCCGACGGCACCTTCGAGAACGCCCAGGCGGTCACGGTCCAGGAGATCCAGGCGGTCAACCGCTGATGAGATCGGCAGGGCTCGCGTAGATCGCGAAGACGCGACTAGGAGCTGTCTCCTTGGTGCTCAGTGACGGGACGGTGCCGGTCGGGTGCCGGACCTGACGCATCCGCCCCATGAGGTCCGCTCACTGCATGCCTCCCCCACAAGGTTGGTGGCACCACCTCTACGATCGACCGGCCGCAGAACGGCAACAGGGGGAGGGCGTGATGCCCGGTCAGGTCGCCGCAGTGAGCCGCAACGAGGTGTACTCATTCAGCAAGCCCAATCGCGATGCCATCACGTTGCTCACGGGGCTCGGAGTGGAAGGAGACGTTCACGCAGGTGAGGCGATCCGCCACCAGTTCCGCATGACCTACGAGCCGGACCTGCCCAACCTGCGCCAGGCCCACCTGATGCACGAGGAACTCTTCGACGAACTCGCACTCAAGGGCTTCAAGGTCTCCGCGGGCCATCTCGGCGAGAACATCAACGACTTTCGCAAGGGACTGCTCGGTGAGGTCTTCGCCATGGACCCCGCGTCCGGCGAGTTCACCTTCAAGTCTGGCGTCATGGCTGTGGTCCGCCGTGGCGGGACCGTCCGCCCCGACGATTCCGCCCGAGTCGAACTCCCGCCCCTCCCTCACCGCCCGCTGGAACGGGTCTAGGTTCTTGTTCCGTGGTCATCGGCGTGCCCAGATGAGGATGGCGGCGAGGTGGAGTGCGGCCTGGTAGGCGATCGCGAGCTTGTCCGTTTGCGTGGCCAGGCCTCGCCACTGGTGACCGGTACCACCGTGGCGGGCCCAAGCGGTGAGCCAATCTGGTAGTACAGATCCGCCGACCTTCTGGCTCCTCCCAGAACAAGAGCAGGGCGACCTTCAGTGGTCGTATGTGCTGTGCGTCGATGGGCCCTTTGGGGTCGGATTATCCCCCCGGGACCCAGCGCAGGGATTGGGCCATGGCCTCACAGAGACCGCCCAAGGGGCCCTCAGTGCCACTCAGCGGCATTGAAAAGGCCAGGTGCAAGTAGCCAGCGTCGCCAGGCATCCGAACGTGGTAATCCAGTGATGTCGCCGTACGGCTGCGTATCGTCCGCCCCGCTGGCAGTTCGATGACATCCACGTCGGCATCGGCGTTGTGGCCCGAACTTTCGGGCCCGTTCAGTGCCTCGGCGAACGCCTCCGGCGTCGGAGCAAGGCCGCGAGGCATCGGTGGCCACGAGATCAGCAGAGAGGCCGGTGCGGGAGCCCTTCCCTCCAGTGATTCCGTGCGGAGGAAGAACTCCAACGCACCGCGCGACAGGCTGTTCTCGACCGTGTTCCGCAAGGTCACCCAAACACTGCGGGAGATGTCCCCGGAACTCCGACTCCCTGCAAACTCCTTGTCAACGTAGGTCTTCAACTGACCACGCCAGCGGTCCTGCATGAGGTCGACCCGGAACCAGTCACGCGGGACCAAGATGCGGTAGTCCGCAGGCGGAAGCTCCGGTGCGGACGTCGTCACGCTGCCGCCACGGAGGTGATGAGCGGTGTTCCGTCAGCGTGGAACAAACGGATGCTACTGACAGTGTTGCCGAACATCGTCGAGAACGTTTCCCATCCCGCCATGGTGGGAGTCGACATCTCCATCACGAGAGAGGTGCCGTTCGGAAGCGGCACGTAGACGCGTATGTACCAGGTTTCGAACATGAGCTCCTCGCCCGTGTCCGTGAGCTCACCGATCAGTTTGTCGTCGCGACTGCCGATGTACGACACGGCTGATCCACACGGCAGCTCGATCTCGGACACCTCTGCGTCGCCGAGCTTGTCCAGGTGTTCGGCAATCGCTTTCACCGCGTCACCCACGCCCCCGGCGTCCGGGCTGTCTACCAGCGTGGCGAACACCGTGGCGGTGCAGAGGGTGTCGTCGACCGCCGTGACGCAGAGGCCGGCGTACTGGGCACCGGCTGCCAGAAGGTCGTCCACGCCCAGCGCGCACGTGACCGCGAGTGCTGTCTGAGCCTCGTCGCCGGCACCCGGAAGTGCCTTCTCCGCGAGTTCGCCCAGCAGGCGGACGGCCTCATCGTCGTCTGTCTCCTGGACCGGGATGTCGTGGAAGATCTCCGGCATCACCCAGCGCACCTGGATGTCGTCGGAGTGAAGCAGGGGCGGGGCCGGGTGGGTGGGGATCAGCTTGGCGAGTTCGGACCGGCTCGTCACGGGGACTCTTCCCTTTCGGGTATGGGGCGTTCGGGTGCGTCGGGGAAGAACTTCCTTGAGGTCGCATACATGCCGTAATAGGGGTACATGCTCGGGATGTCAGCGCCACCCTTGCGGGCGATACCAACGATCTTCCGATACAGGCGAGCGCGGCAGCGTACGTTCCGCACAACGGGGTCGAGGAGGCTGCGCCGCCGGACCAGGACGACCGCAAGAATCGCAGCGCAGACGATGAGGGCGTCCACGGCGATGAAGGCGATCTGGAACTGGCGTGACTTCTGGGATGCGACGAGGTCCCAGAAAGGCCAGGCCCCCACACCGAAGACAAGCAATGGCAGGACGAGCAGACATCCGAGGAGGCTCCCCTTCTCCGTGTCCTCACGCCGTTGGAAAAGCATCCAGTGCACAGCGCTGTCATCGAGGAAATCGAAGCGCACCTCTTGTCCGAAACGCTCGGCGGCGGCCTTGGCCTCCGGAACGGCAGCCACGACCGACGACGGAACCATGGTGTGGACGGCGCCCTGGTCATCGACGAACGTTCCGGGCTCCATGGCGTGGTAGTCGCTCACGAGGTCATCTCCTTACCCAGTGGGGGCCAGTGCGGTGTGGAATGCCGTCGACCGCGGCTTCGGGCTTGGCTGTGGCGATGGCGACGGTGTGGGCCGAGGTCCTTGGCTTGATGTCTTGCCCTCACCTGACGAGTCACCGAGATCTTCGAACCGGTTCTTCAACTTCACTACGCCGCGTACACCCAAATTGACCAGCGATGCACCCTTGACGTAGCGCGTAAGAACTTCCGGGTTGAATCCACCCGCTGGCAGCTTGATCTTGGTTATGTCCTTACTCTTCAGGAACTTCGAGGCCCAAACCACACCCTTGTTGAAGTTCTTCACCGCGAAACCATTAGTAAACCCGGACCAGATGGCGTTCCTTGCAGCGAGTAGGCGTGCCCCCTTTGCCGCTGCCGTGAGGCCTTTGAGCGCCCCGAGCCCGGGAATAATACCCAAGACATCGAGCCCCATCTTCAGCAAGTCGAGTTTTCCACCCCGAGCGAAGTAGTCGTAAAGACGCCCCGACAAGGCGGTGGCACTCAACGCCCCGGCCGCGACAACGAGGAACACCGCTAGGGTGCCGCCAGAGAGAACAATCGCAGCGACCAACGCCGCCACAGCCAAGAATGTCGCCGCAGCGGAGAACCAGTCAGCGTGATCCGCGATCCAGTTCATAAATCCTCCGGGGTCCTTGACCCCGTCGTGGTGGATCACGTTCTTGATCTTCCGGGCGGCATGGCGTGCTGCATCATCACGGATGATCTTCGCCCGCATGATCTTTTTTTCGCCTTCGAGCATGAGTTGCGCGGCATCGTCGCTCTTCTTCTGATGCTTGCTGTGCTGTGCCGCGTCATCACCCGTCAGCACTTTGCCTTTCAACGGGTCCAGGATCTTGTGGGCGGCCTTGTAATCGACCTCGGCATCGCGATACTCCTGCAACCCCTTGTCCGCCAACCGCTGCGCCCGGTGCAGTTCGCTGGCGTACTCGGACGATTCCCCGTCCCCCTCCTGGACCTTGGTACCCATCGCGGTCGCCGCTTCGTCGTAGCGGTCGTAGGCGTCCTTGAGACGACTCGCCGTGTCACCGGCAATCTCGTGGAATGCGCGGCCGGCGTCACTGTCCCAACCTTCGACTGATGCCAGCGCCTTGATGTTCCGCGCCTGCTTGTCGATCTCGTCGGCCATGCCGCGCAACTCTTTGCCGAGCCGTGCCACCTCGTACGGGTCACCAGGCACTGGGTCGGAGTCGTATATCGGTGACCAGTCCTTCGGACGGGCTGTCACTACTTACTTCCCCTTCTTCCCACTCTTCTTGGCTTCCCTAAGTGCGTTCGCCAGCTCGTGATCGATTTCTTCGTACGACTTGGCCGCATTACCGGTGTACTTGGCGAGATTCTCGATGTCCTCCATTAGTTTCTTGCGATTTTTCTTCCAAGTGTCGGAGAAGTCGCTGAATATGTCGCGCAACTTGTCACTGCCCAGCGCGTCACCGTACCCGTCGGCCGGGTTGCCGTTGTCCTTGAATTCGCGGTGCATGCGGTACAGGGACTTCGAGCATTCCTTGATCACGTCAAGGTCGAGCCGAGTTCTGTCTGCCATCCGTTCAGACTTTCTTCCTCAGGCACCACCTCATCCGGACGCGGCTGGACACGGGTACGTGCCGCCTCGCGCCCGGACAAAGTGACGACATCGACATCAGCTCTTGGTGCTCTTCGCCAGCTGTTCGTCCAGGTCCTCGTACGCCTTCTTGGCATTGGTGAGGAACTTGGACAGGCCCTCCAGGCCCTTGATGGTCTTGGCCGCGCCCTTGGTGAAGTCCTTGATGGACTCGTCGTAGGCACCGGAAGCCTTCTGCGTGGTGAAGCCGTTGGCAACGAGCTCCTCCACACCCTTCTCGATGGCCTTCAACATGTCCTCCATGTCGCCCATCGCCTTGATGAGGTCGGTGGCCTTCTTCTCCATCTCGGCGTAAGTAAGGTCTGTGTCCTTCGCCATGACAGCTCTCCCTCCCATCGCCTCAGGGCCTTCCCCCGTGGCGTGACTGACGCGGACGCCCCTCATCCACAGGCCGTCCGCATGAGCAAAGATCCTAGGGGTGAGGCACTTGTGGCGACAGGGACACCAGACGGCACAAGCGTGAACCGGTGCACATATCGGCCAGTGAAGGCGGCCTCGGTCCAGTGAGGTGGAGGGTCGTGTGGCCCGGCCCCGGCGGCGCTCCGCAGTCCTTCGCCGACGGCTACGCCCTCGACCACGATGCCGACGTCGTCGGCTCTTTCACCGGAGATCAGCCCCAGTGCAGCGTCCCCGCCACGGTGTCGAAAAGCGCCACCATCTGGTCCGCAAGCTGGTCGACGGGCGTCGAGAAGTTCAGCAGCAGCCAGCGCGTGGTGGCGGGGATCGGTACGTAGTAGGTCAAGGTCGTGGTCGGCAGGGTGTTACCCAACTGCCGTGCGGGGTCGGGTGCCTCGCGGCGGCGGTGCCGTACGGCCCGGCCGGCGGCGGCCAGTTCCACCACGCTGATCTCTTCGTCGCCGCGCCGGTCGGCCACATGCTCGGCCAGCGCTGCGGCGTCCGAGGTCTCGGGCCACTCTCCGGGGCCAGGAACACTGATGAGGAGCGAGGACGACAAGGGCACGGGGCCGACGGTCATCGTGGAGAGGTAGAGCTCCGTGCCACCGACCCGGTAGGCGTCCTTCGCCTTCCGCTGGAGGTCCTGCATGAACTGCTTCTTGAGGTGCGGAGCGTTGTCCTGGCCGCGGAACGTCAGCTCGGCGAGTGCCACGATGCCGCGGTCACGTTCCTCCGGCTCGAGTGCGAGCTGGAACCAGCCGTCCGGGACGACGACGTTGTAGTCCGTGGGCGCTGAGGAGAACTGGTCGGCCGTCTTCATGCCGTGCCTCCGTCCGCGGACGCCCGGGCGCCTCCCGTCGGGAGCGGAGTGATCCGCATGGTCCGCACCGCTTCGTCGGCCAGCTCGGTGATCTGCTCTGTGAGAGCGATCTTCTCCCAGGTCACCGTGACGACGACGAGACTCTCCATGCCGGGTGGGAAGACGGCGTACTTGATGAACTCGGTCAGCTTGCGGCCGAAGCCGAGCATCCGCTTGACCTTGAGCATCGACTGGATCCGCACGGCAGGTCCCGCGGCCAACTCGAGGTGCGTGATCTGGGGCGTGCCCGTGACCTCCGCGTTCCCCCACTGCAGAAGCAGCGGGACGACCTCTTCCGGGCCGGGGCGGGGTACGCCCTCGTCTCCGTACGAGTCGACCGTGAGGTTGGCCAGGGCCTCCCCCGCCTCGGAGTAGTACGCCGCCGCGAGTGTGGGCACGTCGTCGTTGAGGTCCACGGCTCGCTCGACCATGTCATCGAAGACCGCGCTCTTCTCGATCTCGAGACCGAGCGGATTGAGCCGGTTCACGACCTCCGTGGCCAGCGCCTTGGCCTCGGCCCTGGTCCCCTCGCGCAGCGTGAGGTCGATCCAGCCGGGCTGGAACTCGAAGGTGCACTCGAAGGTCTCATCCAGCGGAGCGGGGTCGTCCGATGCGGTCATGCTCGGTCCTTTCATACGGGTACGGACGGGGCTCAGCCGATTCCGACCATCTTCTGGAGGTTTCCGTCCAGGCTCAGCCCGCCCAGCGTAATACCGGCCCCGACGACCGACAGACGGCTGGCCGTCTTGGAGATCTGGTTGACGGCGTTGGCATCGAATTGGCCGCCCAAGGCGGCGGTCCCCATCTTGACCGACTTCAGGTCGGAGGCGACACCGGGGTCAGCCATGGAGAAGGATCTGGGGAGTCCCTTGAGGGCGCTTCCCTCACCACGCAGGCTCAACTCGTTCTTGGCTGCGTTCCAGTTTCCGCTGCCCGGCTTCAATGTCTTCAGGTTCTTCGCCCATGCCGCCTTGGAGAAGGGCTCCGTGAAAGGTTCCTTGAGTGACTTCAGGACGTCGCCCTTCCCGAGCTTGACGTCCTTGTAGGCCGCCCGGCGGAGATTCTTGTTGGCCCGGCTCACCTGACGCGCGGTGCGCGCTGCTCCGGCCTTGCCGAGCCGCCCCAGCGTCCCCTTCGCGAACTTCCCCGCGATCTTGGAGAAGCCCTTGCCCACGCCCATCATGAGGAAGCCGAGGGCCGCCATGCCCACGTCCATCCAGTCGGCGTTGCCCTGAGCGACCTGAACAAGTGTGGCGACGAAATTGATGAGCGTCGCGATCATTGCTATCGCGCCCAGCACTCCGGCCAGAGCCTGCCCGATCACCGGGATCCAGCCCACGAGCAACGACAAGATCCCACACACCGTGGCGACCCATGAGGTGATGGTCGCGATGTCGTCGACCAGGGACTCCCAGAACCCGTCCTTGAGGGAGTCGTGGTTGATGATCGCGTCTATGGACTCCCGGGCACGCCTGGCGGCCTCGTCGCGGATCCGCTTCGCGTCGTTGATCTTCTCGCGCGCTGCGTCGATCTCGTCGCCGGCTGCTTTCCTCTTCGCCTCGAGGTCCTTGCGGTCCTTGTCGGCAGCGTCTTTGCTCCGGTCCTTGCCCGAGAGGTTGTCGAGGCTCTTCTGGGACGCGCTCTTCCGCTCGTCCGCGTCCTTCGCTTCCTTGAGCGCGGCGTCGGCGATCTCCTGGGCCCGGTTGAGGTCGGAGGCGTAGTTCCGCGGACGGGCCGCCACCTTCTCCTGGTGTCCGCCGCTCACTTCCTCGACCCGCGTACCGATCGCCGTGGCAGCGGTGTCGTATCTCTTGAAAGCCGCCTCAAGCTTCTTGACGTTGCCCGAGGCTTTTTCGCGGAATTCCTTGCCGGCCTTGCTATCCCAGGCGTCCAGCTCCGCGACGGCCTTCAGGTTGCGGACCTGCCGTTCGAGCTCGTCCGCCGTCTTGCGCAGTTGTTTGCCCAGGGACGCCATGCGGTCCGCGTCGCCGGGAATGGGGTCGCTGTCCGCAACCGGATGCCAGTCGCGCGGCCTCCCTGCCATCGTCAGTTCCCCTTCTTCGGGTCCTGGGCATCGCGCAGCGCCTGAGCCAGTTGGTGGTCGATGTCCTCGTACGCCTTGCCGGCGGCCTTGGCGATCTGGGCCAACGCGTCGACTTCCTCGGTCAGCCTCTTGCGGCTGAGCTCCCAATTGCCGGCGAAGTCCTCGAAAGTGTCGGCCAGATCACCGTTCCCGAAGTCGTCCTCGTACTTGCCGCCCAGGTCTTCCAGGCCGTCGAACGCCTTCTTGATATTGCCGAGCCCTTTACCCATCTCTTTGATCACTTCAAGATCGAGCCGCTGATCACTTCCGCCGGCCACGGCGCCCCCTCATGCCCATCTGCCAGCTCCGCTGGCATCCGTCACAACAGCCCGGTGCGGCAGGAGCTCGCGCCCTGCCGCACCGGGCTGTGTCGCGTGCGCGCCGGCTCAGCCCTTGGCGCTCTTCGCCAGCTGCTCGTCCAGGTCCTCGTACGCCTTCTTGGCGTTGGTGAGGAACTTGGACAGGCCCTCCAGGCCCTTGATGGTCTTGGCCGCGCCCTTGGTGAAGTCCTTGATGGACTCGTCGTAGGCACCGGAAGCCTTCTGCGTGGTGAAGCCGTTGGCAACGAGCTCCTCCACACCCTTCTCGATGGCCTTCAACATGTCCTCCATGTCGCCCATCGCCTTGATGAGGTCGGTGGCCTTCTTCTCCATCTCGGCGTAAGTAAGGTCTGTGTCCTTCGCCATGACAGCTCTCCCTCCCATCGCCTCAGGGCCTTCCCCCGTGGCGTGACTGACGCGGACGCCCCTCGTCCACAGGCCGTCCGCATGAGCAAAGATCCTACGGGTGGGGCACTTGTGGCGACAGGGATACCCGGCAGCACAAGCGTGAGCCGGTGCACATCCCGGCCCGCGAGGCCCTCTGCATCCCGTTGCACGGGGGCAAGGTGCGGCGGCTAAGGTCGCTTCACTGTGTTCAGCGTTCCGGGGGCGGCCTCAGCCCAGCGAGGAGGACGAACGTGCGCCTGAGTCTGACCGTCGTCGACCCGATCGGCGGAACCAGCGCCGATGTGGTGCTCGACGCCGATCCGGAGTCGTCGGTCGGCGACATCACTCGGGAGCTGGCACGCCACGCCGGTGTCGCCGGCGGTGCGGACATCATCCCCATCGGCGGGCGTCCCGGCTCCGGCGGCGTACCTCAGGCCTTCGTCGACGGCTACGCCCTCGATCCCGAGGCCAACATCGTCGGTTCGCCGCTGCGCGAGGGTGTCGTCGTCAGCCTGCACGATCCGGCCGGCTGTGTTCCGGGGGAGCCCGCCGGGGTGGTGGAATTCCGGGTGGCCGGCGGGCCCGCGGCCGGGGCCGTGCACCGGCTGGGCGTCGGCCGGTACGACATCGGCAGCGGACCCGCCGCACACATCCGCGTCGACGACCCCGAACTTGCCGCACGCGCCGCCACTTTGTCCATCGCCATGGACGGCACCTGCCGCGTCACCCTGCACGGCATCGAGAAGAAGGACACCGGGGACGAGGAGAAGGGGAAGGGCAAAGGGAAGGAGGAGGGCGGCGACGGCGACCGTCCCCGGCTCGACGGCGAAGACTTCGACGGTGGTACCTGGCCCCTCGGCTCCCAACTCGCCCTCGCCAACACGCTCCTGGAGATAGACAGCTACTCCCCTCCCAACGCCGCCCTGAAATGGTCGGAGGACGGAGCCGGGCTCGACTACAACCGGCCGCCGCGTCTGCGCCCGGCGGAGCGCGAGACCCACTTCCGGCTGCCTTCTCCGCCCAGGGAGTACGAAGCCCGGCCGCTGCCCTGGCTGATGGCGGTGTTCCCGCTGGTCGGCGCGGTCGTGTCCGTCATGATCTTCGGGCGTTGGTACTACCTGATCATGGCTCTGCTGAGCCCGCTGATGCTCTTCGGCAACTATTTCGTGGACAAGAAGCACGGCCGCAAGTCCCATGCGCAGCAGGTCAAGGAGTACAAGGAGACCAAGGAGCGGATCGAGAAGGACGCCCAGGAGGCGCTGCGGCTGGAGCGGCTCGAGCGACGCGGCACCGTTCCCGATCCCGCCTCCGTGCTCGCCTTCGGCACCGGTCCCCGTACCCGGTTGTGGGAGAGGCGCCGCACGGACGCCGACCATCTGCTCCTTCGGGTCGGCACCGGCCGCGTGCCGTCCGAAGTCGTCCTCGACGATCCGGAGCAGGACGAGCACAAGCGCCAGGTCACCTGGTACATCGAGGACTCGCCCGTCGCGCTGCCTCTGAGGGACCTGGGCGTCATCGGTATCGCGGGACCGGGCGACTCGGCGCAGGCACTCGCGAGATGGACCGTGGCGCAGACCGCGGTGCTGCACAGCCCGATGGACGTCCAGTTCTACGTGCTCACCGAGAACCAGGCACAGCCGCGCTGGGACTGGGTCCGCTGGCTTCCGCACTCCCGCCCCGCGAGCGGCCAGGACGTCAACGTGCTGGTGGGGACGGATTCCGAGACCGTCAGTGCCCGGGTCGGTGAACTGACGCAGTTGCTCGACGCCCGGCAGAAGGCCTTGCAGGAGAACAACCGCAGTGGCGCCGGTCCCGCCTTCTCCGACCCGGACATCGTCGTCGTATGGGACGGGTCGCGTCGGCTGAGGTCGCTGCCGGGCGTGGTCCGGCTGCTGCGGGAGGGGCCGGCGGTCGCCATGTACGCGATCTGCCTGGACGAGGAGGAGCGCTTCCTGCCCGGCGAGTGTCAGGCCTTCGTCGTCGCCGAGCCGCTGCGCCACGGCGAGACCGTCACCGCTCAGCCCGGCACACCCCCTCAGGCCGCCGCCGGCGGCTTCCCCTCCTTCCACGCCTGGCACCAAGGCGCACACCAGACCGAGCAGGCCGCCGAGCGGGCACCCGAACTGCGGCTGCGCGTCGAGCAGACCGGCGCCCGGCGCCGGTCCGGTGTACGGCCCGACTTCGTCTCCCCCGCCTGGTGCGCCCGGCTGTCCCGGGCCCTGTCACCCCTGCGCGACATCAGTGGCGAGACCGAGGACTCCGCGCTGCCGTCCTCGAGCCGGCTCCTCGACGTGCTCCAGCTGGAGCCCCCGACGCGCGACGACGTCGCCGCGCGCTGGCGCATGGGCGGTCAGTCCACCATGGCGGTCATCGGCGAGTCGTACGACGGTCCCTTCGGCATCGACATCCGGCGCGACGGCCCGCACGGACTCATCGCCGGTACGACCGGTTCGGGCAAGTCGGAGCTGCTCCAGACCATCGTGGCCGCGCTCGCCGTCGCCAACACGCCCGAGAACATGACGTTCGTCCTCGTCGACTACAAGGGCGGGTCCGCCTTCAAGGACTGCGTCAAGCTCCCGCACACCGTCGGCATGGTGACCGACCTCGACGCGCACCTCGTCGAACGCGCCCTGGAATCGCTGGGCGCGGAGCTGAAGCGGCGCGAGCACATCCTCGCCGCCGCCGACGCCAAGGACATCGAGGACTACCAGGACCTGTCGCGCCGGGACCCGTCCCACGCGCCCGTGCCCCGACTGCTCATCGTCATCGACGAGTTCGCGTCCATGGTGCGCGACCTGCCCGACTTCGTGACGGGTCTCGTCAACATCGCCCAGCGAGGCCGCTCCCTCGGCATCCACCTCCTGCTGGCCACACAGCGGCCCAGTGGTGTCGTGTCGCCCGAGATCCGCGCCAACACCAACCTCCGGATCGCCCTGCGCGTGACCGACGCCGGTGAGTCGACCGATGTCATCGACGCCCCCGATGCCGGTCACATCGCCAAGAGCACCCCGGGCCGGGCGTACGTCCGGCTCGGCCACGCCTCCCTCATCCCCTTCCAGTCCGGCCGCGTCGGTGGCCGCCGCCCGGGTGCCGCCGATCCGGCGGCGCTCGCCCCGTGGGCCGGTCAGCTCTCCTGGCAGGAACTGGGACGGGCCACTCTCGCCAAGCCCAGGTCCGAGGCGCGGGAGGACGACGAGATCACCGACCTCAAGGTCCTGGTGGACGCCATCCGGGAGGCCAACGACGCCATCGGCATTCCCGCCCAGCACTCTCCGTGGCTGCCCGCCCTGGACGAGTCCCTGCTGTTGGACGACATTCCGGCGGTGCGCAGCCAAGGGGCGCTGCCGGCGGCTCCGTACGGCATCGCGGACCTGCCGGCCGAGCAGGCCCGCCGCCCGGTGGTCGTCGACTTCGCCTCCTTCGGGCACCTGCTCATCGCGGGTGGCCCGCGCAGCGGCCGCTCGCAGGTGCTGCGTACCGTCGCGGGCTCCCTGGCCCGCACCCTGTCGAGCGCCGACGTCCATCTGTACGGCATCGACTGCGGCAACGGCGCCCTGAACGCGCTGACCCGGCTGCCGCATTGCGGGGCGGTGGTCAGCCGTAATCAGCAGGAGCGGGTCATCCGGCTCTTCAACCGGCTCACCGGCGAACTCACCCGGCGACAGGACCTGCTGGCGGAGAAGGGTTACGCCGACATCGGGGAGCAGCGGGCCGCCGCGGCCGAGGACGAGCGACTGCCCCACATCGTGGTGCTCCTCGACCGCTGGGAGGGCTGGCTGCCCACGCTCGGCGAGTACAACCACGGCGACCTCACCGACCAGGTGATGGCGATGATGCGCGAGGGCGCGAGCATCGGCCTGCACTTGGTGATCACCGGTGACCGTCAGCTGCTGACGGGGCGTATCTCCTCCCTCACCGAGGACAAGTACGGTCTGCGCCTCGCGGACCGCGGCGACTTCTCGTTGCTGGACATCAACGCGCGCAAGATCCCCGAGGAGATCCCGCCCGGCCGCGGCTTCGCGAGCGGGTCGGCGATCGAGACCCAGTTCGCCCTCCTCGCCGAGGACACCACCGGTCAGGGGCAGGCGTCCGCGCTCGCCGCGATCGGAGAGGCAGCGACCGCCCGGGACGCCGGGCTGCCGCGCTCCCGCCGCCCGTTCCGCGTCGACGTCCTGCCCAGCCGGATCTCCTTCGCCGACGCCTGGGCCATGCGCGACCCGGTGGCGAGCGCCTCCCCACTGTGGGCCATGGTGGGCGTCGGCGGCGACGAACTCACCGCCTTCGGGCCCGACCTCGCCCAGGGCGTCCCGGCGTTCGTGATCGGCGGGCCCGCGAAGTCCGGGCGCAGCACGGTGCTGCTGAACGTCGCGCGCTCCTGCCTCGCCCAGGGCGTACGGCTGATTCTGGCGGCGCCCCGCCCGTCGCCGCTGCGCGAACTGGAGGGGACGGACGGCGTCCTGAAGGTCTTCACCGGCCGGGACATCGACGAGGACGAGATGGAGGAGCTCATCGAGTCGGCCAGTCCCGAGCGGCCGATCGTCGTCCTGGTCGACGACGCCGAGGTACACGACGACTGCGATGCCGAGGACATCTTCAAGCGCATCGTCGAGCGCGGTGTGGAGGAGGGTCTGGCCGTCGTCATCGCCGGTGACGAGGAGGAGATCTGCGACGGCTTCTCCGGTTGGCAGGTCGACATGAAGAAGGCCCGCCGCGGCATCCTGCTGTCTCCGCAGGACAGCTCCGCGGGAGAGCTGATCGGCATCCGCACCAACCGGAGCATGGTCGGCGGCCAGATCACGCCCGGCAAGGGCATGCTGCACCTCGGCAGCGGGGAGCACCTGACGGTCACCACGCCGATGTGACGGACCCCGGACGCCCGGACAGGGCGACGGGCCGCGGGACCGAAGCGCTCCCGCGGCCCGTCGCCCTCGCTACACCGCCGGCAGCGCGTAGATCTCGTGGCCGTGCGTCACCATCAGCCGGTTGCCGGCGAGGGCGGCCTGCCACGGCTCGCCGACGGTCTTGCTGTCGGTGTACGACCAGCGGAGCTTGCCCGTCCGCGTCTCCAGGGCGACGATGCCGCCGTCGACCGAACCGGTGGCGCCGTACAGGGTCGATCCGGCGCGGAGGAACGACTCCGGGCCGTCGACGTCCAGCTCGTCGCAGAGCCAGATCCGCTTGCCGGTCTTGACGTTCACCGCCCATACGCCGTCGTCGTGGTCGCTGACGTAGAGCACGCCGTCGAAAACCGTCGGGTTGTCGAAGCCGCGGCGGCCGGCCGGGTCGAGCGTCCAGACGGTGCTGCCCTTCTCCACGTCGACGGCCTTGAGTACGTCGCCCGGGAGGAAGAGGAGGCCGTTCGCGACCGTGGGCTGCCAGGACCACTCGTCGCCGATCTTCCGGGTCCACACCTGGTCGCCGGTGGCGGTGTCCCGGACGGTGAGGTTGAGGTTCGAGTCGGCGTAGACCAGGTACGCGCCCGAGGCGGTGCCCTGGACGTCGTAGTCCTTCGTGCCCCAGTCCCGGTGCTGGACCCACGCCGTCTTCCCCGTGGTGTGGCTGACGGCCGCGACGGCCGTGCGGTACTTGGTCGCGCTCTTCGACTGGCCGTAGTCGGTCGCCGTGACGTAGACGTTCTTGTCGTCGATGGCGATGGTGTCCTCGACGGACAGCTGCTTGCCGAGGCGGCTGCGCCAGGCCTCTTCGCCGGTCGTGACGTCGTAGGCGATCAGGGCGCCCTCGTAATCGCCGTCGGCGAGGAACACCTTGCCGCCGTGGAAGAGGAGCTGGGCTCCGGGCCGGCAGACGCCCGCCTTGGTCCAGCGGGCCTTACCGGTCCGGACGTCGTAGGCCACGAGCGGGTCGCCGCTGACCAGGAGCAGTCCGTCGTGGGTGAGGAGCGGTACGCGCGGGCTGGTGCTGTCCTCCTCGGCCGACTTGTGCCACAGCGGCTGCGGGGCCACGCCGGCGGGGGGCGTCGTGAAGGTCTCGTCCACCGGATCGGCCGAAGCCCCGGTGCCCGAAGCACCCTTCGCGTCGTCGGACGCGTCGCCGGACGTGAGTGCCCACGCGACGCCGCCCCCGGCCACGGCAACGGCCGCCGCGCCGCCCAGAGCCATGCTGAGTACGCGGCGACGGGACCGGGCGGGAGCGGGTTGCGCGGCGTCGCCGAGTCGGACGGTGCCGGGCAGCGGAGTCCCGTACCCGGGTGCCGGGGTACCGCCGGGCGCCGTGCCCCGACCGGTCGCTCCGGTCGACGGCGTGCCGTCGAGCATGGTCGGTGCCGGGCCGAAGCCTGCCGTCGACCGGTCCTGCGGCTGGGGAGCAGTACGCGGTGTCCCGGGTGCCTCCAGGTCCAGGATCCCCGCGGCGTGGGTCGCGATGGTCGAGGCGACCGCCGACGGCAGCCAGTCGTGGAGGGCGGCGTCGATGCCCTGCCCGGCCAGCGCGGCGACGATCTCACCCGGCGCCGGACGCTGTGCCGGTTCCTTCATCAGGCAGGCGCGGACGAGTCCCAGCAAGGACGGGGGCACGCCCGTCAGGTCGGCCTCTCCGTGCACGACCTGGTAGAGCAGCCCCGCGTGCGAGGCCGTGCCGTCACCGAAGGCGCCCCGCCCGGTGGCCGCGAACACGAGCACGGAACCCAGCGAGAACACATCCCCCGCCACGCCGACGTCCTTGCCCATCGCCTGCTCCGGTGACATGTAACCGGGCGAGCCGACCACCACTCCGGTCTGGGTCATGCGGCTGCCGTCCACCGCCCGGGCGATGCCGAAGTCGATGAGCCGGGGCCCGTCGGCGGCCAGCAGAACGTTGGAAGGCTTGAGGTCCCGGTGCATCAGGCCCGCCGCGTGGATGTCCTGCAACGCCGCGGCGAGACCGGCGGCCAGTGCGCGAACCGTGCGTTCGGGCAGCGCCCCGTGCGCCGCGACCACGTCGGTCAGATCGGGCCCGAGGACGTACGACGTGGCGAGCCATGGCAGCGGCGCGTCCGGGTCGGCGTCCACGACGGGGGCGGTGAAGCGGCCGGAGACCGCCTTCGCGATCTCCACCTCGTGCCGGAAGCGCTCGCGGAAGTCATGGTCCGCCGCGAGATCGGGGCGGACCACCTTGACCGCGACGGTCCGGCCACCGGGCGATCGGGCGAGGTAGACGCGGCCCATTCCACCGGCGCCAAGCCTTCGCAGGAGGCGGTAACTGCCCAGCTCCTGCGGATCGTCCGATTGCAGTGTCTCCATTGCGGGCCTTCCCCGTCGCCAAACATGACGCACAGTCATCTCATGGTCGGATCTTCGTATCGCAGCCACAGTAGTGACCACGGGGAGGGAGCCTTTACCGGGGCGTGGCCCGGCGGAGACGGTGGACGGGCCGGGTGTCCCACCCCCGCTACTCGACCTTCGACAGCCGCGCCTGCGGGCGTCCCGACTCCTTGCTCTGGGACGCGTAGGCGAGGTCGTCGCCGACCGGGGTGAAGGTGACCGTGGTGGGCGCGGGGTTGCAGCCGTCGTGGTTGCCCTTGGCGCCGACGGACCCGGCGACGATCTGCTTCTCGGTCACCTTCTTGAGGGTGATCACGTCGACGCAGACGCCGCCCAGCGGGTCGGTCTCGTGCAGCCTGCCCAGTTCCTGGCCGGGCTTCGCCTGCTTGATGGTGATCCGGAAGGTGCCCAGCGGCAGCTTGCCGTCCAGGGCGGCGGCCTGCCCCTCCCAGGTGCCGACGTAACGCGCGGGCAGCCCGCCGGGGGTGGCGGCGGGCGGCGGCTCGTGGGAACCGTCGTCGCTCCCGGCGTTGTGCGCGTCGTTGCCCGAGCCCGGCAGGAGGTCCAGGACGAACACCGACCCCACCGTCACCGCCGCCAGCGCTCCCGCCACCGCCAGCGCCACGGTGCAGCTGATCCGCCGCCCGCGCCCCTGGGCACCCCGCGTCGAGGTCGCCGCGACGGAGAGCGCGAGCCTGCCGGGCGGATGCCCCGGTCCCGGGTCACTCGGGCCCGCCCCCGGATCGCTCGGGCCCGCCCCCGGGTCGCTCGGGCCGGCGACGGACGAGGGGGAGGACGAAGAGGAGGACGAAGACGGCGGCGATGACGAAGACGACGGCGACGACGACGGGAGCGGCGCCGACAGCGCCGTAGGGGTCGGCATCACCGGCGGCGGGCCGAAGACACCCGCGGCCAGGGGCGCCGCCACGCCCTCCCCTGGCCCCCGCGCGGCACCGGCCCCGTCCGCCGTGACCGACGGGCGGCTGAACCCCACCGGGCCCGACGCCTCGCCCTCGGACGCCTCCAGGTTCAGCAGCTGTACGGCGCTCCGGCTGACCCGCTCCACCAGCGCCCCCGGCAGCCAGCCGCCGGTCACCAGGCGGGCCGCGCCCTCGGGGGCCAGGCGCCGGGCCACCTCGCCGGGGGCCGGGCGGGCGGCCGGGTCCTTGGCGAGGCAGCAGGCGACCAGTTCGCGCAGTTCCCCGTCCAGGCCGTCGAGGCTCGGCTCCTCGTGGACGACCTTGTAGAGGAGCGCGGCCGAGGAGTCACCCGGGAAGGGCGGCAGCCCCGTCGCCGCGTACGCCAGCACGGCGCCCAGCGAGAAGACGTCCGCCGCCCCGGTCACGCCCTTGCCGAGGATCTGCTCGGGGGACATGTAGCCGGGCGAACCGATGGACACGCCGGTCGAGGTCAGGGAGGCGGTGCCGTCCGTGGCGCGGGCGATGCCGAAGTCGATCAGGAGGGGGCCGTCGAGGGTGAGCAGGACGTTGGACGGCTTCACGTCCCGGTGGACGAGGCCCAGCTCGTGCACCGCGGCCAGCGCCTCGCCGAGACCCGCGCCGAGCGCCCGTACCGAGTGGGCGGGCAGCGGGCCGCCGTCCGCCACGGCCGCCGTGAGGGAGGGGCCGGCCGCGTACGCCGTGGCGACCCACGGCACGCGTGCCTCGGGGTCCGCGTCCAGGACAGGCGCGGTCCAGGCGCCGCCGACCCGGCGCGCGGCGGCCACCTCGCGCCGGAACCGGGCCCGGAACTCCTCGTCCAGTGCGAAGTGCGGGTGCACGATCTTCACCGCGACCGTGCGGCCGCCGGTGCTGCGCCCCAGGTAGACCCGGCCCATGCCGCCGGAGCCCAGCCGACCGAGCAGCCGGTAGGGCCCCACGACGGTGGGCTCGTCGACATCGAGCGGCCGCATGGCGTCCACCCCTCCCCCGTACGCCGATACCTGCCAGCAGGGTAGTGGGCCGCCCGCGGAAGGCCCCAGAGAGAAAGGGGCCGCGGCCGCGGATCAGGGCCGCAGCAGCTCCACCTTCACGTCCGCCGGGAAGCCGGTGGTCGGTCCGACCCGGCGGGCGAACTCGGTGACCGCCTCCAGCTGCGGGGCGCCGAAGCGGAAGTCGAGGGTGGTGAAGTACTTCGCGAGGGTCTCCTCGTCGAAGGCCTCCCAGCGGGCGGCCTGCTCCGCGACCTTCTCCACCTCCTCCAGGGAGAGGTTGCGGGAGGCGAGGAAGGCCTCGTGCACCTTGCGGGTGATGACCGGCTCGCGCTCCGCGTAGTCGCGCCGGGCCGCCCAGACCGCGAAGACGAACGGCAGGCCCGTCCACTCCTTCCACAGGGCGCCCAGGTCGTACACGTCGAGGCCGTAGCGCGGGCCGTCGATCATGTTGGCGCGCAGGGCCGCGTCCCCGATGAGGACGGCCGCGTCGGCCTCCTGCATCATCAGGCTCAGGTCCGGCGGGCAGGTGTAGTAGTCGGGCTGGACGCCGAAGCGTTCCGCCAGGAGGAGCTGGGCGAGCCGTACGGAGGTGCGCGAGGTCGACCCAAGGGCGACCCGGGCGCCGTCCAGGCGGTCCAGCGGGACCTGGGAGACGATCACGCACGACATCACCGGGCCGTCGCAGCCGACGGCGATGTCGGGGAAGGCGACGAGGTCGTCGGCGTTCTTGAGGAATTCGACCAGGGTGACGGGACCGATGTCGAGATCGCCGCGCACCAGCTGCTCGCTGAGCTTCTCCGGGGTGTCCTTCGTCAGCTCGAAGTCGAGGAGCGTGCCTGTTCTCGCGAGCCCCCAGTACAGGGGCAGGCAGTTCAGGAACTGGATGTGGCCGACACGCGGCCGGGTGCGAGAATTGTCCACATCGCGAGGCTAGCCCTCCCCCGAGGTCCCCCCGTCGCCGACCCCCGGCGTCAGCCGAACGGCGCAGGTGTTCAAACGTCCGGGTGAAGTGATCTTGACCTCTGTTGCGCGCGGGGGCCTGCGTGCTAGGCTCACAGCAAGTTGCAGTTTGGTTTCCCTTGCAGTACAGAGCCTGCGGAGCATGTGACCGCGGGCTCTCGTCGTTCTCAGACGTATGCAGTTGTGCGGCATTCAAAGTCTTCACACTTGCTGGTTCTGGAGCAGGGCAACCCTTTGGGCCCAAGGAGGGCTTATGGCTACCGGAACCGTGAAGTGGTTCAACGCCGAAAAGGGCTTTGGTTTCATCGCCCAGGAAGGCGGCGGCCCGGACGTCTTCGTCCAC
The DNA here is from genome assembly GCF_044765285.1 of Streptomyces sp. NPDC102490. Lineage (NCBI taxonomy): Bacteria > Bacillati > Actinomycetota > Actinomycetes > Kitasatosporales > Streptomycetaceae > Streptomyces > Streptomyces sp. NPDC102490. Next base: position 187,308 of record NZ_JBIWJU010000016.1, read on the forward strand.
TACTCCGCGATCAACGCTCAGGGATTCCGTTCCCTCGAGGAGAACCAGCAGGTGTCCTTCGACGTCACGCAGGGCCCCAAGGGTCCGCAGGCGGAGAATGTCACTCCTGTCTGATTGACAGCAGTACCCAAGGAGCCCCGCGCCGTTCTCGGCGACGGGGCTCCTGCCCTTTCCGCCCCGGCTGTCAGTGGCCGCCACTAGGGTCCGTCCATGACCACCGACCCCGCCTTCGTGGCCACCACCCGGACCTTCTACGACGCCGTCGCCGAGGACTACTACGCCCGGTTCCGCAGCGCGCTCGACGACGCCCCGCTCGACCGGGCGCTGATGGGCGCCTTCGCCGAGCTGGTGGGGCCCGAGGGGCAGGTGGCCGACCTCGGCTGCGGGCCCGGCCTGGTCACCGCGCACCTGGCCTCGCTGGGCCTGCGGGTCTTCGGCCTGGACCTGTCCTCCTCGATGCTGGCGATCGCGCGCCGCGAGAACCCCGGGCTGCGGTTCGAGCAGGGGTCGATGCTGGACCTCGACCTCCCGGACGGCGCCCTCGCGGGGGCGGTCTCCTGGTACTCGTCGATCCACACGCCGTGGGAGAAGCTGCCGGACCTCTTCGACGAGGTGCGGCGCGTGCTGGCCCCGGGCGGGCATCTGCTGCTCGGCTTCCAGGTCGGTGACGAGCCCAACCACCACGACCGCCCGTGGGGCCACCCGGTCGCCCTGGACTTCGAACGGCGGCGGCCGGAGCCGATGGCACAGCTGCTGGAGCAGGCCGGGTTCACCGTGCTGTCCCGGACGGTGCGGATCACCGAGGAGACCACCGTCGCCCAGGTCCCGCAGGCCTGCCTCATCGCCCGCCGCTGACCACCGCAGGGCACCGCCGCAAGCCGACGCCGTCCTACCCCTCGTACAGCCTCTCCACCGCCCCCGCGAAGTCCCGCATGATCGCTTCGCGCCGGAGCTTCATGGAGGGGGTCAGGTGGCCCTCCCACTCGGTGAAGTCCCTGGGCAGGACGGCGAAGCGGCGGATGGACTCGGGGCGGGAGACCAGCTTGTTGGCCTCGTCGACGGCGCGCTGGAGCACCGCGTGGACTTCCTCGTCGTCCACCAGCAGCTCCGGCGGCACCGGGTGCTTGCCGTTCATGCGGCGCCAGTGGGTGAGGCCGTCGGGGTCGAGGGTGAACAGGGCGGAGACGTAGGGGCGGCGGTCGCCCAGCACGATGCACTGGGAGATCAGGGGGTGGGAGCGCAGCCAGTTCTCCAGCGGGGCCGGGGCGACGCTCTTGCCGCCCGCGGTGATCAGCAGCTCCTTCTTGCGGCCGGTGATGGTCAGATAGCCCTCGTCGTCCAGGCTGCCGAGGTCGCCGGTGGCGAACCAGCCGTCGGGGGCGGCCGGGACGACGCCACCGGCCTGTGGGTCCCAGTAGCCGTGCAGGACCTGATCGCCGGCGACCAGGATCTCGCCGTCGGCGGCGATGCGGACGCGGGTGCCGGGTAGCGGCCAGCCGACCGTGCCCAGGCGCGGCTTGAGCGGGGGTGTGACGGTGGCTGCGGCGGTGGTCTCGGTGAGGCCGTAGCCCTCGAAGATCTCGATGCCGGCCCCGGCGTAGAAGGCGGCCAGGCGGCGGCCGAGCGGGGAGCCGCCGCAGATGGCGTACTTGACCCGGCCGCCCATGGCGGCCCGGATCTTCCGGTAGACGAGCGGGTCGTAGAAGGAGCGGGCGGTCTTCAGGCCGCGGCCGGGGCCGCCGCCCGCGCCGGTCTGGCGGGCCTCCTTGGCCTCGCCGTAGCGCACCGCCACCGAGACGGCGCGGTCGAAGGCCGCGGCCCGGCCGCCGGACTCGGCCTTGGCGCGGGCGCTGTTGAAGACCTTCTCCAGCATGTACGGGATGGTCAGCAGACAGGTGGGGCGGAAGGCCGCGAGGTCGGGGAGCAGGTCCTCGGGTTTCAGGCTCGGCGCGTGGCCGAGGCGGACCCGGGCGCGGACGCAGGCGACGGCGACCATGCGGCCGAAGACGTGGGACATCGGCAGGAAGAGCAGGATCGAGGGCTCCTCGCCGGTCTCCGCCTTGAAGACGGGGTAGAGCAGCTCGATGGCGTTGTCGACCTCGGCGAAGAAGTTGCCGTGGGTGAGGACGCAGCCCTTGGGGCGGCCGGTGGTGCCGGAGGTGTAGATGAGGGTGGCCAGGGTGGACGGGCCGAGCATGCCGCGGCGCACCTCCACCTCGGCGTCCGGCAGCCGCGCGCCCAGCTCCGCCAGCCGCTCCACGTGCCCCTTCTCCATGACCCACAGGTGCCCCAGGTCGGGTATGCGGTCCAGCTCGGGGCCGAGGGCGGCGGCCTGCGCGGTGGTCTCGGTGACCAGGGTGACGGCGCCGGAGTCCTGGAGGATCCAGCGGGTCTGGAAGAGGGAGGAGGTCGGGTAGATCGGGACGGTGACCAGGCCGGCCGCCCACGCGGCGAAGTCCAGCAGCGTCCACTCGTACGTCGTGCGCGCCATGACGGCGATGCGGTCGCCCGGCATCAGCCCCTCGGAGATCATGCCCTTGGCCACCGCGAGCACCTGCGCGGCGAACTCGGCCGCCGTGACGTCGCTCCAGTCGCCCTCCGGCGATCTGCGGCTGAGGACGACCTGGTCCGGGACGGCCGCCGCGTTGTCGAAGGGGAGGTCGGCGAGGGACCCGCGGCGCACCGGCGGCGCGAACGGCGGTACGTACGCCTCCCGGACGGCCCCGTCCAGCATCCGCGTCTCGGGCGCCACCAGGGTGGGGCCGGGCGAGTCGGCGTAGGCGGCGGACGCGGCGAAGGACGGAAGCGGGGTGGACACGGGCGGCTCCTGGGACGTGCAGCACGGACACGGCTTCTGCTGTCGCTGCTCTGCTGCATGACGTACGTGCCTCGCGCGCCGAGGCGTTCATCGCCGGAGTCGGCGGACAGGGGTTACCGGCGGTCAGTGACGGGATCGTACGGTGCCCGCGTGAGGAGTTGGTGCGCGTTCGGGGACGGTCCCGCGCCGGACGTGTGCAGTGTTGACGGTTACCTGAGGGTAAGTCATGTTCGTTCCAGTATGGCCGTGACGCCCTGGCCGCCCGCCGCGCAGACGGAGATCAGGCCGCGTCCCGGCGCTTCGCGCTCGGCGAGCAGGGTGGCCAGGGTCGCCACGATCCGGGCGCCGGTCGCGGCGAAGGGGTGGCCGGTGGCGAGGGAGGAGCCGGCCACGTTCAGGCGGGCCCGGTCCACCGGGGCCAGGCCGCGCTTCTCCCAGGCGGCCAGTGTGGCCAGCACCTGGGACGCGAACGCCTCGTGGATCTCGACGAGGTCGAAGTCACCGGTCCCGAGCCCGGCCCGTTCCAGCATCCGCGGGACCGCGTACGCGGGCGCCATCAGCAGCCCGTCCTCGCCGCCGGCCACGTCCCCGCCGACGAAGTCCACGGCCGCCGTCTCGTACGCCGTGAGGTAGGCGAGGGGTTCGATGCCCCGGGCCTCGGCCCACTCCTCGCTCGCCAGGAGCACCGTCGCGGCGCCGTCCGTCAGGGGCGTGGAGTTGCCCGCCGTCATGGTGGGTCCGGGGGCGTCGAGGCCGAACACGGGCTTCAGCGCGGCCAGTTTCTCCACGGTCGAGCCGGGGCGCAGGTTCTGGTCGCGGGCCAGGCCGCGGAAGGGGACCACCAGGTCCTGGAAGAGGCCGCGTTCGTACGCCGCCGCCAGCCGCTGGTGGCTCGCGGCGGCCAACGCGTCCTGTTCCTCACGGGAGATGCCCCAGGCGCGTGCGGTGACCGCGGCGTGCTCGCCCATGGACAGGCCGGTGCGCGGCTCGGCGTTTCGCGGGATGTCGGGGACCAGGTGCCCCGGGCGGATCTTCGCCAGCGCCTTCAGTCTGGCGCCGGTGGACTTGGCCCGGCGGGCCTCCAGCAGGATGCGGCGCAGCCGGTCGTTGACGCCGAGCGGCGCGTCGCTCGCGGTGTCGGCGCCGCCCGCGATCGCGGACTCGGTCTGGCCGAGGGCGATCTTGTTGGCGGCGGCGATCACGGCCTGGAGTCCGGTCCCGCAGGCCTGCTGGATGTCGTAGGCGGGGGTGCGCGGGTCCAGTGCCGAGCCGAGGACCGTCTCGCGGGCGAGGTTGAAGTCCCGGCTGTGCTTGAGGACCGCGCCGGCCACGAACTCGCCGACCGCGCCCGGCTCCTGGAGGCCGTGCCGCTCGACCAGGCCGTCGAGGGCCGCGGTGAGCATCTCCTGGTTGGAGGCGGTGGCGTACGGCCCGTCGGAGCGGGCGAAGGGGACGCGGGCGCCGCCGAGGACCGCGACGCGGCGCGTGGGCTGCGGTGCCAGAGGGCTCATCTCGACCTGCTCCTCACCCGTGACATAGGCTTACCTCCGGTAACCTTACTCCAGAGTAAGCAGTTGTGGGCAGGACCGACCTCCGGAAGATCTCCGGAAGACCTCTGGACACGTCGCAGCCGTTGGGGAGACAGGACATGGCCGACCGCTATCTCAGCTTCACCGGCACCGCACCCGGCCGTTTCCTCACCCGGAGGCTGGGCCTGCCGCAACCCGCCGAGCTGCGGCGGGACGCGTTCGACGGCGGCCTGCTGCACCTCACGGCCGGCCCGCCGCACCCCGGCCTCCCGCCCGTCCTGGCCCGCACGGGCCTGCCCCGGGACGAGGACGGCCGGCCCGCCGCCGTCGTCCTCGACGCCACCGGCGTACGGGACGTCGACACGCTCGCCGAGGTGCACGCCGCGTTGCACCCCGTCGTACGGTCCGTCGCCGCGAGCGGCCGCGTGGTGGTGCTCGGTGCCCCGCTCGACCCGGCCGACCACCACCAGGCCGCCGCCCAGCAGGCGTTGGAGGGGTTCACGCGCTCGCTCGGCAAGGAGATCGGCCGGGGCAGGACGGTCAACCTGGTACGGCTCACCGACCCGGCACCCGCCGAGTCCACCCTGCGCTTCCTCCTCTCCCCCGCCTCCGCCTACGTCAGCGGCCAGGTGATCGAGGTCGGGGCGGCGGGCGAGGGCGCCGACCCCGACGACTGGGCTCTCCCCCTCGCCGGGCGCGCCGCCCTGGTCACCGGCGCCGCACGGGGCATCGGCGCGGCGGTCGCCGAGACGCTGGCCGGGCAGGGCGCCCAGGTCGTCGTCCTGGACGTGCCGCAGGCCGAGGACGCGGCACGCCGGGCCGCCGAACGCCTCGGCGGCACCGCCCTCGCGCTGGACATCACGGCCGCCGACGCGGGCGAGCGCATCGCCGCCGCGCTGCCCGGCGGGCTCGACATCCTGATCCACAACGCGGGCGTCACCCGCGACCGGCGCCTGGTCAACATGCCCGCCGAACGCTGGAGTTCCGTGCTCGACGTCAACCTGGCGAGCGTCCTGCGCACCACGGACGCGCTGCTCGGGGCGGGCGCCGTCAACCGGGGCGGCAGGATCGTGGCGACGGCCTCCATCGCCGGGCTCGCGGGCAACGCGGGCCAGACCAACTACGGCGCGAGCAAGGCGGGCATCGTCGGGCTGGTCCGCTCGCTGGCACCCCGCGCGCTCGCCGACCACGGAGTGACGGTGAACGCGGTGGCCCCGGGCTTCATCGAGACGAAGATGACGGCGGCGGTCCCCCTCTTCATCCGCGAGGCGGGCCGCCGCATGAACTCCCTCGCCCAGGGCGGCCTGCCCGTCGACGTCGCCCGGACCACCGCCTGGCTCGCCCACCCGGCCTCCGGCGCCGTCAACGGCCAGGTCGTCCGGGTCTGCGGCCAGAGCCTGCTGGGGGCGTGATGACCACCGCTGCCCCGACCACCAGCACCCTGACCGGCGTCCCCGCCCTCGCGCCGCTCCTCGCCCGCGGCGCGCTCCTGTCGCCCCTCAAGCGCCCCCGCCCGGACGCGGACTTCCCCCGCACCCGGCTGGTGCTGCCCGGCCTGCGCGTCGACCTGGCACGGCTGGCGGCGTACGAGCGGGTGTGCGGGCTCGCGGCCGGCGCGGACGCGCTTCCGGTGACGTATCCGCACGTGCTGGGCTTCCCGCTGGCCATGCGCCTGATGAGCGCCCGGGGCTTCCCGCTGCCCCTGCTCGGGCTCGTCCACACCTCCCTCGGCATCACCCGGCGGGCCGCCCTGCCCGCCACCGGCGCCTACGAACTCGCCGTGCACGTCGAGGGGCTGGTCCCGCACCGGCGCGGCACCGAGGCGTCGGTGGTCACGGAGCTGCGCGCCGGCGCGGACGTCGTGTGGGAGTCCCGCAGCACCTACCTGGCCCGGCACCGCACCACCGCCCGGCCCGCCGCCGGGGAGACCGCCTCGGAAGACCGGGAGCCGCTCCCCACGCGCGCCGAGTGGCGGCTGGCGGGTGACGTCGGACGCCGCTACGCCGCCGCGTCCGGTGACCGCAACCCGATCCACCTGCACCCGCTCACCGCCCGCCTGTTCGGCTTCCCTCGGGCCATCGCGCACGGCATGTGGACGGTGGCCCGGTGCCTCGCCGAGCACGGGACGCCGGACGCGGCCGTGGTGCGGGCGGAGTTCCGGGCGCCGGTGCTGCTGCCGGGGACGGTGGCGTACGGGGCCGGGGACGGGCGGTTCGAACTGCGCGCCGCCCGCGACGGCCGGCTGCACCTGTCCGGCGCGGCCGGGCCCTATCCGGCGGCCTGAGCCACCGGCGCCGGGTCCGGCGCCGACTCCGGCAGCGGCTCCTGCTCCTGCGTCGGCTCCTGCTCCGGCTCCGGCTCCTCCGGCGGGGACCACGGCCGCCCCGCCATCAGGTCGCCCAGGCCCGCCCAGGCGAAGTTCATCAGGGTTGCCGCCGCCTGCTTCGCGGTGACGCCCTCGGTGGCGCCCGCCCAGTCGGCGAGCGACTCCGCCGCGCCGACCAGCGCCTCGGCCAGCCCGGCGACCTCTCCCTCGGGCAGATGCGGGTCCCGGTGCGCGTCGCGTGCCGCGGCGGCGATCAGCTGCGTCACGAACGCCACGATCTCCTCGCGCATCACCGCCACTTCGGCCGCGAACCGCTCCCCGTGGGTACGGGCGTGCAGGTGCAGCACCCGCCAGGCGTCCGGGTGCCGCGCGGTGTGGCTGAAGAACGCCCGCAGCCCCGACCAGAGTTGCCCGTCCGCGGGGAGCCCCGGACGCACCCCGGCCCGCACCGCCTCGGTGAGGGCGCGGGCCTCGCGGCCGATGCAGGCGCTGAAGAGGTCGTCCTTCGAGTTCAGGTACAGGTACACCAGCGGCTTGGACACGCCCGCCAGTTCGGCGATCTCGTCCATCGACGCCGCCATGTACCCGCGCCGTCCGAAGACGCTCACGGCGGCGTCCAGCATCTGCTGCTCACGGACCGCACGCGGCATCCGCTTGGTCTTCCCAGCACCCATGCGACTCAGCGTACGGTCCGTGCGGCCGTGATCAGGACGTCAGCGCGGTGCCGGCGCCCGGATCACGTCGGTCAGGCGGCGACCGGAACCGGCTCCGCGTCCTGCTTCTCCCGCTCGGGCTCGTCGATCGGCGAGGCGTGCGCCTCGTCGTACGCCTTGCGGTCGAGCAGTCCCTCGCGGGCCGAGACGATGACCGGCACGAGGGCCTGGCCCGCGACGTTGGTCGCGGTGCGCATCATGTCCAGGATCGGGTCGATGGCAAGGAGGAGGCCGACGCCCTCCATGGGCAGGCCCAGGGTGGACAGGGTCAGGGTGAGCATGACGGTGGCGCCGGTGAGGCCGGCCGTGGCGGCGGAGCCGACCACCGAGACGAAGGCGATCAGCAGGTAGTCGCCGACGCCGAGCTGGATGTCGAAGATCTGCGCGACGAAGATCGCGGCGATCGCCGGGTAGATCGCGGCGCAGCCGTCCATCTTGGTGGTCGCGCCGAACGGCACGGCGAAGGACGCGTACTCCTTCGGGACGCCGAGGCGCTCGGTGACCTTCTGGGTCAGCGGCATGGTGCCGACCGAGGAGCGGGAGACGAAGGCCAGCTGGATGGCGGGCCAGGCGCCCTTGAAGAACTGGAGCGGGTTGGCCTTGGCGACGGTGGCGAGCAGCGTCGGGTAGACCACGAACATCACGAGGGCGCAGCCGACGTAGATGTCGGCGGTGAAGGTGGCGTACTTGCCGATCAGGTCCCAGCCGTAGGTGGCGATGGCCTTGCCGATGAGGCCGACGGTGCCGAGCGGGGCGAGGCGGATGACCCACCACAGGGCCTTCTGGAGGAGTTCGAGGACCGACTCGCTCAGGTTCAGGATCGGCTGGGCCTTCTCGCCGAGCTGGAGGGCGGCGATACCGGCGACGGCGGCCATGAAGACGATCTGGAGCACGTTCAGCTCGGTGAACGGCGTGATGACGTCGGTCGGCACGATGCCGGTCAGGAAGTCGATCCAGGAGCCGGTGTGCTCGGGCTTGGCGCCGTCGGCCGGGGTGAGGCCGGTGCCGGAGCCGGGGTTGGTGACCAGGCCGATGACGAGGCCGATGGCCACCGCGATCAGCGACGTGATCATGAACCAGAGGAGGGTGCGGGACGCCAGGCGGGCGGCGTTGTTGACCTTCCGCAGGTTGGTGATCGAGACGAGGATCGCGAAGAAGACCAGCGGTGCGACGGCCAGCTTCAGCAGGCCGATGAAGGTGTCACCGATCTTCTCCAGGGTGGTGACCAGCCACGATATGTCCTGGCTGCGGGCCAGCCAGCCCAGTAGGACGCCGAGGACGAGGCCGGCGAGTATCTGGGCCCAGAAGGGCACCTTGAGGTACTTCGTCACAGAAGAGGCTGAAGACACGGACATGCTCCGTAGGGGGACGGGACGCGGGAGGGGACGCGCTGAGCTGACGTGGGGACGACTGGTGAGGGGGGAACGTCAGGGGCGACAGTTCGCGGACGCGCACCGGCAGAGGTCCACGTGCAGGCGCGCCACGAGCGCGAGGCGCTGTGGTGTGGTGGGCGCGGCTGCTTGCTTCATGCACACGACTTTAACACTCATGCTTTGAGACACTCAAAGCCATACTTTGAGAGGCAGGAGTGCGCTACTGCCCGCAAAACGCAAAGCGCCCCGGTTTCCGGTGAATTCGGAAGCCGGGGCGTGCGTGCGTGACGGACGTTACGAGGTCTGGCCCTGCGCCCGCGCGGTGTCGTCGGCGCGGTCCTCCTGGCCGCGGTTGGCCTCCAGGTTGGCCTTCATGCGGGTGACCCGGCCCGCGACCTGGACCGAGGCCCGGTCCCGCTCCTTGCGCAGCGCGACGTAGCTGATGGGGGCGGAGATCAGCAGGGAGAGCAGCAGGATCCACATGCCGTTGGAGTCACCGAGGCCGCGCGGGAACACTCCGGCGTAGACGAGCCCCCAGACGACCACGAGGCAGCCTGCGAAGATCCCGAGGCGCATCAGCGTGTAGCGGAGCATCTCAATCCACTCTTCCGTTTCTGGCACAAAGAGGCACTGCCCAGTGAAACATGCCGGGTCGTCGATCTTGCAGGGGGGTCGGGCCTCGGTCAGCCCAGGGGCAGCAGCATGAAGACGTCGTCCCGGTCGTCGCCGGGCGCGACCCGGATCGCACCGGGGACCCGGCCGACCTCCTTGTAGCCGCAGGACTCGTAGAACCGCTCCAGGCCGAGCCCGCCCCGGCAGGTGAGCCGTATCGCCTCGATGCCGTCGCAGGTCCGGGCGGCGTCCGCGGCGGCGGCCATCAGGTCCCGGCCGTAGCCCCGGCCCTGGTGGCGCGGGTGGACCATGACCGTGTAGAGCCACAGCCAGTGCCGCATCAGGCGGTGCGTGTTGAGGGCGAGGAACGCGGTGGCGGCCACCCGGCCCTCCGCGTCGTGGCCGACGAGCAGACGGGTGCGCCCCTCGGCCATGCCCGTCATGTGCTTGACCAGCTCGGGGCGGATGTCCTCGCGCGTCACCGGCGGCACGAAGCCCACGGAGCCGCCGGCGTTGGAGACGTCGGTCCACAGGTCGAGGACGCCGTCACGGAGGTCGGGGGTGACGGCCGGATCGAAAGTGAAAGTAAGGGACACCGAGCCATGGTAACCATTACCCGAGGGCTTGTGCGGCGACTTTCAGGTCCGAGACCAGTCCCCGGTAGGCCCCCTCCCGGTCGTCGGAGCGCAGCACCGCCGACGGGTGCACGGTCGGCACCAGCCGTTCCGGCCGCCCGTGGATCTCCTCCTCCAGCAGCGTGCCGCGCACCCGGGTGACCCGGAAGGACGAGCCGAGCAGCGCCTTCCCGGCCGTGGCGCCAAGGACCACGATCAGCTCGGGCTCCACCCGGTCCAGCTCGGCGGCCAGCCAGGGGCCGCAGGCGGTCATCTCGCGCAGGGTGGGCGCCTTGTGGATACGGCGCTTGCGGGGCTCGGCCCGGGTGAACTTGAAGTGCTTGACGGCGTTGGTGACGTACGCGTCCGCCGGGTCGAGGCCGGCGTCCGCCAGCGCCCGGTCGAGGAGGTGCCCGGCGGGGCCGACGAAGGGCTTGCCCTGCCGGTCCTCCTGGTCGCCGGGCTGCTCACCGACGAGCATGAGGCGGGCGGTCGCCTTGCCGGCGCCGAAGACGGTCTGGGTGGCGTCCCTGTGCAGGGGGCAGCCGTGGCAGTCGGCGGCGGCCTTGCGGAGGGCGGGGAGGCCGCCGTGTTTCGGCACGAAGGGTTGTGCGGTGTAGTCGTCCTCGGTGGCCATGGGGTGCGGGTACCCGCCGCGGGGGTGCGGACCCATGCCGGGTGCGGGTGAGTGGGTGGTTGCTCGCGCAGTTCCCCGCGCCCCTTTCAGGGGCGCGGGGAACAGCGCGAACGGCCCCCACCCGCCCGCCCCCGCAGAACAACCGGAGATTAAGACCCCCATCGGCTGCGGCGACTCCCGGCGCGCCCGGGGGGGGCCCGCGTA
>NZ_JBIWJU010000017.1:0-134764 GCF_044765285.1 Streptomyces sp. NPDC102490
CCGCTGATGGAACCGATGCTGGACGACTTCCGGGCCGTCGCGGAGAGCCTGTCGTTCAGCGAGCCCGTCATCCCGGTGGTGTCCACGGTCACGGGCGAGCCGGCTGTCGGCTGGGACAGTGCCCAGTACTGGGTCGGCCAGGTCCGCGAGGCGGTCCGCTTCGCCGACGCGGTGCGCACACTGGAGGCTGCCGGGGCATCCCGGTTCCTGGAGCTGGGTCCGGACGGTGTGCTGTCCGCGATGGTCCAGCAGTCCGTCGCTGATGCTGACGGGGGAGTGATGGCGGTCGCGGCGACCCGTCGGGACCGCGACGAAGCCGAGACCCTGCTGTCCGCCCTCGGCCGGCTGCACACCACCGGCGTCTCCGTCGACTGGACGGCCTTCTTCGAGGGCACCGGTGCCCGCCGCGTCGACCTGCCCACCTACTCCTTCCAGCGCAAGCGGTACTGGCTCGACTCGCCCGCAGTCCTCGGGGACGCGACCGGCCTGGGCCAGCTCACCGCGGGTCACCCCCTGCTCAGCGCGGTCGTCCCCTCGCCGGAGGACGGCGGCCTCGTCCTGACGGGGCGCCTGGCCCTCGACACCCATCCCTGGCTCGCGGACCACACGGTGCTCGGCACCGCGCTGCTGCCCGGTACGGCCTACGTCGAGATGGTCCTGCGCGCCGGCCGGGAGCTGGGCTGCTCCCTCCTGGAGGAACTCACCCAGGAAGCCCCGCTGGCCCTGCCGGAGTCGGGCGGCACCGCCGTCCAGGTGGTCGTCGGCGAGGCCGAGGCCGACGGACGCCGCACCGTTTCGCTGTACTCGCGCACCGAGGACACCGACCTCCGGGACGCCCGTACCGAGGACACGACCGCGCGGCCGTGGACACGCCACGCCCGGGGCGTGCTCGCCCCGCGGACCGCGCCCGGGTCCATCGAAATGGAGGCGTGGCCCCCCGCGGGCGCGGAGCCGGCCGACGTGACCGGCCTCTACCAGGAGCTGGCCGCGGCCGGACTGCACTACGGGCCGGTCTTCCAGGGCCTCAAGGCCGCCTGGCGGCGCGGAGACGAACTCTTCGCCGAGATCGGGCTGCCCGAGGAGGCACAGGGCGACGCGGCCCTCTTCGGGATCCATCCGGCACTGCTCGACGCCGCCCTGCACGGAGACCAGATCCTCCGCGGGGGCGCGGAGGACCGGCGTACCACCCTCCCGTTCGCCTGGAGCGGGGTTTCCCTCCACGCCACCGGCGCCACCATGCTGCGCGTCCGGCTCACCAGCCCGGCTCCCGACGCGCTGTCCCTGAGCATCACGGACCCGACCGGCGCTCCCGTGGCGACCGTCGAACGGCTGGTACAGCGTGAGATGTCGGCCGCCGCCCCCGCCGCCGACGGTGCCGTCTTCCGGATCGAGTGGGAGCCGGTCCTCGTGCCCGAGACGGACGACCCGTGCGTCACCGTCGGCTGTGTCGTGCCCGGCCACCCGGCCGTCGAGGAACTCGCCCAGCTGGACGAACTCGCCGCCCTGGACATGCTGCCGTCGACCGTCCTGCTCCGAGCCGACGGCCTGCTCGCCGGCGAGGGGGCAGCCGAACTCCCCGACCGGGTACGGCAGACCGTCACCGCCCTGCTCACGACGCTCGCCCGGTGGCGCTCCGACGACCGGTTCGCCGACACCCGTCTGGTACTCGTCACCGACGCCGCCGTCGTGGTGGACCCGGCGACCGACGCCGTCGACTGCGTTCAGGCCCCCTTGTGGGGGGTCGTGCGTGCTGCCCAGGCCGAGAACCCCGGCCGTTTCACCGTCGTCGACATCGACGCGGACGAGGAGTCCCTGCGCGCTCTGCCCGGCGCCGTCGCCGCGGCCGAACCCGAACTGGCGCTGCGCCGGGGCAAGGCGTTCGTACCGCGCTACGTCGAGGTGAGGAGTGCCGCCGGGCGGACCGAACCGGCCCCGTGGGACGGCGAGGGAACCGTCCTGGTCACCGGCGGGACCGGCCTGCTGGGCTCCGTCCTCGCCCGGCACCTCGTCACCGCGTGCGGGGTGCGGCACCTGCTGCTGACCAGCCGGCGCGGCGCCGACGCCCCGGGCGCCCGGGAACTCCAGGCCGAACTGGCCGAGGCGGGTGCCGAGGTGCGCATCGCCGCGGTCGACGTCTCCAGCCGGGCGGCTCTGGCGGACCTGCTCGCGGCGATCCCCGCCGAGCATCCCCTCACCGGTGTGGTGCACGCCGCGGGCCTTCTCGACAACGCCCTGGTCGGATCGGTCACCGGGGAACAGGTCGACAGGGTGCTGCGGCCCAAGGCGGACGCGGCGTGGCACCTGCACGAACTCACCCGCGACCTCGATCTGCGGGCCTTCGTCCTGTACTCGTCGGTGGGCGGCCACGTGCTGGCCGCGGGCCAGGCCACGTACGCGGCGGCCAACGTGTTCCTCGACGCCCTGGCCCACCACCGCCGCGCGGCGGGCCTGCCCGCCACCTCGCTGGCCTGGGGGCTGTGGACCGGTACGGCCGGCGACGGCCTCGACCTCAGCGAGGCCGACCTGCGGCGCATGAGCCGCTCGGGTGTCCACGAGCTGTCCTTCACCGAAGGACTCGCCCTCTTCGACGAGGCTGTGCCGATGTCCGAGTCGGTACTCGTGCCGGTCCGGCTCGACCGGGCCGTGCTCCGTGCCCGCACCGACGAGGTGCCCGCCCTGCTGCGGGGTCTGGCAGGGCGTCGTACGCGGCAGCCGGCCGCTGCCACCGCCGCCTCCGCCTCCACCGCCGCTTCCACGGCGCAGCACGAGGGCAACGAGGTCGAGAACCGGCTCGCGGCGCTGTCCGGACCGGAGCGGGAGCGGTACCTGCTCCAGCTGGTGCGGGGTCACGCGGCGGCGGTCCTCGGAGTGAGCGACGTGGCGGCCGTGCCCGCGGACCGCGGGTTCACGGAGCTGGGCCTGGACTCGCTGGGCGCGATCGAACTGCGCAACCGCCTCCAGAAGGCGGTCGACGTCAGGCTCCCCGCGACCCTCATGTTCGACTATCCGAACGCCGGGGCGCTGGCCGAGTTCCTCCTGGAGGAGCTCGCCCTCGAACCGGCCGGCGAACCGGCGGCCGCCGATCCGGACGAGGACACCGTGCGGGCTCTGCTGCACTCGCTGCCCACGGCCAGGATCCGCGAGGCGGGTCTTCTCGACGCGCTGCTGGCCCTGGCCGGACCGCAGGACGCCACCGAGACCGCCACCACAGTGACCACGACGACATCCACGCCCACGGACCCGGACCCGGCCCCGGCCCCGGACGCGCAGACCGAGCCGGAGCAGGACCGGAGCACGGCCATCCGGGACATGGACGTCGAGGACCTCGTACGCGCGGCCCTCGGGAACTGAGCACCCGGCCCGCCGTCCGCGGCGGGCCGGAGCACGACGGCCAAGAGCCCGGCGAAAGGGGGCGTACCCCTTCGCCGGGCTCTTGGCCGTTCGTCCGTCAGTGCCGCACGCTGCCCGTGCTCCCCAGTTCCAGGTCCATCGGCAGGTCACCGCGGCAGCTGATCTGCAACTTGCGGTACACCTTCGTCAGATGCTGCTCGACCGTACTGACCGTCAGGTAGAGCTTCGCCGAGATCTCCCGGTTCGTCAGGCCCTGAGCCGCCAGCGACGCCACCCGCTGCTCGGAGGCGCTCAACCGGGCCTCCGTGGGCGTCCCCGCGAGCTCGGACGCGCTCCGCGCCCGGTCCTGGTCCCGGTCGCGGTCCTGGTCCCGGTCGCAGTCGCGGTCCTGGGGCAGGGCGTCCGGCAGTATCTCCTTGCACACGCCTGCCGCTCCGCACTCCTGCGCCTGGTTCCAGGCCGCGCGCAGCATCGACGCCCTCCTGGCCGTGGACCCGTCCGCCTGGAGCGCACGGCCCAGGTCCGCCATGGCCCGCGCCGCCTCCAGCCGGTCCCCGGAGCGCTGCAACTCGGCGACGGCCTGGCCGAGCACCGCCACCCGCTGCTGTGCCCCGCCCGCCAGCGCCCTCAACCGCAGCGAGACACCGCGTACCCACGGCATACGCGCGTCGGGGTGCGCCAGCTGCTGGAGGGCCAGCTTCTCCGCCTGTCGTGCCTTGCCCAGGCGCAGCAGCGCCTCCGCCGCGTCCGTGCGCCAGGGCAGGTAGGCCGGCCGGTCCACGTTCCAGCGCTCCATCAGCCGGCCGACCTCGCAGAAGTCCACCAGTGCCGCCTGCGGTCGGCCGGCGGCCAGCTGGTACATGCCGCGGGCCCGCAGGTAGTCCAGTCCGTGCAGGGAGGACATCAGCCTCGGCGGCACCTGCCGCTCCGCGTACGCCGCCGCGTCGCCCTCCCGTCCCATGGCGACGCAGGCCCGGATCAGAACCGCCGCCGGGGCATGGGCGAAGGTGCCGCCGTATCCGTCGGGCAGCTCTTCCAGAGCCGCCGTGGCCCGGGCGTGGGCGCCGCGGACGTCGCCCGTACGCAGCAGTGCCTCCGCCTGGAGGGAGGAGAACACCGCGGCCCAGCCGGGGGCTTGGCACAGGTGGGCCTCCTGGAGGATCTTCCCGCTCCACGTCACCGCCCGCTCGGGATGCTCCGAGCAGATCAGCGAGCGCACGGCCTGCGCCGTCCGCGCCAGGCCGGCATCGGTCAGCCGCGCGGACTCCAGCAGCCGCTCGGCGGCCTCCGCGCCGCGGTCGACGACCGCGTCCACGACGGACGTGTCGCCGTCCGCGGTCTGCGGGCCGGGCCGCAGCCCCTCCGCGTCCGCCACCCGGCCCTGCATCACCAGCAGTTCCGACACCGCCTGGGTCCAGGATTCGTCCAGGCGACCCGCACGCGCGGCGTCCAGCAAGGTACCGGCCTGCCGTTCGGCCGCGGCCGGATCGAACCGCCAGGCGACCTGCGCCGACCGGATGCGCACCGCCTGCCGCAGCCGTTCGTCGTCGCAGCTGTCGTCGGCGAGTTCGAGCAGCCGCATCGCCTGATGGGCGTCGTTCGCCGCGAGCAGGTCCTCGGCGGCGTCGCGCAGGACATCGATGTCCTCGCTCGCGGCGCCGCGGGTTCCCGGCTGCGTGTCGTCGTCGGCGGCGGCCAGCAGGTGCCCGGCCACGGCGGTCGCGGGGCTCCACGCCCTGCGCAGTACCCGGGCCGCGCTGCGATGCAGTTCGGCCCGCCCGTCCGGGCCGGTCGCCTCGAGTACGGCCGCCCGTCCCGCCGGGTGGCGGAACGTCACTCCGTCCAGTACGCCGCAGGCGTCGAGGGCGTTCAGCGCGCGGTCCACGGTGGACTGGCCGCATTCCAGCACCTGGGCGATGCGGGACGCGGACGCCGGTTCGCCCAGTACCGCCACCGCCCGGGCCACCGCGGTGACCGCGGGTCCGGAGCGGTGCAGGCAGGTCGACACGGCGCGGGCGAAGGGCCCGCCGTGCGCCGGCCCGGCCTGTCCCTGCGGCTCTTCGAGCAGGGCCCGCAGCAGGAGTGGGTTGCCGCCGGTGACCCGGTGCAGTTCGGCGGCGCGTTCCTCGTCGCCTCGGGGGGTGTCCGCGCGTGGGTCGCCCCGGAACCGGGCGGCGGCATCCGCGACCTCGGTGGGTGACAGCCGTTCCAGTCTGAGGCGCCGGAAGTGCGGCTGGCGCATCAGCTCGGTGGTGAAGTCCGCGTCGTGCCCTTCGACGGGGAGTGTCTCGGTGACCACCACGAGGACCGCCGCCGACCGTGCGTGCCGGGCGAGGTACTGGAGGTAGCGCAGCGAGGCGTCGTCGGCGTACTGCACGTCGTCGACGCACACGACGACCGGCCGGTCGCGGCTCAGTTCGCGCAGTTGCGCGCAGAACGCCTGCATGGCCCCGACCCGGGTGTGCACGACGGTGCCGTCCGGTTCGGCCGGCGGGTTGTCCGGCATGACGAGTGACGGTTCGCAGTCGGCGAGCTGACGCAGTACTCCGAGCGGGTCGTCGCGTTCCGCGGCGCAGGCGACGGCGTTCAGGACGACGGAGCCCGCCGCGGCGGCGCGTTCGGCGACGGTGTCGATCAGTGCGCTCTTGCCGCATCCCGCGGCGCCTTCCGCCAGCAGGATCTGGGCACGGCCCGCCGTGCATTCGGCCAGTGCTCTGTCCACGGCGCTGACCACCGCAGTTCTGCCCACAAACGTCATGCCGACCCCCGTCGTAGTGACCCACCCCTAAACCTCGTCCTACGGTGCAGGGGGCGCCTACAGGGGTGGTCGAGCGAAGGCAGAGCTGTGGGCCAAGGGTGACTCAGGGGTGTGTCACGCAGGGTGCGTCGTAGACCAGGCCCGCGTCGCGCATCTCGTTCACCCAGACCTCGAGGTCCGCCCGGACGTTGACCGGCTCGAGCCCCCACACCTGGGCCAGGCCGTGGGCCGCGGCTGCCATGTCACCGTCGTGCTGGCGCAGGGCGATCCACATGGCGGTGCCCACCGGGCCGCTCGAAAACCGTGCGATCCCGTCGGCCGTGGTGGCCAGGATCTCCATCTGCCCGTCGGCGTCGACGGTGAAACTCAACTCCGGCGCCGGTCGAACACACACAGACACCTCCGTGCCGACTCGGGCGGGCAGGTCGATCGAATATCCCTCAAGTTAACCGTTCGGCACCTCCGATCCACGTCCCCGGACGGACTCTGGGGTGGGTGGCAGCCCCCTACATTGCCGGGAAGCACCCCTTGAGGCCGGCCATCACTGAACCCATATCTACATAACAGCAAACAGCCGAATGCCCTGGTGACCGGGTCGGCCAAGGTGAGGACACGCGTGTCCGGGAGACCGGAGACCCGCATTGTCCGTACCGGACCAACCCGTACGACCCGGTTCGACACGAGCCGAAACGACGGGCTGGCTGACGAACGGGACCTGGCGATCCTCAGCTTCTTGCTGTTATGTAATGCATGAGCACGCGGACACGGCCAAGGGAGACACGTTGCCAAGACTGACCCTCGTCCTCGTCCTTGTCGCCGCCGGCGCGACGGAGCTGAGAGCCGCATGAGCATCCCGGCCCGCGGCACCGCCGCAGTGGAACGGTTCGTGGCCTCGCTGCGCGCGGAATCCACTCGGCGCCTGCGCAGGACGTACCTGGACGAGTACGTCGCATGGCTCGCCGAACAGCAGCAGTGCGGCACCGGCCAGGTCACCACCGGGGGCCTCCTGGACGAGGAGAACGCCCTGGCGTGGCTGGCCGCCGCCCAGCGCGGCCTCACCCGGCGCCGCCCGGGCCTGCACGGACCCACCGCCCCTGCCGCGACCAATTCCATGGCCGCCCGCACCAGCTCGGTCAACACCTTCTCCCGGTACTGCGGCCGCCCCCTCGCGCTGCGCCCACCGGCGGCGGAGTTCGCCGACCGGCTCACCCCGACCGAGGCACACCGCACCCTGCGGCTGCTGACCGGCCACCACCCGGCCGGAATGCTCGAAGCGACCTGGGAACGCTCCGTCGCCCTGATCGCGCTCGCGGTGTGCACCGGACACGGCACAACCGCGCTGCACCCCATGCGCCTGGCCGACCTGGAGCTGGAACGCCCACTGCCGCGCGCCCGGGTCGCCGGCGACTGGTACCCGCTGGACGCCGTCTCCCGCGACGCGCTCGCCCGCTGGAAGGCCACCCACCAGGCACTCACCGCCGGGCACCTGAAGGCCCTGAAGGGCGGGCGGGTGGAAGAAGTGTGGATCACCACCGCACCCGGGCGACCGCGCGACGGCCGGCCGGCACCCCCGGCCGGCCTGCCCGCGGCCGTACGCACACTGGAGTCGGCGCACCGAAAGCTGACGGCCACCGCCCTGGGCGCGCCCCTGCTGCTCGAACAGTTCTGCGGGGCCTCGGGCTGACCGGCGATCAGGGCAGCGGCTACAGCGCATCCCCGAGGGGCAGACGGCCCAGGGACTCGGACAGCTGGCGCACCGACACCGAACCCGTCTCGGGCAGACCCGCCTCGATCCAGGCCCGGCGCGCCGCCTCCTTGTCCCCCTCGGCCGCGGCCAGCAGGTTCTCCTTCGCGCTGTGCTCGTGCACCGGGTCGGTGTCCGAGCCGTAGTCGGTCAGGTGGACGACGGTCCGCACCTGCAACTTGGCGTTGGAAGCCATCTGCTCGTTGACGCGGTACACGCGCAGCCGGTGCCCGACCAGAGCCCTGGCCCGTTCGATCATCGCCCGGCCCACTTCGCTGTCCCCGCGGTCGGTCCGCAGGCGCTCCAGCTCGCCCGAGGTGTTGCGGACCAGCAGAAGCCCACGCGTACTCGTGGACTCGATGCGCACACAGAGCAGGGTGGCCGTGAACTGCTTCGCGGCGTCCAGCCTCTGGAGGTCCTGCCCGACGGTGTCGGCGAGAGCGTAGAGATGAACGGCCCGGGCCCGGACCTGTTCGGTCCACGCCGCCTCCTCTCCGGGCGGGCAGGGACCGACCGCACGGGCGGCCGCGAGAGTGAGTTCGAGGTCACGGGGGTTCACCCGCCCCATTCTCCCCGGCGCGGAGAAACATCCACGTCACACCCCGCACTGACGATAGGGCTGCACCACCGCCCTCGCACCACCCCGCGCTACAGGTCCGTGTCTCCCGTCTCCACGCGGAAGGGGTAGGTCCCGGCTGCGGTGAACGCGTCGTGGATCGGCCTGATGAGCGAGGTGAGGCGACGGGCGCCGGCGTCGCCGATCGGCGTCCACAGCGCCGCGCAGTGCGCGTCGGTCTCGGCCTCGATCTGCTCGCGCGCCGCGATGCCGGCCTCGGTGGCGGTGCCATCCGCGTTGAGCCAGCCGCGTGCGACGAGGCGTGCCGTTGCCGCGGCCACCTCCGCGTCGTCCCACAGCCGGGTGGCTCGCGCGATGGCTTCCGGGAAGTGACCTGTCGCGGTTTGCAGCACGTTGCAGTCACACGGCCCGACGCCGCCCGCCGCGAGCACGGTGAAATGCGCGTCGCCGCGCCACTCGCGCAGCACCGTGATCTGCTGCCACAGCGCGACGAGCGGATCGGCCGGGAGGGGGACCGAGGCGTTGGCGGCGGCCATCGTCTTCCCGGCGTAGTCGGCGCTCGCGACGACCGGGTCGATGAGCGATCGTGCCTCGGCGATCTGATCGGCGGTGAGGCGCACGCCGACGCGCCGCAAAGCACGGTCGACGGCTGCGAAGCGAGCGGCCTGCCACTCCTGCGGCGGCGCGGTGTCCCAGACGCCTGCCATGGCCCGCACCGACCGCGGGCTGAAGTTGTAGAAGGCCGCGAGCGTGACCTGCCAGGGCACTGCGCCCATCGCGGCCGACCGGAACGCGAAGTACGCCGGTGCGTACTCGGTCACGCCCAGCCTGGCGGCCTCTTGCGGTGCCTCGGGTATGAAGTAGACGAACAGGTGGGCCGCGTTGAGGGTGAGGCTGACCTCGCGGACGGCGTTCAGATCCTCGTCGGCGCGAGCGAAGGTGCTGGCGAGATGCATCGTGGTGGTCTCCCGGCAAGTGGAATGACTGAGGTCGTTCTTGGTGCGGCCGGTACGTCAGGACGGCTCCGGCGCGGTGATCCGTGCGGAGATCGCGCCGAGTTCCTGCACGTCGATCCGGACCGTGTCTCCCGGTGCCAGGTAGGGACGGCGGCCGGACAACTCCTGGATGCAGCCGGTGCCCACGGGACCGCTGGCGATGATGTCACCCGCTCGCAGCGAGGTGCCGCGCGACGCGTGCGCCAGCATCTCGCCGAACGACCAGTGGATCTCGTCCCAGCTGCCGCCGCCGTAATGCTCGTCGTTGACGTACCCGTCCATCCGCAACGCATAGCCCCGACCCGAGCGGTAGGGCTCCAGTTCGTCGGGGGTGACGAGGAAGGGACCGAGGCTGGTCGCGGTGTCCTTGCTCTTGGACGGGCCGTACACGAACCCCATCTCGCGCGCGGAGATGTCGCGTGCGCTCCAGTCGCAGTAGACCAGGTAGCCGGCGATGTGTTGCTCCGCCGTGGCGGCGTCGAGGTTCGAGCAGTCCCCGGCGATCACCGCAGCGACCTCGACCTCGTAGTCCCACAACTGAGCGCCCGGGGCGATGGCGACCTCGTCGTGCGGTCCCTTGATCGCCGCCGGGTTGGAGAAATGGAAGAGCGGATACTCGTACCAGACCGGGCTGACCGTGCCGTCGCCGCCGGCTGCCTTACCCGCGTTGCCGACGTGGCGTTCGAACGCGGCGAAGTCCCGGACCGCCGGGGGTACCGGTATCGGTGCCAGCAGGTCGACGGTGGCCGACTCGACGATCTCGGTCGGCTTCCTGGTTGCGGCGGCCTCCAGCCCGCCGTCGGCGCGCAGCAGCTCCAACAGGTCCGTGCCCACGGCGTGGATCGTGTGGTCGCGCAGCACGCCGCAGCGCGTGGAGCCGTCGGCGGAGCGGTAGCTGACCCACTTCATCGGGCAAGCACCCCCCGGGTGCGGTCGTAGCGGCGTCGGGCGTCGGCGAGGGAGGGAGGTCGGCGCGGAGTCGGCGGGCCGTCGGCGGTGTCCGTACGCCTGGGGCGCGGGAACCGGGCGCCGGGCTCGGCCTCGGCGCTGTCGGTCCCGACGGCCACGAACCGGTCCCCCCGCCCGATGCGGTCCGTGCCCCCGCTGATCTCGATCGGCATCACGCGGCCACCGTCCGCGCGAACTTGACGATCTCCTCGACGAACAGCTCAGGCTGCTCCAGGGCGGCGAAGTGGCCGCCCGCGGGGATGTCATCGTTGAAGTAGCGCAGGTCGCGATAGGCGCGCTCGGCCCAGATGCGCGGGGTACGCGTCAGTTCGTCCGGGAAGACGCTGACCCCGACGGGAAGGTCCAGCTCGGTGGGAGCGGGCGGCTGCCGGGCGTACTCCCAGTACAGGCGGGCGGAGGAAGCGGCGGTGCCGGTGAACCAGTACAGGGAGATGTGGTCGAGGATCTCGTCGGGGGTGAGGGCGTCGGGCCGGGCCCAGTCGAGGAACTTCTCGTAGATCCAGGCGGCCTGCCCGGCCGGGGAGTCGGTCAGGGCGTAGCCGATGGTCTGCGGCCGGGTGCGCTGCACGACGTGGTATCCGGAATGGACGGCGAGGAAGCGGCTGCCCTGTTCGAGTGCGGCCTTCTCCTGCGGGGCCGGGTCGTCGCCGACCGGTGGTGCGGCGAGGAACTCGGGGAAGTTGACGTGGATCGCACGCAGGCCCGTCAGGCGCTGCGCCCCCATGCGGGTCGCGACGACACCGCCCCAGTCGCCGCCCTGGGCCAGGTAGGAGTCGTAACCGAGGCGCCGCATGAGCACGCCGTACGCGCGGGCGATCCGGTCCGGGCCCCAGCCGGTCGAGGCGGGTTGGTCGGAGAAGCCGTAGCCGGGCATCGAGGGGACGACGAGGTGGAAGCCGTGCTCGGTGAGCGGGCCGACGGTCTTGAGGAACTCCAGGAACGAGCCCGGCCATCCGTGCAGCAGCAACAGGGGGGTGGCGTCGGGGCGGGGTGAGCGTACGTGCATGAAGTGGAGGCCGAGACCGTCGACGGTCGTGCGGAACTGGCCCAGCTCGTTGAGCCGCCGCTCCAGATCGCGCCAGTCGTACCCGGTGGCCCAGTACTTGAGCAGCCCCTCAAGGCGCTCCCGCTGCACCCCCTGGCCGCTGTCCGGCGCTGTCTCCCGGCCGGCAAGGCGTACCCGGTGCAGCCGGTCCCTCAGATCCTCCAGGGCACTGTCCGGAATGTCGATACGAAACGGTGTCACGCTCTCCGATGTCATGGTCACCACGGTGCGGCCGCGACGAGCGCGCAGTCCAATGATTGTTCCGGCACAGGTAATACAGGCTGCGTATAAGACCAGCTAGAGTGGGGTGGTGTCCGAACGCTTCCCCGCCCCCGTGGACCTCGACCTCCGGCTGGTGCAGTGCTTCACGGTGGTCGCCGAGTACCGGCACTTCGGCCGTGCCGCCGAGGCGCTGCACACCACCCAGCCGTCGCTGAGCCGGCAGATCCGCCGCCTCGAACAGCAAGTGGGCGTCCGTCTGCTCGACCGCACCACGCGCGGCACCCGGCTCAGCGAGGCCGGCGAGGTCTTCCTGCCGCAGGCGCAGGAGCTGCTGCGCACCGCGGTCGAGACGATGGCCCGAACCCGGGCCGCGGCCCGGCCCAGCAGCATCACCATCGGCTACACCAAGGGGCTGGTCATCACGCCGGCCGTGCGGGCCCTGCGGGACCGCCATCCCGATGCCGAGGTGCACACCCGCCTGCTGGACTGGAACGACTCGCGCGGCGCGCTGCTGGAGCACCGCGTCGACGCGGTGGTGACGCGGCTGCCGTTCCCCACCGACCGGCTGCGCGTCACCGTCCTGTACGACGAACCGCGCGTGCTGGTCGTGCCCCGGGACCACCGTCTGGCCGGCCAGGAGTCGGTCACCCTCGGCGACATCGCCGACGAGCCGATCCCCCACGTACGCCAGTCCGACCCGTTGCTGAACGCCTACTGGCGGCTCGACCCCCGGCCCGACGGGCGGCCCGCGCCCGACGGCCCCCTGGTCGAAGCCCTTGAGGACAAACACGAACTCATCGCCGCCGGGCAGGCCGTGGCCATCGGACCGCCCCTGGACCACGCGACCGGCCTGCATCCCAGCCTCACCACCGTCCCGTTGCGCGGAGTCGAACCGAGCCAGGTCGTACTCGCCACGCGCTCCGGCGACCGCGGCCGTCTGGTCACCGCTTTCCGCAAGCACGCCGAGGCTCTGCTCACCGGAACCCACCGTGCGGAACCGATCCGCACGCCATGACCAGCGGCAGCTCCGCCCGCACCCGCAAGCGACCATGGCCCGTGCCTGGTCCGCCGCCACAGCGTCCCGACGAGATCGGGGATGTCCTTTAGCGCCGGGCCGTGCTGTCGGACGCGAGGTCACCGGGGTGGCCCGGCCGGGTGTGGTGGGTCAGACGATGGCGAGCCGGTCCACGAGCAGCCCCACCCGCTGTTCGGTGTGCTCCCGCGGCAGCCGTCCCGACCGGGTCAGGGTCGCCACCCCGTGCAGGGACGCCCAGAACACCTCGGTGAACAGCTCCGGGGCGACGCCGTCCCCGGTGACCTCGCCGAGGCACTCCAGCAGTGCGGCGAAGGCGTCCTTGAGAGGCTCCGGGGTGTCCTCCTGCGCGTACGCCAGACCGCCGTCGAGCTGGAAGATGGCGTCGTAGACCGCCGGGTTGCGCTCGGCGAAGTCGAGGTAGGCGTGGGCGAGGGCGCGCACCCGCTCACGCGCGCCGTCCACGGCGGCGGTCGCGGCCCGCACCGCCGCGGCCAGCTCGGCGGCGCCCTGGAGGGCGACGGCGCCGATGATCTCGCGCTTGCCGCGGAAGTGGCTGTAGAGGACGGGCTGGCTGTATTCGATGCGTTCGGCCAGCCGGCGGGTGGTGACCGCGTCCCAGCCCTGCTGCTCGGCGAGTTCACGGGCCGTCGCCACGATGAGGCGCTCGCGCTCCGCCCGTTCCCGCTGCTTGCGTTCCTGTACCGACATGACTCGATCCTAGCACCGCTAGGCAAGAGAGCGCCGACAGCCCCGGCGTTGCCTCCTCCGGCGCCTTGTGGGCGCGCCCACCCCCACCTGACGAAGCACTACCGGTAGGAGCCGATCACTGGGGGGTAGTCCGTGTATCCCTCCGCGCCGCCCGCGAAGTGCGTGTCGGGGTTGCCGGCGGCGAGAGGGTGGCCGTGGGTGAATCGATCGACGAGGTCTGGATTGGCGATGAAGGGGGCGCCGAAGGAGACCGCGTCGGCCAGCTGCTGTTCGAGCAGCGCGTTGCCGCGCGCTTGCGTGAAGCCGAGGTTGGCGATGACGGCGCCGCGGTAGTGGGCGCGGTAGCGGGTGAACGCGGTGAGGGTGTCGGTTCCTGTGCCGGGTTCGGGGCCGAGGAGGTGGAGGTAGGCCAGGTTGCCGTCGTTGAGGCGCTTGAGGAGCTGGTCGTACTCGTCCAGCGTCTCGGCGTCCGCGGTGAAGGCAGGTCCGTGATTCCAGTAGGGCGAGAGTTTGATTCCGATGCGGTCGCTGCCCCACACGCTGGTGACGGCGTCCAGGATGTCGAGGAGGAACTGGGCCCGCTTTTCACTGGTGCCGCCGTAG
This sequence comes from Streptomyces sp. NPDC102490, assembly GCF_044765285.1. Classification (NCBI taxonomy): domain Bacteria; kingdom Bacillati; phylum Actinomycetota; class Actinomycetes; order Kitasatosporales; family Streptomycetaceae; genus Streptomyces; species Streptomyces sp. NPDC102490. The sequence goes on from NZ_JBIWJU010000017.1 coordinate 14,009, forward strand.
GCGTCGGTGCGCTGGTTGAGCCGTGGGTTGAGGAACTGGGCCACCAGGTGGGACACCTGGGCGTGGATCTCCAGGCCGTCGAATCCGGCGCGCAGGGCGTTGGCGGCCGCCTGCCGGTAGGTGCCGATCGTGGTGGCGATCTCCGCGGCGCTCAGGGCGCGTGGGGTGAGGGAGTCCTTCGGGCCGTCGGGGGTGTAGGACATCTCGTGGGGATTGATCGCCGAAGGCCCGGCGGGGAGCCTGCCGCCGTGGTGATCCGGGTGGGAGGCGGCACCGGCGTGGCCGAGTTGCGAGACGATCCTGCCTCCCGCGGAGTGCACGGCTTCGGTGACCTTGGCCCAGCCGGCGGTCTGGGCGTCGGTGTAGATGCCCGGGACGTTGATGAAGCCGATCGCGTCCGTGCTGACCCAGGTCCCTTCGCTGATGATCAGGCCGGCGCCGGCGCGCTGCGTGTAGTAGGTGGCGTGCAGGGCGGTGGGGGCCAGATCCTCGTTGTCGGCTCGGGAGCGCGTCATGGGAGCCATGACGACGCGGTTGGGCAGCTTGAGCGCACCCAGTTGAACAGGCTGCAGGAGGGGCTGGGTGCCGGGTACCGGGGTCAGGTCGGACATGAACATCTCTTTCGTGACGGGAGGCGTTCCGCGCGCATACGAGGAGCACGAGCGGGTGGGTGGGATCAGTCCTGCTTGAGGGCGTGAAGGGCGGACAGGGGACCGCCGAGCTGGATGAGGCGTCCTCCCTCGCGCAGCGTTCCGAGGTCGACGGGAGCGAAGCCGAACTCGGAGGCCAGGTCTCTCACGGTGTTCTTGGCAGCGGCGTCGTCGCCGGCGAGGAACAGCACCTGGCGCCCCGCCTCGTGGCGGGGATCGGCGGCGATGAACTGCCCGTAGAGGGCGTTGAACGCCTTCACCACGCGTGCGCCGGGAAGCAGGGAGGCCACGTATTCGCTGCCGGTGAGGTCGCCCAGGTCGGCGATCTCCGGTTTCGGGGAAAGGGAGGCGAACTGGTTGGTGGCGTCGATGACGATGGTGTTGTCCAGGCCGGGGAGCCCGGCGACGGCGTCAGGGATCCGCGGCCAGGGGACCGCGAGCACGACGAGGTCCGCGGCGACGGCCTCCGCAGGAGACGCGGCTGCCGCGAGCGCGCCGAGGTCCTCGACCAGCGGGGCCAGGGAGGCAGGTCCTCGGCTGTTGCTGAGCACGACCTCGTGGCCGTGCCGGATCGCGTGCCGGGCGATGGCCTGGGCGACTGCGCCGGCTCCGAGCATGCCGATCTTCATCAGGCGGCCCCGTGTCCGGAGTCGGCCGTCCGCGGTGTGGTGAGCAGGACGGTTCCCCTCTTGGCCGGGCGGCGGGCGTGCTCGATGGCCGCCTTGAAGTCGGCGAGGTCGTAACTGGCCGCGACGTCAAGCAGGTCCGGCGTGTTCTGCGCCAGGTCCTGGGCGAAGGCGACATCCTCAGCCCGCTCCCCCGGGGTGCGGCTCAACCAGTGCAGTATCGACACTCCCCGCACCGTCAGCTCCCGCGCCACGAGAGGCAGCGCCTCCAACGACGTCGTGCCGGAACCCAGATGCCCGTAGGAGATCAGAGTGCCGCCGTCGGCGAGCAGTTCGGCGAGGTCCTGGGTCATGGAACCGCCGACACAGTCGAGGACCACCTGGACGCCCCGCTCGCCGGCATGGCGGCGGACTTGTTCCCGCCAGTCGTCGTCGCACGTCGCGACCGTGGGCTGGGAGGGGTACGACGTCCGCATCTTCTCGGCACCGGAGGTGCTGCGCACGAGGTTGATCAACCGCAGGTCGTGCCGGACCGCGGCTGCGCTGACCAGCCTGCCGATGGACGAGCCGGCGGCGGTCTGAACAACCGGACCCGTCTGCCCGCGCAGGGCCTCCTCCATCGCGCGATACAGCATGTGCAGCGTCAGCGGGTTGACCAGCATCAGGGCTGCCGTCTCGGCACCGACCCCGTCCGGCACCGGCACCGCCAGCTCGGCTGGGACCACGACGAAGTCGCTCCACGTTCCCGGGGCCGGGAAAACCGCCACCCGCTGACCCGGGCGCAGTGTGCGGACGTCCGCTCCGACGCTCTCGACGACGCCCATCCCCTCCACTCCGGGAGTCCGGGCCCCCGTCTGCTGTTCGGGCTGCCCCGGCAGACCCTCCACACCGATCAGGTCCCCCGGGTGGATGGGCCGGACCAGCATGCGGACCAGAACCTCTCCGCTGCCGGGAGCCGGCCGGCGGGCCTCCTCCCTCAGCGTCAGTACCTGGGTGGCTTCCCCTTGCCGCGTGTACTCCACGGTGCGCACAGGCGCCTCCCCTCACTCTTTGATGATGCTCAACATTAAAAAGAATGATGAGGGGTAACATCGAAAAACGTCAAGCACTGCCGACTCAGGAGGGCGGCCATGCCGCGGATCACCAGGGAAGACAAGGCCAGGAACCGGCAGAACATCGTCGAGGCGGCCGGGCGCATGTTCCGCTCGAAGGGCGTCGACGCCGTAGGCATCGCCGAACTGATGAAGGAAGCGGGCCTGACCCACGGCGGCTTCTACAACCACTTCGCGTCCAAGGAAGACCTGGCCGCCGAGGCGTGCGGCGCCTCGTTCACAGCCTCTCTGGGCTCCCTGGAGCAGCTTCTCGAGGAAGGCGCCGATCCCACCGGCCCACCGCTGAAGCGAGTGGTGGACACCTATCTTTCGGCCGCCCACCGCGATGCCCCGGACGGCGGCTGCCCCTCCGCCTCCCTGGTCGTCGATGCCGGACGGCACAGCGACACGATCCAGAGCGTCTACGCGGCCGGCGTGGAGGGGTACCTCACCGGCTTCGCCGAGGAGTTCGCCCGCGAGCACGAAGGGGAGATCACCCCACAGGAGGCGCGGGAGCGCGCGGTGCTGCTGTTCAGCCGGCTCGTAGGGGCGATGGTCCTCGCCCGCGCCGTGAGCCACGTCCAGCCCGACCTGTCCGACGAGATTCTGCGGACCTGCCGCGCCCGCCCTCTCGACTGACCGGCCTCGCACCCGCAGGCCCTGCGCCGTCCCGCCCGGCGGCGAGCCGCACGGTCACGGCAGCCTTCGGGTCAGGCCGGCGGGTTGGGGGTGTACCTGGCGAGCATGGTCTGGACGGCCTCTTCGACGGCGTGGTGGATGTCGGAGGCTGTGGGGTTCCAGCCCGTCAGAAGCATGCGGGGCCACAGGACGTAGTTGGCGATCATGCCGAGGAACTGGTTCGCGGCGCTCTCGGTGTCGGGCACGTCGGCATTGCCCGCCTCACGCTCGGATTCCAAGTAGCGCTGGACGGAGGCGAAGTAGGGCAGTTTGCCGAGCTGGAACTGCATCCGTCCCAGCTCGGGGAAACGAGGCAGTTCGGCGATGACGATCCGGAACAGGCCTGTCATGCGGGGCCGGCCGATCAGATCGGCGTAGCGGTGGCCGATGGCTGTCAGCCCGGAGCGCAGATCTCCCGCCTGCGGCCGCGCAGCGGTATCGCCGGCGTCGCGCTGCCAGGACTCGGTGACGATGGCCTCGAAGAGGGCCGCCTTGGTGGGGAACTGCTTGAACAGGGTGGACTTCGAGACCCCGGCCGCTTCGGCGATCCGCGCGAGGGAGGTGCCGTCGTAGCCGCGGTCCAAGAACAGTTCTGTGGCCGCGGAGGTGATCGCCTCGCGCTTCTGCTGGGCGAGCCTGCGGTGATGCGCGGTGAGTTCTGCTGCCATGCGGAGAGTATGCCGCAGTCCCGAGGCGAGTCACTTGACTCGCCTCGGGGGTCCGCTTACGGTGCAGCACTAAGGCGAGTCGAGTGACTCGCCTCTGAGCTGCGGCACCTGGACACATCCTGGCTGTCGCACGGTGGAGGACGTCATGACAGTTGGCAAGATCGCTTTGGTGACCGGTGCGAATCGCGGCCTCGGGCGCAGCGCGGCCATCGCCCTGGCCACCCGCGGGGTGCGGGTCGTGGTCACCCACCGCGGTGATGCGGCCGGGGCCGAGAAGACGGTGGAACAGGTGCAGGCCGTGGGCGGGACAGCCGCTGCTCTCCGGCTCGACATCAGCGACGTCTCCTCCTTCGCGTCCTTCACCTCCGCACTGGGCGCGCAGCTGGAGCGCTGGGGTACTTCGCGGCTCGACATCCTGGTCAACAACGCGGGAGTGGGAGTCTTCGGGCCGCTGGAGACGGTCACGACCGACGACTTCGACACGGTGATGGGCACCAACGTCCGGGGCACGTTCTTCCTCACCCAGTCGCTCGTGCCGCTGCTGGCCCAGGGCGGCCAGGTCATCAACGTTTCGACGTCACTGACCCGCCACACCAGCCCCGCCACCTCGGTCTACTCCGCCTCGAAGGCCGCCGTCGAGGCTCTGAGCCGCACGCTCGCCGCGGAACTGGGACCTCGCGGCATCCGGGTCAACTCCATCGCCCCGGGGCCGACCGCCACCGACTTCAACGGCGGAGCGATGCGGGACGACGCCGGAATGCGCCAGGTCCTGGCCGGACAGACCGCGCTCGGCCGCGTCGGCGAACCTGAGGAGATCGGCGACGCCATTGCCACGCTGGCCTCCGAGGGACTGCGCTGGGTCACCGCCCAGCGCATCGAGGTCTCCGGCGGCGCCCTCCTGTGACGCCGGGCGACGGCGGGTGGATGGCAACGCAGGGGACCTACTGGGCGGTGTAGCCGCCGTCGACGGGCAGGGCGATGCCGGTGACGTAGCCGGCGCCGGGGCTGGAGAGCCACAGGACGGCCTGGGCGATGTCGTCGGCGGTGCCGAGACGGGCGATGGCCTGGCCGGTTTCGGCCCGGGTGCGGTCGAGTTCGCCGCCCTCGATCATGGCGTCGACCATGGGGGTGGCGATGGTGCCGGGGCAGACGGCGTTGATGCGGACGCCGCGGGGGCCGTATTCGAGGGCGGCGCTCTTGGTCAGGCCGATCACGCCGTGCTTGGTGGCGTGGTAGGCGGCGCGGCCCGGGTTGCCGACGAGGCCGCCCAGGGAGGAGCAGTTGACGATGGCGCCGCTGCCCTGGTCGCGCAGGTGGCGCAGTTCGTGCTTCATGCTCGCCCAGACGCCGCGCAGGTTGATGTTCTGGACGCGGTCGAACTGGTCGGCGCTCTCGTCGGCGGCGTCGGTGAGCGGGGGCATGACGCCGGCGTTGTTGTAGGCCATGTCGAGGCGGCCGAAGGTCTCCACGGTGCGGTCGACGGCGGCGGCGACCTGGTCCTCGTCGGTGACGTCGCAGACCAGGGCGAGGGCCCGGTGCCCGGCATCGGTGAGTTCCTGCGCGGCGGCCTCGACGGCTGTCTCGTCGATGTCGGCGAGGCCGACGGCGGCGCCGGCTTCGGCGAAGGCGCGGGCGGTGGCCAGGCCCATGCCGGAGGAGGCTCCGGTGACGAAGGCGACCTGGCCGGTGAAGTCGTAGGCGGGGTTCATGGAGATGTTTCCTCGGACAGGAGTGCGGCGGGGCTTCGGACGGGGTGCCGGAGGGTTCAGGTGGTCTGGCCGCCGTCGACGACGAGGGCGGCGCCGGTGGTGAAGGCGGCGTCGGCGGAGCACAGCCAGAGCACGGCGGAGGCGATCTCCTCGGGCGTGCCGAGGCGGCCGACGGGTTCGTCGGCGACAAGTCCTTCGCGGCCCCCGGGGCGGGTGTCGCCGAAGCGGCGGATCATCTCGGTGTCGACGATCCCGGGGCAGACGGCGTTGATACGGATGCCCTGTGCGGCGTGGTCGAGGGCGGCGGAACGAGTGAAGCCGATGATCCCGTGCTTGGCGGCGGCGTAGGCGGCCTGGCCCTTGAAGCCCTTGACCCCGGCTCCGGAGGAGACGTTGACGATCGCCCCGCCGCCGTCCTGCTTCAGCATCTGCCGGACCTGCGTCCTGGTGCACAGGAACGCTCCGGTGAGGCTGACGCCGAGAACGCGGTCCCACTCGGTCCTGGCGGTGTCGGCGGCCGACTGGACGGGCTGCTCGACGCCGGCGTTGTTGAAGGCGGCGTCCAGGCTTCCGAAGCGCTCGACGGTCCGGTCGACCGCGGCGTGGACGTCGTCCTCGCTGGTGACGTCACAGGTGAGGGCGAGGGCTTCGCCTCCGGCGGCGTCGATGAGGCGGGCGGTTTCGTGCAGGCCGTCGCCGGACAGGTCGGCGAGGGCGACCCGCGCGCCCGCGCGGGCGAAAGCGAGGGCGGTGGCCCGTCCGATGCCGCCCGCGGCGCCGGTGACGAAGGCGGCCTTGCCGTGGAAGTCGTAGGTGACGCTCACGCGTGTTCTCCCTTCGGGAAGCGGGCCGCGGGCGCCCGGCCCGGAGGCGGGTCAGCGCCGCGGAGCGCCGGTGCGCCGGCGCCGGGGTGGAGGAGGTCGGGGGTCAGGAGGTGGCTTCGAGGGTGATGCGGGTCGCCCGGCCGAGCCGGTCGGCGCCGACGTCGAGGTGGCCGAGGACGAGCAGATCCGGGGAGGGGGCGGGCCCGTCCCGGTAGAAGAGGGCCAGGTTGCCCCAGGGGGCGTAGTAGGCGATGTCGCCGACCGTGGCCGCGGCCGGTTCGGGGGCACCGGCGGTGTCCAGCGTGCGCGGCAGGTCGGCGACCCGCTCGGTGCTGTGGAAGTCCTTCAGGTCCAGGGTGAGCGGCAGCAGCGCGGCGAAGTCGCGGGCGGCGGGGCTGTCGTTCAGGACGGCGTCGACGGGGCGGCCGTCGAGGGTGACCCGGATGTTCATGGACGTACTCCTTCCGGAGGCGGACGAAGAGAGGGAGGCCACCGGCTCCTGCTGTCCCGCCGAGGCGGCGGCGGAGGGCGTGGCGGCCGGGGCGCTCCCCCGCGTCCCGCTGGAACAGGCGCCCACGGCCAGCAGCAGGACGGCCACCGAAGCGGCGCAGCCCGGTCCGCGGCGGACTGCGGAGTGCACGAGCGGTGCCTGGGAGGTGGTCATGCGGGCAGGGGCTCGGCGTAGTGCCGGAAGGCGCCGCGCTCGGTGTGGAGGGCGTACAGGCGCTCGGCGAGCGCGTCGGGGCTGGAGTGCTCGGCGTCCGGGCGGATCGCGCCGGGGACGATCAGCTGGGCGGCGTGAATGTTCTCGGGCGCGAGGGCGTCGTGGAGCATCGCCGCGTAGGCGCTCTCGGCAGCGAACGCGACCGAGGTGCCGGCCACCTTGGGATTCGGGCGTACGGCGCTGCCGCCGTTGACGAACAGCAGCGTGCCCCGGCCCAGCTCCCGCATCCCCGGAAGGACGGCGTGCACACAGGTCACCGGCCCCATGACGGAGAAGGCCAGCGGGTCCTCCAGGTCGGCGGCGCTCGTCTCCAGGACCGGCTTCATGAAGTCGCCGCGGGGCACCGGGCTGAACTGGAGGACCTCGATCGGCCCCAGCTCCTTGGCCGCCGTGTCCAGGGCCGCGGTCAGGGAGGCGGGGTCGAGGACGTCGGCGGTGAAGCCACGCGCCCGGATGCCCCCACCGTCGAGTTCGCCCGCGAGGGCGTCGAGGTGATCGGCGTTGCGGGACAGGAGGGCGACGTGGTGGCCGGCGGCGCCGAACCGGCGGGCGGCGGCCAGCCCCAGGCCGGGGCCGGCGCCGACGAGAGCGAACGTGGTCACGGTGAGCCTTTCAGGTGCGGCGGTGCGGACACCGGGCCGGACGGACCGGGGTGTCAGTCGGTGGCCGGGGCGGCGGTGTACTCGCCGTCGGTGACCGGGTTCAGCCAGTGCACGACGGCGTGGTCGTCGTCGCCCTCGTTGATGGCCACGTGGACCATCAGGCGGTTCGGGGCGGCGCCGTGCCAGTGCTCCTCGTCGGCCTCGAACAGGACGCGGTCGCCGGGCCGGATGACCTCCACCGGGCCGCCGCGGCGCTGGCACAGGCCGACGCCCTCGGTGACGAAGACGGTCTGGCCCAGCGGGTGGCGGTGCCAGTGGGTGCGGGCGCCGGGCATGAAGTGCACCAGGGAGGCGGTGACCCGGGAAGGGGCCGGGGCGGCGGCGACCGGGTCGATGTAGACGTCGCCGGTGAACCAGTCGGCCGGGCCCTTGACGGTGTCGAGCGAGCTGCGGGTGATCTGCACGGTTGCTCCTTGTGCGGTGGAGGGGGTCGGTCAGGGGGTGAGGAGGGTCTTGATGGCACGGCGCTCGTCCATGGCCGTGTAGCCCTCGGCGACCTGGTCCAGGGGCAGCGTGAGGTCGAAGACCTTGCCCGGGTCGATCCGGCGGGTGAGGACACGGTCGATGAGGTCGGGCAGGTAGCGGCGTACGGGGGCGGGACCGCCGCGCAGACCGACGTGGGAGAAGAACAGCTCCTGCCCGTCGACGGCGACCTCGTGGGGCACACCGACGAAGCCGACGTTGCCGCCGGGCCGGGTAGAGCGCAGGGCCTGGCTCATGGCCTGGGCCGTGCCGACGCACTCCAGGACGCTGTCGGCGCCGATGCCGCCGGTCAGCTCCTTGATCTTCGCCACGCCCTCGTCGCCGCGCTCGGTGACGATGTCGGTGGCACCGAACTCCCGGGCGAGCTTCTGCCGGGACTCGTGCCGCGACATGGCGATGATCCGCTCCGCGCCCCTCTCCTTCGCCGCGATCACCGCGCACAGGCCCACCGCGCCGTCACCGACGACCACGGCGGTCGAGCCGGGCCCCACCTCGGCGGCGTCCGCGGCCCACCAGCCCGTGCCCATCACGTCGGAGACGGCCAGCAGACCGGGCCACAGCTCCTCGCCGGGTACCTCGTCGGTGGCGACCAGGGTGCCCTGGGCGTTGGGGATACGGACGTACTCGGCCTGGCAGGTGGACATGAACTCGCGGCGCAAGCAGCTGGACTGGAAGCCGTTCTTGCAGTTCTCACACGTGTTGTCGGACGTGGCGAAGGAGCCGACGACGAACTGCCCCGGCCTCACCGCGGTGACCCCGGAGCCGACCTCCTCGACGAAGCCGACGTACTCGTGGCCCATCGGGTGCGGGTCGCCGATCGGCTCGGCGCCGCGGTAGGGCCACAGGTCGGAGCCGCACACGCAGGTGACGGCCGTGCGGATGATCGCGTCGGTGGGGTGGAGCAGCTTCGGGTCGTCCAGGGACTCGAAGCGGACGTCGCCGGGGGCGTGGATGACTGCGCCGCGCATAAATGAGCTTCCTTCGCGTGCCGGAGGCGGGCGGTCCCGGAGGCCGGGGCCGTCGCCGGGTGCAGGGCCGAGTGCGAGATCCCGTCGTGTGACCGGGGGAAAAGCACCACGTCATCCAGGTAACCCGCTCTTCGCGCGGGGAGCGAGACACCATCAAGGGGTGTACCGCCAGTACATCCCTATGGGCGCGGGCCGGACGTACCGTCGAAGGCGTGGACACCCGAGCAGAGGTCCGCGAGTTCCTGACCTCGCGGCGAGCCAAGATCACTCCCGAGCAGGCCGGCCTGCCCTCCGGGAGCCGTCGGCGGGTACCAGGCCTGCGCCGCAGCGAGGTCGCCGCGCTCGCCGATGTGAGCGTGGAGTACTACGCCAAGCTGGAGCGCGGCAACCTCGCCGGCGTCTCCCCGGCCGTCCTCGAAGCCGTCGCCCGTGCGCTCCGGCTCGACGACGCCGAGCGCGCTCACCTGCTGAACCTCGCCCACGCCGCCGACGGCTCCGAGGCCCTCACCCGCCCCCGGCGCCGCACCGCGCAGTGGAAGGCGCACCGGAGCCTGCAATGGGTCCTGGACGCCGTCACCGCCGGCCCCGCCTTCGTGCGCAACGGCCGCATGGACCTGCTCGCCGCCAACGGGCTCGCCCGCGCTTTCTACGCCGACGTCTACGCCTCGGCCGGTAACCAGGCGAACCTGGCCCGCTTCCAGTTCCTCGACCCCGCCTCGCGCCGTTTCTACCCCGACTGGGAGCAGGCCGCCGACATTGCCGTGGCCATCTTGCGCACCGAAGCCGGCCGCAGCCCCCACGACAAGGGCCTGCACGACCTCGTCGGCGAGCTGTCCACCCGCAGCGACGACTTCCGCACCCGCTGGGGCGCCCACGACGTCCGCCACCACGGCACCGGCACCAAGCGCTTCCACCACCACACCGTCGGTGATCTCACCCTCGCCTACGAGGGCCTGGAGATGGCCGCCGCCCCGGGTCTCACCCTCACCATCTACGCCGCCGAACCCGGCTCGGCCTCCGAGGAGGGCCTGAGGCTCCTCGCCTCCTGGGCCGCCACGTCCCAGACCCTCGCACCCCACTCGCGCGACTGATGATCCCCGGCGGATGCTGCCGACGGTAGACCCCATCCGTTGACCGCAGTCCGACTGCGCTCCGGTATCCGCTGTTGTCGATGGCCAGGCACCGAACCACCTGAACACCCCAGCCACGAACCAGCCCGCCACGACGGCGGGAGCGCCGACCGGCCAGGCGCGCGTGTGCCACCTGAGCCATCGACCAGACCAGCCACGCTTCCTGTTGCCCTGTCAGCCGAGCCCCGGCCGACCCGCGGGTCAAGGACAGCCGGTGCACGACACGCCCGAGGACCGGCGTTCACGCCGGCCCGGAGGGCCACCACGAAGTCGCACGACCTTGGGCACTTTCATGCATGAAGAGAGCGTAACCCCGAAAACGCCTCTGACCTGCGAAAACGCGCTAGGCGATCCGACTCCAGGATCGGGTATGCCGATCCTGGAGTCGGGTTACCCGATCCTGGAGTCGGATCAACCCGACTCCAGGATCGGATTGATCCGACGCTGGAGTCGGATCACTTAGCTATGTGCACACATCAGCGCCCTGTGCACCTCGCGCACCGACCCGACTCTGCAGCGGGTTCGCTTAGCAATGTGGTAATGCTTTCCCCGGTAAGTGATCCGTTCCCCCGAGCCTGATCGCTTACCGCCCCCATACCGACTTGCAGGGACGGCCCTCACATGGCAGAGCAGGCGCGAAAGATCCTCGCCCTGGTCGATCAGGACACGGGAGAGTTCGAGGAGGTACACCGCGCCAACTACGCGTTCGACGGAGCTCACATCAACGTGGGCATCCGCAAGGGCCGGGAACTGGCCTCGGCGGCCTCGGGCCTGACGGACCGGGAGTTTCGCGTCCTCGTCTGGTACTGGTTCGCCACGGAGACGAGCGAGGAAGCCGTCATGCGTACGGGCTCCGCCATCGCTGAGGAGCTGGGGATGAGCCCGGATGCTCTGTCCAGAGCGGTGAAAGTGCTCAAGCAGGCTCGGCTGCTTGTCGAGGCAGGCGGGCTCGGGCGGACCACCTTCTACAGGTGCACGCCCTACCTTGCATTTATCGGTACCGGCTTCGCCCACCGTGAAGCCGTGAAGGACTGGAACCCTCCGGAGACCAGGGTGCGTGAGCCCAGAGTCCGTCGGCGTGGGAAGAAGGGCGAGGCCTGATGAGGATTCACGACGCGGCAGACGTGCAGTACCTGTTGAAGAAGACCGGGCGCGTCCTCAGCCCGAACCAGCGCATCGTCGTCATGCTCTACGCATCCTCGGAACAGCGTCCCGACGGCACGGTCATGATCAAGGCCAGCACGCTGGCCGCCACGGCGGGAATGACACCGCCGGTGCTGTCTCGGACCCGTAAGGAACTGCTCGAGGCGGGGTGGCTGGAGGTGACCGGCAGTGTGGGAAGCGTCAAGCACTACCGGCTCGCCCCGGCCCTTTTCGAGGACCGGGGCCAGGCCGGCCGCCACCTGCGAGCCGTGGGTGGCTGAAGGAGCGGCACCGTGAAGCGATCCGACGCCAGAGTCGGATCGTTTCTCCGCACGTCATCGTTTCCAAGCTCATCGAGCCGGCCCAGGGTCGGGCGCCCCGAGGCGGTGGCAGCGTGAACCGGCCCACCAGCGGAACGTTGCACCACGTCGAGTTGTGGGTGCCGGACCTCGACCGAGCAGTCGCCTCTCTCGGTTGGCTGCTGGAGGCACTCGGCCACGTCCCCTTCCAGAGCTGGAACAGCGGACGCAGCTGGCGGCTCGGGCAGACCTATCTGGTCGTGGAGCAGTCCCCGGCCCTCACCGCCGACAGGCACGACCGCTGCCGACCGGGACTGAACCACCTGGCCTTCCACGTCGAAGACGACATCGCGGTCGACCAGTTGGCCACCGACGCGACCCAGCACGGCTGGCATCTGATGTTCCCCGACCGACATCCGCACGCTGGCGGAGCACAGCACTACGCCGCCTATCTGGAGAACGACGACGGCTTCGAGGTCGAACTCGTCGCAATCAACCCAACACTCTGAAACCGAGTGGATCAGGCAGAGCCTTGCCGGAGGTCGGCTCGAGTTCGACAAGCGGCCGACGATTATCACGCCGTGATAATCGAGGCTGGGCGTCCGTGGGTGGGCCCCGGCCCTCCGGAAGCGCATCCACTGACCAGAGTCCGGGCCTCGGCCACCGAAAGCCCGCCACAGCGATGCGTGCAGATCACCGAGTAGGCGCGCGTATGCCTCCGTACCCCCCTCCGGCCTCCGCCACGCTGTGTAACTGCTGAGGTCGGTCAGTGGCACGCGGGTGAGGTCGACCAACGGCCCCGCGGGGCACCCCGAGTACCGCAGGGTGTCCCGGACGGCGGGTTCCTTCCTGTGTATAGAGAGTGCGCAGCCCCCGCAGGGCTTTGACCTGCGAAAACGCAGGCTTGATTGATACCTGGGGATGCCGATATCGGCATCCTAGGATGCCAATACATGTCGTCAGTGGTCATGTCGTCAGTGGTCATCGAGGGAATCGGCTGGTTCTGTCGATGGCCCGTGGCGACATGACGCAGTACGTCATCGAAGGAACCTCAGAGTTCCTTCGATGACCCTCAGCGACATGACGGTGGGGGTAGGCGAAGGAAACGCCACGTTCCCTCGGTTACCCCACACGACATGTCGCCAGTGGTAATGTCGCGGGCTGTCAGAGAACAAGCCCAGGTCAGGGGTCGCTAGTGCCACATCAGGGCCGCAGTGGACGCAGCCGTGCGCTGGTCAACACCGCGACTGGTGAGGTCCACGAGCTGCTGGAACCGGAAGACGAGGGCGCCCCACGCCGGTCCTACGCCTTCGGCGGACGGCACGGGCAGTTCAGCTTCGAACGAGTCCTCGCCATGCTCGCGGCCGATTCAGGGATCACCGGTAACGAGTTTCGGCTGTTCTTCTACTGCGGGATCATGACGTACAACGGGAAGGGCGGTGCCACCGCAGTGGAGGCCGCCGACTTCCTCGGACTGACCCCGCAGGCGACGAGGAGGATGGCGAAGAAGCTCGCCGAGCACAAGATGCTGTTGGTGGCCGACGTGATCGGCCGGACGATCAAGTACCGGGTGACTCCGCACATCGTGTCCAGTCTCTCCGGACGGGAACAATCCGAAGAGGCAGCCGCCTACCACCTGCCGACCCTGCCGGGCCGTCCGGCGCAGCGACGAAGGGCCTGATCATGGCACGCAACAGTCCATACCCAGAGCTCGAAGCCCTGCAGGCGCGTATAAGCGACCTCTCTCACCTCAAGCAGAACGTGCTGATGACCTACGCGATCCTGGGCGGCTTGGACAACAGTGTCGAGCGCACCGCGGCCGAGCTGGCCGAGCTGATCGGCGTACCCGCACCGCACTTCTCCCGGGCACGTCGCGAGCTCGAGGCAGCCGGCTATCTGGAGTGCACGCACAGCCTGGGCCAGGTGAAGTTCTTCCGCCTGGGCGAGGCGGCAACTGCGCGGCAGGTCGTGGTCCCCCTGCTGAACCGGCCGACCGGCTGAGCCTCGCCTTCCCAGCACCGCAGCGGCTCAAGAGGTGAAACGATCCGACTCTGGAGTCGGATCGCTTCACCGCGAGCGCACCAGTCCGACAGGTATCACGGCGTGATAATTGCGCGTGACGGCAAGGGGGAGCTCCCGCTCCGGTCCGCCTGGCAAGCCGGCGCAAAGGTGACTCCCTTCGGACGCCCATGGGGTGAAACCCCGTCAGACCTTGCAAAGCCGTTGTCATCGCGCCAACGGGAGTCAGTATGCTGACGCCATGGCTTCCCCCTACCCCGACGGAGACCGGGAAAAGGTAGCGTCCAAGCTGCCCTCGGCGCTCCAGCAAGCGCTCAAAGTCCGCGCCGCCGAACTCAGTCTGGACATCCAGGACGCCGTCGAGGCGGCCATCAACGACTGGCGTGACAGCACGAGCGGCGGCGCCGAGGTCGACACCGCCGGTGCGAGGTCGTTCTCCACGTGGCTTCCGCCCGGGCTGTATGAGCAGTTCAAGGAGACGTGCACCGATCGCGGCGTCTCGTACACACAGGGCCTGGCCCAGTCGATCCGCGGCTGGCTCGACGCCCACCCCTCCCCCCAGCACGGCGCCCGCGGAACCGACCCCGAACGGAAGATCGTCGGCAACCAGAAGGGCGGGGTCGGCAAGACCGCCATCTCCGCCGGTATCGGCGAGGCCTACGCCGAGGCGGGCAAACGCGTCCTCGTGGTCGACTTCGACCCGCAGGGGCACCTCAGCGAACAGCTCGGAGTCCCCCAGATCGAGCCCGACCACGACAGCCTGGTCTCGCACATGTGCGGCGACGGCAGCGGAGACCTGCGCGATCTCGTCGTGGTGATAGAGGACCCGCGGTTCGAGAAGCGCCTGCACGTCCTGCCCGCCTGCTTCGACGGGTTCCTCCTCGACGCGAAGATCGCCGTCGTGGCCACGCAGAAGCGCGGCTTCCAGAAGGAGGCCGCGCTGGAGCTTGCCCTGCGCCCACTGGAGGCCGACTACGACGTGATCATCGTCGACTGCCCGCCCAGCCTCGGCATCGCCATGGACGCCGCCCTCTACTACGGGCGCCGACGCCGTGGCGAAGCCGCCGGTGGCTCCGGGGTCGTCATCCCCGTACTCGCCGAGGATTCCTCAGCCACCGCCTACGGCATGCTCGCCCAGCAGGTCGAGGACCTCTGCGAAGACCTCTCCCTCGAGATCGACTACCTCGGCCTGGTCGTCAACCTCTATGACTCCCGCCGCGGTTACGTGGCCACCTCCTCCCTGGAGAATTGGAAGTCGCTCGGCGACCCGAAGGTGCTCGCCGTCATCGGCGATCTGAAGGAGCAGCGGGAAGCAGTCCGCAAGCGGATGCCGCTGCTGAGTTACGCGCCACAGAGTGATCAGGCGGAAGCCATGCGGCAGGTAGCGAGGGGAGCCACCCGGTGAGCAAGGCCGACACCCTGGGATCAGCACCCGCGTTCGGCGCGGCCCGCGGCGCCCGATCCTCCCGACGCAACCTCATCGACAAGACCATCGCGGGAGAGGAGTCGATCACGGCAGCCATCACGGAGCTGCCGGTCACCCTCATCAGCGACAACCCCGACAACCCGCGCAACCACCTGCGCAACCTCGACGAGACGGTGCAGAGCGTCCGCGAGGTCGGCCTCATCATCCCGATCGCCGTCGCCACGGTCGATGCCTACCTGCGCAATCGTTCGGACCGCGCGGCCGATCTCGACGACGGGGCCCAGTACATCGTCGTCGACGGCCACCGGCGCCTCGAGGCCGCTCGCCGCGTCGGCCTGGCCACCATCCCCGTCCGCGTGGACAACGGGCGCGTCGCCACCGACGAGTCTCTCCTCGAGGCCGCCTTCGTCGCCAACTACCACCGCGACGACATGACGGACCTGGAGGAGGCCCACGCCCTCAAGTCCCTGGTCGACTACTACGGTTCCCAGACCAAGGCGGCCAAGCGGCTGGGCATCCCGCAGAACACCATCTCCAGCAAGCTGTCCCTGCTGAAGCTCACTCCCGAGTTGCAGAAGGACCTGGTGACCGGGGCGCGGAAGGTCGAGCACGTCCGCAACCTCGGCAAGCTGTCCGCCGAGGAGCAGCGGGCCAAGGCGGACGAACGGGCCGAGGCGGCCCGGAAGAAGGCGGAGGCGCAGAGCCGCGATGTCGTCGAGCGCTCAGCGGGTCCCGCCGATTATCACGGCGTGATAATCCCGGAGACGCCTACCGTCCCGGCTGCTTCACCCGTTACCGAGCCGACCACAGCACCGGCCTCAGCGCCTCGGCCCAGTGCACCCACACCGCCCATCGAGCACGAGCAGGCGGCCACCGAGTCCATCCCGGTACCGCGTGCCGGCGCGGGAGAGCCCACCTCCGCGAGCGCGGAAGGGGCGGAGCCGAAGCAGCCGAAGCGACTCCCCTACGACGACGCCTTCTACTGCGTCCACCATCTTCACAAGAAGATGACGCCCGAGACGTTCGTTCAGGGGACCCGAGTGTGGATGGACATCCTGCGGGATCAGCACCCGGAGGAGTACGAGGCCCTGCTGGTCGAGCTGGCAGTCCGATAGCAGCAGCACGCCCCGGCCCCGGCCCCGTTCCCTGTCCTCTGTGACCGGAACGGGGCCGCCGTCGGTTCGGCTCTGTCGCCGGCCGGGCGTCTTCAGCCGGTGGGGGTGCCGACCTGGTCGCGTTCGAGTGCGGAGCGCAGCCGACGGAGGGCCTGGGCGGCGGCTGCCGTCGTGGACCGGTCGAGGGCTCCTTCGACCAGCTCGCTCAGGCCCGCGGCGAACGTGGTCTCGGCGGCGTCGAGGAGCTGTGCACCGTCGTCGGTCAGCGCCAGGAGCGAGGACCTGCGGTCCGCCGGGTTGGTCTGGCGGACGATCCACCCCTGCTTCTCCAGGCGGTCGGCGCTCTTACTGGTCGCGCCGGCGCCGATGGCGAACTCCGCGGCGACGTCGGCCACCCGGGAGCCCGGGTGCTCGCGCAGGAACCGCAGGAACTCGAACTGCGACGTCACGATCCCGTGTCGCTCGCGCAGGCGGTCGTTCAGGGCGTTGTACAGGCGCGTCTCACAGCGGACGAGATCCGCGAAGAATCCCTGGAGGTCGGCGCTGCCATCCGATTTATATGCCACGGCATATAGTGTAGAGGAAGCCAATCCACAGGAGGAAGCAGATGAGCAAGGAACAGCTTGCCAAGATCGACGCGATACTCCGTCAGCCCCGGCCCGAGGGCCCGCGCTCCGTCGAGGAACTGCGCGCCGGGTTCAGGGCACTCATGGACACGATGATCGTGCCGGACGACGTCCGCACCACGCAGACCGCGCTCGGCGGCCGACCCGCCCTGCACGTCACCCCGGACCAGAGCGCGCGACCGGGCACGATCCTGTACTTCCACGGCGGCGGCTTCGTCTTCGGCTCCCCCGAGACCGCGCTGTCGCTGACCGCGCAGCTCGTCTCGAAGACCGGGTTCGACTCGTACTCGGTGGACTACCGGCTGGCCCCCGAGCACCCGTTCCCGGCTGGTCTGGAAGACAACCTGAACGCTTACCGCGCCCTCCTCGACAGCGGCCTGGACCCGTCCGCCATCGCGTTCGCCGGGGACTCCGCCGGCGGCGGCTACGCGGTCACCACCGCCCTGGCCGCCCGCGACGCGGGGCTTCCGCTGCCCGCCGTGATCGTGGCCTTCTCCCCGGGCCTGGACGCCACCCGGACCGGGGAGAGCATGACGACCAAGGACGGCATCGATCCGATCTTCACCCGCGCGGCCGTGCTGCACACCGGAGCCATGTACCTCGCCGGCCAGGACCCCGAGCAGCCCCTCCTCAGTCCGGCCGTCTCGGCCGACCTGACCGGATTCCCCCCGCTCCTCATCCAGGTGGGCACCAACGAGATCCTCCTCGACGATTCCACCCGCCTCGCCGCCCGCGCCCGCGACGCCGGAGTCGACGTCATCCTCGACATCACCGCCGACGCCCCCCACGTCTTCCAGGCATTCGCCGGCGGCCTCCTCGACGAAGCCGACCAGGCACTCGACCGCGCCGCCCTCTTCCTCAGCCAGCACGTCCGATCACCGGTCTCCACCGGACGGAAGAGCGCGGAAACCCCGAGGGTGGAGGAGGGGGACGCGACAGCGAGGTCAGGCGGTCGGCAGACGGAGTGAGCGCAGCCGCTCGGCGACGGCGAACGAGTCGAGGCGCAGGGCGGTGATGTCGGCGATCAGGTCCCGCCAGGCCTCGAACTTGGTGGTCACCCGCTCACCGTGCATTCCGAGGTACGCCACGGCGACGCCGAAGCCGTACAGCTCGTTGCGGGCGGGCAGTGGCCGGAGCACGACGCACTCCTCCAGCATCACGGCCGCACGCCAGAAGGGGTCCGGGTGATGCTGGTCGTGGCGGGGCGGGTCGACCTTGTGCCGGGCGGCCAGGCCGACGAACACGGAGTAGTCGTTGACCGCGAGGTCGTCCAGCAGCTCGGCCTGGCGTTCCAGGAACCACCGGTAGTCGACGTAGTACTCGGCAGGCACGGATCAGGCCGCCTGCGGGGCGGACCGCGCCGACGCGGGGCCGCCGTACTCGGCGTCGAAGGCGGCGACGGTCTCCGGAGCACCGGTGACGCGGCGGAAGATCTCCGCGCCCTCGGCCAGCGCGCGCTCGCGCCGCTTCTCCTCGGCGACCTGCGCGAGGTAGGCGTCCAGCGGCAGCCCGGCCGCGTCGGCCAGGGCCCGCAGCGCGTCCGCGGTGGTGTCGTCGATCTCGATGCCAGCCATGCCCCGAGTATGCCGCGCGGGACGACACCAAGGCCAGCCACCTGGGAATTCGGCCCTGACCTGCGGTTCTCCGAACCGTTCCGGTCCTTCGGTCACGCAGCAGCCTTCCGCTACCGGCGGTCGAGGGGCTCGGCTGCGTAGGTTCCGTCCTCGAGCTGTACCTCGGTCAGCTCGTAGAGGCGCTGGCGTCCGTCGACCCACGGAGTGATCTTGGTCCCGGTCGGCCGGGTGGTCTCGTACCGTACGGGCGTCCCGTCGGCGTTCTCGGTGCGCAGCAGGGTGAAGTGGCGTACACGGGGAGGCTCGGGCGGGGTGGCCCGCATCCGTCGGTGCACCCAGGTGCCGGCGATGCCTGCGGCCAGAAACAGGACGGGCAGCCACTGCCCCAGGGTCGTGCCGAGGAGATCCAGGCCCTTGTCGAGGGCGAGGGAGACGAGGGCGGGCATGGTGCATCACTCCTGGGAAGCGGTGGTCGCGGCCCGCCGCGGTGACGGGCCGCGCCGACTGTCCGGGAGCGGGGGGTTAGCCGCGCAACCCCCTATGACCTGCCTCATCCGCCTTACTCCTGCCCGCTGTTGCGGTCGGACCCCGCACCGGTGCCGCTCTCGTCGAGCACGGCCCGCGGTACAGCGTCGGTGGCGTACCAGCCGGGGGGTACGTCGAAGGCGGACGGTGCCGCTCCGCTCCAAGGGGCGGGTGGCTCCGGTGCCGTGGAGGTGCCTCGGCCGGTGGCCAGGGCGGCGATGGCGGAGCGGAAGACGGGCACGTTCTCGCTGGCCATCTCGTAGGCGATGTTCTTGTGCCAGCTCGGGTTGTCCGGGTCGTACACCGGGGTGATGGGCGCGCTGATGCCCTCGGGCCACCAGCCCTCGCGCACACCGCGCGGGACGGCGCGGGACAGTGCGACGGTCGGGCCGTTGAGTTTCCCCAGGGCGGCGCGCAGCCGGTCCGCGTCGAGGTAGCCGTCGCCGTCGACGACGACCATCTCGGCGAACCGGCGGGCGCCGGCGGTCAGCGAGCGCAGATAGCGCGTGGCGCGCTCGACGGTCCAGCCGGTGTCGACGGTCGCGACGGTCAGTTCCGCGCCGTGCGCGGCGGCGAGCGCGACGAGCTTCTCCGCGAAGTCCTGGTCCGCGCCCTCGATGGTGATCTTCATATGGCCTTCCGTCAGATTCTCACCCGGTTCTCCGGGGTCTCCATGGAGAGTATGAGCCCGACCGCCCTCGCTCCGCATGCAGTTCCCGGAGAACAGCGTCACAATTCTCCACCGGGAGGCATGGCATCGGATAAGCTCTCCTTATCCGACGCCAGGAAAATCAGAGGCCAGCAATCGGGGAGCGCCCGTTGAGCACCGCCACCGAGCACCCGTCAGGAGAGGCGGGCACGGCTCCCGTTCCGGCGGAGCGGTCCCCTCTGGTCGCGCAGTGGGCGGAGCGCCACGGCGTGCGGGTCGCGCAGCGCCTGGCGGACGCGGAGGACTTCGCGGACGAGGTGCGGCGGCGGCTGAGGCCGGCCAACACCACGGACACGTACGCGAAGGCGTGGAGGGTCTGGACGCGGTTCTGCGCAACGCAGGGCTTTCCCGAACTGGAGTGCACGCGCGGGGCGTTGGTGGCGTTCGTCGTGTGGCTGCTGGACCGGGGCCGGGTGGACGGACAGGGCTACGCGGCCTCGTCGGCGAGCACGATCCTCGCCGGGGCCGTGGTCGAGCTGCGACGCCGTGGCGCCCGGGTGGGCCGGGACGACCAGGCGCAGGCGCGGGCGACGCTGGAGGCGGCGGCCGTGGAGCTGCTGAAGGCGGGGGAGCGGCGCGGCCGGGGCCAGGCCGCCGCGGCCGAGGTCCCCGACCTGTACCGGGTGGCGAGGGCCTGCCCCGACACCCTGGCCGGCTCCCGGGACAGGGCGCTCGTCCTGACCGGCTTCCACTACGCCTCGCGTGCCCAGGACCCCGCCGGCCTCCTCGCCGGGGACGTCGCCCTCACCCCGCGCGGCCTGGTGGTGTCGGTGCTCACCGGCAAGACCAAGCACAGCGTCCGCGACGCGAAGATCAACTACCAGCAGGACCCGGAGATCTGCCCGGTGGAGGCGTGGAAGGCGTACCGGGCCCGCCTCGCCGCCGAGGCCGGGCCGCGGTGGTCGGCCCCCGACGCGCCCGCGTTCGTCGGTGTCGACCGGCACGGCAACGTCACCGGCGGCATGGTCCCCGACTCCGTCACCCGGGCCGTGAAGCGGATCAGCGCCCGCGCCGGAATCCCGCTCGCCTGGACCGGCCACTCCCTCCGCATCGGCCTGGCCACGACCGCCCGCAGGAAGGGCAAGGACGCCGTGGCCATCGCCGACCAGGGCGGCTGGGCCCGGCACTCCCGCTCGATGAACGGCTACTTCCAACGGGTCGACGGCTGGGAGGACAACGCCACGGCCGGCCTCACCTGACCACCGGGCGGCGACCAGCGGCTCCGGTCCGGGCGGACGCCGTCCCGCACCGCTCTCGCCGCCGAGGCGCCCGCCGTGGAGGTTCAGCCGCCCTCCGTCGGGCCGTGGGCGAGTTGGCGCAGCGCCTGGTCGAGCGTGTGGTCCAGGTCGCTGTCCTCCTCCCGCAGCCAGTCGGTGTAGGCGGCCACGCACGCCCCCAGGACGGAGTGCGCGACGACCTGGGGGGCCAGGGCGTCCACCGGCTGCCGCAGCCGTCCGGCGGCGAACTCGGCGACGACCGCACGCCAGGCGGCGTAGCGCAGCGTGGAATGCGCCTGGAGGTCGGGCACCGTCAGGATCAGGGTCATGCGCTGGCGGTGCCAGGGGACCTGGGCGGGGTCCAGGTGGTTGAACGCGACGATCTCCTGGCGCAGCGCCTCCATCAGGGGGAGTTGCGGCGAGCAGGCGGCCAGCCCGGCGCGCATCCGGTCCAGCTCGTTCTCGAAGTCACCCCAGACCAGGTCGTTCTTGGACTGGTAGTAGCGGAAGAACGTCCGTCTGCCGATCCCGGCCGCGGCCGCGATGTCGTCGACCGTGGTCTTGGCGAACCCGTGCGTGACGAACAAGTGCAGGCCGACGCGCTCCAGTTCCGCGCGGGAGGTCAGTGGCCGGCGTCCCGCGCGAGGGGCGTGGCCGGCGGGTGATCGCGTCTGGTTCTGCACTCCTCTTCCTTTCGGCACCGAGTGCCGTTATGTTGACACACGGATCGTATTTCAGCACCGAGTGCCAAAATCAAGGCCCGCGGCAGGACCGTGAGCCCCCGGCGAACAGGGAGCCCTCCATGAGCGACACCACCGCGACCACACCCTCTCGCACGGAGCCGTCCGACGTGCAGGTCCCCGACGAGGACGTCGTGGCCGACGACCTGTTGGTCGAAGAGGTGTCCATCGACGGCATGTGCGGCGTCTACTAGTCCGGCCGGCAGATGTCCTCACACAGCGCCTCCCCGGCCGACGGCCCGTTCGACCTCGACGAGCCCTGGACGCTGCACCCGCAGGTGGCGGTACGGCCGGAGCGGTTCGGCGGGCTGCTGTACCACTTCGGCACCCGGAAGCTCTCCTTCGTCAAGGACCCCACGCTGCTGGCCGTGGTGCGCAGTCTGGCCGATGCCCCGGACGCCCGGACGGCCTGCCGCACCGCCGGGGTCGCGGACGCGGTGACGCCCCGGTACCAGCGGGCGCTGGCCGCGCTGGCCGCCTCCCGCATGATCACCCCACGGTGCTCGCCCCTGCCCGGTGAGCCGACCCCGGCCCAGGAGACGCGGCGATGAGCGACCCGACACAGGCGGCGAACGGTTCGAGCCCGTCCGTGGGCCGTCTGGTGGACCACTTCCAGTACGGCCTGGACGCCCCCATCTGCCTGACGTGGGAACTGACCTACGCGTGCAACCTGGCCTGCGTGCACTGCCTGTCCAGCTCCGGGCGCCGGGACCCCCGTGAGCTGACCACGGACGAGTGCAAGGCGGTCATCGACGAGCTGGAACGCATGCAGGTCTTCTACGTCAACATCGGAGGCGGCGAGCCCACGGTCCGTGCCGACTTCTTCGAGCTGGTGGACTACGCGACCGCCCATCACGTGGGGGTGAAGTTCTCCACGAACGGCGTGCGGATCACCCCCGCGGTCGCCGAACGCCTCGCCGCCAGCGACTACGTCGACGTGCAGCTGTCCCTGGACGGGGCGACGGCGGAGGTCAACGACGCCGTACGCGGGGCCGGTTCGTACGCGACCACCCTGCGCGCCATGGACAACCTCCGGGATGCCGGCTTCGAGGGCTTCAAGATCTCGGTGGTGGCGACCCGGCACAACGTCCCCCAGCTCGACGAGTTCAAGGCACTCGCCGACCGGTACGGCGCCCAGCTGCGTCTGACCCGGCTGCGCCCCTCCGGGCGGGGGGCCGACGTCTGGCACGAGTTGCACCCGACCGCGGAGCAGCAGCGGGAACTGTACCGATGGCTCGTCGCCCATGGCGACAACGTCCTGACGGGCGACTCGTTCTTCCACCTGTCCGCCTACGGCGATCCGCTGCCGGGCCTCAACCTGTGCGGGGCGGGCCGAGTGGTCTGCCTGATCGACCCCGTGGGCGACGTGTACGCCTGTCCGTTCGCCATCCACGACACGTTCAAGGCCGGCAACGTACGCGCCGACGGCGGTTTCACCGGCGTGTGGCGCGACTCGCCGCTCTTCCTCGACCTGCGGCGGCCGCAGTCCGGCGGCGCCTGCACCCAGTGCTCGGCGTACGACGCCTGCCAGGGCGGTTGCATGGCGGCCAAGTTCTTCACCGGGCTGCCGCTGGACGGCCCCGACCCGGAGTGCGTCAAGGGACACGGCGCCGCCGCCCTGTCCTCGGTCGACCGGGCGAGTGCCCCGCGCCCCACGGGCGACCACTCGCACACCGGGCCGGTACGGCAGGCGCCCGTGCCGCTCGGCATGCCCCGCACGCGCCGCCCGGACCGTATCTGTGACGAGAGCCCGTTGGCAGGGCTGGAACCGAAGGAGGCCCTTCATGGGTAACGGGGGATGGTTCGAGACGGTGGCCGAGGCCCAGAGACGGGCCAGGAAGCGGCTGCCGAAGTCCGTCTACAGCGCGCTGCTCGCCGGCTCCGAGAAGGGCGTGACCTACCACGACAACATCGCGGCCTTCGCGGAACTGGGATTCGCCCCGCACGTCGCGGGCCTGTCGGCCAAGCGCGAGCTGACCACGAGGGTGCTGGGCGAGGACATCTCCCTGCCCGTCGTGATCTCCCCCACGGGCGTCCAGGCGGTGCACCCCGACGGCGAGGTCGCCGTCGCCCGGGCCGCGGCGGCACGGGGCACGGCGATGGGGCTCAGCTCCTTCGCCAGCAAGCCGGTCGAGGAGGTCGTCGCGGCCAACCCGCGGACGTTCTTCCAGATGTACTGGATGGGCGACAAGGACTCCATGGTGCGCCACATGGAGCGCGCCCGTACGGCCGGAGCGAAGGCCCTGATCCTCACCCTCGACTGGTCGTTCTCCCACGGCCGGGACTGGGGGAGCCCGAGGATCCCCGAACGGCTCGACCTGAAGGCACTGGTCAGGTTCGCGCCCGAAGGAGTGACCCGGCCCGCCTGGCTGCTGGACTTCGCCAGGACCCGGCGCCTGCCCGACCTGACCGTCCCGAACGTGGTCGGACGCGGGGAACGGCCCCCGACCTTCTTCGGGGCCTACGGGCAGTGGATGCAGACGCCGCCCCCCTCCTGGGAGGACATCGCCTGGCTGCGCGCCCAGTGGGACGGCCCCTTCATGCTCAAGGGCGTCTGCCGGGTGGACGACGCCCGGCGGGCCGTGGACGCGGGCGTCACCGCGCTCTCGGTGTCCAACCACGGCGGCAACAACCTGGACGGCACCCCGGCGACGATCCGGGTGCTCCCGGCCGTGGCCCGGGCCGTGGGGGAGCAGGTCGAGGTCCTGCTGGACGGCGGCGTCCGCCGGGGCAGCGACGTCGTCAAGGCGCTCGCGCTCGGCGCCAAGGCCGTCATGATCGGGCGCGCCTACCTGTGGGGGCTGGCCGCCAACGGACAGGCCGGCGTGGAGAACGTACTGGACGTCCTGCGCGGCGGCATCGACTCCGCGCTGCTCGGCCTGGGCCACTCCTCCGTCCACGACCTGGGCCCCGACGACCTGGTCGTGCCCGCGGACTTCACCAGGTCGCTGGGCACCGACGGCTCCCGGAACACGATCGGCTAGCCATGCCGCTGCCCCGCACGGACCGGTCGGCTCCCCGAGAACTGGCGAGCACGGCCTGGCCGGACATCTCCCCCGACGCCTGGGTGCTCGTCCCCGTCGGATCGACCGAGCAGCACGGCCCGCACCTGCCGCTCGACACGGACAGCGTCATCGCGCGCGCGGTCGCGCTGCGGGCGGCGCGCGCCCTGGCCTCCGGCCCCGCGGGCCCACCGCTGGTGGCGCCGACACTCGCGTACGGCTCCAGCGGCGAACACGCGGGCTTCCCGGGGACGGTCTCCATCGGGCACGACGCGCTGGCCGTGGTGCTGGTGGAGATGGTGCGGTCGCTCTCGCTCTGGGCCCGGCGGATCGTCTTCGTCAACGGCCACGGAGGCAACACGCGGACCTTCGACGACGCCGTCGGCCGGATGCGCACCGAGGGCCACGACGTCGCCTGGACCTGCTGCGAGGCCCCCGGCGGCGACGCCCACGCCGGGCGCACCGAGACGTCGGTGATGCTGCACCTGGCACCCGCCGACGTGCGCACGCAAAGGGCGGCGCCCGGTGACACACGGCCACTGGCGGCCGTGCTTCCCGACCTGGTGGCCCGCGGGGTCCGGGCGGTGTCGCCGTCCGGCGTCCTCGGCGACCCGACGGGGGCGTGTGCCGAGGAAGGGCGCGGCCTGCTGGAGGAGATGGTGCGCGCCACGGTCCGCCGCATCGAGGCGGGCACCGCCGACCAGCGGGGCCGGCTCGTCGTCCCCGCACGACCCGCCCCGCGCCCGCCGCGGGCGACGACGGGGCCCGACGGAATGAAGACGGAGCACTGATGCCCCTCCCGACGGGCTTCACGGTCGTGCTGGACCGCAGGACCGAGGTCCTCGACGACGGCCGGGTCCTCCTCGGCGGGTTCCCGACCAGATTGCTGCGCCTGACCGCGCGGGCGCAGGCGCTCTTCGAGGGACGCACGCTGCGCGTGACCGGCCGGGCCGGGGCGCTGCTGGCGGACCGGCTGCTCGACGCGGGGCTGGCCCACCCGGTCGTCACGGCACTGCCCGCACCGCGCGACGCCCGCCACACCTTCGTCGTCCCGGTCCGCGACCGCCCGCGGGAGCTGGACCGGCTGTTGACCAGCATCGGGCCGGACCACGAGGTGATCGTGGTAGACGACGCCTCGCACCGCCCCGCGGCCGTCGCGGCCGTGGCGGCAGAACACGGGGCCCGGCTGCTCGCGCTGCCCGTCAACACCGGCCCCGCGGGAGCACGCAACGCGGGCCTCCGCCTGGTCCGAACCCCCTACGCGGTCTTCGTCGATTCCGACGTGGTGCTCCCCCCGGAGACGGTGCCGGTGCTGCTCCGGCACTTCTGCGACCCCCGGGTCGCCATGGCGGTGCCCCGGATCACCGGCCTGGAGACGGCGGCCTCGGCGAACTGGATCGGACGGTACGAGAGCGTCCGGTCCTCCCTCGACCTGGGGCGGCATCCCGCGGCGGTGCGACCGGCGGGCTCCGTCTCGTGGGCGTCGACGGCCTGCACGGTGGTGCGGGTCGACGCCCTGCGGGACGGTTTCGACGCGCGGATGAGAGTGGGGGAGGACGTCGACCTGTGCTGGCGGCTCTTCGCCGACGGCTGGCGGGTCCGGTACGAGCCGACGGTCGAGGCCGCCCACGAGCACCGTGTCGCGGTCGCCGACTGGTTCCTGCGCAAGGCGGTGTACGGCACCGGCGCCCACCCCCTGGCCGAGCGCCATCCGCAGCACATCGCCCCGGCCGTGTTCGTGCCCTGGAGCACCGTGATGGTCGGCGCCCTGCTCGCCCAGCGGCGCTGGTCGGTGCCCGTCGCCGGCGTCGTCTTCGCGGTGGCCGCCCTGAGGATCGCGCGCAAACTCGACGGCGTGCGCGGACGCCACCGTCTGGCCCTGCGGCTCACGGCCATGGGCGGCGTCGCGGCCCTGACCCAGACGTCGGCGCTGCTGACCCGGCACTGGTGGCCGGCGGCGGCGATCGGCTGCGTGGTGTCCCGCCGCATCCGCAGGGCCGTCGCCGTGGCCGCCGTGACGGACGTCGTGCTCGAGCGCCGCCGTGACCGGGCCCCTCTGGACCCGCTGCGCTACGGCGTGGCGAGGCGCCTGGACGACCTGGCCTACGGAGCGGGCGTCTGGTTCTCCGCGCTCCGGGGCCGCTCCACGGCAGCCCTGCGACCGCGCATCGTCCGCAGCTCCGGTACACCGGGGCAAGGCCGTTGACCCGCTACGACGTGATCGTCGTCGGGGCGGGAGCCGCCGGTGCCCCGCTGGCCGCGCGGCTGAGCGAGGACACCGACCGGTCGGTGCTGCTCCTGGAGGCCGGACCCCTTCCGCGGACGCTGTCCGGCTTCCCGGCCGAGCTGCTGGACGCGCGGTGGGTCCCGGGCGCGCGGACCGACCACGGGGCGGTACGCCGGTACGAGACCCGCCTGACGGCCCGGCATCCCTACCGGGTCTCCCGCGGCCGGTATCTCGGCGGCTCCACGACCGTCAACGGCGGGTACTTCATCAGGGCGCGGCGGGAGGACTTCGACCGCTGGGCCGTCGCCAGCCCCGCCTGGGCCTTCGAGCGGGTGCTGCCCTTCCTGCGCCGGCTGGAGACCGACCTCGACCACGGGGCGGACCGGGTCCATGGCGGCAGCGGACCGGTGCGGGTGCGCCGCGGTGCCCTCGGGCATCCGGCGGCCGCGGCGTTCCGGGCGGCGGCGCGCGAGATGGGCTTCCCCGACGAGCCCGACAAGAACGACCAGGGCCCGGGCGGTTTCGGCCCGGTCCCGTCGAACAGCGTCGACGGCATGCGGGTGAACACCGGCATCAGCTACCTGCTGCCCGCGCTCGGCCGACCCAACCTGTCCGCCGTCGGCGACTGCCGCGTCCGGCGCGTCGTCGTCTCCCGTGGCCGGGCCACCGGCGTGGAAGTCGACCACGAAGGGCGCGGCAGGGCCCTGGAGTGCGGTGAGGTGGTGCTCTGCGCCGGGTCCTTCGCCAGCCCGCAGCTGCTGCTGCTGTCGGGCATCGGCGACCGCGGGCAACTGGAGCGCCTGGGCGTGCCCGTGGTCGCGGACCTCCCCGCCGTCGGCGCACGGTTCGGCGACCACCCGCAGGTGGTCCTGGAGTGGTCGCCACGACGGGAGTTCGACGCTCCGGCCGACTCCTGGCTGGGCGGCTGCCTGCACCTGCCGTCGTCCGGGCCCGCCTCGCCCCTCGCGGGAGACCTGGAGATACTCCAGTCCCTCTCCCCGCTGCCCGCGCTGGCGGGCGTACGGCCGTCGGGGCCGCGCGCCCCGCTCGCCTTCCTGGTCTCGGATCTCGCGCCGCGCGGCACCGGCACGTTGCGCCTGGCCACCGCGGACCCCGCGGCCGACCCGTGCGTCGACTACCACTACCTGCGCACCGCCGACGACAGGCGCCGCCTGCGGGAGGCCGTGCGCACGACCGCCGAGTTGGTCAACACCCGCGCGTTCCGCCAGGTCGCGCGGTCGCCGCTCGGCCCCCCGGCCAAGGTGGTGGCCGACGACGGCGCACTGGACGACTGGATCGAGCGTCGCCTGGGAACGGCGCACCATGCCTGCGGCACGGTGCCGATGGGGCCGGCGGGGTCGCGGCGGGCGGCCGTCGACCAGTACGGCCGGGTGCACGGCGTCGCCGGCCTCCGCGTGGCCGACACGTCCGTACTGCCCACCGCTCCGTTGCGCGGCCCCGCGGCCACCGCCGTGCTCGTGGCCGAGGTGGTCTCCGACGCGATGCGGCGGCCCCGGACCTCAGATGTACAGGACGTCAACGAAGGCGTCCCAGGGGGCGCCCCTCATTGACGTGACGTCAATGAGGGGCGCCCCCTGGGACGGATCACGTTGCGCGGCGCAGCGGAACGACGACGTTCACCCCGAGTGCCTTCGGGCTGAGGCGGTAGTAGCGGATGTGGGCGAGCTTGTCGGACTCCTCGAGCCAGCCGGACTCGATGACCTGCTTGCGGGTGCGGGAGAAGACGGGTGCGGACATGCCGACCAGGGCGGCGAGGTTGGCCGCGGTCTCCACGACCGCGCCCCCGCGGTCGGTCGGGTGCAGTGCGTAGAGCATGACGACGAGACGCTGGTTGGCCGTCATGCCCGCCGTGGCTTGCAGCAGCTCCAGGTTCTTCTGCTTGTCGTCGCTGGTCACTGTGCCTCCCACCGTGCAGGGGTCATCTCGTTGAAACCCGGGATCTCCGGAGGATTGCACGTCTTCACCGCTTCGCGCTGCTCCAGCCCGGTTCCGTGGAACGCGATGTAGGGGCTGATCCTATAGAGGTTGTAGTTGCCGATGCGCCCCCGGACGATCAGGACGCGGTGCTTGGTCAGCTTGCGGTTGATCTTCCCGACGGCATCGGTGGACATGCCCACGCGCTTGGCGATGTCCGCTCCCGTCGCTCGCAGCGGGTCCATGCCCTCGGGAGAGACACCGATCCACCACAGGACCAGGAACTTCTGGCTGGGGGTGAACGCCTTGGATTCGGTGATCGCCTCGACGCGGGCCTTGTCCACCTGGGTGTGCCGGCCCGAGAAGGCGTACGGCGCGTAGGGGACCGGCTCGCCCGTCTGGGCGTCGACCAGTCTGCGTGCTGCTCCCAACAGACCCTCCGTGTACGGGGGTGACGGACGTATGCGAATGCCGGCTGCACCGACCTGATGAACCTAATGGACATGAGTCAGAAGTCAATCGACCCGGTTCACAGGCTCGGTTGCTTGCTCTTCAGGACATCGCCGACCGCAATCTACCGGCCCAGCTCATTGCTCTGAGAGCAATCTAGGGAGTCCACAGGATCGTGGCACTCGGTTCCTACGGACGCCCTCACAGTTCCCAGGAACCGCCTCACGGTTCGCACGGACTGGGTGTCACGGAACGTTTGCGCAGGTCAGTGGCCTGATGGCGAAGTCGCGCTCTTCAGCTCTCATCTGACGGCCGGAACGTGGGCGAGGTCCGGGCGGCGATCGCACCGCTCCGGACCCCGTCCACCCCTGCCCGGCACCGCGGGCCTTCACGGTTCGAGCACTTCTCCACCCGGCCTCAAGCACGACTCGACGCCCGTACGAACCGGTACCACCGAAAGCACGCCACGACGCGGCGGCACCCGACGTCCCAGGCACGCGTATGCCTCCCGCAACCCCGTGCCGGTGCCCGCCACGTCATGACTGTTCGTCACGGGCAGCCAACCGACGGCCCCGCGTGGGGGAGTCGGGCCCCCGCAGAAGAGCGACGGGGCGCGGTCACAACCCGGTGCCGCCGGACGCGTCGAGGCACTGGCCGGTGATCCAGCGGGAGTCGTCCGACGCGAGGAAGGCCACCACGTCCGCGATGTCGGCGGGTTCTCCCATGCGGCCGAACACGGAATGGGCGGCGTGCACGGCCTCGGCCTCCGGCGTGGACCAACGCCGTTGGTTCATCTCCGTCTTCACGAAGCCCGGCGCCACCGAGTTGACCGTGATGCCTCGCGGCCCGAACTCCTTGGCCAGCGTGCGGGTGAACGCCTCCAGCGCGGCCTTGGCCATGGAGTAGGCGAGGGAGGTGGGAAGGGCGAGCCGGGTGGCCGCGGAACTGATGTTGACGACGCGGCCGCCCTCCCGCAGCCGCGGCAGACCTTCCTGGACGAGGAAGAGCGGTGCCTTGGCATGGACGGCCATGAGCCGGTCGAAGTCCTCCGGGGTCACCCCGGTCACGTCACCCCGGAGGTTGAACCCCGCGTTGTTGACCAGGATGTCCAGCGCCACCGGCTCGGCCAGCTCCCGAAGACCGGAGTCGAACCCCTCGTACAACGCCCGCACGTCGCCGGGCACGCCGAGCGGTGCGCGCAGGGGGAAAGCACGCCCTCCGGCGCCGGTGATGAGCTCCACCGTCTCCCGGGCCGAGGCCTCGTCGCTGCCGAAGTGCACGGCGACCAGGGCCCCTTCGGCAGCAAGCCGGCGGGCGATGGCCCGGCCGATCCCCCGCCCGGCCCCCGTCACCAGAGCCGTCTTGCCCCGCAGCGAATTCATCGGTCTCCCCGTCCTGTGAAACGACACGTCATCGGCTTGCTGAGCGCAGTCTCCACGCACGAACCCCGCGCGGACCACGGCACGGAGCCGCCGCGGGCATGCGTCACCGGCTCCATTGAAAAAACCGTATGACCGGTTTATTCTTCGGTCGGTGACGTCTCCGGCCGGGTGGCGAGCTGGACGCCGCCTTCCCCATTCGCGCCGTACGACTGCCCGTGCGGCCCGGCGCAAGGCGGTTCCGGTGGCCCTACGGCGACTGCGTCTGATCGCGGTGAACATCGACGGCGTTCTGCTCAACGACACCTTCAGCCCGGTCATCCACCGGTTCGTGGTCGGTCGCGGGCACGCCTACACCGCCGAGCTGGAGCGCGCGGTGCTGTCGCAGACGCAGCTGCGGGCCGCGCAGGTGCTCGGCGGCCCGGGCTCCCCCGAGGAGGTCGTGGCGGCGTACTTCCGCGAACGGGAGGAGTACCTGAGGGACCACCCGGTGCGGGTGCTGGAGGGAGCCGGCGACCTGCTCGCGCGACTGCGCGCCACCGGGGCCTCGCTGGTGTGCTACGGAGGGCTCGGGCGGGCTCACTTCGACCGGCACCTGAGCCCTTGGGCCGAGTACTTCGACGGCCCCGGATACGTGTGCACCGACGCGTTCCGTCCCGGGGTGCGCGAGATCGCCGAGGACGTCTTCGGACTCCGGTGCGACCAGGCGCTGTTCATCGACGACGTCGCGCGCGTGGCCGAGGCCGCCCAGGAGCTGGGCGCGGGGTTCATCGGGCACCCGACCACCTATGAACACAGTTTCCAGAGGCAGGCCATGCGGAACGCCGGGGTGCGTCACGTGGTCGATTCGCTGGACGCGATCGACGCGTCCCTGGTGCGGGCCGTCGACCGGGAACTCGCTGATGAACACGGTGAGACGGTCCGGAAAACCGGCGACTGCTTTGGTTGACGGCTAAGGTACCACTTGGTCGGTTTTTCTTAGGGTCGGTGTGCGGCACTGGCACGGACGGTGGGTGAAGGGACGGTCCGGTGGCCCGGCAAGAACGTGCGGTCAGGACGCGCCGCGCAGTACTGGAGGCGGCTGCGGCGGTCTTCGCGGAGCACGGGTACGCGGCGGCCACGGTCGCCGACATCCTGAAGACCGCCGGCGTGACCAAGGGCGCGCTGTACTTCCACTTCGACTCCAAGGAAGCACTGGCCCGGGGCATCCTGGAGGTCCAGACGGACCAGCGGGTGGCCGAACAGGAGGTCAAACTCCAGGAGATGGTGGACGTCGCCATGACGGTGGCCCACCGGCTGGTGAACGATCCCCTGCTGAGGGCCGGAGCCCGGCTGTCGGCGGACCCGGTCGGCCGCAAGCACTACGGCAGTGCCTGGCAGCTGTGGGTCGACATACTGACGGAGATCCTGACGCAGGCCCGTGAACGGGGGGAGACCCTGCCGCACGTGGTGCCCCGCGAAGTCGCGGAGATGGTGATCGGCGCATACAACGGGGTCCAGCTCTACTCGCACCTGGAGGCCGACCTGCGGGACGTCGAGTACCGGGTCTCGGTGCTGCTGAAGCACCTGCTGCCCTCCATCGCCTCGCCCTCGGTGCTGATGCGCTTGGACGTGGCCCCGGACCGCGGAGCGCGCCTGGTCAGCGAGGCGGCCGCGGTCCCGGTGGCGACCTGACCCGCCTCGACCCGCTACGACACCGCGTCGACCCGGGTAGCCCGGGCGGCCCGGATCCGCGAAGAGTCCGGGCCGCTCCGGTCACCGTCCGTTCACCGCGCGCCGCCGCCGGCGCGGGACGCCCGGGTCAGGCGCAGGGCGGTGCCACCGAGATGGCCGAGGTGAAGACGAGCGCCCCTTCCTGCCTGCCGGTCACCAGCAGACGCTCCCTGCCCTGCGCGCACCTGGGAAGAGCCGTCACCTCTATCACGCACGGTGCGTCGAGTTCCGCGTAGCGGCTGAACTCGCCGGTGATGCCCACCGGCAGGCAGGAACGCCCGAGAAACGCGGCCGCGGCCTGCCGGGCGGCTTCCAGCAGAAGCATGCCCGGCACGTGGTCGACGGGGTGGTCGAAGAGGACCGGGTGCCGGGTGTCCACCCGCAGTTGCCAGCGGTCCGGTTCCGGCAGCGGGGACAGGACGACATCCGTGGGGGAGGTCCGGCCGACCTCCTGCGGTGCCGTCGGGCTGGTCAGGGGGAGAGGGGTGGGCGCCCCGTCACCGATCCGGGGGGCGCGCAGCCGCCGGTAGACGGCCGGGGACGTGCAGGTGAAGCTGGCGACGGCCGTCGCGGCCACCTGTTCGTCCCGGTAGATCACCGCCTCGAAGTGCAGACTCGACAGACGGTGTCCCCGGCGCTTGATGTCGATGCAGGTGATCTCGATGTCGACGGACGCCGGAGTGCTGCCGATGACCAGGTGCTCGGGCCGGACGTCGACCGAGAGATCCCGCATCAGGAACTGGTGACCGAGCGGAACCGCGAACTCTGCGTGCGCCAGCAGGATGCCGACCTGGCGAATCGTCTCGATGACGAGGAGCGGGTCGTAGCAGTCGTCGATGGCGGCGAAGAAGCCGTGCCGGCGCGGCCACTGACCCGCCACCGTGAAGTGGCTGTCGTCCAGGCGTTCCCAGTCGGTGAGCATCACCTCGGCGATACTGGCGCGGTGGACGAACTCCTTGGGAACGGTGGTGGTCAGATACGCGTACCTCGGTGCGACGGTCTCCGCGACCGTGATGCCGTCCTCCCGGCGCCTCGCGTCGAATCTGGGCCGGCCGACGTGAAACGTGCGCGCAGACATGCTGGTTCCCCCTGAGCCCGTTGGCGTGAGGCAATCGTGTCGCCTCTCCGGCCAAAGAAGATACATACCACCCGGTTTATTTTTAAGGTGCTATAGGATTTCTTGGGGCTGCCTTTACCGTATCAATGCCGTGGGGCCCTTTTCGGAGCGTGGCATGTCACTTGTGAATGCGGCCCCGGCCTTTTCGAGTGATTCCGGACCGCGTCTTGAGCGTTCCGGCGGACCGTGTTACCGCACGTCCGCAGGAGAGGGGATCGCGCGGATGAAAAACTCGGAAACTCTGCTTGTCGTGGAACGCGGTCGGGCCAGTGAGGAAGAACTGGCCGCGCTCACCGTAGTGGTACTCGCGGCGCGGGAGGGCCGCCAGAGGCGGGAGGCTCCGCCCGCGGTGCGCGCCGGCCGGTGGTGGGAGCGTTCGACGGCCTACGCGTCACCCCGCAGTTGGCGCTGACCGCCTTCCATTCGGTGTGAATGCTCTGAATATAGAAACCGCATAGGCGGTTTGTTAACATGCTCGTGAATCCGGGGCGGGACCTCCTCGGCCTTTGTCCCAGAAAGGGACCAGACATGGCGATGACGACCGCCCCGGCACCGACGGGGGCGACGCCGACCGATACCGGCGGCCGGGTGGGGGAGCTGTACGCGATCCGTGCGCAGGCGCTGGCCGGGCCGAGCGAGAAGGCGACGGCGGCGCAGCACGCCAAGGGGAAGCTGACGGCGCGTGAGCGGATCGAGTTGCTGCTGGACGCGGGTTCGTTCTGTGAGGTCGAGCAGTTGCGCCGGCACCGGGCGACGGGGTTCGGTCTGGAGGCGAAGAAGCCGTACACGGATGGTGTGATCACCGGGTGGGGCACGGTGGAGGGCCGGACGGTCTTCGTCTACGCGCATGATTTCCGGATCTTCGGTGGGGCGCTGGGTGAGGCGCATGCCACGAAGATCCACAAGATCATGGACATGGCGATCGCGGCGGGTGCTCCGCTGGTGTCGCTGAACGACGGTGCCGGGGCCCGTATCCAGGAGGGCGTGTCGGCGCTGGCCGGGTACGGGGGTATCTTCCAGCGCAATACCCGGGCGTCGGGGGTGATCCCGCAGATCAGTGTGATGCTCGGCCCGTGTGCGGGCGGTGCCGCCTACAGTCCCGCTCTGACCGATTTCGTGTTCATGGTCCGTGAGACTTCGCAGATGTTCATCACGGGCCCGGACGTGGTCAAGGCGGTGACCGGCGAGGAGATCACCCAGAACGGTCTGGGCGGCGCGGACGTGCACGCCGAGACGTCGGGGGTGTGCCACTTCGCCTACGACGACGAGGAGACCTGCCTCGCCGAGGTCCGCTACCTGCTGTCGCTGCTGCCGCAGAACAACCGGGAGAACCCGCCCCGCCACGAGTCCTCCGACCCCGCGGACCGCCGCTCGGACGTGCTGCTCGACCTGGTTCCCGCGGACGGCAACCGGCCCTACGACATGACCAAGGTCATCGAGGAACTCGTCGACGAGGGCGAGTACCTGGAGGTCCACGAGCGCTGGGCCCGCAACATCATCTGCGCCCTGGCGCGTCTGGACGGGCAGGTCGTGGGCATCGTCGCCAACCAGCCGCAGGCCCTGGCGGGGGTGCTGGACATCGAGGCGTCGGAGAAGGCCGCGCGGTTCGTGCAGCTGTGCGACGCCTTCAACATCCCGATCGTCACCCTGTTGGACGTGCCGGGCTTCCTGCCCGGTGTCGACCAGGAGCACGGCGGGATCATCCGGCACGGGGCGAAGCTGCTGTACGCGTACTGCAACGCGACGGTGCCGCGGATCTCGCTCATCCTGCGCAAGGCGTACGGGGGTGCTTACATCGTCATGGACAGTCAGTCCATCGGTGCCGACCTCACCTATGCGTGGCCGACCAACGAGATCGCCGTGATGGGCGCGGAGGGTGCCGCGGGCGTCATCTTCCGCCGGCAGATCGCGGGGGCCGAGGACCCCGAGGCCATGCGGGCCCGCATGGTCAAGGAGTACAAGTCCGAGCTGATGCACCCCTACTACGCGGCCGAACGGGGTCTGGTCGACGACGTGATCGACCCCGCCGAAACCCGCGAGGTGCTGATCAAGTCCCTGGCGATGCTCCACACCAAGCACGCCGACCTGCCCTCCCGCAAACACGGCAACCCGCCGCAGTAGCACACAACATCATCCGTCGAAGCAGCAGACGTCACGGGGCCGGCCGGTGCGCAACCGTCCGGCCCTTGGCCAGGAGTCCTACATGGTGAAGCAGGAGCGAGCGGTACGCACGCGGCAGTCCTTGGTGTGGGCCGCGGCCGAGGAGTTCGCCACGGACGGATACGCCAGGGCGTCACTCACCTCGATCAGCCGGGCCGCCGGAGTGAGCAACGGGGCGCTGCACTTCCACTTCGAGAGCAAGCAGGCCCTCGCGCACGCCGTCGAGGACGAGGCCGTCGCGATGTTGCGGCTGATCATCCGGTCGACCGACGGTTACTGGTGCGCCCTCCAGCGGCTGGTGGACGCGACCCACGCGCTGATCGGAACCCAGGGGCAGAACGCGGTGGTCCGAGCCGGCTTCCAGCTGAGCGGCGCCGTACCCCCTCGCGGGCACGGAACTGACGTGCGCCGGGAATGGGGTGAGTGGGTCGAGCAGGTCCTGCACGCCGCGGCGAGCGACGCCAGCCTCGCCGACGACGTCCAGGCGGCCGACGCCGCGGTCGCCGTCGTGGCCGCGACCGCGGGCTTCGAACGGCTCGGAGCCGACGACACCCAGTGGACTTCCGAGGTCACTCTCGTACGCTTCTGGAATCTGATGCTGCCGCGGCTGGCGGCGCGCACCGTCTTTCCGCGTCTGTCGTCGCGCAGCACCCAACATTTTTCGGCAGAAAACAAACCGCATGGACGGTCTTTTATTCACCGGCAGAGTTCATCGACAGACTGAACTGGCTGGTTCGCTTCCTCTATCCGCCGCAAAGATCGTCCGTGTAAGCGGCTCATTCCCCCGCCGTTCGGCAACGACCTGTAAAAGAGCAGGTCAAATGGCCTGCCGCTGAACCGATGCGGCAGGCTGGCCCTTTTAAAAACAGCACGGACGGTTTTATATTGACAAACCGTCTGGCCTGTTTTGTAATGTGCGAGCGGCACCACACATCACTCAGGGGGACTGACGTGGACATTGATGTACTAGGCGCATTGAACGTCAGGGAGAACGGGGCGTCCGTCGCACCGACGGCGCCGAAGCCTCGGCAGGTACTCGCCCTTCTGGCGTTGTACGCCGATCAAGTGGTGCCGGTCTGTGCCCTCATCGAGGAGCTGTGGGCGGGCCGACCGCCACGCAGTGCCCGCACCACCCTACAGACGTACATACTGCAGTTGCGCGAGCTGATCGCCGTCGCGCTGTTGAAGGACCCGGCCGACGGGACACCGGCGCGCAGCGCCAAGGACGTCCTGATGACCCTCCCCGGCGGGTACCAGCTCGTCTCCAGCGGCGGCAGCAGCGACGTGCGGGAGTTCGAACGGCTCGCGGGCATGGGCTACCGCGCGATGGACGGCGGGGACTTCCCGGGCGCCGCACGCCGGCTGCGCGAGGCGCTCACCCTGTGGACCGGCTCCGCCTTCGCGGACGTCCACGCCGGATCGCAACTGGAGATGGAGGCCAAGCGGCTGGAGGAGAGCCGGCTGTGCGCCCTGGACCAGCGCATCGAGGCCGATCTGCGCCTCGGCCGCCACCGCGAACTCCTGTCGGAGCTGACTGTCCTGACCAGCCGTTACCGCACCCACGAGAACCTGCACGCCCAGTTCATGCTGGCGCTGCACCGCTCGGGCCGGCGGGGCGAGGCGCTGGAGGTCTACCACCGGCTGCGCGGCACGCTCGTCCGGGACCTGGGCCTGGAGCCTTCCGGCCGGCTGCGCCGGCTCCAGCAGTCGATCCTGACCGTCGGCCCCGAGTCGCTCGCCCCGGTGGGGACGACGCTGCCCTCCATGGCTGCGACGGGGAACGCACCCCTCCTGCAAGCCCACTGACCGCGGACCTACGACAGCGCGCCGGCCGGGCGGCACACACGCCGCCCCGGCCGGCGCGCTGTCGTGCGCGCCGGGCACCGGCGGGTGGAAGTCCCGCCGCGGCAGGACGCGTGCAGATCCACTTGAGGGCCGCTACAGGACAGCGCTGATCGCGGACGACCCCGGCTAGCGTGCGACACGAAGCAGGTTTCTGGCCAGGAAAGGGACCAGACGAGGGCTCGACCACTACGGAGGAAACCGTGAGGATTCAGGTTTTGGGTCCGCTCAGTGCCGAGGTCAACGGGGGATCGATTGTTCCTACAGCGGCCAAGCCGCGGCAGATACTGTCGCTGCTGGCGCTCTACCCGGGACGGGTCATGCCCGTCCCGACACTCATGGAAGAGATATGGGGGACCGCGCCGCCGCTGAGCGCGCTGACGACCCTTCAGACGTACATACTCCAGTTGCGCAGACGTCTGGGCACCGCGATGGGGCCGACTGCCCCGGGCAGTGCGAAGGACGTCCTGGTGACCCGGCACGGGGGGTATCTGCTCCAGATCCCGCAGTGCAGCGTGGACGTGCACCAGTACGAGAACCTGGTGCGCGAAGGGCAGGCCGCCTTCGAAGCCGGTGACAACGCGGTGTCGGCCCAGCGGTTCGGCGCGGCGCTCACCCTCTGGCAGGGGCCGGCCCTGGTCGACGTACGGGTCGGGCCGGTCCTGGAGATCGAGGTGAGGCGGCTGGAGGAGAGCCGCCTGGTCACCGTGGAGCGGCGGATCGACGCGGATCTCAGGCTCGGCCGGCACGCCGAACTCCTCGCCGAGCTGACCGATCTGACCTCCCGGCAACCGCACCACGAGGGGCTGCACTCCCAGGCGATGGTCGCGCTCTACCGCTCCGGGCGGCAGGGAGCGGCGCTGGAGATCTACCGCAGGCTGCGGGTGCGGCTGATCGAAGAGCTGGGGGTCGAACCCTCGCCGCAACTCCAGCGGCTGCACCAGGCGATGCTCGCCGTCGATCCGCAGCTGGAGGTGCTGGCCGGACCGCGCTGCACGTCCACGTTCGACCTCTTCACGGCGGCGTGAGAGCCCGGACCGCCCGCCCTCGGGGGAGCGGGCCCGGTCGCCGGAGGCATCCTCGGCGGCCGGGCGGAGCGGGGCCCGGCGCGGCACGCGGTACGGCGTCGTCCCTCCCCGAGCGGAGTGCGCGGCCAGGACCGCTCGGGACCCGGTAGGGGACCGGCGGAGACGGCCGGTCAGGCGGCGGTCGCGGCGCTACCGTGCCCTTGCCGATCACGAGGTGCTGCCGCCACCAGTGCCTCTCGTGCCGAGAAGGGGAGGAGAAGCGCCGATGCCGTTCAACCGGTCCTCTGTCCCGGGCGTGACCGTGGTCCTGGACCCGGGGTGCCGGGCTCCGGACACCGGCACCGTCCTGGACCTGAGAGGCAGACTCGACACCGCCGTCCTGCGGACCGCGCTCGCCCAGATCGCCGCCGGACGCCCCGGACCGCACGGTGCGCCCCGGCTGCTGCGGCACGGTGCCGACCACCACACCCTCGAACTTCCCGCCGGACTCGGGGACTGGGCCACCTGCCCCGCGGGCATGCTGGCGGACCTGGTCACCAGCGGTCCCGCGGCGGTGGCGCGCAGCACCGGGCACGGCCGGGCCGGTGCTCACCCGCCGGGCCCGCCTCCCGCGCGGCGGCCGGCCCGGACCTTCCCCGTGACCCCGTTCCAGCGGGAACTGCTGGCGGGACCGCACCCACCGGACCAGCAGGTCGAGCAGTTCACCTGGCGCTGGCACGGCCCCCTGGACACCGGCCGGTTCACCGCTGCCTGGCAGTGCGTCGTCGACCGGGAGAGCGTGCTGCGCACCGCCTTCGCCTGGGACCCCCAGCTGCGGGCGGTGCTGTTCGACCACTGCGTGCCGGAGGTCGTGCGTCACCCGTACGACGCCTCGGTGAGCCGCGAAGCCCTGCTGGCGGCGGAACGCGAGCGCGGCTTCGATCTGCGGCGCCCGGGGTTGTTGCGCGTGGCCCTGCTCGACCGAGCGCCCGACGGGCCGTCCGTCGAGCCCTGCGCCGTCGACGTGGCGCTCACCTACCACCGCTCCGTGCTCGACGCCTGGAGCGTCCGCCTGCTGCTGCGCACGTTCTACCGCGCCTATCTCGCCGGAGGCCGGCTGCCCGGCGGTGAACGCCGGCCCGACCTGCGCGACTACACCCGCTGGCTGGACGACCGGAACCTGGACGCGGCCCGGGACTTCTGGCGGCGGCCGCTTTGCCGGCCGCCCGTCGCGCTGCGCCCGGCGGCCCCGGGCGAACGGACCGGGCAGGACGGCACCGGACGGGGCGGCGTCCGGCTGTCGCGGGCCGAGACGGCGCGGCTGACCCGGTGGGCGGCCCGCCGGGGCGTCACCGAAAGCAGTGTCCTCCAGGCCGTGTGGGCCCTGGTGCTGTACCGGGCGTCCGGCACGGCGGGCACCCCCGCCCCCGTCGTGCTCGGGGTGACGTTCTCCGGCCGCGGCGTCCTGCTGGAGGACGTCGAACGCGTCCCGGGGCCGCTGGCCGTCCCGCTGCCGATGAGCGTCGCCGTCGACCCCGCGCAGACGCTCTCCCGGCTGCTGCGGACCGTCCGCGACCAGGTCCTCGGCATGGCCGCGTACGAGTGGGTCCCCGCCGGCCGGATACGCGACTGGCTCGGGCTCGCCGACCGGCCGGGCCCGGGCGAGGTCTGCCTCACCTTCGAGCACCGCACCGTCGAGGACGGCACGCTCACCGGGGCGCTCGCGGCACACGGCGTCCGGGCCGGACCCGCGGCACTGACGGGGGCGCCGACCTCGGCGGCGCTCGACGTCGTGGCGTACCGCGACGAGCGGGACGGCCTCGTCGTGTCCACCGTGTACGACCGCGCGACGCTGGGGGACGCGGGAGCGCGGACCATGCTCGACCGCTGCGCCCGGCTGCTGCGCCGCCTGCCGGGCCTCGCGGACGAGTCGACCACCGTCGCCGACGTGCTCGGCACGCTCGGCGAGGCCGGGACGCCCCGCCTGCACACCGGGCCCGCGCGCGGCACCCGGGCCGGGACGCTCGTGCCGCTGCGCGCGCCGGGCACACCGGACGCGGCGACCGTATGCCTCGTGGGCGCCCCGGGCGCACCCCACGACTGGCACCACGGACTCCTGCGGTGCTACGAGGGCGCGCAGGCACTGGTGTTGCTGCGCACCGCGCCGCACGCGGTCCAGCAGGGCGCCGCGGCGCTGGGACCGCTCGCCGGGGCACCCGGGCGGCTGATCCTCGGCGGGTTCTCCGGCGCGGGGACGCCCGCCTACGCGATCGCCCGGCGGCTGGCGGAGTCGGGGCACAGCCCCCCGCCCGTCATTCTCGGCAGCGGCGAGGAGGGCGCGGGCGCGCACGCCCTGGCCGACGCCCTCAGACGGGCCGCGGAGAGCTGACCGGGCACACCGGCCGCTGGTCCCGTACCGGTGACGGGACGTACCCGGACCAGCGGCCGGAAGGTCACACGGCCACGTGGTCGGGGACCGGGCGGCCGGGGACCGCGGCCCGGAGCAGCTCGGCCTCGGCCTTGAGCCTGCGGGCACGGCCGAAGGCATGCCACGCGGCCCAGACCGCGGAGCCCGCCCCGGCCAGGGAGACGGCGGAGGCGATGCCGGCGAGCAGCATCCGTTCGTCGGGGTAGGCGCGGTCCTGTCCGTCAGCCGACACGGGCGTCACCGCCCGGACCGGTGAGGAGACCCGCGCGGCGTCCGGCGTCGGCCGGGACCCCGCGGGGCGGTAGGAGGGGACATCTCATGGACGACTCCCGTCGGAGAGCGGAACGGGCGCGGCACAGGCCGGCGCCCCGGTGTTCGAGAGGGTCCCGGCAACCGCCGGAAGCGCGCTCGAGGAATGGACGAGGTCGACGCGAGGACGCCGGGGGAGCCGGCCCCGCTGGGGTTGTCCGCAGCGCGCAAGGGGTGCTGGCAACACCCTCACCGGGGGTGCTGGGAAGGGGGGTTGCCACCATGGCCGCTTTCCCGGGGGCGTAGGAGGCTGGTGCCACTTCGGGGGGACCGACCGAACGACGAGCGACCGAGGAGCGGGCGATGCGCATCCTTCCGGCTGACGGAGTGACCGCGACGGTGCGGGAGAACGGCCACATGGAGTTGCGGACGACGGAACAGGGCGTCCGCGGCTGTCCCCCCGTGGGCACCGCCATGTGGATGGCGCTGCGGCACAGCGACGGCTTCCTGGACCTCGCCTCCGAGGTGCTCGCGGACGGCTGGGGCGCGGACCCGGGCACCGTGCGCGCCGCCATGGCCGCGTGGTCGCGGCGGTTGGTGGCGGACGGGCTGCTGAGGACGGCGACGTGATGGGCCGGCGGTGACCTCACGCCGGTGTTCGCGCGGCCAGACCCGGCCGGAACACGGGCCGCGCCCGCGGTGTGCGACCCATCGTCCGAGCACCGGCCCCGCCGCGAAAGCCCCTAACTCCCCCTACGACGAAGCGCTGTTGCGCGCCGCGGCCTTTTCCGGAGGGCCGCGGCTCCCCTAGGGGCCCCTGAGGATGTCGTCTCGCCCCGGTTAGGGGCGAGCGCCCGCCGAATGGCCGAGGAACCAGCGGTAGAACTGCTGGGGAATGCATCGGGCACGATGCCGATCGGTTCGGGAGGACCTCAATGGGCCGGGTTCAAGGAAAAGTTGCCGTGATAACCGGAGCCGCTCGCGGCCAGGGCCGCAATCACGCGGTCAGGCTGGCCGAGGAGGGCGCGGACATCATCGCGATCGACCTCTGCGAGGACATCGACGCCGCCACCTACGCGCTGGCCGGCCCCGAGGACCTCGAGGAGACGGTCCGGCTGGTGGA
The DNA here is from genome assembly GCF_044765285.1 of Streptomyces sp. NPDC102490. Classification (NCBI taxonomy): domain Bacteria; kingdom Bacillati; phylum Actinomycetota; class Actinomycetes; order Kitasatosporales; family Streptomycetaceae; genus Streptomyces; species Streptomyces sp. NPDC102490. The sequence goes on from NZ_JBIWJU010000017.1 coordinate 56,247, forward strand.
GAAGACCGGCCGGCGGGCGGTCGCCCGGCGCGTCGACGTCCGTGACGCGGTCGCCCTGAAGAAGGCCATCGACGAGGGGGTCGCCGAACTGGGCGGCCGGCTCGACGTCGTCATCCCCAACGCCGGCATCCTGCCGCTGGGCCAGGCCCCGGTCGACAGCTACACCACCACCCTCGACATCGACCTCGTCGGTGTCCTCAACACCGTGCACGCGGCCCTCCCGCACGTCGGAGAGGGCGGCTCGGTCATCCTCGTCGGCTCGGTGATGGCCTTCACCCCCTACGGTCCCGAGGACGCCATCGCCGGCCCCGGCATGGGCGCGTACAAGTTCGCCAAGCACACCCTCGTCGACTACGTGACCTCCCTCGCCGCGCAGCTCGGCCCCTCCGGCCGCCGCGTCAACGCCGTCCACCCGACCAACGTGGACACCCCGCTGCTGCTCAACGACACCGTGTACCGCACCTTCCGCCCCGACCTGGAGAACCCGACCCAGGAGGACGCGCTCCCGGTCTTCGCCTCGATCCAGTCGATGCCCGTCCCCTTCGTCGAGGTGGACGACGTCTCCAGCGCCGTGGTGTTCCTGGCCTCGGACGAATCCCGCTACGTCACCGGAACCCACATCCGGATCGACGGCGGTGCACTGGTCAAGCAGGGCCGGTGACGCACCGTGTCCACCCTCCTGGCCCAGGCCTCTGACGAGGCGGCGCGCTACCGCGCCTACGGGCCGCGCCACATCGACGACATCGCCGCCCGCTACGGGCTGCCCGACGACGTCGCCGAGACCGTGCGGCTCAGCTCGATGGTCCTGCCCTTCAGGGTGAACCAGTACGTCCTGGAGGAGCTCGTCGACTGGCAGCGGGTCCCGGACGACCCGATCTTCCAGCTGGTCTTCCCCCAGCGGGGCATGCTGAACACGGAGGACACCAAGCGTCTGGGAGTCCTCGCGGGCCAGACCGACCCCGCCGCGAAGCGGGAACTGCGCCGGACGATCGCCGAGATCCGGGCGGGGCTCAACCCGCACCCCTCGGGGCAGATGAGCCTGAACGTGCCCCGGCTGGAAGGGGTGGAACTGCCCGGGATGCAGCACAAGTACCGCGAGACGGTGCTCTACTTCCCCGGCCAGGGACAGACCTGCCACGCCTACTGCACGTACTGCTTCCGCTGGGCGCAGTTCGTCGGCGACGCCGATCTGAAGTTCTCCGCGCCCGACCCCACGGGGCTGCTCTCCTACCTCGCCGGTCACCCCGAGGTGGAGGACGTGCTGGTCACCGGCGGCGACCCGATGATCATGACCACCGACCGGCTGCGCAAGCACCTGGAGCCGCTGCTCGGCGTGCCGACGCTGAACACGATCCGGATCGGTACCAAGTCCGTCGCCTACTGGCCCCAACGCTTCGTGACCGACCAGGACGCGGACGATCTCCTGCGGCTGTTCGAGGAGGTCGTGGCCGCCGGCAAGAACATCGCCGTGATGGCGCACTTCAGCCATCCCCGGGAGCTGGAGACCGGGATCGCCCGCCGGGCGATCTCCCGGATCAGGTCCACCGGCGCGCTCGTGTACTGCCAGGCCCCGCTCATCGCGCACGTCAACGACGACGCCGCCGTGTGGAGCTCGATGTGGCGCACCCAGCTCTCCCTCGGCGCGGTGCCCTACTACATGTTCGTCGAGCGGGACACCGGACCGCACGAGTACTTCAAGGTCCCGCTGGCCAAGGCGGTGTCGATCTTCCAGGAGGCGTACCGGAGGCTTCCGGGGCTGGCGCGCACGGTGCGCGGCCCGGTCATGTCCGCGACTCCCGGCAAGGTCGCCGTGGACGGTGTCGAGGACACCCCGCAGGGCCGGCTGTTCCAGCTGCGGATGCTCCAGGCCCGCGACCCCCGGCTCGTCGGGCGGCCGTTCAGGGCCCTGTACTCGGACAGCGCCGCCTGGGTGGACGAGCTCGAACTGGCCCCGTCGACCCCCTCGGACATCGGCGAGGCGTTCCTCGGCCGGTCCGGCGGCCCGGGGGCCGGAACCACCGACGCCGACGACCGGTCGGACGTCTGAGAGGAGTCCATCGATGTCGGAGTCGAGGCTGTCACCCAACCTCGCCCTCAACCAGGCAGTGGCCCGGCGCCAGGCGGCCGGGGAGTCCCTGATCCACCTCGGCTTCGGGGAAGCCCGGCTGCCCGTGTTCCCCCCGCTGGCCGAGCGGCTCGCGGCGGGCTCGGCCCACAACGCCTACGGCCCGATCCACGGCGGCGAAGAGGTGCGTGAGGCCGTCGCCGGGTACTTCGGACGCCGGCGGCTGCCCACCTCCCCGGACCAGGTGATCGTCGGTCCCGGCAGCAAACCGCTGCTCATGGCGGTCCAGCTGGTCGTGGACGGCGACGTGATCATCCCGCGGCCGGCCTGGAACACCTACGCCCCGCAGGCGGCCCTGGCGGGCAAGCGGGCGTTCGGCGTCCCCATCCCGCAGGACTGCGGCGGCATCCCCGACCCGACGCTTTTGCGGCAGGAGATCCGGGCGGCCCGCGGCTACGGCCACGACCCGAGGATCGTGGTGCTCACCCTCCCGGACAACCCCACCGGGACCCTCGCCGGGCCCGAGCGGATCCGGGAGATCTGCGCCATCGCGGAGCAGGAGGACCTGCTGATCGTCTCGGACGAGATCTACCGGGACATCACGCACGACCCGGCCACCCCGTTCCTCAGCCCCGCCGAAGTCGCCCCGCACCGCACGGTGGTGAGTACCGGACTGAGCAAGACCCTCGCCGTGGGCGGCTGGCGCATCGGTGCGATGCGCTTCCCGGACGGGCCGCGGGGACGGCGGATCCACGACGCGGTGGCCGCCGCCGCCAGCGAGATCTGGTCCACGCTGGCACTGCCGATGCAGGAGGTGGCCCGGTACGCCTTCAGCGAGCCGCCGGAGATCCGGGACCGGCTCGCCGCCAGCGCCCGGCTGCACGGCGCGGTCGCCCGGGAGGTGCACCGCATCGTGACCGGGGTCGGCGCCCTGTGCCGTCCGCCCACCGGCGCGTTCTACCTCTACCCCGACTTCGAGCCGCTGCGGGAGCACCTGGCGGGCACGTGGGGCGTCACCGACTCGCCCTCGCTGTTCCAGCACCTCTTCGACACCTACGGCGTCGTGGTCCTGGCCGGGCACCACCTCGGGGACGACGAGGGCGCGCTGCGCTTCAAGATGGCCACCAGCCTGCTCTACGGAGACACCCGGGCCCGGCAGCAGGAGGCCCTGGAGGCGGCGGACCCGCTGCGGTTGCCCCACATACGCGACGTTCTCACGCGGCTCGAGGAGAGCTTCGTGAAGCTGACCTCGTAACCGCCAGGAGGCCGAACACTCATGGACACAGAAGCACACAGCGGTACCGCGGTGGTCTTCCCGGGCATGGCGCCGTCCCCGTTCGAGGACGTGTCCCGCTTCATGCTCGCCAACCCCTACGCGCGGGACCTGCTCAGGCGGGCCGAGGAGGTGCTCGGCTACGACCTGCTGGAACGTTTCCGTGACGACCCGGACGACTACTCCGAGTACGCCCAGACGGCGTTCCTCGTCAACAGCGTGGCGCTCGCCCGGTGGTCCTTCGACGGCGCGGGCGAGCAGCCCGACGTGATCGCGGGGGCGAGCTTCGGCGGGAAGGCGGCGGCCGTGTTCTCCGGCGCGCTGAGCTTCGAGGACGCCGTCTCGATGACCGCGCAGATGTACCGCCACGAGACCGCGTACTTCGCCGAGCACCACCGGGACGCCGTCACGCAGTCCTTCGCCCGTACGCCCCCGGACAAGCTGGCCGTCGTCCTCGCCGAGCTGGACGAACGGGGGGAGTGGTACGACCTGGCGTGCCACATCGACGACGACTTCTGGATGTACACGCTGCGCGAGGAGAGCCTGCCCCGGTTCAAGGAGCGGATACGCGCCCTGGGCGGCATGCCGATCTACACCATGCGGCCGCCCATGCACTGCGCCGCTTTCGGGGACCTGCGCGACACCGTCGAGCGGGAGATCTTCTCCGGCCTCACCTTCCACGAGCCCGCGCTGCCGGTCGTCGCCGACCAGGACGGGCGGGTACTGAAGACGGCCGACGACACCCGGGCGATGCTGCTGGACGGCTATGTGCGACCAGTGCGCTGGCCCGAGGTGGTGGGCACCCTCAAGGAACTGGGCGTCGCCACGGTGCGGGTGGCGGGTCCCGACGCGCTCTTCGGCCGGGTCGCGCTGACCACCCGCAGCTTCGAGGTGGTCCGGCTGACGCCCGCCGCGGCCATGCGGCCGCGCCGCACCGCCCCGCGCAGACCCGTGCGCCGGTCCGCCGCGTGAGTGAGCGCCCTCCGCCGGCCCGGCGGAGGGCGCTCGCACGTCGGCATGGGGGATCAGGCGGGCATCAGGGCCGCCAGGCCCCGCCACAGCGTGCCCGGGGTGGCGAAGTTCTCCATCCGCATCATGTCGTCGGCGAAGCGGATGGACAGGCCGCTCTCCAGATCCGCTATCAGACCGACCATTCCCATCGAATCGAGGCCGAGGTCGCGCAGATCGTCGTCCTCCTGGATCTCCTGCTCTTTCGCCAGGAAGGGAAGGTGGCTGCGGAGAATCTCCTCGAACTGCTCATTCCACATAACAGGCTCCGTTTTCTCGCTGTATTCCGGCGACCCAGCAGGTGGTGGCTCGCACGTCCATGAGTAAGGGGGCGACTGGAATGGGCGCAACCCTTCTCTGACCCCTATTCAGGAATCTGGAGTAACCATGGAAAGCACCGCCGGGCGGCCGTTGTACGAGCGTTTTCTCAGCGGCCTGCGCATTTCGCCGACCGGTACCGCCGTCCGGGACGGCGACCGCAGGATCAGTTACGAGGAGGCGCACGAGACCGCGCTCGCCCGGGCCGGGGCCCTCCTCGCCGGGCTCGAGGGCCCGCCCGCCGCCGTCGGTGTGCTGGCGGGCAAGAGCGCGGACGCCTACCTCTCCCTCCTGGCCGCGCTCTACACGGGCGCCACGGTGGTCCCTCTGCACGCCGAGTTCCCCGCCGTCCGCACCCGCCGGATGCTGGAGGCCGCCGGGGCGGGGGCGGTGATCGCCGACGGCCGGGGGCTGGCGGCGCTGAAGGAGACCGGACTCGAACTCCCGGCCCTCGCCGCCGGAGCCGACGCGGACCGGGGGCCGGCGGCGCACCGGACACCGTTCACCGGGCCCGCCCTCGACGAGCCGGTGCCCGTCGCGGCGAACGACACCGCCTACGTGCTGTTCACCTCGGGCTCCACCGGCCGTCCGAAGGGGGTGCCCATCTCCCACGACAGCGCGCACCACTACTTCCAGCTGGCCGACAAGCGGTACGACTTCCACGCGGGCGACGTCTTCTCGCAGACCTTCGACCTGAACTTCGACTGCGCGATGTTCGACCTGTTCTGCGCCTGGGGCGCGGGAGCGGCCGTCGACGCGGTGCCCGCCGGTGCCTATCGCGACCTGCCCCGGTACCTGGCCGAGCACGGACTGACCGTGTGGTTCTCCACGCCGAGCGCCATCACCATGGTGCGGCGGCTGGGCGGGCTGGTCCCCGGCGCGATGGCCGGGCTGCGCTGGAGCCTGTTCGCCGGGGAGGCGCTGCGCCAGGACGACGCCGCCGACTGGCAGGCCGCCGCGCCCCGTTCCACGCTGGAGAACATCTACGGGCCCACCGAGCTGACCATCACCGTCACCGGGCACCGCTGGGAGCCCGACACCTCGCCGGACCGCTGCGTCAACGGGCTGGTGCCCATCGGCCGCGTGCACGAGGGCCACGCGTACCTGCTGCTCGGCGAGGACGGACGGCCCACCGAGGAGCCCGAGGGCGAGCTGTGCGTCGCCGGCCCGCAGCTCACCAGGGGATACCTCGACCCCGGTGACGACGAGGGCCGCTTCCTGCGGCACGACGGCGTCCGCTACTACCGCACCGGGGACCGGGTCCGCCGCCCGGCCGACGGCGAACTCGTCTACCTGGGCCGCCTCGACTCCCAGGTGCAGGTGCAGGGGTGGCGGATCGAGCTCGCGGAGGTCGAGCACGCCGTCCGCGGCTGCGACGCGGTGCGCGACGCGGTCGTGGTGACGCGGACCGCCGAGGACAGGGCCGAACTGGTCGTCTTCTACACCGGCGATCCGGTACCGGCGGCCGTGCTCGCCCGTCAGATGCGCGACGCGCTGCCCAAGGGCATGCTGCCGAGGGACTACCGGCACCTGGAGGAGTTCCCCCTCAACTCCAACCGCAAGATCGACCGGGGCGCACTCGCCCGCCGGGCCGCCGGCCTGCCGTGACCCGCGGCGGGTCCCGCGCGGCCCGCACACCACGGGACGGCCCGCACACCGGGCGCGGGACGGTCCGCGCGCCGGGTGCGGGCCGTCCCGCGCCGGAGCCCTACGCCGTCTGCGCGGCCAGCGCCCTGCGGTCGGTCTTGCCGTTGGACGTGACCGGCAGGCGCGTCAGCACCGTGAACCGGGACGGCACCATGTACGGGTTCAAGGTCTGCTTGCAGAACACCGCCAGGGCCTGCTCGCTGAACGCCCCGGCGTCCGGGGCCGGTACCACGAAGGCGTGCAGGGCCAGCTCCCCGTCCGCCCGGGGCAGGGCCAGGACGGCCACCGAGGTCACGCCGGGGAACTGCGCGACGGCCCGCTCCACTTCGCCGATCTCGATCCGGTTGCCGCGGATCTGCACCTGCGAGTCGCGCCGGCCCAGGAAGTACAGCTCCCCCTTCTCGCCGTGCTGGGCGAGGTCGCCGGTGCGCAGGACGGTCCGGCCGGAGGCGGGGTCCAGCGGGTCGGGGACCAGGGCTCGCGCGGTGGCCTCCGGGTCGTCGAAGTACCCGGTGAAGAGCGAGGGGCTGTAGAGGTGGATCTCGCCGACCGCCCCCGGCTCGGTGACCAGGGTGCCGTCCTCGTCGAACAGCAGCATGTCCGCGCCGCGGTGGGCGTTCCCGATCGACAGCCGCTGGAGATCCTCGGGCAGCGGATTGGGCACGTCCGCGAAGGAGGCGGCCATCGACTCCGTGGCGCCGTAGCAGTTGATGACCCGGGTGCCCGGCCGCAGTTCCTGCATGCGCCGCAGCTCCGGCAGCGGGAAGTCCTCCCCGCAGAAGAGGAGGGAGGAGAGCGTGGACAGCGAGGCGAGCAGCTCGGGCTCGTGGCGCAGGGGGGCCCGCCAGATCGAGGGCACCCCGTCGACGTGCGTGACCCGGGCCGTCTCCAGGAAGCCCAGGAAGCGGCGCGGGAAGAACAGCACCTGGCGCGGTACGGGCACCAGCGTGGCGCCGCTGCCGAGGGCGAGCCCGATGTCCAGCAGGGAGAAGTCGAACTGCAACGGGGAGGTGGTGGCGACCCGGTCGTCGGCGCCGACCATCCCCTCGGCGAGCATGCCGCGGTAGAACGCCGTCACCCGGTGGCTCATCACCACGCCCTTGGGGCGGCCCGTGGTCCCGGACGTGAAGATCATGTACGCGGTGTCGGTCTCCACCACCGCACGGCGCGGCCGGGCCGAGGGCAGCGGGGCGCGCTCGACGGTGATGCCGTGCGTGCCGAAGCGCGCGGTGCCGATCGACTCCGCGAGCCCGGTGCGCCCGCCCCCCGGCGCTTGGAGGTGCAGGGCCGGGCGGGCCGCGTCGGTGATGGTGCGCAACCGCTGGTCGGGGGTCTCCGGGCTGACCGGGATGAAGGCGATGCCTTGCCGGGAGCAGGCGAGCAGCAGGGCGACCGCGGTGGCCGTGGTGTCCGATTCGATGACGGCCCGGTCCCCGATGCCGAGGCCGGCCTCCGCCAGCGCCGACGCGTACGTGTCGGACAGTTCGGCCAGCCGGCCGTAGGAGGTGGAGACCAGTTCCCCGGTCTCGGACAGTTCCACCACGGCCGGGCGGTCGGGCGTCGCGCGCCCCCGCGCCCACATGAATTCATGAAGCAGCATCATTTCAGGCTAGGCACGCGGGCCCGGGCGCGCCGGGCCGGACCGTGTTCCTAGGGGGCACGGAAGGGACCGCGCTTTCCGGAGCGAAATGTCAGCGGTACGGCCGGGGTGCCGTAGGGGTGGGGCGGCCGTTGCCCCGTCGGTACGTTCGAAGCCGCCATGCGCCCGCCGGATTTCCGCGCGGGGCAGGTCATGGGCAGCTATCCCCTGGGGTTGGGACCACACACATGGAAGTCGACCAGGTCGTCACAGCGCTGCGTCAGTCCCTCCTGGACAACGAGCGTCTGCGCCGGGAGAACGAGCAACTGACCGCCGCGGCGGCCGAGCCCGTCGCCGTGATCGGCATGGCGTGCCGCTACCCCGGGGGCGCCGCGTCGCCGCAGGAGCTGTGGCGGCTGGTCGTCGAGGGCCGCGACGCGATCTCCCGGTTCCCCGACGACCGCGGCTGGGACGTGCCGGGTCTGTACGACCCGGAGCCCGGCGCCCCGGGCAAGAGCATCACCCGGCAGGGCGGCTTCCTCCACGACGCGGGCGAGTTCGACGCCGAGGTGTTCGGCATCTCCCCGCGCGAGGCCAGGGAACTGGACCCGCAGCAGCGGCTGCTGATGACGGTCTCGTGGGAGGCCCTGGAACACGCCAGGATCGACCCGCTGCTGCTCAAGGGCAGCCGCACCGGCGTGTTCGCCGGGCTGATGTACCACGACTACGAGGGCGCGGACGGCAGCGGCAGCCTGGTCAGCGGCCGGGTCTCGTTCACCCTGGGCCTGGAGGGCCCGGCCGTGAACGTGGACACCGCCTGCTCCTCCTCCCTGGTCACGGTGCACACCGCCGCCCAGTCCCTGCGCACCGGCGAGTGCTCGCTCGCCCTGGCGGGGGGAGTGACCGTGATGTCGACCCCGCAGACCTTCACCTACTTCAGTGCCCAGCGGGGGCTGTCCGCCGACGGCCGGTGCAAGGCGTTCGCCGCGGCCGCGGACGGCACCGGCTGGGGCGAGGGGGTGGGGGTGCTCGTCCTGGAGCGGCTGACCGACGCCGTGCGCAACAAGCGCCGCATCCTGTCGGTGATCAGCAGCTCGGCCACCAACCAGGACGGCGTGTCCAGCGGCATCACCGTGCCCAACGGCCCCTCCCAGCAGCGTCTGATCCGACGCACGCTGCAACAGGCCGGGCTGAAGAGCGAGGGCGTGGACGCCGTCGAGGCGCACGGCACCGGCACCCGGCTCGGCGACCCGATCGAGGCGCAGGCGCTGCTCGCCACGTACGGGCAGAACCGTCCCGTGGACCGTCCGTTGTGGCTGGGTTCCGTGAAGTCGAACATCGGCCACACCCAGGCGGCCGCGGGGGTCGCCGGGATCATCAAGATGACCATGGCGATGCGGCACGGGGTGCTGCCCGCCACCCTGCACGTCGACGCGCCCACCCCCCAGGTCGACTGGGCGGCGGGCAACGTACGGCTGCTGACCGAGAACCAGCCGTGGCCCGAGACGGGGCGGCCCCGCCGCGCGGGTGTCTCCTCCTTCGGCATCAGCGGGACCAACGCGCACGTCATCGTCGAGCAGGCACCGGCCGGCGGCGACAGTGGGGCGGTCTGAGATGCGCCAGCCTCCGACGGCCGCCGTCCCGACCGACACCGGCCAGTTCCGTGCCGTGCTCGGGCACTTCGGCAGCGGTGTCACCGTCATCAGCGCCGTCGACGCCGCCACGGGCCGTCCGGTCGGCTTCACCTGCCAGTCCTTCACCTCCCTCTCGCTCGATCCGCCGCTGGTGGCCTTCACCGTCGCGCGCTCCTCCGTGACCTGGCCGCGCATCCGTGCCGCGGGCGCCTTCTGCGTCAACGTCCTGGCCGCCGGTCAGGAGACGCTGTGCCGGTCCTTCGCGCGCAGCGGCACCGACAAGTTCGCCGGTGTGGAGTGGCGTCCGGCCGCGGGCACCGGGTCCCCGCTGCTGGCCGGCGTGCTCGCCTGGATCGACTGCCGCATCGAGGCCGTTCATCCGGGCGGCGACCACAGCATCGTCATCGGCAGGGTGCAGGCGCTCGCCGGACCGGCCGGTGACACGCGCGAGCCCCTCCTCTACTACGGGTCGGAGTTCCGCCGCCTGGCCGCCACCGCCCCGGCCCCCTGACCCCCGGCCGCCCGGCCCCGGTCCCCGTCCCGGGACCCGCGGGGCGCCGGCGCCCCCTTCCTACCGAGACGTTCCGTTCTGGAGAGGACACACACATGCGATTCGGGCTCAGCTACCACCACCAGCTGCCCAAGCCGTGGGCCGACGGCGACGAGGAGCGCCTGTTCAACGAGGCCCTGGAACAGATCGAGCTGGCCGACCGCGTCGGGCTGGACTATGCCTGGGCCACCGAGCACCACTTCCTGGAGGAGTACTCGCACTCCGGTGCCCCCGAGGTCATCCTCGCGGCCGCCTCCCAGCGCACCAAGAACATCCGCCTGGGCCACGGCATCGTGCAGCTGCCGGGCGCGGTCAACCCGCCGGCCCGCATCGCCGAGCGCATCGCGACCCTCGACCTGATCTCCGGCGGGCGGGTCGAGTTCGGCACCGGCCAGGGCAGTTCCCAGCTCGAACTCGGCGCCTTCAACGTCGAGCGCAGCACCAAGCGCGAGCACTGGCGCGAGGCCCTCGACGTCGTCGTCCGCATGATGACCGAGACCCCGTTCACCGGTCACAAGGGCGACTTCTTCGACATCCCGCCGCGCAACGTCGTCCCCAAGCCCAAGCAGAAGGCCCACCCGCCGCTGTGGCTGGCGTGCAGTGCGCGCGACACCATCGAGAACGCCGCCCGGCTGGGGCTGGGCGCGCTGTCCTTCTCCTTCGCCTCTCCCGAGCAGTCCAAGGAGTGGGTGGACTCCTACTACTCCATCATCGAGTCCGACGAGTGCCGGCCGGCCGGCCGGGTGGTCAACCCCAACTTCGCGGTCGTGCTGCCCCTCATGTGCCACGAGGACGGGGAGACGGCCCTGGACCGGGGGCTGGAGGGGGCGCACTTCTTCTCGTACTCGCTCATGCACTACTTCGTCTTCGGCAAGCACCAGCCGGGTGTCACCGACATCTGGTCGGAGTTCCAGGCCACCAAGGAGATGCTGGGCTTCACCCGGGAGCTGCCGCAGCCCGGCAGTGCCCCGACGGCCCCCGGCGCGGAGCAGATGCTGGAGCAGATCACCGCCCTGCGCCGCGGTATCGGCACGCCGGCGCAGATCACCGAGCTGCTGAAGGAGTACGAGGCGGCCGGCGTGGACCAGGTCATCTTCTCGGTCCAGATCGGGCGCAACCGGCACGAGCACATCACCGAGTCCCTGGAGCTGTTCGCGCGCGAGGTGCTGCCGCAGTTCACCGAGGGGCGCGAGGAGCGCGAGGCGCAGAAGGCCGCCCGCCTGGAGGTCGCCGTCAAGGAGGCCCTCGCCCGGGTCGAGACGCCGGACAAGGACGTCTCGGACTTCGTCATCGACAACGAGCTCGCTCTCCTGTCGAACGACTCCTGAGCCCCGCGGGGGACGGGGTCCGGCTCCCACCGGACCCCGTCTCGTCGCGCCGTCGGAGTTATACGGGTGTACTAGAAGCTTGTATAGTACGGACGACCGGATGGGCTATACGTATGAATAGGACGCGTGTATGATCTCCCCCATGACTCAAGTGACCGCGAAGGCGGGGCGCAAGGAGTGGATCGCACTCTTCGTGCTGCTCCTGCCGCTTCTGCTCGTCTCGATGGACGTATCGGTGCTGTACTTCGCGGTGCCGTTCATCAGTGAGGAGATCTCTCCCACCAGCACCGAACAGCTGTGGATCTTCGACATCTACGGTTTCGTGCTCGCCGGCATGCTGATCACCATGGGCTGGCTCGGCGACCGCATCGGCCGCCGCAAGCTGCTGCTCATCGGCACGGTCGCCTTCGGCGCGGCGTCCGTGGCCGCGGCCTACGCCTCCAGCCCGCTGATGCTGATCATCGCCCGAGGGGTGCTGGGCATCGGAGGCGCCGTCCTGACGCCCGCGACGGCCGGTCTGATCCGGAACATGTTCCACGACGAGAAGCAGCGGCAGACGGCCGTGGCCATCTGGACCGGCGGCCTGGCCGGAGGCATCGGCCTGGGCCCCGTCATGAGCGGTCTGCTGCTCGAGCACTTCTGGTGGGGCTCGGTCTTCCTCGTCAACCTGCCGTTCATGGCGCTGCTGCTGATCCTCGCCCCGCTGCTGGTGCCCGAGTCCAAGGACCCGAGGGCCGGCCGCTTCGACTGGGTCAGCTCGCTGCTCTCCCTGGCCGCGATCCTCCCGATCATCTACGGCGTCAAGGAGTGGGCGGCCAACGGCGCGGACGGTGTCGTCATCGGGGCCATCGCGTTCGGAGCGGCCGTCGGCGTCCTCTTCGTGCTGCGTCAGCGCCGCCCGGACCCGATGATCGACCTCGCCCTGATGGGCCGCCGCGAGATCAACGGCCCGGTCTTCACCAAGATGATCGCGATGTTCTGCCTGGTCGGCATGTCGGCCTTCACCTCCCAGTACCTCCAGTCGGTGTACGGCATGCGTCCGCTAGTCGCCGGCCTGTGGAGCCTGCTGCCGTCCGCCGGGGTCAGCATCACCACCCCCATCGTCACGATCCTGCTCAAGAAGGGCGTGCACCGCAGCCTGCTGGTCAGCATCGGCTACCTCATCGGTGTCGCCGCCTTCGCCGTGCTCACCCTGGCGACGCCCGACTCCGGCTTCTGGATCGTCCTGCTCTCCGCGGGCCTGCTCGCCGGCGGCCTGGTCATCGTCATGACGCTCGCCACCGAACTGCTGGTGGGCTCCGCCCCTCCCGAGCGGGCCAGCGTCGCCGCCGCGACCCTGGAGACCGGCGCCCAGCTCGGCGGTGCCCTCGGACTCGCGGTCATGGGCTCGATCGCCGGCGCGGTCTACCGCGACGAGGTCGCCGAGAACCTGCCGGCCGGCCTGCCCGACGCCGCCTCCTCGGCGGTCGAGCAGACCCTCGGCGGCGCCGTCGCCGTCTCCGGTCAGCTTCCCGAGAAGCTGGGCGACGCGGTGCTCACCGCCGCCCGCGACGCCTTCGCCAGCGGCGTGCACACCACCGCGTACGTCTGCATGGCCCTGCTCGGCTTCGGCGCCGTGTTCGCGTCGATCTACCTCCGCAAGGTCAACGTCCGCCCCGACGCGGTCAACCCGGACCTGATCCCGGACCAGCCGGTGCAGCACGCCGAACCGGCCCGCGTCCGCTGACCCGCACGCCGCGCCGGGAATCCTCCCGGCCGGCCCCCGCAACCACCGGTAGCCGGAGTCATCCCCCGTACTCGGGCGGCCGGTCGCAGGGCGAGGCCCCCACCGCACACGCGGTGGGGGCCTCGCTGCGCATGCGGCGAACGCGCCCGCGGGCCGCGGTTGTTAGGGGTGCCCCCGTGCTCTTCAGGGGTTTGCCGCCCTGTCCGGCCGCAGGCGTCATCAGTTGAATTGAGGGCGCAGTGGCGGGACGTCCCGCGACGGTCCGATCGAGATTTGGAGAGCCAACCCGTGGTGAAACTTCCTGAGGCGGACGGCACGCTGACCGAATACCGGCCCAACAGGGCGCCGCGCGTGTTCCCGGCCGACAGCACGCCCTTCCGCACCCGTTCCCCGCTCGCCACCGCTCACCTCCTCGGCGACCCGCTGGCCGGCAACGAGCCCTTCGGCCCGCCCATGGCACCCCCGCCGCCGCCCGCGATCGACTGGGACGCCACCCTCCAGGTCCGCCGCGACCTGTGGGCCCAGGGCTTCACCCTGGCCGAGGCACTGGACACCGCCCACCGCGGGATGGGCCTGGACTGGCCGGGCTGCGTCGAACTGATCCGCCGTTCCGCGGACGAGGCCAAGGCGGTCGGCGGCAAGCTCGCCGTCGCCGTCACCACCGACCAGCTCAACCCCTTCGCCCCGGCCACGCTGGACGAACTCAAGCGCGCCTACGCCGAGCAGCTGGAGGTCGTCGAGAGCGTCGGCGCCTCCGCCATCCTGATGTGCAGCCCCCAGCTGGTGCCGCTCGGCCTCGGCCCGGACGCCTACGCCGAGTTCTACGGCGACCTGCTGCGCCAGGTCTCCAAGCCGGCCGTGCTGCACTGGATCGCCTCCGACTGGAACCCCGGCCACACCGGCTACTGGGGCCACCAGGATCTCGACGCGGCCCTGGACGCGCTGATCGACATCGCCAAGAACAACGCCGACAAGGTCGACGGCATCAAGATCGCCGCCCTGTTCCTCACCCCCGAGCGGCAGGTCGAGATCCGCCGCCGGCTCCCCGAGGGCATCCGCTTCTACACCAGCGACACCGAGAACTACGCGGAGCTGCTCATCGGCGACGAGCACGGCTTCAGCGACGGCCTCACCCCGGTGTTCAGCCCGATCGCCCCGGTCGCCGCCGCCGCGCTGCGCGCCGCCGAGGCGGGCGACCTCCAGGCCGCCCGCGACCTGCTGGTCCCCACCCAGGACCTCGTGCGCCACCTCTTCTCCGGCGCCGGCCGCAGCATCATCTTCTTCAAGACCGGCCTGGCCTTCCTCGGCTGGCTCAAGGGCCAGTCCAGCCACTACCAGATGGTCTGGGGAGAGTCCTCCGCCCGCTCGCTGCCGCACCTCGTCCAGGTCTACCGGCTCGCCGACGGCCTCGGCCTGCTCCCGGACCCGGACCTCGCCGAGCGGCGCATCCGGGCCTTCCTCGGCACGTACGGAATCGAGCAGTGACCGCGGCGGTCGTCCTGGGCGGTGGCATGGCGGGCCTCCTGGCCGCCGGTGTGCTGGCCGACCACGTCGACGAGGTCGTCGTCGTCGAAGGCGATCAGTACCCGGACGAGCCCGGGCCGCGCCGCGGGCTGCCGCAGGGCCACCACAACCACCTGTTCATGAAGGGCGGCGCGGACGCCCTCGACGAACTGCTGCCCGGGACCACCGACCTGCTGCGCGCCGCCGGTGCCCAGCAGCGCGGCCTGCCCCACGACATCCTCACCCGGGGTCCCCGCGACTGGTTCGAGCGCAACCCCACCGACACCTGGCTGCTGCTGATGAGCCGCGCCGTGCTCGACCACGTCGTACGCGGCCAGGCCCTGCGCAACCCCAAGCTGACGGTCCGGCAGAACACCAAGGTCGTCGGCCTGGTGGGCGACGCCCGGCGCGTCACCGGCGTCCGGGTCGAGCGCGAGGGGCGCGCCGCCGACGCGGAGGCGTCCGAGGAGACACTGCCCGCCGACATCGTCGTGGACGCCACCGGCCGGGGTGCCCGCACCCCGCAGTGGCTCGAGGACCTCGGTGTCCCGGCGGTCCAGGAGGACAAGGTCGACGCCGGGTTCGCGTACGCGAGCCGGTGGTACCGGGCCCCCGCCGACACGCCGAAGGACTTCCCCGGCGTGATGATCCAGGTCCAGCAGGGCACCGGCCGGCCCGGGCGCGGCGTGGCGCTGCTGCCCAACGAGGACGGCAAGTGGATCGTCACCCAGTTCGGTTCCAAGGGCGGCGAACCGCCCACGGACGAGAAGGACTTCGCCGCCTACAGCGGGGACTGGGGCCATCCGGTCGTCGCCAGGCTGCTGGCCAGGGCGACACCGCTCACCGCGATCCGCTCCTACCGCGGCATGCACAACCGCTGGCGGCACTACGAGAAGGCACGCCTGCCCGAGGGCTTCCTCGTCATCGGCGACGCCTTCGCGGCGCTCAACCCGACCTACGGGACCGGCATGACCGTGTCGGCCAGGAGCGCCCTGGTGCTGCGGGCCGAACTGCGGCGCACCGGACTCGCCCCGGACCTGGGCCGGCGGGTGCACAAGGGCATAGCGAAGATCGTCGCCTTCGCCTGGCAGAGCTCCGCCGGCAACGACGTGCTGTTCCCCGGCGCCGAGTCCACCGTCCCGGTGCGCGCCGAGAAGTTCCAGACCTGGTTCGGCGCGCGGATCTCACAGGTGGCCGCCCGGGACCGGACGGTCAGCAACACCACCTTCTCGGTCGGCACGTTCATCGCCCCGCCGACCCGGATGGCCTCGCTCGGCTACCTGTGGCGCATCCTGCGCGGACCGCGCCGGCCGGCGCTGACCGCGGAGCAGGCCATCGCGCAGTTCCCCGGTTTCGGGAGCCTGATCGAGGACCCGTCCGCGGTACCCGTGTCCCACCCCCAGTGATACCGGCCGGACTCGATAGGGGGCCCGCCTTTCCTTTTAAGGGTTGGCTCCCCAAGGACGGCGAAATAGCGTCGAAGTGACGGCACCCGATGGGTGCCGTCACGGCGTTGATAAAGCCGCGAACATTCATCAGGAGGGTGTCCCGCATGAGTGGCGACCAGAAATTCTCCTTTTCCGAGCGGGAATCGGGGGACCATGGCGTCCCGGGCGGGACGCCCCGCGGTCCGGCCGTCCTCCCGTGGGTGATCCACGCGGCCGGTCCGGCCGCCCTGCGCGCCCAGGCCCGCAGGCTGCACACCTTCGTCTCCTCGGCCGCGCCGGACGAGGAGCCCGCCTCCGCGGCGGACATCGGCCTGTCCCTGGTGACCACCCGCGCCGCCCTCGGCCACCGCGCCGTGGTGCTCGGCACCGACCGCGACAGCCTGCTCGCCGGCCTGGACGCGTTCGCCGGGGACGGTCTCGGCGGCGACGTCGTCGCCGGACCGGTGGCCGCCCGGAGCGCGGGCACCGTCCTGGTCTTCCCCGGCCAGGGCTCGCAGTGGCCCGGCATGGCCGTCGAACTCCTCGACGCCAGCCCGGCGTTCGCCGCCAGGATCGGCGAGTGCGCGAAGGCCCTGAGCGCCTTCACCGACTGGGACCTGCACGCCGTGCTGCGCGGCGAGCCGGACGCCCCCACCCTCGACCGCGTCGACGTCGTCCAGCCCGTGCTGTGGGCCGTCATGGTCTCCCTGGCCGAGCTCTGGCGCTCCCACGGCGTCGAGCCGGGGGCGGTCGTCGGGCACTCCCAGGGCGAGATCGCCGCCGCCGTGGTGGCCGGCGCGCTCACCCTGGAGGACGGCGCCCGCGTCGTGGCCCTGCGCAGCCGGCTCATCGCCGAGGAACTCGCCGGACAGGGCGGGATGATGTCCGTCCCCCTGCCCGCCTCCGACACCCGGGAACGCCTGGCCCCGTGGTCCGGCCGGGTGCAGCTCGCCGCGGTCAACGGCCCCGGCTCCACGATCGTCGCCGGGGAGATCGCCGCCCTCGACGAGGTCCACGAGGCCCTCACCGCGCAGGGCGTCCAGGCCCGCAAGATCCGCGTGGACTACGCCTCCCACTCGCACTACGTCGAAGCGCTCAAGGACCGGCTCCACACCCTCCTGGCCCCCGTCGCGCCCCGCCCCTCGCGGATCCCCTTCTACTCCACCGTGACCGGCTCCCTCATCGACACCACCGCGCTGGACGGCACGTACTGGTTCACCAACCTGCGCGGCACCGTCCGCTTCGAGGAGGCCACCCGCGCCCTGCTCGCCGACGGCTTCGACCTGTTCGTCGAGTCCAGCCCGCACCCCGTACTGCGCACGGCCCTGCACGAGACCATCGAGTCGGCCGGCGCGCAGGCCGCCGCCGTCGGCTCGCTGCGCCGGGACAAGGGCGGCCCCGGGCACTTCACCGCGTCCCTCGCCGCGGCCTCCCTCGCCGGTGCGCCCGTGCGCTGGGCCGACTTCTTCGACGGGACCGGCGCCCGGATCACCGACCTGCCGACCTACGCCTTCCAGACCCGCCGCTTCTGGATCGACTCCACCGGCGGCTCCGGTGACGTCGGCGCCGCCGGGCTCGACAGCACCACGCACCCGATGCTCGGCGCCGCCGTCACCTCCGCGGCCACCGGGGAGACGGTGTTGACCGGACGGGTCTCGCTGTCCTCGCACCCGTGGCTCGCCGACCACGAGGCACTGGGAGCCACCCTGGTGCCCGGCACCGCGTTCCTGGACCTGGCCCTGTGCGCCGGCTTGCAGACCGACACCGCGCAGGTGCGCGAACTGACGCTGCACACGCCGCTGGTGCTGCCCGGCGAGGGCTGGGTCCAGCTCCAGGTGACGGTCGGCCCGCCCGGCGACGCGGGCGGCCGCCCGGTCACCGTGCAGTCCCGCCCCGAGACCGGCGGCGGCCTCTGGACGCTGCACGCCACCGGCGAACTGGAGCCGTCCGGTGCCCCGGCCGCACCCGCCGACCTGCGGACCTGGCCCCCGAAGGACGCCGAGGCCGTCCCGCTCGACGGGGCCTACGACCGGCTGCTGGCCCGCGGCTACGCCTACGGTCCGGTGTTCCAGGGCCTGAGAGCACTGTGGCGGCAGGGCGAGACCCTGTACGCCGAGGCCGTACTCGACGAGCAGGCCCACGCCGACGCGGCCCTCTTCGGCCTGCACCCCGCCCTGCTGGACTCCGCGCTGCACGCGGGACTCGTCGCCGAGGACGACCGGTCCACGGACACCGTCCTGCCCTTCGCATGGACCGGAGTCTGCCTGCACGCCGCCGGCGCCGTCTCGCTCCGCGTCCGGATCACCCGGACCGAGTCCGGCACCCTCGGCCTGACCGCCGCCGACCAGTCGGGCCGGCTGGTGCTGAGCGTCGAGGCGCTGGCGGGCCGCCCCGTCTCCCAGGAGCAGCTGAACGCCGCCTCCGGCGGGCACGAGCCACTGCCGCACACCGTGCGCTGGACGGCCCTCGCGGCGGCGGACGGCGAGCTGCCGCCCGGCCCCCGGGCGGTCGTCGGCACCGGCCCCGCCCCCGCCGCACTCGCCGCCGCGCTCGGCTGCCCCCTGCACGCCTCCCTGACCGAACTCGCCGACAGCACCGACGACGGCTCCGTCCTCGGCGATGTCTTCGCCCTGGCCGCCGCTCCCGCCGTCGCGGACGCCGAGGACCCGCCCGCCGCGGTGCGACGGACCACCGCCCACGCCCTGGAGCTCGTCCAGACCTGGCTCGCCGACCAGCGCTTCGCCGACGCCCGGCTCGTCGTCCTGACCACCGGCGCCGTCACCGTCGACGACGTCCCCGCCGCTCTCGCCCAGGCCCCGGTGTGGGCGCTGCTGCGCTCCGTCCAGGCCGAACACCCCGGCAGGTTCCTGCTCGTGGACGGCGACGGCTCCCCGGACCCCGCCGCCCTCACCGCCGCCGTCGCCGCCGACGAGCCCGAACTCGCCCTGCGCGGCACCGGCCTCCTCGTCCCCCGCCTGCACACCGCCGCCCCGGAGGAGGGGTCCGCCGCCTTCACCGAGGGCGGGACGGTGCTGGTGACGGGGGGCACGGGTGGTCTGGGCGCGTTGGTGGCGCGGCATCTGGTGGTCGAGCACGGGGTGCGTCGTCTGCTGCTGACCAGTCGTCGGGGTGCGGATGCTCCGGGTGCGGTGGAGCTGCGGGCGGAGCTGGCCGGTCTCGGGGCCGAGGTGGAGCTGGTGGCCTGTGACGTCGCCGACCGGGAGGCGCTCGCCGCCCTGCTGGCGGGCATCGACCCCAAGCATCCCCTCACCGCCGTCGTCCACGCCGCCGGCGTCCTCGACGACGGGCTGGTGGACTCCCTCACCCCGCAGCGCCTGGACAGCGTCCTGCGCGCCAAGGCCGACGCCGCCTGGCACCTGCACCGGCTCACCCGGGACACCCCGCTCGACGCCTTCGTGCTGTTCTCCTCCGTCGCCGGCACCTTCGGCTCCGCCGGGCAGGCCAACTACGCGGCCGCCAACGCCTTCCTCGACGCGCTCGCGGCGCACCGCGCAAGCGCCGGACTGCCCGCCGTCTCCCTGGCCTGGGGGCTGTGGGCCGACGGCACCGGCATGACCGGTCACCTCGACGACAGCGCGGTCGCGCGCCTCACCCGGCAGGGCTTCCCGCCCCTGGCCGCCGCGGAGGGGCTGGCCCTGTTCGACGCGGCGCTGCGGTCCCCCGGCACCGCCGGCGCCCACCAGGTCCTGCTCCACCTGGACCTGACGGCCCTGCGCGCCACCGCGGCCGCCGGCGAGCTGCCCGCCCTGCTGCGCGGACTGGTCCGCGTACCCCTGCGGCAGGCGGCGAGGAACACCGCCGAGGACGGCACGTTCGCGCAGCGACTGGCCGCCCTGCCCGCCGCCGAGCGCACGCGGACCGTACTGGAACTGGTGCGCCGCCTGGTCGCCGAGGTCCTCGGTCACGGCAGCGTCGAAGCCGTCGCCCCCGACCGGGCCTTCAAGGAACTCGGCTTCGACTCCCTGACGGCCGTCGAACTGCGCAACCGGGCCGGCGCCGCGACCGGGCTCCGGCTGCCGCCCACCCTGATCTTCGACTACCCCACCGCACGGACCCTCGCCCAGCACCTGGACACGACGATCACCGGTTCCGCCGCCCCGGCGGTCCGGGCGACCGCCGGCGCGGCCGAGGACGAACCCCTCGCGATCGTGTCGATGGCCTGCCGGTTCCCCGGCGGTGTCACCTCGCCCGAGGACCTGTGGCGGCTGGTCGCCGAGGGCACGGACGCCATCGGCGGCTTCCCCGAGGACCGCGGCTGGAACATCGAGGAGCTGTACCACCCCGAACCCGGCGAGCCCGGCCGGACCTACACCCGCTCCGGCGGGTTCCTCCCGGACGCCGCCGAGTTCGACGCCGGTTTCTTCGGGGTCAGCCCCAACGAGGCCCTCGCCATGGACCCGCAGCAGCGGCTGCTGCTGGAGACCTCCTGGCAGCTGTTCGAGCGGGCCGGCATCGACCCCGGCACCCTGCGCTCCACCCCCACCGGGGTGTTCGCCGGCGTGATGTACCACGACTACGCCGACAGCGGCGCGGCCGGCTCGATCATCTCCGGCCGCCTCGCCTACCACTACGGCCTCGAAGGCCCCGCCGTCACCGTCGACACCGCCTGCTCCTCCTCCCTGGTCGCCGTGCACCTGGCCGGGCAGGCCCTGCGCTCGGGCGAGTGCTCACTCGCCGTGGTCGGCGGCGTCACCGTGATGGCCACTCCGGGGGTCCTGGTCGAGTTCGGGCGCCAGCGAGGGCTCGCCGCCGACGGACGCTGCAAGTCCTTCGCCGACGCCGCCGACGGCACCGGCTTCTCCGAGGGCGCGGGCCTGCTCCTGCTGGAGCGGCTCTCCGACGCCCGCCGCAACGGCCACCAGGTCCTCGCCGTGATCAAGGGCTCCGCCGTCAACCAGGACGGCGCCTCCAACGGCCTGACCGCCCCCAACGGCCCCTCCCAGCAGCGGGTCATCCGCCAGGCGCTGACCGCCGCCGGGCTGGACGCCGCCGACGTCGACGTCGTCGAGGCGCACGGCACCGGCACCCGGCTCGGCGACCCCATCGAGGCCCAGGCCCTGATGGCGACCTACGGACAGGGCCGGGACGCCGCCCAGCCGCTGTGGCTGGGCTCGGTGAAGTCCAACATCGGGCACACCCAGGCCGCCGCCGGTGTCGCGGGCGTCATCAAGACGGTCGAGGCCATGCGGCACGGCGTCCTGCCGGCCACCCTCCACGTCGACGCGCCCTCGTCGCAGGTCGACTGGGAGGGCGGCGCCGTCCGGCTGCTGACCGAGCGGCGGGAGTGGCCCGGCGAGGACCGCCCGCGCCGGGCCGGCATCTCGTCCTTCGGCATCAGCGGCACCAACGCCCACGTCATCGTCGAGCACGTACCCGACGAGGAACCGCGGCAGCCGGACACCCCGGCCGAGCAGGACGGCGGCCCGGTCAGCTGGCTCCTGTCCGCCGCGGACACCGACGCCCTCGCCGAGCAGGCCCGCCGGCTCGCCGACCACGTCACCGAACGGCCCGCCCTACGGCCCGTGGACGTGGCCTTCAGCCTCGCCGCCCGACCGGCCCTCGCCCACCGGACCGTCGTCACCGGGGAGGAACTGGCCGAACTGGCCGCCGCGCTCCGCGAGACGGCGGCCCGCCCGGCGGCGGCCGACGGCCCCGCCGCCGAACCCGGGCCCACCGCGTTCCTGTTCACCGGCCAGGGCTCCCAGCGCATCGGCATGGGACGCGAACTCCACACCGCCCACCCGGTCTTCGCCCGCGCCGTCGACGCGGCCGCCGAGGCGTTCGCCCCGCACCTGCCGCGCCCGCTGCTCGACGTCATGTGGGGGAGCGACCCCAAGGACCTGGAGCGCACCGAGTACGCCCAGCCCGCCCTCTTCACCGTCGAGATCGCCCTGTTCCGCCTCCTCGAGTCCTGGGGCGTCACCCCGGACTACGTCGCGGGGCACTCCGTGGGCGAGCTTGCCGCCGC
The DNA here is from genome assembly GCF_044765285.1 of Streptomyces sp. NPDC102490. NCBI lineage: Bacteria > Bacillati > Actinomycetota > Actinomycetes > Kitasatosporales > Streptomycetaceae > Streptomyces > Streptomyces sp. NPDC102490. Next base: position 78,294 of record NZ_JBIWJU010000017.1, read on the forward strand.
CCGCGCCGCCGGCGTCCTCGGCCTCGACGACGTGGCCGCGCTCGTCGCCGCCCGCGGCCGGCTGATCCAGCGGCTGCCCGCCGGCGGCGCCATGATCGCCGTGGACGCCACCGAGGAGGAGGTGCTGCCCCTGCTCACCGGCGGCACGTCCCTGGCCGCGGTCAACGGCCCGTCCGCCGTGGTGGTCTCCGGCGTCGAGGACGAGGTCCTGGCCCTGGCCGGTCACTTCGCCGCACAGGACCGCCGGACCAGCCGGCTGCGCGTCAGCCACGCCTTCCACTCCCCGCTCATGGACCCGATGCTGGAGGAGTTCCGCCAGGTCGCCGGGAAGGTCGCCTACCAGGCGCCGCGCATCCCGGTGGTCTCCGGCCTCACCGGCCGGCTCGCCACCGGACAGGAACTGGGCGACCCCGACTACTGGGTGCGCCACGTCCGCGGCACCGTGCGGTTCCACGACGTCCTCGACACCCTCGCCGGCGAACAGGTCACCACCTGCCTCGAACTCGGCCCCGACGCCGTGCTCTCCTCCCTGGGCACCGCCGGCGCCCAGGACCGTGCCCCCGGCGGCCGCGACCTCGTCTTCCTGCCGACGCTGCGCCGCGACCGCGAGGAACGGCACGCCCTGAGCGACGCCGTGGGCCGGGCGGCCCTGCGCGGCGTCCCCGTCGACTGGTCCGCCCGCTACGCCGCCCACGCCCCGAGCCGTGTCCCGCTGCCCCCCTACCCCTTCCAGCGGCGCCGCTACTGGCTCGACTCCGTCCCCGGAGCCGACGACGTCACCTCCGTCGGCCAGGCGAACGCGGGCCACCCCCTGCTGCCCGCCCTCGTCGAACTCCCCGAGACCGGCGGGGCCGTGTTCACCGGACGGCTCGACACCGCGACCCACACCTGGCTCGCCGACCACGACCTGCTCGGCACCGTCGCGCTCCCCGGCGCCGCCCTGGCCGAGCTAGCCCTCCAGGCCGCCCACCGCACCGGCGGCGCGGGCCTGCGGCAGCTCACCGTCGAGACCCCGCTCACCCTGCCCGACCGGCACGGCGTCGATCTGCGCGTCACCGTCGGCGCCGCGGACGCCTCCGGCGCCCGCCCGATCGCCGTGCACTCCCGCACCGGCCAGGACCCCGACGACGGGTGGCGGCGGCACGCCACCGGCACCACGGCACCCGACCCGGCCACCGCGCCCACCGCCCCGGACACCTGGCCGCCGGCCGGCACCACCGCACTGGACGTCACCGACGCCTACGCCCGGCTGCTCGACCTCGGCCACGGCTACGGGCCCGCGTTCCAGGCCCTGCGCGCCGCCTGGCAACGGGGCACCGACCTGTACGCCGAGATCGACCTGCCCGCGCAGTCCACCGACGCCGAACGGTTCACCCTGCACCCCGCCCTGCTGGACGGCGCCCGCCACGCCGGACGGCTCCTCGCCGGCGCCCCGGCCACCCTCGACACGGTCTGGGAGGGCGTGACCCTCTACACCGGCGGCGCCCGCACCCTGCGCGTCCACCTGGCACCGGCCCAGGACGGCGACGGCACCACCCTCACCGCCACCGACCCCGACGGACGGCCCATCCTCCTGGTGGACCGCGTGACGGCCCGGCCCGTCAGCACGGCCGAGCTGACCGCCGGCCAGGACCTGGCACACCAGGCGCTCTTCACGTACGGCCCGCGGCCCGCCCCCGGCCCCGCCCCGACGCGGACCCCCCGGCTGGCGCTGCTCGGCCCCGACGCACCGGACCTGCCCGGCGACGTCCCGCGGCACGCCGGGCCCGACGCGCTGCGCACCGCCCTGGACGCCGGGGCCGAGGCCCCCGACCTGGTCGTCCACGCCGCGCACTCGGCCGAGGCCGTCCTGGGCCTGCTGCACCGGTGGACCGCCGACGAACGGCTGGGCGCCCTCCCCCTGGCCGTCGTCACCCGGGGTCACAGCGCCGCCGAGGGCCAGATCCTCTCCCTGGTCCGCGCCGGACGCGCCGAGAGCGGCTGCGCGCTGTCCGTCCTGCACCTGGACGACTCCGCCGCGTCCCTGACCGGTCTGCCCGCGGCCCTGGCCCGGATCGCGGACACCGGCGAACCGGAGACCCACCTGCGCGACGGCGCCGTGTCCGTGCCACGGCTGACCCCGGCCCCGCCCCCGGCGGCCACGGCACCGGCCGCCTGGAACCCGGACGGCACCGTCCTGGTCACCGGAACCGCCGCCACGACCGGTGCCCTCGCCCGGCACCTGGTCACCCAACACGGCGTACGCCACCTGCTGCTGGCCTGCCCGCAAGGCACCGGGCCCGCGCCCGAGACGCTCGCCGGTCTCGACGCGCACCTCACCCTGCGGACGGTCGACCTGACCGACGCCGAAGCCGTCGACGCCCTCGTCGCCGGCATCGGCGCCGAGCACCCGCTGACCGCGGTCGTGCACACCGCCGGACCGGCCGACGGCCGCACCTTCGCCGCGCTGGACGCCGCCGGCCTGACCGAGGCGACCCACGACGACCGGGCCGCCTGGCACCTCCACCGGGCCACCCGCACCGCGGACCTGGCCGCCTTCGTCCTCGTCTCCTCCGCCGCGGCCCTCCTCGACGGCGTGGGCCAGGCCGGCACCGGCTACACGAACACCGCCTTCGACGCCCTCGCCCGCCACCGGCACGCCCAGGGGCTGCCGGCGCTGTCCTTCGCGCACGGCCCGTGGGACCTGCCGGGCTCCGGCACCGCCCAGGACCGCCCCGGGCTGCCCGCCCTGACCACCCCGGAGGGCCTCGCCCTGCTCGACGCGGCACTGACCCGGGACGCCGTCGCCCTGACCGCGCTGCGACTGGACCGGGCCACGCTGCGCACCCGGCCCGAAGAACTCCCGTACCCCCTGCGCTCCGTGGTGCGCGCCCCCGGGGGCGGCGGCACCGCGGCGGGCGCCCGCACCTTCGCGCAGCGGCTGGAACCGCTCACCGCCGACGAACGCGAACGCACCCTGCTCGCCCTGGTCCGCGAACAGGTGGCGGCGGTCCTGGGCCACACCGGCGCCGACGCCGTCGACCCCGGGCGGGCCTTCCAGGAACTCGGCTTCGACTCCATGGCCGCCGTCGACCTGCGCAAGCGGCTCAGCGGCGTCACCGGCCTGCGGCTGCCCGCGACGCTGGTCTTCGACCACCCGAGCTGCCACGCCGCCGCGGCGTACCTCGCGGGCGCGTTCGCCCCCGCCGACACCGACCCGGCCCGGCCCGTACTGGACGAGGCCGACCGGCTGGAGGCCGCCCTCGCGGCGACCGAGCCGGCCGGCCCGCACGCCGGCCGCATCACCGCCCGCCTGGAGGCACTCCTGCGCAAGTGGCAGGACACCACGGGCGGCTCCGCACCCGAAGAAGACGACGAGTTCGCGACGGCCACGGACGACCAGCTTTTCCAGGCCTTGGACGACCTTGAGATTGGTTGATGAGTGCCATGGGCAACGAGGACAAGCTTCGCGACTACCTCAAGCGCGCCACGACCGACCTGCAACAGAGCAGGCGGCGACTGCGCGAGCTCGAGGCCAGGGACCACGAGCCGATCGCCGTGGTCTCGATGGGCTGCCGCTTCCCGGGCGGCATCGGCACGCCCGACGACCTGTGGGCCATGGTCGAGGAGGGCCGCGACGGCATCACCCGCCTGCCGGAGAACCGCGGCTGGGACACGGAGGGCCTGTACGACCCCCGCCCGGCCACCCCCGGCAAGTCGTACGCCCGCGAAGGCGGATTCCTGCTCGACGCCGGCGCGTTCGACGCGGACTTCTTCAAGATGAGCCCGCGCGAGGCCCGCGAGACCGACCCGCAGCAACGCCTGCTGCTGGAAACCGCCTGGGAGGTGCTCGAACGCGCCGGGATCGCCCCGGACTCCCTGGCCCACACCGACACGGGCGTCTACACCGGCATCGTCTACCACGACTACGGCGACGGCGGCACCGGAAGCATGGCCAGCGTCGCCTCCGGGCGCATCTCCTACGTCCTCGGCCTGGTGGGCCCGGCCGTCACCGTCGACACCGCCTGCTCCTCCTCGCTGGTCGCCCTGCACCTGGCGGCCCGCGCCCTGCGCGCCGGCGAGTGCTCCCTGGCCCTCGCGGGCGGCGCCACCGTCATGAGCTCCCCCTCCTCCTTCGTCGGCTTCAGCCAGGACCGCGGCCTCGCCGCCGACGGGCGCTGCAAGTCCTTCTCCTCGGACGCCGACGGCACCGGCTGGGGCGAGGGCGTGGGCCTGCTCCTGCTGGAGAAGCTCTCCGACGCCCACCGCAACGGCCACCCCGTGCTCGCCGTGCTGCGCGGCTCCGCCGTCAACCAGGACGGCGCCTCCAACGGCCTGTCGGCCCCCAACGGACCCTCCCAGCAACGGGTCATCGAGGCCGCGCTGGCCGACGCCCAGCTGACCGCGCAGGAGGTCGACGCCGTCGAGGCGCACGGCACCGGCACCGTACTGGGCGATCCGATCGAGGCACAGGCCCTGCTGGCGACCTACGGGCAGGACCGGCCCGAGGACCAGCCCCTGCGGCTGGGCTCCTTCAAGTCGAACATCGGCCACGCCCAGGCCGCCGCCGGTGTCGGCGGGGTCATCAAGATGGTGCAGGCCATGCGGCACGGCGTGCTGCCCAAGTCGCTGCACATAGCCGAGCCCACCCACGAGGTCGACTGGACCGCAGGCGGTATCGAACTGCTCACCGAGGCCCGCCCGTGGCCGCGCCTCGGCCACCCCCGTCGCGCCGGCGTCTCCTCGTTCGGCATGAGCGGCACCAACGCCCACGTCATCGTGGAAGAGGCCCCCGAAGCCCCCGAAGCCCCGGAACCGCGGCAGCCGGAGCAACCGCCGCACGCCGTGCCGGCGCCGGTGCCCCTGCTGCTGTCCGGCCACTCCGAGGCGGCCCTCGCCGATCAGGCCGCCCGCCTGCGCGCCGCCGCCCCCGGCCTCCCCCTGCCCGACCTCGGCCTCTCCCTCTCCACCACCCGCGCCGCCCTGAGCCGACGCGCCTGCGTCACGGCCGCCGACCACGCGGAACTCGACCAGGCACTCGACGCGCTGGCACAGGGCCTGCCGCACGCCGCACTCACCACCGACACCCCCTCCGACGGCAGGACGGCGTTCCTGTTCACGGGGCAGGGTGCGCAGCGGGTGGGGATGGGCCGGGGGCTGTATGAGGCGTTCGGGGTGTTCGCGGAGGCGTTCGACGCGGTGGTGGCCGCGGTGGACGAGCACCGTGAGGGGCCGTCGCTGCGTGAGGTGATGTGGGGCGACGATGCGGAGACCCTGAACCGTACGGAGTACGCCCAGCCGGCGTTGTTCGCGGTCGAGGTGGCGTTGTTCCGGCTGGTGGAGTCCTGGGGGGTGCGGCCGGACTTCCTGGCTGGGCACTCGATCGGAGAGCTGGCCGCCGCTCACGTGGCGGGCGTGCTCTCGCTGGGTGACGCCGCGCGTTTGGTGGTGGCGCGGGGCCGGTTGATGCAGGCCCTGCCCTCGGGCGGTGCGATGGCAGCCGTGCAGGCCACGGAGGCGGAAGTCCTGCCCCTGCTGACGGACGACGTGTCGGTGGCGGCCGTCAACGGCCCGACCTCCGTCGTGGTCTCGGGCGCCGGGCAGTCGGTGGCGGCGGTGGTGGAGCACTTCGCCGCTGAAGGCCGTAAGACGAGCCGGTTGAAGGTGTCGCACGCGTTCCACTCCCCGCTGATGGAGCCGATGCTGGACGACTTCCGGGCGGTCGCGGAGAGCCTGTCGTTCAGCGAGCCCGCCATCCCGGTAGTGCCGACCGCAGCCGGTACTCACACCGCGGACGACCTCGGCACCCCGGACTACTGGGTCCGGCACGTCCGCGCCTCCGTCCGGTTCGCCGACGGCATCGCCCGCCTGGAGAGCCAGGGCGTCACCACGTTCGTCGAACTGGGACCGGACGCCGCCCTGTCCGCCACCGGCCCCGAGTGCCTCACCGGCACAGAGGACACCGCGTTCGTGCCGTTGCTGCGCCGGGACCGCTCCGAGCAGCGCGAACTCACCGCCGCCGTCGGCCGTCTGCACGACCGCGGCGTACCCGTCGACTGGAACGCCTACTACGGCCCCCTCGGCGCCCGGCGCACCGACCTGCCGACCTACGCCTTCCAGCGCACCTGGTACTGGATGGACGAGACCGCGACCGCCACCGGCACCGCCGCCGTCTCGGCGGCCCCCGCCGATGCCGCGGACACCGAGTCCTGGAACGCCCTGGACACCCTGCGCGACGACGAACTCCCCGGGCTCGCCGACCGGCTCGGCGTGGACGCCGACGCCCTCGGCCGGGTACTGCCCGCCATGACCGCCTGGCGCAACGACCGGCGTGAGGAACTCACCGCGGACTCCTGGCGCTACCGCGTCACCTGGCGGCCCGTCGCCGCGGACACCACCGCACCGGCCGACGGCACCTGGCTGCTCGTCGTGCCCGCCGGACGGGCCGACGACACCTGGATTCCCAGGGTCGCCCAGGCCCTCGCCGACCGGGGCGCCGACGCCGTCACCGTCGTCGAGACGGCCGGCCCGGACCGCACCGCCCTCGCCGCACGGCTCACCGACGCCGGCGTCACCCGGGCGGCGGGCGTCCTCTGCCTGCTCGCCCTCGACGACCGCGCCCACGCCGACCATCCGTCACTGTCCCTGGCCGCCGCCACCACCCTCACCCTCGCCCAGGCCCTCACCGACCTCGGCGCCGGCGCCCCCCTGTGGATCGCCACCCGCGGCGCGGTCGCCGCCACCACCGCGGCGACCGAGGCCGTCGACCCCCTCCAGGCCCAGGTCTGGGGGCTGGGCCTCGGACTCTCCCTGGACCACCCCGACACCTTCGGCGGCCTGGTGGACCTGCCCGCCACCCTCGACGAGGAAGCCGCACAGCAGCTCATCACGGCCCTGACCGGAGCCGGGGACGAGGACCAGCTCGCGATCCGCGCACCCGGCCTCCTCTCCCGGCGCATGGTCCGCGCGGCCCTCGGCGACACGCCCGCGCCCCGCGCCTGGCGGCCCCGCGGAACCGTGCTCATCACCGGAGGGACCGGCGGGCTCGGCGCACTCGTCGCCAAGGAACTGGCCGACCTCGGCGCCGAACACCTCCTGCTCACCAGCCGCCGGGGCCCCCACGCCGAAGGCGCTGCCAGCCTCGAAGCCGACCTCACCGCCCGCGGTGCCCGCGTCACGATCGCCGCCTGCGACGTCGCCGACCGCGCACAACTGGCCGCCCTGCTGGGCTCCGTACCCGAGGACCAGCCGCTCACCGCGGTCGTGCACGCCGCGGGCGTGCTCCAGCGTCTGGCACCCGCGAGTGAACTGACGGTGGAGGAATGCGCGGAGGTCGGCCGCGCCAAGGTGCTCGGCGCGCTCCACCTCGACGAACTCCTCGGCGACCGCCCCCTCGACGCGTTCCTGATGTTCTCCTCCGGCGCCGCCGTCTGGGGCAGCGCCGGACAGGCCGCCTACGCCGCCGCGAACTCCTCCCTCGACGCGCTCGCCGCCCGCCGCCTCGCCCAGGGCCGTACCGCCACCTCCGTCGCCTGGGGTTCCTGGGCCGGCGGCATGGTCGACGAGGAGATCACCGACGTGATGCGGCGCCTCGGCGCCCCTCCGATGGACCCGCGGCCCGCGCTGCGCGCCCTGCGCCGGATCCTCGACCACGGCGACAGCCACCCGGTGGTGGCCGACATCGACTGGTCCCGCTTCGCCCCCGTCTACGCGGCGGCCCGGCCCAGGCCCCTGCTCGACGGCGTCCCCGAGGCCCGCGCCGCCCTCGCCGACGGGCCCGGGACGGCCACCTCGGCCGAGAGCGGGTCCGGCGCGGCCCTGGCGGAGCAACTGGCCCAGATGCCGCCCGCCCAGCAGGCCCGCACCCTCCTGGACCTGGTCCGCAGCCATGTGGCCGCCCTGCTCGGCTACGCGCGCCCCACCGACCTCGACCCCGGCCGGGCCTTCACCGACCTGGGGCTCGACTCGGTCGCCGCCACCGACCTGCGCAACCGGCTGACGGCGGCCACCGGCCACCCGCTGCCCGCCACTCTGGTGTTCGACCACACGTCCCCCGCTGCCGTGGCAGAGCACCTGCACGAGCAGCTCTGCCGGGACAGCGGCGGCCAGGCGCTGAGTCTGCTCGCCGAACTCGACCGGCTCGAACTGACGTTGACCTCCCTGTCCCCCCAGGAAGCGGAGGACCACGGCATCGCGGAGCGGCTCAGCCGCCTCGCCGCCCGCCTGGACAAGCGGGGCGGCCCGGCCGACGGACCGGCCTCCGCCCAAGGGCCGGCCAAGGACATCGAGGAGACGCTCGACGCCGCCTCCGCCGAAGACGTCCTCGCCTTCATCGACCTGGAACTCGGCCTCTCCTGAGGTTCGGCCGTTTCTCGAGAGACGCCGAGAAAGATCAGTTGTAAGCGTCCCGACCGGGACTGAAAGGTGTTGTGAGGCTGGGATGGCTGACGACGGCAAGCTCCTCGAGTACCTGAAGCGCGTGACGGCCGACCTGGCGCAGACCCGCCGCCGGTTGCAGGAGGTCGAGTCCGCCGACCACGATCCGATCGCGATCGTCGCGATGGCCTGCCGCTACCCGGGCGGGGTCGCCTCCCCCGAGGAACTGTGGCGGCTCGTCGAGTCGGGCGGCGACGCGGTGTCGGCCTTCCCCACCGACCGCGGGTGGGACCTCGACAAGCTTCTCGGCGGCGACGGGTCCGGCAGCAGCTACGTCGCCGAGGGCGGATTCCTCGACGACGCCGGCGCGTTCGACGCCGGATTCTTCGGCATCTCCCCGCGCGAGGCCCTCGCCATGGACCCCCAGCAGCGGCTGATGCTGGAGGTCTCCTGGGAGGCGGTGGAGCGCGCCGGAATCGCCCCGGACAGCCTGCGCGGAGGACGGGTCGGCGTGTTCGTCGGTTCCGGCTTCCAGGACTACGGCGACCTGCTGAACACCGCCCCCGAGGCAGCCGAGGCGTACCTCGGCACCGCCGCCGTCGCCGCCGTCATCTCCGGTCGCATCTCCTACGCCCTGGGACTCGAAGGCCCCGCTCTCACCATCGACACCGCCTGCTCCTCCTCCCTGGTCGCGGTCCACCTGGCCGCCCAGGCCCTGCGCAAGCGCGAATGCGGCCTCGCCCTGGCCGGCGGCGTCATGGTCATGTCCACCCCGGGACCGTTCGTCGCGTTCAGCAAGCAGCGCGGCCTCGCCGCCGACGGCCGCTGCAAGGCCTACTCCGACAGCGCCGACGGCACGGGCTGGGCCGAGGGCGCGGGCATGCTCGTCCTGGAACGGCTCTCCGACGCCCGCCGCAACGGCCACCCGGTCCTGGCCGTCGTCCGCGGCTCCGCCGTCAACCAGGACGGCGCCTCCAACGGCCTGACCGCCCCCAACGGCCTCGCCCAGCAGAAGGTCATCCGCCAGGCCCTCAGCGCCGCCGGCATCCCGGCGGCAGAGGTCGACGCCGTCGAGGGACACGGCACGGGGACCACGCTGGGCGACCCGATCGAGGCGCAGGCGCTGCTGGCGACCTACGGGCAGGGCCGCCCGCAGGGGCGGCCGTTGTGGCTCGGGTCGTTCAAGTCGAACATCGGCCACGCCCAGGCCGCCGCCGGAGTGGGCGGCGTCATCAAGATGGTGCAGGCCATGCGGCACGGCGTCCTGCCCCAGACCCTGCACGTCGACGAGCCGTCCACCCACGTCGACTGGAACGCCGGCGACGTCAGCCTGCTCACCGAGCAGGTGGCCTGGCCGCAGAACACGCACCCGCGCCGCGCGGGTGTCTCCGCGTTCGGCGTCAGCGGCACCAACGCCCACCTGATCATCGAGCAGGCGCCCACCGAGGAGGCCGACGCCGCCTCAACGCCCGCGCCGGATAGCCGGCCGACGGTCACCCCGCTGCCCTGGCTGCTCTCCGCCCGCAGCCGGGAAGGGCTCGCCGCCCAGGCCGAGCGCCTCACCGCCCGCGTCGGTGAGGCCACCGCCCTCGACCTCGCACACTCGCTGGCCACGGGGCGTGCGGCGCTGGACTACCGCGCGATCGTCCTGGCCAACGAGCCCGACGAGGCGCGCGAGGCTCTCACCGCGTTGGCGGCCGGTGCACCGCACCCGGCCCTGCACAGCGGCCTGGCCGTCGAAGGACCGACCGCGTTCGTGTTCACGGGGCAGGGTGCGCAGCGGCTGGGGATGGGCCGGGGGTTGTATGAGGCGTTCGGGGTGTTCGCGGAGGCGTTCGACGCGGTGGTGGCCGCGGTGGACGAGCACCGTGAGGGGCCGTCGCTGCGTGAGGTGATGTGGGGTGACGATGCGGAGACCCTGAACCGTACGGAGTACGCCCAGCCAGCGTTGTTTGCGGTCGAGGTGGCGTTGTTCCGGCTGGTGGAGTCCTGGGGGGTGCGGCCGGACTTCCTGGCCGGGCATTCGATCGGGGAGCTGGCGGCCGCTCATGTGGCGGGTGTGTTCTCGCTGGAGGATGCGGCGCGTTTGGTGGTGGCGCGGGGCCGGTTGATGCAGGCCCTGCCGTCGGGTGGTGCGATGGCGGCGGTGCAGGCCACCGAGGCGGAGGTTCTGCCGCTGCTGGCGGATGACGTGTCCGTGGCGGCGGTCAACGGTCCGACGTCGGTCGTGGTCTCGGGTGCCGAGCGGTCGGTGGCGGCGGTGGTGGAGCACTTCGCCGCTGAAGGCCGTAAGACGAGCCGGTTGAAGGTGTCGCACGCGTTCCACTCGCCGCTGATGGAGCCGATGCTGGACGACTTCCGGGCGGTCGCGGAGAGCCTGTCGTTCGGTGAGCCGGTGGTTCCGGTGGTGTCCACGGTGACCGGTGAGCCGGCTGTGGGCTGGGACAGTGCGCAGTACTGGGTCGGGCAGGTCCGTGAGGCGGTGCGTTTCGCGGACGCGGTGGGGACGCTGGAGGCTGCGGGGGTTTCGCGGTTCCTGGAGCTGGGTCCGGACGGTGTGCTGTCCGCGATGGTCCAGCAGTCCGTCGCTGATGCTGACTCGGGTGTGGTGGCGGTCGCGGCGACCCGCCGGGACCGTGACGAGGCAGAGGCCCTGCTGTCCGCTCTGGGCCGGCTGTACACCAGTGGTGTGTCCGTCGACTGGGCGGCGTTCTTCGCGGGCACCGGTGCCCGCCGCGTCGACCTGCCCACCTACCCCTTCCAACGCCAGCACTACTGGATCACCCCGGAGAACGGCGCGGGCGATGTCGCCTCCGCCGGTCTCGACTCCGCCGACCACCCGCTGATCGGGGCCGCGGTCGTCCTCGCCGACTCCGAAGGGGTCGTGCTCACCGGCCGCCTGTCCGCCGCCTCCCACCCGTGGCTCGCCGACCACGTCGTCGGCGGCACCGTGTTCTTCCCCGGCACCGGTTTCGTGGAGCTCGCCATCCGCGCCGGAGACCAGGTCGCCTGCGGAGAGGTGGAGGAACTCACCCTGGAGGCGCCGCTGGTCCTCCCCGAACGCGGCGCCGTGCAGTTCCAAGTCGCTGTCGGCGCACCCGCCGAGGGCACCGGCGCCCGCCCCTTCACGGTGCACTCCCGTCGCCAGGACACCGAGGCCGACACCGTCTGGACCCGCCACGCCACCGGCGTACTCCTCCCGGGCACGGTCGCGGCCCCCGCCGCCGACACCTCCCTCGAGACCTGGCCGCCGCTGGACGCCGCGCCGGTCGACCTCGACCGCCACTACGAGACGCTGGCCGCGGCCGGCCTGGAGTACGGGCCGGTCTTCCAGGGACTGAAGGCCGTATGGCGCTCCGGTGACACCGCCTACGCCGAGGTCGCCCTCCCGCCGCAGGTGCATGCCGACGCCCAGCGGCTGGGACTGCACCCCGCCCTTCTCGACGCGGCCCTGCACGCCATCGTGTTCACCGGAACGTCGACGGAGGGCGCCGCGATCCCCTTCGCATGGAACCGGGTCGTCCTGCACACCGCCGGTGCCACCACCCTGCGCGTGCGGCTCACCCGTACCGGCGACGACACCGTCTCGGTCGCGGTCGCCGACGGCTCCGGCCGGCTCGTGGCCACCGTCGGGGCGCTGTCCGTCCGGCCCATCTCGGCCGAGCAGGTGGCCCACGCCCGCGCGCCGCGCCAGGACTCCCTCCACCGCCTGGACTGGACGCCGGTGCCCGCCGCCGAGGCGCCGCGCACCGTCACCGCCGTCCTGCACTCGGAGCCCGGGACCGACGCCCGGTCCGTCCACCGTGCCGCCACGGAGGCGCTCACCTTCTTGCAGACCCACCTGGCGGACGAGGAGGACGACGGCCGGCTCGTCGTCGTCACCCGGGGCGCGGTCCCCGCGGGCGGTCAGGACGTGACCGACCTGGCCGGTGCCGCCGTCTGGGGTCTGACCCGTTCCGCCCAGTCCGAGAACCCGGGCCGCGTCGTCCTGGTGGACCTCGCCGACGGTGACGGCGACGGCGACCGGAGCACGGACACCGACGCCCAGGTCGCCCTCGCCCTGGCCACCGGTGAACCGCAGATCGCGGTGCGCGAGTCGACGCCGTACGCCCCCCGGCTCAGCCGTGTCCCCGCCGCGACGCAGGAGGCCGTGCCCGCCTTCGGCCCGGACAGCACCGTGCTGGTCACGGGCGGCACCGGAAGCCTGGGCTCGCTCCTCGCCCGGCACTTGGTGGCACGGTACGGGGTGCGTCGTCTGGTGCTGACGAGCCGGCGGGGCCCGGAAGCCCCCGGCGCGGCGGAGCTGACCGCCGAACTGACCGGAGCGGGTGCCGAGGTGACCCTCGTCGCCTGCGATGTCTCCGACCGGTCGGCACTGGCGGACCTGCTCACCCGTACGGAACCCACCGCGGTGGTCCACCTCGCCGGCGTCCTCGACGACGGCACCCTGGGCTCCCTCACCCCCGAGCGGCTCGACTCCGTCCTCGCCGCGAAGGCGGACGCGGCCCTGCACCTGCACGAACTGACCGCGGAGCGTGAGCTGTCGGCGTTCGTGCTGTTCTCCTCCGGCGCGGGCGTCCTCGGCACCCCCGGCCAGGGCAACTACGCGGCGGCGAACGCCTGCCTGGACGCGCTGGCCGCACACCGCCGCGCCGCCGGACTGCCGGCGCACTCCCTCGCGTGGGGCCCCTGGACCGGCGGCATGGCCGAGACCCTCGACGCGACGCACCAGCAGCGGATGTCGCAGGGAGGCATCTTCCCGCTCACCCCCACCGACGGCCTGGAGCTGTTCGACGCGGCCGTCGCCACCGGCGAAGCCTGTGTCGTACCCGCCACGTTCGATCTCGCGGCGATACGCAACGGCGGCGACGGCCTCCCGGCCCTCCTGCGCTCTCTCGCACCCACCGCCCGGCGGCGCAGCACCGGGGAGGCATCGGACGGCTCGGGGGCGCTCCGGCGCCAGCTGGCCGGCCTGGCCGCGTCCGACTGGGAAGCCACCCTGCTCGACCTGGTGCTCAACCGGGCCGCTCTGGTCCTGGGCTTCGCCTCCGGCCAGGCCATCGAGGCCGAGCGCGCCTTCCGCGACCTCGGCTTCGACTCCCTGGCCGCCGTCGAACTGCGCAACGGCCTGAACAGCGACACCGGGCTGCGGCTCCCCGCCACCCTGGTCTTCGACCACCCGACACCGACCGCCCTGGCCCGGCACCTGCTGGAAGAACTGTCCGGCGGTCTCGACGACGCGACCACCGCGAGCGGCCCCCGGCCGGCCGCCCCTCTGGACGACGACCCGATCGCGATCGTGTCGATGGCGTGCCGTTATCCGGGCGGGGTCGCCTCGCCGGAGGACCTGTGGCGGATGGTCGCGGACGGGGTCGACGGCATCTCGGAGTTCCCAGTCGACCGAGGCTGGGACACCGACGCCCTGTTCGACCCGACCGGTGAGCGTGCCGACACCAGTTACATCCGTGAGGGCGGTTTCCTGCACGAGGCGGCCGGGTTCGACCCCGGGTTCTTCGGGATCAGTCCGAATGAGGCCCTGTACATGGACCCGCAGCAGCGGCTGCTGCTGGAGACGGCCTGGGAAGTCTTCGAGCGCGCGGGCATCGACCCGGGGACGCTGCGGGGCAGTTCCACCGGCGTCTTCGCCGGAATGATGTACCACGACTACGCCGCGAGCAGCGGTACGGGCGCCATCGCCTCGGGTCGCCTCTCCTACGTCTTCGGTCTGGAGGGCCCGTCGGTCACGGTCGACACGGCCTGCTCCTCCTCGCTGGTCGCGTTGCACTGGGCGATGCAGGCACTGCGCTCCGGTGAGTGCTCGATGGCTCTGGCCGGCGGTGTCGCCGTGATGGCCACCCCCGAGGCATTCGTCGAGTTCAGTCGTCAGCGGGGGTTGTCCCGGGATGCTCGTGCCAAGTCCTTCGCGGCGGGTGCGGACGGCACGGTGTGGGGCGAGGGTGTCGGGATGCTGCTCGTGGAGCGGCTGTCGGACGCCCGGCGGCTGGGGCACCCCGTGCTGGCGGTGGTGCGGGGTTCTGCGGTCAATCAGGATGGTGCGTCCAATGGGCTGACGGCTCCTAATGGTCCTTCGCAGCGGCGGGTGATCCGGCAGGCGTTGGCGTCGGCGGGGTTGTCGGCCGCGGATGTGGACCTGGTGGAGGCGCACGGTACGGGGACGACGCTGGGTGACCCGATCGAGGCGCAGGCTCTGCTGGCGACCTATGGGCAGGACCGGGTGGAGGGCCGTCCGTTGTGGCTGGGTTCGCTGAAGTCGAACATCGGTCACACCCAGGCGGCTGCGGGTGTGGCGGGGATCATCAAGGTCGTCGAGGCGATGCGGCACGGGGTGCTGCCCAAGACGCTGCATGTGGATGAGCCGTCACCGCAGGTGGACTGGTCCGCCGGCGAAGTCGAGCTGTTGACGCAGGCGCGTGCGTGGCCGGAGCTGGAACGCCCGCGCCGGGCGGGTGTCTCCTCCTTCGGCATCAGCGGCACGAATGTGCATGTGATCGTGGAGCATGATCCGTCCCTCGCGGGGGTGGAGACTGCCGCTCCTGTCTCGGAGGGGCAGTTCGGTGGCCCGGTGCCGTGGGTGGTGTCGGCGAAGACGGCGGACGCGCTGACGGTGCAGGCGGAGCGGCTGCTGGCGCATGTCCAGGAGCAGGACGGTCTGTCTCCGGTGGATGTGGGCTTCTCCCTGGCCGCGGGCCGGGCGCTCCACGACCACCGGGCCGTGATCGTGGGCCGGGGCGGGGACGAACTCGTGCAGGGCCTGGCGGCCCTGGCGGCAGGTCGTGGCCTGGCGTCCGGGCGCCGTACGGCTGGCAGGACTGCGTTCGTGTTCACCGGTCAGGGTGCGCAGCGGCTGGAGATGGGCCGCGGGCTGTATGAGGCGTTCGGAGCATTCGCTACGGCGTTCGACGCGGTGGTGGCCGCAGTGGACGAGCACCTCGAAGGAGTGTCGCTGCGTGAGGTGATGTGGGGCGAGGACCCCGAGGTCCTGAACCGCACCGAGTACGCCCAGCCGGCGTTGTTCGCGGTCGAGGTGGCGTTGTTCCGGCTGGTGGAGTCCTGGGGGATTCGGCCCGACTACCTGGCGGGGCACTCGATCGGAGAGCTGGCCGCTGCCCATGTGGCGGGCGTGCTCTCGCTGGGGGATGCGGCGCGTTTGGTGGTGGCGCGGGGCCGGCTGATGCAGGCCCTGCCGTCGGGTGGTGCGATGGCGGCCGTGCAGGCCACGGAGGCGGAAGTCCTGCCCCTGCTGACGGACGACGTGTCCGTCGCGGCCGTCAACGGCCCGACGTCGGTAGTCGTCTCGGGCGCCGAGCAGTCGGTGTCCGCGCTGGTGGAGCACTTCACCACTCTCGGCCGTAAGACGAACCGGCTGAAGGTGTCGCACGCGTTCCACTCGCCGCTGATGGAGCCGATGCTGGACGACTTCCGGGCGGTTGCGGAGAGCCTGTCGTTCACCGAGCCGGTGATTCCGGTGGTGTCCACGGTCACGGGCGAGCCGGCTGTGGGCTGGGACAGTGCCCAGTCCTGGGTCGGTCAGGTCCGTGAGGCGGTGCGTTTCGCGGACGCGGTGGGGACGCTGGAGGCCGCGGGGGTTTCGCGGTTCCTGGAGCTGGGTCCGGACGGTGTGCTGTCCGCGATGGTCCAGCAGTCCGTCACCGACGCTGACTCGGGTGTGGTGGTGGTCGCGGCGACCCGCCGGGACCGCGACGAGGCTGAGACCCTCCTCACCGCCCTCGGCCGACTGCACACCACCGGCGTCTCCGTCGACTGGGCGGCCTTCTTCAAGGGCACCGGCGCCCGCCGCGTCGACCTGCCCACCTACCCCTTCCAACGCCAGCGGTACTGGGTCGACACCTTGCAGTACTGGGCCAGCCCCTGGGCCGGTGCGGGGGTCGGCGGCGGAGGCGCCGCAGGCGTGGAGGGCATCGGCCACCTCCTGCTGGGCGCGGTCGTCGAGTCCCCCGACGCCGAGGGACCCCTTCTCACCGGGCAACTGTCCCTCGCCACCCACCCGTGGATCGGCGACCACCGGGCCTTCGGCAGTGTCCTGCTGCCGGGCACGGCGTTCGTGGAACTCGCGCTGCGGGCCGGTGATCACGTCGGTCTCGACAGCCTCGCCGAGCTGGCTCTGCAAGCCCCGCTGGTCCTCCCGGAACAGGGCACTGTGGTGCTTCGGGTGGCCGTCGGAGCGATCCGGGCGGACGGCGGCCGTTCCGTACGCATCCACTCGCGCGTCAAGGACGCCGACGACGCACCGTGGAACCTGCATGCGGAAGGGCTCCTGACCGCCGAGGTGCCCGTACCCGCACGGGACCTCACGGAGTGGCCCCCGGCCACCGCCGAGTCGGTCCCCGTCGAAGGGGTCTACGAACGGCTGCTGAGCCGTGGCCTGCACTACGGACCGCTGTTCCAGGGGCTCAAGGCGGCTTGGCGGCGCGGTGAGGAGCTGTTCGCCGAGGTCGAGTTGCCCGAGGACGCCCACGAGGACACCGAGCGCGTGGGAATCCACCCGGCGCTGCTCGACTCCGCCCTGCACGTCAGCCTGATCGGCCAGGACTCCGGCGACGAGGACACGGAAGGGGGCACCCTCGTGCCCTTCGCGTGGAACTCCGTCTCCCTCCAGGCCACCGGAGCCACGGCGCTGCGCGTCCGTGTGGTTCCGACCGGCCCCGACAGCCGTGAAGTGACCGTCGCCGACAACGCCGGAAACACCGTGCTGAGCGTCGGCTCCCTCGTGGCCCGCGAAATATCGGCCGAACAACTGGCTTCGGCGTCCGGGAGCGGGCCCGCGGACCTGCCGTACGCGGTGCGGTGGGTGCCCGGACCGACGGCGGACGCGCTGCCGTTCGGGCCGGAATGGGCCGTTGTCGGCTCGCAGCTGCCCGACCTGGGCCTGGAGGTCGTACGCCATGTCGACCTCCCCACGCTGCTCGCCGCCGTCGAGGCGGGGGCCGACGTGCCCGCGACGCTGGTCCTGCCCGTGGCCGCCGCCGATGCCAGCGATGGCGTACCGGCCGAGGTCCGCCGGGTCACGAGCGAGGTCCTGGAAGTCGTCCAGACCCTGCTGAGCGACGACCGGTTCACCCGTACCCGGCTCGCTGTGGTGACCCGTGGTGCCGCAGGTCCGGACGCGTCCGCCGACCCGGGCTCCGTGGTTGCGGGTGCGGTGTGGGGGTTGGTGCGGGCGGCGCAGAGTGAGCATCCGGATCGTTTTGTGCTGGTGGATGTGGATGGTTCGGCGGGGTCGGTGGGTGTGCTGGGTGGGGTGCTTGCTGGTGGTGAGGGGGAGGTGGTGGTGCGTTCGGGTGCGGTGTGGGTGCCGCGTCTCGTCCGCGCCGCCGTGCCCGTTCTGGGGGAGGGGTCTGTCGCGTTTGCTGAGGGCGGGACGGTGTTGGTGACGGGTGGTACGGGTGGTCTGGGTGCGTTGGTGGCGCGGCATCTGGTGGTGGAGTACGGGGTGCGTCATCTGCTGCTGACGAGTCGGCGTGGGTTGGATGCTCCGGGCGCGGTGGAGCTGAAGGCTGAGCTGGCCGGTCTGGGTGCTGAGGTGGCGGTGGTGGCGTGTGATGTGTCGGATCGGGGTGCGGTGGCGGCGTTGGTGGGGTCGGTGCCGGTGGAGCATCCGTTGACGGGTGTGGTGCATTCGGCGGGTGTGCTGGATGACGGTGTGGTGGGTGCGTTGTCGGTGGAGCGGTTTGCGGGGGTGTTGGGGCCGAAGGCGGATGCGGCGTGGTATTTGCATGAGTTGACGTGTGGTTTGGGGCTTTCGGCGTTTGTGTTGTTTTCGTCGGTGGCGGGGACGTTGGGTGGTGCGGGGCAGGCGAATTACGCGGCTGCGAATGTGTTTTTGGATGCGTTGGCGGTTCATCGTCGTGGGCTGGGGCTGCCGGCGGTGTCCATGGCGTGGGGCCTGTGGGACACCGGGATGGGTGGAGACCTCGACGAGGTCACCGCACGGCGGTTGGCACGCCAGGGTTTCCCGCCGCTGCCGACCGAGGCCGGCCTCGGGCTGTTCGACCAGGCGCTCGGTTCCGACACCGCGCAGGCGGTGCTGCTGCGACTCGACCTTGCCGCGCTCCGCACGCAGGCGGCGGCCGGTTCCGGGGTTCTCCCGATGCTGCGCGATCTGGTGCGGGTGCCGGCGCGGCGGGTGGCTCGTAATGCGGGTGGTGAGGCCGGGTTCGGGGCGCGTGTGGCGGCGCTTTCGGCCGAGGAGCGGTTGCGGGTGGTGTTGGAGGTGGTGCGTGGTCAGGTGGCGGAGGTTCTCGGTCATGCGTCGTCGGACGCGGTGGAGCCGGACCGGGCCTTCAACGAGCTGGGTTTTGATTCGCTGGCCGCTGTGGAGCTGCGTAACCGGTTGGGTGAGGTCTGTGGGCTGAGTCTTCCGGCGACGTTGGTGTTCGACCATCCCACTTCGCAGGCGGTGGCCGGGTTCCTGGTGGCTGAGCTGACCGGTGCGGTGGAAGGTGCCGGGGTCGTCGCGGACCGTTTGGCCGTGGACGACGATCCGATCGCGATCGTGTCGATGGCGTGCCGTTATCCGGGCGGAGTTACCTCGCCGGAGGACCTGTGGCGGATGGTCGCGGACGGAGTCGACGGGGTGAGCGGGTTCCCGGTCGACCGTGGCTGGGACACCGACTCCCTGTTCGACCCGACCGGCGAGCGCGAGAGCACCACCTATATCCGTGAGGGTGGCTTCCTGCATGAGGCGGCCGGGTTCGATCCGGGGTTCTTCGGGATCAGCCCGAATGAGGCCCTGTATATGGATCCGCAGCAGCGGTTGCTGCTGGAGACGGCGTGGGAGGTCTTCGAGCGCGCGGGCATCGATCCGGGGACGCTGCGGGGCAGTTCGACCGGCGTCTTCGCCGGGATGATGTACCACGACTACGCCGACAACAACAACAC
The DNA here is from genome assembly GCF_044765285.1 of Streptomyces sp. NPDC102490. Lineage (NCBI taxonomy): Bacteria > Bacillati > Actinomycetota > Actinomycetes > Kitasatosporales > Streptomycetaceae > Streptomyces > Streptomyces sp. NPDC102490. Next base: position 97,569 of record NZ_JBIWJU010000017.1, read on the forward strand.
CGGGTCGATCGCCTCGGGCCGGCTCTCCTACGTCTTCGGCCTGGAGGGCCCGTCGGTCACCGTCGACACAGCGTGCTCGTCCTCCCTGGTCGCCTTGCACTGGGCGATCCAGGCACTGCGCTCCGGTGAGTGCTCGATGGCCCTGGCCGGCGGTGTCGCGGTGATGTCCGCCCCGGACGTCTTCGTGGAGTTCAGTCGTCAGCGGGGGTTGTCCCGGGATGCTCGTGCGAAGTCCTTCGCGGCGGGTGCGGATGGCACGGTGTGGGGTGAGGGTGTCGGGATGCTGCTCGTGGAGCGGTTGTCGGACGCCCGGCGGCTGGGGCACCCGGTGTTGGCGGTGGTGCGGGGTTCTGCGGTCAATCAGGATGGTGCGTCCAATGGGCTGACGGCTCCCAATGGTCCGTCGCAGCGGCGGGTGATTCGGCAGGCGTTGGCGTCGGCGGGGTTGTCGGCTGCGGATGTGGACCTGGTGGAGGCGCATGGTACGGGGACGACGCTGGGTGATCCGATCGAGGCGCAGGCTCTGCTGGCGACGTATGGGCAGGATCGGGTGGAGGGTCGTCCGTTGTGGCTGGGTTCGCTGAAGTCGAACATCGGTCATACGCAGGCGGCTGCGGGTGTGGCGGGGATCATCAAGGTTGTCGAGGCGATGCGGCACGGGGTGCTGCCCAAGACGCTGCATGTGGATGAGCCGTCGCCGCAGGTGGACTGGTCCGCCGGCGAGGTCGAGCTGTTGACCCAGGCGCGTGCCTGGCCGGAGCTGGAACGCCCGCGCCGGGCGGGTGTCTCCTCCTTCGGCATCAGCGGCACCAACGCCCACGTGATCATCGAACACGTGGCACCAACGGAGGCAGAGCCGGAGACCGCTGCGCCGGAGCCTGGTGTGGTGCCGTGGGTGGTGTCGGCGAAGTCCGCCGACGCACTGGTGGTACAGGCGGAGCGGCTGCTGGCACATGTCCAGGAGCAGGACGGTCTGTCTCCGGTAGACGTGGGCTTCTCCCTGGCCGCAGGCCGGGCGCTCCACGACCACCGGGCGGTGATCGTGGGCCGGGACCGGGACGAGCTGGTGAAGGGCCTGGCGGCTCTGGCGGCGGGTCGGGGCCCGGTGTCCGGGCGTCGTTCTGCCGGGCGTACGGCGTTCGTGTTCACGGGGCAGGGTGCGCAGCGGCTGGGGATGGGCCGGGGGTTGTATGAGGCGTTCGGGGTGTTCGCGGAGGCGTTCGACGCGGTGGTGGCCGCGGTGGACGAGCACCGTGAGGGGCCGTCGCTGCGTGAGGTGATGTGGGGTGACGATGCGGAGATTCTGAACCGTACGGAGTGTGCTCAGCCGGCGTTGTTCGCGGTTGAGGTGGCGTTGTTCCGGTTGGTGGAGTCGTGGGGTGTGCGGCCCGACTACCTGGCGGGGCATTCGATCGGGGAGTTGGCGGCCGCTCATGTGGCGGGTGTGTTCTCGCTGGGGGATGCGGCGCGTTTGGTGGTGGCGCGGGGCCGGTTGATGCAGGCCCTGCCCTCGGGCGGTGCGATGGCGGCCGTGCAGGCCACCGAGGCGGAGGTCCTGCCCCTGCTGACGGACGACGTGTCCGTCGCGGCCGTCAACGGCCCGACCTCCGTCGTCGTCTCGGGCGCCGAGCAGTCGGTGTCCGCGTTGGTGGAGCACTTCGCCGCTGAAGGCCGTAAGACGAGCCGGTTGAAGGTGTCGCACGCGTTCCACTCCCCGCTGATGGAGCCGATGCTGGACGACTTCCGGGCCGTCGCGGAGAGCCTGTCGTTCACCGAGCCGGTCATCCCGGTGGTGTCCACGGTCACGGGTGAACCGGCTGTGGGCTGGGACAGTGCCCAGTACTGGGTCGGCCAGGTCCGCGAGGCGGTCCGTTTCGCCGACGCGGTGCACACACTGGAAACCGCCGGGGTATCCCGGTTCCTGGAGCTGGGTCCGGACGGCGTGCTGTCCGCGATGGTTCAGCAATCCGTCACCGACCCCGACGCTGACGGGGCAGTGGTGGCAGTCCCGGCGACCCGCCGAGACCGCGACGAAGCCGAGACCCTGCTCACCGCCCTGGGCCGGCTGCACACCACCGGCGTCTCCGTCGACTGGACGACGTTCTTCGAGGGCACCGGCGCGCACCGCGTCGACCTGCCCACCTATCCCTTCCAGCGCCAGCACTACTGGGTCGAGGCCGGGCGAGGGGACAGCGACCTCGGTGCGGCAGGGCTGGAGAGTGCCGAGCACCCGCTGCTCAACGCCGTACTCACTGCTCCCGAGGGAGACTCGTTCGTCCTCACGGGGAGCCTGTCGGTGGCGACCCACCCGTGGCTGGCCGACCACGCTGTCGGCGGTACCGTCCTCTTCCCCGGCACGGGGTTCATCGAGTTGGCGATCCGCGCCGGGGACGAAGCGGGCTGCCCCACGGTTCAGGAGCTCACCATCGCGGCGCCCCTGGTGCTGCCCGAGCGGGGCGCCGTGTCCCTCCAGGTGACCGTAGGAGGCCCCGACGACTCGGGCGCCCGTTCCTTCGGCGTGTGGTCCCGGCCGCAGCATGCCGAGGCCGACACACCGTGGACCCGGCACGCCACCGGCCTGCTCACCGAGACGCCGTCCGTCGCGGACTTCGAGCTGGGCAGCTGGCCGCCGGCCGGTTCCGAGCCCGTCCAGGTCGACGACCTCTACGACTCGCTGGCCGCCTCCGGCCTTGAGTACGGCCCGGTCTTCCAGGGCCTGCGGGCCGCCTGGAGGTCGGGTGAGGCCGTGTACGCCGAGATCGAGGTACCGGAGGAGCACCTCGTCGACGCGGACCGGTTCGGTCTGCACCCGGCGCTGCTGGACGCCTGCCTGCACGCCGTCGGCCTGCGCGACGCCGACGAGGTGGAGCATCCGGCGGCCCGGCTGCCCTTCTCCTGGGACGGGGTCGCACTGCACGCGGCGGGTGCGGGCACACTCCGCGTACGGATCACCCCGGCCGGTTCGGACGGTGTCGCCCTGGCGGTCGCCGACGCGGCGGGCAGCCCGGTCGCGTCCGTGGCCACCCTGGTCCTGCGCGAGGTCTCCGCCGCGCAGCTGTCCGCGGCCGGCGCCAAGGCCCATCACGACGACCTGTTCCAGCCCGGCTGGGTTCCGCTGACGCCTCCCCAGGTCCCCGCGCCCCTGCACTGGGCCGAGTGGGACTCGCTCCTCGACGACCGGCCCGTACCCGAGATCGTCGTGCTGCGCTGCCCGCCGGGCGACGACGCCGACGCCGTGCACGCGGCGGTGCGGCGGACCCTCGGCGTGCTGCAGACCTGGCTCGCCGACGAGAGGTACGAGGACGCCAGGCTGCTCGTCGCCACCGACGGCTCGGTCGCGGTCGAGGGGTCCGCCGTGACCGACCTCGCCGGTGCGGCCGTGTGGGGGCTGGTGCGCGCCGCCCAGTCGGAGAACCCCGGGCGCTTCCTCCTCGCCGACCTGCCCGGGTCCGAACTCACCGACGTACCCGCGCTCGTCGCCACCGAGGAGCCGCAGCTCGCGGTCCGGGACGGGAGGGTCTTCGCCGCCCGTCTGCTGAGGGTGCCCCGCACCGAGGAGGCCGCCGCCCCGCGGGCCCGTTTCGACGCGGGCGGCACCGTACTGCTGACCGGTGCCACCGGCACCCTGGGCAGTCTGGTGGCCCGGCACCTCGTCACCGAGTACGGCGTGCGGAGCCTGCTGCTCACCAGCCGGCGTGGCATCGAGGCACCCGGCGCGACCGAGCTGGTCGCCGAACTCACCGCCCAGGGTGCCCACATCGACGTGGTGGCATGTGACGTCACCGACCGGGACGCGCTGGCCAAGGTCTTCAGCAGTGTGCCCGCCGAGCACCCGCTCACCGGGGTGGTGCACCTCGCGGGCATGCTCGACGACGGCGTCATCACGGCGCTGACGCCGGAGCGGGTCGAAGCGGTACTGCGGCCCAAGGTCGACGCCGTTCTCCACCTGCGCGACCTCATCCTCGAAAGGGGAACCGACCTCACCTCGTTCGTCCTGTTCTCCTCGGCCGCCGGCACCTTCGGCACCCCGGGACAGGGCAACTACGCGGCCGCCAACGCCTTCCTGGACGCCTTCGCCGCCCAGCGGCACGCGGCAGGTCTGCCTGCCCAGTCCCTGGCCTGGGGACTGTGGGAGGACGAGGCGGGCATGGCCGGTGAGCTCGGCGACTCGGCCGCGCAGCGGATCAACCGCACCGGGGTCGAGGCACTCACCAACGAGCAGGGACTGGCCCTGTTCGACGCCTCCGGCACCGTGGACGCAGCCGTACTCGTCCCTGTGCGGCTGGACCTGTCACCGTCCCCGGACACCGAGACGCCCGCCATGCTCCGGGCCCTCGTCCGGCGGTCCGCGCGGCGTGCCGCACAGGGTGGTGGCTCCGCCGCTGCCACCGCCGCCCTGCGCAAGCGGCTGGCGGACGCCCGGGAGGAGGAGCGGTACGCGATCCTGCTCGACCTGGTCCGCACCCACGCGGCGGACGTCCTCGGACACGCCGACACGTCCGCGATCGAACCGGACCGGGCTTTCAAGGAATTGGGTTTCGACTCGCTCAGCGCCGTCGAGTTCCGCAACGCGGTGAACGCGGCCACGGGACTGAGGCTGCCGCCCACGCTGGTCTTCGACTACCCGAGCGCGGACGTGCTCGCCGAGCACATCGGCAGGGAATTCGCTCCGGCCGGCGACGAAACCGACCAGGACCAGCAGATCCGCAACGTCCTGCAAACCATCCCGCTCAGCCGTCTGCGCGACGCCGGACTCATGGACGCTCTGCTGGAGCTGGGAGGCGTTCTCGACCGTGGCTCCAGCCATCCGTCCGAGGATGACCCGGACGGGCAGCCGTCCATCGACGAACTGGACGCCGAGGCGCTCATCAGCATGGCGCTTGAAGGTCAGGAGTTCGACGACGCCACATCACGGGGAACGGGAGAACTGTAGATGGCCAGCTCCGACCAGAAGCTTGTCGAGGCCCTGCGGTCGTCACTGAAGGAGACCGAGCGGCTTCGGGCCCAGAACCGGAAGCTCACCTCCGCCTCCCGTGAGCCCATCGCGATCGTCTCGATGGCCTGCCGTTATCCGGGCGGGGTGACCTCGCCGGAGGACCTGTGGCGGATGGTCGCGGACGGAGTCGACGGCATCTCCGAGTTCCCGTCCGACCGTGGCTGGGACACCGACGCCCTCTACGACCCGACCGGCGAGCGCGAGAGCACCACCTACATCCGTGAGGGTGGCTTCCTGCACGATGCGGCCGGGTTCGACCCCGGGTTCTTCGGGATCAGCCCGAACGAAGCCCTACTGATGGACCCGCAGCAGCGGTTGCTGCTGGAGACGGCGTGGGAGGTCTTCGAGCGCGCGGGCATCGACCCGGGGTCCCTGCGGGGCAGTTCCACCGGCGTCTTCGCCGGGATGATGTACCACGACTACCCGGCCAACGCCGCCACCGGATCGATCGCCTCGGGCCGGGTCTCCTACGTCTTCGGCCTGGAGGGCCCGTCGGTCACGGTCGACACGGCCTGCTCGTCCTCCCTGGTCGCCCTCCACTCCGCGGTGCAGTCGCTGCGCAACGAGGAGTGCACCCTCGCCCTCGTCGGCGGTGTCGCCGTGATGGCCACGCCCGAGACGTTCATCGAGTTCAGTCGTCAGCGGGGGTTGTCCCGGGATGCTCGTGCCAAGTCCTTCGCGGCGGGTGCGGACGGCACGGTGTGGGGCGAGGGTGTCGGGATGCTGCTCGTGGAGCGGCTGTCGGACGCCCGGCGGCTGGGACACCCCGTCCTGGCCGTGGTGCGGGGTTCTGCGGTCAATCAGGATGGTGCGTCCAATGGGCTGACGGCTCCCAATGGTCCCTCGCAGCGGCGGGTGATTCGGCAGGCGTTGGCGTCGGCGGGGTTGTCGGCCGCGGATGTGGACCTGGTGGAAGCCCATGGCACGGGGACGACGCTGGGTGATCCGATCGAGGCGCAGGCTCTGCTGGCCACGTATGGGCAGGATCGGGTGGAGGGTCGTCCGTTGTGGCTGGGTTCGCTGAAGTCGAACATCGGTCATACCCAGGCGGCTGCGGGTGTGGCGGGGATCATCAAGGTTGTCGAGGCGATGCGGCACGGGGTGCTGCCCAAGACGCTGCATGTGGATGAGCCGTCACCGCAGGTGGACTGGTCCGCCGGCGAGGTGGAGCTGTTGACGCAGGCGCGTGCGTGGCCGGAGCTGGAGCGTCCGCGCCGGGCGGGTGTCTCCTCCTTCGGCATCAGCGGCACCAACGCCCACGTGATCATCGAACACGTGGCACCAACGGAGGCAGAGCCGGAACCCGCTGCGCCGGAGCCTGGTGTGGTGCCGTGGGTGGTGTCGGCGAAGACGGCGGACGCACTGACGGTGCAGGCGGAACAACTGCTCGCACATGTCCAGGAACAGCAGGACAGCCTCTCGCCCGTGGATGTCGGCTTTTCCCTGGCCGCCAGCCGGACTCTCCACGACCACCGGGCTGTGATCGTCGGCCGGGACCGGGACGAACTCGTGCAGGGCCTGGCGGCTCTCGCCGCGGGCCGTGGCCCGGTGTCCGGGCGCCGTACGGCTGGCAAAACCGCGTTCGTGTTCACGGGGCAAGGTGCGCAGCGGCTAGGAATGGGCCGGGGCCTGTATGAGGCGTTCGGTGCCTTCGCGGAGGCGTTCGACACCGTACTGGCCGCGGTGGACGAGCACCGTGAGGGGCCGTCGCTGCGTGACGTGATGTGGGGCGACGACCCCGAGACCCTGAACCGTACGGAGTTTGCTCAGCCCGCGTTGTTCGCGGTTGAGGTGGCGTTGTTCCGGCTGGTGGAGTCCTGGGGGGTGCGCCCCGACTACCTGGCCGGGCACTCGATCGGGGAGTTGGCGGCCGCTCATGTGGCGGGTGTGTTCTCGCTGGGGGATGCGGCGCGTTTGGTGGTGGCGCGGGGCCGGTTGATGCAGGCCCTGCCCTCGGGCGGTGCGATGGCAGCCGTGCAGGCCACGGAGGCGGAAGTCCTGCCGCTGCTGACGGACGACGTGTCGGTGGCGGCCGTCAACGGCCCGACCTCCGTCGTCGTCTCGGGCGCCGAGCGTGCGGTGTCCGCGCTGGTGGAGCACTTCACCGCTGAAGGCCGTAAGACGAGCCGGTTGAAGGTGTCGCACGCGTTCCACTCCCCGCTGATGGAACCGATGCTGGACGACTTCCGGGCCGTCGCGGAGAGCCTGTCGTTCAGCGAGCCCGTCATCCCGGTGGTGTCCACGGTCACGGGTGAGCCGGCTGTCGGCTGGGACAGCGCGCAGTACTGGGTCGGGCAGGTCCGCGAGGCGGTCCGTTTCGCCGACGCGGTGGGGACGCTGGAAGCTGCCGGGGTATCCCGGTTCTTCGAGTTGGGTCCGGACGGCGTGCTGTCCGCGATGGTCCAGCAGTCCGTCACCGACACCGACGGGGCAGTGGTGGCAGTCGCGGCGACCCGCCGGGACCGCGACGAAGCCGAGACCCTCCTCACCGCCCTCGGCCGGCTGCACACCACCGGCGTCTCCGTCGACTGGGCGGCGTTCTTCAAGGGCACCGGCGCCCGCCGCGTCGACCTGCCCACCTACCCCTTCCAACGCCAGCACTACTGGCTCGACACCCTTGAGTACCTCGCCGACTACTCCTGGCTCGGCAGCGAACTCGGAGGCAATCCCGCCGCCCTCGGACTCTCCGCCGTCGAGCACCCGTTGCTCGGCACGGTCGTCACCCTCCCGGAGTCCGACGGCCTGGTCTTCACCGCGCGGCTGGGTCTCGACACCCACGGCTGGATCGGCGACCACCACGTCCTGGGCTCCGCTCTGCTCCCCGGCACGGCCTTCGTCGAACTCGCCCTCCACGCGGGCGACCACACGGGCTGCGACGTCCTGGAGGAGCTGACGCTCCAATCCCCGCTGATCCTCACCGCCGAGACGGGCGCCCTGCTGCGCGTCACCGTCGGCGGCCCCGACGCCACGGGACGCCGCCCGCTGAGCATCCACTCGCGCGCCGAGGGCGACGAGGGACCGTGGACGCTGCACGCCGAGGGCGTCATCGGGAACGAGACCGCGTCGGTGGACTTCGACTTCACCCAGTGGCCGCCCGCGGGCGCAACCGCGGTCGACACCGAGGACGCGTACGAGCGGCTGCGCGAGCGCGGTTACGGCTACGGACCGGTGTTCCAGGGGCTGAAGGCCGCCTGGCAGCGCGGTGACGAACTCTTCGCCGAGGTGCGGCTGCCCGAGCAGGCCCACGACGACGCGGCCCGGTTCGGGCTGCACCCCGCGCTGCTGGACTCCGCGATGCACGCCGCGCTGCTGGAGGAGGAGGCGAGCGGTGACGAGACGCTGCTGCCCTTCTCCTGGAACGGCGTCGCCCTGCACGCCACCGGTGCCACCGCACTGCGCATGCGCATGGCCTCCGCCGGTTCCGACGCCGTGACCCTGGCCGCCGCCGACACCGAGGGCCGCCCGGTCGTCTCCGTCGGCTCCCTCGTGTCCCGCCCCGTCTCCACCGAACAGCTCGAGCTGGCCCGCAACACCGCCGGACAGCAGCACATGTTCCGGATCGACTGGACGCTGCTGCCGGCCGCCGGGTCCGCCGCGTCACCCGCCCCCGTCACGGAACTCGGCCCCGACGGATTCGACGGCGCCGGGGAACTGCCCCCGGGCGAGGTCGTGCGGCGGCTCGCCTCCCCGGCGGGGGAGGAGGTCCCCGCAGCCGTGCGCGCCGCGGCCGGTGACACCCTGGCCGTCGTTCAGGCGTGGCTCGCCGACGAGCGGTATGCCGACCGGAGGCTGACGCTGGTCACCGAGCGTGCGGTCGCGGCCGTACCCGGCGAGCGTGTCGAAGCCACGCTCGCCCCGGTGTGGGGACTGGTGCGTGCCGCGCAGGCGGAGAACCCCGGCCGGTTCGTCCTCGTCGACACCGACGGCACCACGGAGTCCGAGAACGCGCTGGCCGCCGCCCTCGAGACCGGCGAACCGGAAATCGCCCTGCGCGCCGGTGACATCCGGGTCCCGCGCCTCGCCCGCGCCGCCGTACCCGCCCCGGAGGAGGGGTCCGTCGCGCTCGCCGAGGGCGGGACGGTGCTGGTGACGGGCGGTACGGGTGGTCTGGGTGCGTTGGTGGCGCGGCATCTGGTGGTCGAGTACGGGGTGCGGCATCTGCTGCTGACGAGCCGGCGGGGTGCGGATGCCCCGGGTGCGTCGGAGTTGCGGGCGGAGCTGGCCGGTCTCGGTGCCGAGGTGGAGCTGGCGGCCTGTGACGTCGCCGACCGGGAGGCGCTCGCCGCCCTGCTGGCGGGCATCGACCCCGAGCACCCCCTCACCGCCGTCATCCACGCCGCCGGCGTGGCCCGCAACGGCGTGGTCACGGGGCTCACCCAGGACGACTTCGAGACCGTATTCGCCCCCAAGGCGGATGCCGCATGGCACCTGCACGAGCTGACCGCCGGACTCGACCTGGCCGCGTTCGTGCTGTTCTCCTCCGCCGGAGGAACCCTCTTCGCCGCAGGTCAGGCCGCCTACGCCACCGCCAACGTGTTCCTCGACGCGCTCGCCGTACACCGGCGCGCCGCCGGTCTGCCCGCGACGTCACTCGCCTATGGACTGTGGGGCGTCGACGCAGGTCTGGGCGCCTATCTCGGCGAAGCCGACCTCGTCCGCATGAAGCGCCAGGGCTACCCGCCGCTGACCGTGGAAGAGGGGCTGTCCGCGGTCGACACCGCGTTGCACGAGACCGCCGACGTACCCGCCGTTCTCGTCCCGCTCCGCGTGGACACCGCGACCCTGCGGGCACGCGGCGGCGAGATCGCCCCCCTCCTGCGCGGCCTCGTGCGCACCGCGGCACGCCGTACGGCCGCCTCAGGTCCGGCCGGTGCCTCGGAGCTGGCCCGCCGGCTGGCCGGACAGAGTGCCGAGAAGCGCATCGGGCTGCTGCTGGACCTCGTACGCGGCCACGTCGCGAGCCTCCTCGGCCACTCCTCCGCCGACGCCATCGAGCCGGACCGTGCCTTCAACGAACTGGGTTTCGACTCCCTCGCGGCCGTCGAGCTGCGCAACGTACTCAACGCCGAGACGGGCCTGCGCCTGCCCGCGACCCTGCTGTTCGACTACCCGACCGCACAGGCCGTGGCCCAGCACATCGATGAGTCCTTCGCGGGCGTCGACCACGCCACGGCAGGACCGGTCGTCCCGGTCACCGCGGTCCGTGACGACGAGCCCATCGCCATCGTCTCGATGGCCTGCCGTTATCCGGGCGGTGTCACCTCGCCCGAGGACCTGTGGAAGCTGGTCGCCGACGGGGTGGACGCCATCGACGGCTTCCCCACCGACCGGGGCTGGGACCCCGACGTCTACGACCCCGAGCCCGGCAAGCCCGGCAAGTCCTACGTCAACCAGGGCGGTTTCCTGCACGACGCCGCCGACTTCGACGCCGCCTTCTTCGGGATCTCGCCCAGCGAGGCCCTCGCCATGGACCCACAGCAGCGGCTGCTGCTGGAGACCTCCTGGGAGACCCTGGAGCGGGCCGGCCTGGACCCCGACTCGCTGCGGGGCAGTTCCGTAGGTGTCTTCGCCGGCCTCATGTACCACGACTACGGCATGGGCCACGGCGGCGGCAGCACCAGCGGCGGCAGCCTCGTCTCCGGCCGCATCGCCTACACCCTCGGCCTGGAGGGCCCGGCGGTCACGGTCGACACGGCCTGCTCGTCCTCGCTGGTCGCCCTGCACTGGGCGATGCAGGCGCTGCGCTCCGGTGAGTGCTCGATGGCCCTGGCCGGCGGCGTCGCCGTGATGGCCACCCCCGAGATGCTGGTGGAGTTCAGCCGTCAGCTCGGCCTGGCGCCCAACGGCCGTTCCAAGTCCTTCGCGGCGGGTGCCGACGGCACCGGCTGGGGTGAGGGCGTCGGGATGCTGCTGGTGGAGCGGTTGTCGGACGCACAGCGGCTGGGGCACCCGGTGCTGGCCGTCATCAGGGGCTCCGCCGTCAACCAGGACGGGGCCAGCAACGGCTTCTTCGCTCCCAATGGTCCGTCGCAGCGGCGGGTGATTCGGCAGGCGTTGGCGTCGGCGGGGTTGTCGGCTGCGGATGTGGACCTGGTGGAGGCGCATGGTACGGGGACGACGCTGGGTGATCCGATCGAGGCGCAGGCTCTGCTGGCGACGTATGGGCAGGATCGGGTGGAGGGTCGTCCGTTGTGGCTGGGTTCGCTGAAGTCGAACATCGGTCATACGCAGGCGGCTGCGGGTGTGGCGGGGATCATCAAGGTTGTCGAGGCGATGCGGCACGGGGTGCTGCCCAAGACGCTGCATGTGGATGAGCCGTCGCCGCAGGTGGACTGGTCCGCCGGCGAGGTGGAGCTGTTGACGCAGGCGCGTGCGTGGCCGGAGCTGGAGCGTCCGCGCCGGGCGGGTGTCTCCTCCTTCGGCATCAGCGGCACGAATGTCCATGTGATCGTCGAGCACGATCCGTCCCTCGCGGGGGTGGACACTGCCGCTCCTGTCTCGGAGGGGCAGTTCAGTGGTGCGGTGCCGTGGGTGGTGTCGGCGAAGACGGCGGACGCACTGACGGTGCAGGCGGAACGGCTGCTCGCGCATGTCCAGGAGCAGGATGGGCTGTCGCCCGTGGATGTCGGCTTCTCCCTGGCCGCCAGCCGGGCGCTCCACGACCACCGGGCGGTGATCGTCGGCCGGGACCGGGATGAGCTGGTGAAGGGCCTGGCGGCGCTGGCGGCGGGTCGTGGCCCGGTGTCCGGGCGTCGTACGGCTGGCAGGACTGCGTTCGTGTTCACGGGGCAGGGTGCGCAGCGGCTGGGAATGGGCCGCGGCCTGTATGAGGCGTTCGGCGCATACGCGGAGGCGTTCGACGCGGTGGTCGCCGCGGTGGACGAGCACCGTGAGGGGCCGTCGCTGCGTGAGGTGATGTGGGGCGACGATGCGGAGACTCTGAACCGGACCGAGTACGCCCAGCCCGCGTTGTTCGCGGTTGAGGTGGCGTTGTTCCGGCTGGTGGAGTCCTGGGGGGTGCGGCCCGACTACCTGGCGGGGCACTCGATCGGGGAGCTGGCCGCCGCTCATGTGGCGGGCGTGCTCTCGCTGGGGGACGCGGCGCGTTTGGTGGTGGCGCGGGGCCGGTTGATGCAGGCCCTGCCGTCGGGTGGTGCGATGGCGGCGGTGCAGGCCACGGAGGCGGAAGTCTTGCCGATGCTGACGGACGACGTGTCCGTCGCGGCGGTCAACGGCCCGACCTCCGTGGTCGTCTCGGGCGCGGAGCAGTCGGTGTCCGCGTTGGTGGAGCACTTCACCACTCTCGGCCGTAAGACGAGCCGGCTGAAGGTGTCGCACGCCTTCCACTCGCCGCTGATGGAACCGATGCTGGACGACTTCCGGACCGTCGCGGAGAGCCTGTCGTACACCGAGCCGGTCATCCCGGTGGTGTCCACGGTGACCGGTGAGCCGGCTGTCGGCTGGGAAAGTGCCCAGTACTGGGTCGGCCAGGTCCGAGAGGCGGTCCGTTTCGCCGACGCAGTGCGCACGCTGGAGGCTGCCGGGGCATCCCGGTTCCTGGAGCTGGGTCCGGACGGCGTGCTGTCCGCGATGGTCCAGCAGTCCCTCACCGACACCGGTACTGACTCGGGTGTGGTGGCGGTCGCGGCGACCCGCCGGGACCGTGACGAAGCCGAGACCCTCCTCTCCGCCCTCGGCCGGCTGCACACCACCGGTGTGTCCGTCGACTGGGCGGCGTTCTTCGAGGGCACCGGCGCCCGCCGCGTCGACCTGCCCACCTACTCCTTCCAGCGCCAGCGGTACTGGGTCGACTCGCTCCCCGGGGGCGAAGTCGACCTGGGGGCGGCCGGTCTGGAGAGCGTGCAGCACCCCTTGCTGACGGCGGCGCTGACCGCTCCGGACACCGACTCGGTCGTCCTGACCGGTCGCCTCGCGGCAGGAACCCAGCGTTGGCTGACCGACCACGAGGTGCTGGGCAGCGTTCTGCTGCCGGGTACCGCGTTCGTCGAGATGGCCGTGCGCGCCGGAGACCAGGTCGGCTGCGGCCGGGTCGAGGAGCTGTTGCTCCACGCCCCCCTGGTCCTGCCCGAGCGGGGCGGCGTCTCCCTCCAGGCGGCGGTCGGTGCACCCGACCCGTCCGGCTCCAGGACGCTGAGCATCCACTCCCGTTCCGACGAGGCCGGCGGGGCCGACCTCCCCTGGGTTCTGCACGCGACCGGCATGCTCGCACCGGCCACCGGCGCCGCTCCCGCCGAGGAGCTGGCCGTCTGGCCGCCCACCGGCGCGGAGGCCGTACCGGTGGACGGGGCGTACGAGTGGCTGCGTGAGTCCGGCTACCACTACGGACCGGTGTTCCAGGGGCTCAAGGCCGCCTGGCGGCGGGGTGAGGAGCTGTTCGCCGAGGTCGACCTCCCCGAGGACGCTCACGCCGATGCCGCCCGGTACGGTCTGCACCCCGCTCTGCTGGACGCGGCCCTGCACGTCAATCTCGTCGCCGCCGACGGCGAGGACGAACACACCCTGGTGCCGTTCGCCTGGCACGGGGTGGAACTGCATTCCACGGGCGGTACCGCGCTGCGGGTGCGGGTGTCCCCCCAGGAGGTCGAGGGTTCCGCGTCGGGCACGGCCCTCTTCATGACCGACCGCACGGGGCGGCCCGTCATGTCCGTCTCCGCGCTCGTGGCCCGCGAGGTCTCCCCCCAGCAGCTCGCCGCCGCCGACGGCGAACGCAACCAGGGTCTCTACGGCGTCGAGTGGACGCGCATATCCCTGCCCGAGAGCACGGGCCCGGCCGACGACTGGACCGTCGTCGGTCCCGATGCCGACCTGCTCGGCACCCTCACCGGTCACCGCTGCCCGGACCTCGCCGAGCTGGCCGCTCGCGTCGAAGCGGGCCTGCCCATGCCCGGCCATGTGCTGTACCCCGTCACGGTGGACACCGAGGACGGTGTCGTCTCCGGCCTGCACGACGCGGTACGCCGGGTTCTCGGCACGGTGCAGGAATGGCTGACCGACGAGCGGTTCGAAGGCTCCCGACTGGTGCTGGTCACGCGTGACGCGGTCTCCACCACCACCGACCCGGCGACGGGGCCCGACCCACTGAGCGAGAACTCCGTGGTTGCGGGTGCTGTGTGGGGGTTGGTGCGGGCGGCGCAGAGTGAGCATCCGGATCGTTTTGTGCTGGTGGATGTGGATGGTTCGGCGGGGTCGGTGGGTGTGCTGGGTGGGGTGCTTGCTGGTGGTGAGGGGGAGGTGGTGGTGCGTTCGGGTGTGGTGTGGGTGCCGCGTCTCGCCCGGGCTGCCGTGCCCGTGTTGGGGGAGGGGTCTGTCGCGTTCGCTGAGGGCGGGACGGTGTTGGTGACGGGGGGTACGGGTGGTCTGGGTGCGTTGGTGGCGCGGCATCTGGTGGTGGAGTACGGGGTGCGTCATCTGCTGTTGACGAGTCGGCGTGGGTTGGCTGCTCCGGGTGCGGTGGAGTTGCGTGAGGAGTTGGTGGGGCTGGGTGCTGAGGTGGCGGTGGTGGCGTGTGATGTGTCGGATCGGGGTGCGGTGGCGGCGTTGGTGGGGTCGGTGCCGGTGGAGCATCCGTTGACGGGGGTGGTGCATTCGGCGGGTGTGCTGGATGACGGTGTGGTGGGTGCGTTGTCGGTGGAGCGGTTTGCGGGGGTGTTGGGGCCGAAGGCGGATGCGGCGTGGTATTTGCATGAGTTGACGTGTGGTTTGGGGCTTTCGGCGTTTGTGTTGTTCTCGTCGGTGGCGGGGACGTTGGGTGGTGCGGGGCAGGCGAATTACGCGGCTGCGAATGTGTTTTTGGATGCGTTGGCGGTTCATCGTCGTGGGCTGGGGTTGCCGGCGGTGTCCATGGCCTGGGGCCTGTGGGACACCGGCCTCGGCATGGGCGGGGAACTCGACGCCGCTGCCGTCGCCCGCCTGAAGCGCCAGGGCTTCCCGCCCCTCACCGTCGAACAGGGTCTGGAACTCTTCGACCTGGCCATCGGCTCCCCGGCACCGCTGTCCCTGCTGGTCCACCTCGACCTGGCGGCGCTCCGTGCGCAGGCGGCTTCCGGATTCGTCCTGCCCGCTCTGCGCGGCCTGGTGCGGGTGCCGGCGCGGCGGGTGGCTCGTAATGCGGGGGGTGAGGCTGGGTTCGGGGCGCGTGTGGCGGCGCTTTCGGCCGAGGAGCGGTTGCGTGTGGTGCTGGAGGTGGTGCGTGGGCAGGTGGCGGAGGTTCTCGGTCATGCGTCGTCGGATGCGGTGGAGCCGGACCGGGCGTTCAACGAGCTGGGTTTTGATTCGCTGGCGGCTGTGGAGCTGCGTAACCGGTTGGGTGAGGTCTGTGGGCTGAGCCTTCCGGCGACGTTGGTGTTCGACCATCCCACTTCGCAGGCGGTGGCCGGGTTCCTGGTGGCCGAGCTGACCGGCGCGGTGGAAGGTGCCGGGGTCGTCGCGGACCGTTTGGCCGTGGACGACGATCCGATCGCGATCGTGTCGATGGCGTGCCGTTATCCGGGCGGGGTCGCCTCGCCGGAGGACCTGTGGCGGATGGTCGCGGACGGAGTCGACGGGGTGAGCGGGTTCCCGACCGACCGTGGCTGGGACCCGGACGTATACGACCCGGAGCCGGGCACGCCGGGCCGCACGTACACCCGTGAGGGCGGCTTCCTGCACGAGGCGGCCGGGTTCGACCCCGGGTTCTTCGGGATCAGCCCGAACGAGGCCCTGTACATGGACCCACAGCAGCGGCTGCTGCTGGAGACGGCCTGGGAGGTCTTCGAGCGCGCGGGTATCGATCCGGGGACGCTGCGGGGCAGTTCGACCGGCGTGTTCGCCGGGATGATGTACCACGACTACGCCGACAACAACAACACCGGATCGATCGCCTCGGGCCGGCTCTCCTACGTCTTCGGCCTGGAGGGCCCGTCGGTCACCGTCGACACGGCCTGCTCGTCCTCCCTGGTCGCCTTGCACTGGGCGATCCAGGCACTGCGCTCCGGTGAGTGCTCGATGGCCCTGGCCGGCGGCGTCGCCGTGATGGCCACCCCGGACGTCTTCATCGAGTTCAGCCGCCAGCGCGGTCTGGCATCCGACGGCCGCTGCAAGTCCTTCGCGGCGGGTGCGGACGGCACCGGCTGGGGCGAGGGCGTGGGGTTGCTGTTGGTGGAGCGGCTGTCGGACGCGCGGCGGCTGGGACACCCCGTCCTGGCGGTGGTGCGGGGTTCTGCGGTCAATCAGGATGGTGCGTCCAATGGGCTGACGGCTCCCAATGGTCCCTCGCAGCGGAGGGTGATTCGTCAGGCGTTGGCGTCGGCGGGGTTGTCGGCCGCGGATGTGGATCTGGTGGAGGCGCATGGCACGGGGACGACGCTGGGTGATCCGATCGAGGCGCAGGCTCTGCTGGCCACGTATGGGCAGGATCGGGTGGAGGGTCGTCCGTTGTGGCTGGGTTCGCTGAAGTCGAACATCGGTCATACGCAGGCGGCTGCGGGTGTGGCGGGGATCATCAAGGTCGTCGAGGCGATGCGGCACGGGGTGCTGCCCAAGACGCTGCATGTGGATGAGCCGTCGCCGCAGGTGGACTGGTCCGCCGGTGAGGTGGAGCTGTTGACGCAGGCGCGTGCGTGGCCGGAGCTGGAACGCCCGCGCCGGGCGGGTGTCTCCTCCTTCGGCATCAGCGGCACCAACGCCCACGTGATCATCGAACACGTGGCACCAACGGAGGCAGAGCCGGAGACCGCTGCGCCGGAGCCTGGTGTGGTGCCGTGGGTGGTAACGGCGAAGTCCGCCGACGCACTGACGGCGCAGGCGGAACAACTGCTCGCACATGTCCAGGAACAGCAGGACAGCCTGTCCCCGGCAGACGTGGGCTTCTCCCTGGCCGCGGGCCGGGCGCTCCACGACCACCGGGCCGTGATCGTCGGCCGGGACCGGGACGAACTCGTGCAGGGCCTGGCGGCTCTCGCCGCGGGTCGTGGCCCGTTGTCCGGGCGCCGTACGGCTGGCAGGACCGCGTTCGTGTTCACCGGTCAGGGTGCGCAGCGGCTGGAGATGGGCCGCGGGCTGTATGAGGCGTTCGGAGCCTTCGCGGAGGCGTTCGACACCGTGCTGGCCGCGGTGGACGAACACCTCGAAGGAGCGTCGCTGCGTGACGTGATGTGGGGCGACGACCCGGAGACCCTGAACCGTACGGAGTTTGCTCAGCCCGCGTTGTTCGCGGTTGAGGTGGCGTTGTTCCGGCTGGTGGAGTCGTGGGGTGTGCGGCCCGACTACCTGGCCGGGCACTCGATCGGGGAGCTGGCCGCCGCTCACGTGGCGGGCGTGCTGTCCTTGGATGACGCCGCGCGTTTGGTGGTGGCGCGGGGCCGGTTGATGCAGGCCCTGCCCTCCGGCGGTGCGATGGCAGCCGTGCAGGCCACCGAGGCGGAAGTCCTGCCCCTGCTGACGGACGACGTGTCGGTGGCGGCCGTCAACGGCCCGACCTCCGTCGTGGTCTCGGGTGCGGAGCAGTCGGTGGCGGCCGTGGTGGAGCACTTCACCACTCTCGGCCGTAAGACGAACCGGCTGAAGGTGTCGCACGCGTTCCACTCCCCGCTGATGGAACCGATGCTGGACGACTTCCGGGCCGTCGCGGAGAGCCTGTCGTTCACCGAGCCGGTCATCCCGGTGGTGTCCACGGTCACGGGCGAGCCCGCTGTGGGCTGGGACAGTGCCCAGTACTGGGTCGGCCAGGTCCGCGAGGCCGTCCGCTTCGCCGACGCGGTGCGCACACTGGAGGCTGCCGGGGTATCCCGGTTCCTGGAGCTGGGTCCGGACGGTGTGCTGTCCGCGATGGTCCAGCAATCCGTCACCGACGCTGACGGGGGAGTGGTGGCGGTCGCGGCGACCCGCCGGGACCGCGACGAGGCCGAGACCCTCCTGTCCGCCCTCGGCCGGCTGCACACCACCGGTGTGTCCGTCGACTGGGCGGCGTTCTTCGCGGGCACCGGTGCCCGCCGCGTCGACCTGCCCACCTACCCCTTCCAACGCCAGCACTACTGGCACCTCGGCGACGACACCGGCTCCAGCCCCGGTGCCATGGGCCTCGACTCGGTCGAGCACCCGTTGCTCAGCGCCGTGGTGGCGCTGCCCGACACGGACGGGTACGTGTTCACCGGCCGCCTGTCCACCGGTACCCACCGGTGGATCGCGGACCACGACGTACTCGGAAGCGTGCTGCTGCCCGGCGCGGCCTTCGTGGATCTGGCGCTCGCCGTCGCGGAGCAGGTCGGCTGCGACAGCATCGGCGAACTCACCTTGCAGGCACCGCTGGTGCTCGCCGAGGAACGCGGCGTCGCGCTGCGGGTCGCCGTCGGCGGCCCCGACGACTCCGGCGCCCGCGACATCGCGATCCACTCCCGTACCGAGGGCGCGGACGAACCGTGGGTGCAGCACGCCGAGGGCCACCTCGGCACCGGTCGGCGCCCGGCGCCCGCGTACGACTTCACCCAGTGGCCGCCCGAGCAGGCCAGGACCATCGAGGTCGACCACGCGTACGAGACACTCGCCGAGTACGGCTACCACTACGGGCCCCTGTTCCAGGGCATCAGGGCGGCCTGGCGACGCGGTGACGAGCTGTTCGCCGAGGCCGCGCTGCCCGAGGACGCCTCCCCGGCCGCCTTCGGCATCGATCCGGCGCTGTTCGACGCGGCGATGCACGTCATGCCGCTGGCCGGGCTGCGCGAGGACGACGAGGGAGGCCAGACGCTGCTGCCCTTCTCCTGGGGCGGCGTCACCCTCCAGGCCGTGGGCGCCCGGGCGGTGCGGGTGCGCATCGCGCCCACCGGACCGAAGGCCGTCACCCTCGAACTGGCCGACCCCTCGGGCGCACCGGTCGCCCACGTGGCGGAGCTGAGTCTGCGGGAGGCGTCCCCGGAGTCGCTCTCCGGCGCGGCGGGCCCGCAGGGCTCGCTGCTGCGCGTCGACTGGGTCGCGGCCCCGGCGCTGCCGGCGGCCGGCGGCCGGAGCCTGGCCGTCGTCGGCACGGCCGAGCCCGGGATCGACGCCCCGGTCCACGCCGGGCTGGCCGAGCTCGCCGACACGGTCACCAGCGGCGCGGCCAGCATGCCGGACACGGTGATCGTCCGTGTCGGGACCGGTTCCGGTGACGTGCCCTCCGCCGTCCGCGACACCACGTACCGCACCCTGGACCTGCTCCAGCAGTGGCTCGGTCAGGAGGTGTTCGGCTCCTCGACGCTCGCGCTGGTGACCACGGACGCCACCAGCGCCCTGGACCAGGCTCCGGTGTGGGGGCTGGTGCGTGCCGCGCAGGCGGAGAACCCCGGCCGGTTCGTCCTCGTCGACACCGACGGCACCACGGAGTCCGGGAACGCGCTGGCCGCCGCCCTCGAGACCGGCGAACCGGAGGCGGCTCTGCGTAACGGTGAGCTGCTGCTGCCGAGACTGGTGCGCACCGGGGCCGGCGCGCAGCCGACCGGGGACGACCTCTTCGGTCCGCGGGACACGGTGCTGGTGACGGGCGGTACCGGTGGTCTGGGTGCGTTGGTGGCGCGGCATCTGGTGGCCGAGTACGGGGTGCGTCGTCTGCTGCTGACGAGCCGGCGGGGTGCGGATGCCCCGGGTGCGGTGGAGTTGCGGGCGGAGCTGGCCGGTCTCGGGGCCGAGGTGGAGCTGGCGGCCTGTGACGTCGCCGACCGGGAGGCGCTCGCCGCCCTGCTGGCGGGCATCGACCCCGAGCACCCGCTGCGCGGCATCGTGCACGCCGCCGGTACGGCGCACAACGGGCTGGTGTCCTCGCTCACCCCCGAACAGGTGGAGATCTCCCTGCGGCCCAAGGTGGACGCCGTGTGGCACCTGCACGAGCTGACCGCCGGACTCGACCTGGCCGCCTTCGTGGTCTTCTCCTCCTCGGGCGGCCTGGTGATGGCCGCGGGCCAGGGCGGCTACGCGGCGGCCAACGTCTTCCTGGACGCCTTCGCCGCGCACCGCAGGGCGCTGGGCCTGCCGGCCACGTCCCTCGCCTACGGGCTGTGGGACACCGACACCGGCCTGTCCCAGTGGCTGACCGACGCCGACCGGGAGCGCATGCGGCGCCAGGGCCTGCCCGCCCTGCCGGTCGCCGACGGTCTGGCGGCCTTCGACGCGGCGCTCCGCAGCGAGTACGCCACCCTCGTACCGGTCAAGGTCGAACCCCAGGGGCTGCGTGGCCGCGGTGAGGGGCTGCCGGCGCTGCTGCGCGGTCTCGTCCCCGCCACCAGGCGCAGGGCCGCGGCCGGCGACGACCCCGGCGCCCTGCGCCGCCGGCTCGCGGCGCTCGCCCCCCAGGAGCGGGAGCAGGCCGTCCGGGAGCTGGTCCTCGGCCACGCCGCGGCCGCGGTCGGACACGCGGACGCCGCCGCGGTCGACCCGGAACGCGACTTCCTGGAGATCGGCTTCGACTCGCTGGCGGCGATGGAACTGCGCAACGTCCTGACCTCGGCGACCGGGCTGCGGCTGCCGCCCATGGTGGTCTTCGACAGCAAGACCCCGGCCGGACTGGCCCGCGCCCTGGTCGAGGAACTCGCCTCCCACCTCGACGGCGCCGCGCAGGACGCCACGGCCGCCGAGCCGGCCGCTCCCGACGGCCCCCCGGCGGTCCGGGTCTCCGAGACGCTGACCGAGCTGTTCCGCCAGGCGGTGCTGTCCGGGCAGGTGGTCCAGGGCTTCGACCTGCTGCGGGCGGTGGTCGGGCTGCGCGAGCGGTTCGACGCGGCGGAGGAACTGGAGCGGGTGCCGGCCGCGGTGAAGCTGGCCGACGGCCCCGGCCGGCACCGGCTGATCTGCGTCTCCTCGCCGATGGCGACGGCCGGACCGCAGCAGCACGCCCGGCTGGCCGCGCCCTTCCGGGGAGTACGCGGGGTGAGCGCCCTGAACACCCAGGGCTTCGCCGCCGGCGAGGCGCTGCCGACCGGTGTCGAGGCGGTCACCGCCACCTTCGCGGAGAGCATCCTCCAGGCGGCGGAGGGCGAGCCGTTCGTCCTGGTCGGCTACTCGGCGGGCGGCATCATCGCCCACGAGGCCGCCGCCTACCTGGAACGCGTGAAGGGCGTCAAGCCGTCCGGTGTCGTCCTGCTGGACACCTATCAGGTGGACACGGACAGCGACGACTCCAACGAACTGATGCGGCAGCTGTTCATCGCCCTGGTGGGCAAGGACTCCGAGTACGGCATGTTCGACAGCACGGTGCTGTCGGCCATGGCCTGCTACTTCGACCTCGTGCCCCAGTTCCGGATCACGTCGGTGCAGTGCCCGGTGCTCTTCGTCGGCGCGGAGCAGCCGTTCTCCCCGGACGGGACCGTCGTGGTACCGGAGGACGACGGCTGGGCCGCCAAGCCGTGGAACGACCGGCAGGCGCACCGCACCCTGCCCGTCAACCACTTCAGCATGATCGAGACGCACGCCGCGGTCACCGCCGCCGTGGTCGAGGAATGGCTCGCCACGCTCGACCAGTAGCCGTACCCGCCCGGGGGCGGGCCCGTCGCGGACCCGCCCCCGCACCACCGGAAGGCAGCAGCATGCCCCCCGCGCGCACCGCGCCCAGCAGCAAGGGAACCGTCCCCTTCGGTCCCTACAAGACCTGGTACCGGGTCACCGGAGACCTGGACAGCGGGCATCCCGCCCTGGTCGTCGTCCACGGCGGCCCGGGCAGCACCCACGACTACCTGCTCCGCCTCGCGGAGTTCTCCGCCCACGGCCGGCCGGTCGTCCACTACGACCAACTGGGCAACGGCGGCTCCACCCACCTGCCCGAACGCGGCCCCGACTTCTGGACCGTCGACCTGTTCCTCGCCGAGCTGCGCAACCTCGTCCAGCGGCTCGGCCTGAAGGACTACGTCCTGTTCGGACAGTCCTGGGGCGGGCTGCTGAGCGCGAAGTACGCCTCCACGCGTCCGGCGGGGCTGCGGGGGCTCGTCATCGCCAACGCGCCGGCCTCGTACCCGCTGTGGCTGGAGGAGATGGAGATCCTGCGGTCCCGGCTGCCTCCCGGGGTGGACGAGACCCTGCGCCGGCACGAGGCGGCCGGGACCACCGACACGGAGGAGTACCACGCCGCGGCCATGCACTTCTACGAGCGGCACGTGTGCCGGCTCAAGCCGTGGCCCCGGGACTGGCAGGCGACGTTCTACGAACTCTTCAACGACCCGACCGTGTACTACGCGATGAACGGGCCGAGCGAGTTCCACGTCAACGGCACCCTCAAGGACTGGGGCGTGCTCGACTGCGCCGCGGACATCGCGGTGCCCACCCTGCTGATCTCCGGACGCCACGACGAGGCGACCGAGCGGACCGTGCAGCCGTACGCGGACCTCATCCCCGACGTGCGCTGGGAGATCCTGGAGGAGTCCAGCCACGTGCCGCACCTGGAGGAGCCCGAGCGGTTCGACGCCGTGCTGCACGACTTCCTCACCACGGTCGGCCAGGGTGGCTGAAACCCCCCGGAACGACCCGATGACCGATCCGACCTGGATATATATACGTCCGTCCCACTGCGAGGTAGGGTTCATTCATGGGACACCGTGATGATTTGATCGATGGCGCCATGCAGTGCCTTCGGGAGAAGGGCTACGCCCGAACGACCACGCGTGACATCGTCGCGGCTTCGAAGACCAACCTGGCGTCCATCGGCTACCACTACGGGACGAAGGAGTCGCTCCTGCGGGCGGCGCTCATCAAGTCCATGGACGAATGGGGCACGGAGACCTTCGCCGCGGTCGCCGAGGAGACCTCGGACGTCGCCGCGGACGATCCGCTGGCCCGTTTCGAAGCCGTCTGGACCAAGATCATCAATGCGGTTCCGGAGAACCGTGCCCTCTGGGTGCTCAGCTTCGAGGTCTTCGCCCAGCTCGACCACGACGACGAACTGCGCGCGTTCATGGCCCAGGCCATGCCGGACGCCTACGAGGCCTTCGCGGAGCTCTTCGGCGGCCTGACCGCCACCGCCGACCCGCAGTCCGCCCGCCTGGTCGGCATGCTCTGCCACTCCCTGCTGACCGGTGTGCTGTCCCAGTGGCTGATCGACCCGGAGAACGCGCCGTCCGGCCACGACCTGACCGAAGCCCTCCGCCTGATCACCGGGATCCGCGCCACCGCGACCGCCTGAGCGGGCCCCTCGCACCCGCGGGGGCCCGCTCGGGCGGCGTCGGCTACACGAGCGACAGCACACGCTCCCGGATCAGCGAGATCACCTTCGGCGCCTGTTCGTTCAGGTAGAAGTGACCGCCCGTGAACCACGTGAACTCCGCCTCCGCGGACGTGTGCTCGCGCCAGCCGTCCGCCTCCTCGGCCGTCACCTCCGGATCGGTCCTGCCGTTCAGCACGAGCACCGGGCAGGACAGGGGCGGCCCCGGACGGAAGCGGTAGGTCTCCGCCGCCTTGTAGTCGGCCCGGATGGCGGGCAGCGCCATGCGCAGCACCTCGTCGTCGGCGAGCACCGCCGTGTCCGTACCGCCCATCCTCTTGATCGTGGCCAGCAGCCGCTCGTCGTCCTGGAGATGGGTGAACTCCCGCTCCCGGTGGCGCGACGGGGCCCGCCGGCCCGACGCGAACAGCGTCAGCAGGCGGGTGCCCCGCTCCTCCAGCCGCAGCGCGACCTCGAACGCCAGCGTCGCCCCCAGGCTGTGCCCGAAGAACGCGAGCGGACGGTCGCACCACGGTGCCAGCTCCGCCGCCACCAGATCCGCCATGCGCCGTACGTCGTCCACGCACGCCTCCCGGCGGCGGTCCTGACGGCCCGGGTACTGCACGGCCGCCACGTCCACGGCGGGCGACAGGGCACGGGAGACCGGAAAGTAGTAGCTGGCGGAGCCGCCCGCGTGCGGGAAGCACACCAGCCGGGCCGGAGCGTCCTCGGCGGGGTGGAACCGGCGTACCCAGTTGCCCGTCGTGGTCGTCGTCGCATTGGTCATGGGCCCATTCAAGGCACAGTCGGCCGGACTGAGAACCCTCCCCCACCCCTGAATCCCGGGCGCCGACCCCGGTATCTGCCGGTACGAGCCGCTGTGCGCGCCGGTTAGGGGTGTTCGGCCGCTTTCCCGCCCACTTAGCGTGCGACCACCTTGTGGCCACTCGGCCCTTGAGCACACCCTCACCGAGCTTGGAGCGTGCAGATGGCCGCGGGCTTCGTTGCTGACGCTGATCACTCGAACGGCGCGGAGGCCCGTCCCGGCGCCGCCCTGGCCGCCCGGCTGGCCGGACTCCCCGACAGCGAGCAGAGCCGCATGCTGCTCGACCTGGTCCGCGCGGAGACCGCCGACGTCCTGCGCCGCACCACCCGGCCCGACACCGGGGACGTCACCGCCACCGGCACGCCCTTCAAGGAGCTGGGGCTGGACTCCATGGGCCTGGTCGAGCTGCACGCCCGGGTCAACGCCGCCACCGGGCTGCGCCTGCCGGTGACCGCCGCCTTCGACCACCCCAGCCCCGACCTGCTCGCCGCCCACCTGCGCGCCGAACTCCTCGGCACCGGCACCGCCCCGGTCGCCGTCGAGGCGCCCGTCCGCAGCGCCGACGACGAGCCCGTCGCCATCGTCGGCATCGGCGGACGCTTCCCCGGCGGCCTGCGCACCCCCGAAGACCTCTGGGACGCCGTCATCGACGGCCGCACCACGGTCGGGGCGTTCCCCGACGACCGCGGCTGGAACCTCGACGAGCTCTTCGACGAGGACTCGGGCACCCCCGGCACCACCTACACCCGGGTGGGCGGATTCCTGCACGACGCCCCCGAGTTCGACGCCGAGTTCTTCGGGGTCAGCCCGCGCGAGGCCCTCGCCATGGACCCCCAGCAGCGGCTGCTGCTGGAGACCGCCTGGGAGGCGCTGGAACGCACCGGCATCGACCCGACCTCCCTGCGCGGCACCCCTACCGGCGTGTTCGTCGGCGCGGGCACCACCGAGTACGGCACCCGGATCGCCCAGGCCCCCGAAGCCCTCACCGGGTACCTGATCACCGGCGGAGCACTCAGCGTCGCCTCCGGACGCATCGCCTACACCCTCGGTCTCGAAGGCCCCGCCCTCACGATCGACACCGCCTGCTCCTCCTCGCTGGTCGCCCTGCACCTGGCCGTCCAGTCGCTGCGCCGCGGCGAGTGCTCCCTCGCGCTGGCCGGCGGCATCACCGTCATGAGCACCCCCGGGCTGCTCACCGAGTTCAGCAGGCAGCGCGGACTGGCCCCCGACGGCCTGACCAAGGCGTTCGCGGCCGGAGCCGACGGCACCACCTTCGCCGAGGGCGTCGGCCTGATCGTCGTCGAGCGCCTCAGCGACGCCCGCCGCAACGGTCACCAGGTCCTCGCCCTCGTCCGCGGCACCGCGATCAACCAGGACGGCGCCAGCAACGGCCTGACCGCCCCCAGCGGCATCGCCCAGCAGCGGGTGATCCGCCAGGCGCTCGGCGACGCGGGACTCGCCCCCGGCGACGTCGACGCCGTCGAGGCGCACGGCACCGGCACCTCGCTGGGCGACCCCGTGGAAGCCCGCTCCCTCATCGCCACCTACGGCACGGACCGCGACGCCGAACGCCCCCTGTGGCTGGGCTCCGTCAAGTCGAACATCGGCCACGCCCAGGCCGCCGCGGGCGTCGCCGGCATCGCCAAGGTCCTCATGGCCCTGCGCCACGGCACCCTGCCGCCCACCCTGCACGTGGACGAACCCACCCCGAACGTCGACTGGTCGGCCGGCACCGTACGCCTGCTCACCGAACCCGTGCCGTGGCCCGCCGACGCCGGACGCCCCCGCCGCGCCGGCGTCTCGGGCTTCGGCATCAGCGGCACCAA
This sequence comes from Streptomyces sp. NPDC102490, assembly GCF_044765285.1. Lineage (NCBI taxonomy): Bacteria > Bacillati > Actinomycetota > Actinomycetes > Kitasatosporales > Streptomycetaceae > Streptomyces > Streptomyces sp. NPDC102490. Next base: position 123,368 of record NZ_JBIWJU010000017.1, read on the forward strand.
CGCCCACGTCATCCTGGAAGAGGCACCGCCGGAGGAGCCCACCGAGCCGTCGGCCGACGCGGCGGCCGCCCCGGGCGAGCCGTCGAGCGAGCCGCTGCCCGTGCCGCTCCCGGTCTCCGCCGCCACCCCGGCGGCCCTCGCCGCCCAGGCCGCCCGCCTGGCCGACCACCTCGAACGGCACGGCACCCCCCTGGCCGACCTCGGCCACGCCCTCGGCACCACCCGGGCCGCCCTCGAACACCGCGCGGTGCTCCTCGCCGGCGACCAGGACGACGCGCTGGCCGCCCTGCGCGCCGTCGCCGCCGGCGAGCCCACCCCGGCCGCCCGCACCGGCCACGCCCACACCGGCCGCCTCGCCTTCCTCTTCACCGGCCAGGGCAGCCAGCGCCTCGCCATGGGCGCCGGCCTGTACGACGCCTTCCCCGCCTACGCCGACGCCCTCGCCGACGCCATCGGCCACCTCGACCCCCACCTCGAGGTCTCCCTGTGGGACGTGCTGTTCGCCGAGGAGGGCTGCCCCGAGGCCGCCCTGCTGGAGCAGACCCGCTACGCCCAGCCCGCCCTGTTCGCGGTCGAGACCGCCCTCTTCAGGCTGCTGGAGTCCTGGGGCGTCCACCCGGACTTCGTCGCCGGGCACTCCATCGGCGAGATCACCGCCGCCCACGTGGCGGACGTCCTCGATCTGGCCGACGCCGCCCTCCTGGTCGCCACCCGCGGCCGCCTGATGCAGGAGCTGCCCGCAGGCGGCGCCATGGTCGCCGTCCAGGCCACCGAGGCGGAGGTCCTGCCCCTGCTCCCCGGCACCGCCGGCATCGCCGCCGTCAACGGCCCCGACTCCGTCGTCGTCTCCGGCGAGCGCGACGCCGTACTCGGCATCGGCGAGCACTTCGCCCGGCTGGGCCGCAAGACGAACCGGCTGAAGGTCAGCCACGCCTTCCACTCGCCGCTGATGGACCCGATGCTGGAGGAGTTCACCCGCGTCGCCTCCGTCCTGACCTACCGCGCCCCTCGCATCCCCGTCGTCTCCACCCTCACGGGCGCCCCCGCCACCACCGAACAGCTCGCCTCCCCGGACCACTGGGCCCACCACGTCCGCGCGGCCGTCCGGTTCGCCGACGGCATCGACTGGCTCGTCCAGCACGGCGGGACCCGCACCTGCCTCGAACTCGGCCCCGACGCCGTACTGAGCGCCCTGGGCAGGAGCTGCCTGCCGCAGGACTCCGCCGACCGCACCGAGTTCACCGCCCTGCTGCGCTCGGGCCGGGACGACGTGCGCCAGACCCTGGGAGCGCTGGCCCTCGCCCACGCCCGCGGCGTGCCCGTCGACTGGGCCGCCTTCCACGCCGGCCAGGACCGCGCCCGCACCGACCTGCCCACCTACGCGTTCCAGACCCGCCGCTACTGGCTCACGCCCGACGGCGACGGCGCCGACGCGGCGGGCCTCGGCCAGCAGGACGCCGGACACCCCCTGCTCGGCTCCGTGGTCGCCCTCGCGGGCGGCGACGGCACCGTCCTCACCGGCCGGCTCTCCGCACGCACCCACCCCTGGCTCGCCGACCACGTCATCGACGGCACGGTCCTGCTGCCGGGCACCGCCTTCGTCGAACTCGCCGTGCGCGCGGGCATCGAGACCGGCTGCCCGCAGTTGGAGGAACTCGTCCTGCGCACGCCCCTGGCGCTGTCCGACCACGGCGCCACCGTCCTCCAGGTCGTCGTCGGCGCCGCCGACGCCTCCGGCCGGCGCCCCGTCGACTGCTACGCCCGTCCGGCCGACGCCGACGGCGAGGACACCTGGGTCCGGCACGCCACCGGCACCCTCGCCCCCGCCGGGACCGCCCCCGGCCCCGACACCCATGCCGACCTGGGCGGCCAGTGGCCCCCCGCCGGCGCCGAGCCGCTCGACACCGCCTCCCTCTACCAGGACATGGCCGCGCAGGGCTACGGCTACGGCCCCGCCTTCCACGGCGTGCGGGCCGCCTGGCTCCGCGGCACCGAGGTGTTCGCCGAGGTCGCCCTGCCCGACGGCGTCCGCGCCGACGCCGCCGCCTTCGGACTCCACCCCGCGCTGCTCGACGCCGCCCTGCACCCCGCCGACCACGCCCGAAGCGACGGCGACGGACCCGGCGTCCGCATCCCCTTCTCCTTCAGCGGCGTCACCCTGCACGCGAGCGGCGCCGCCACCGTCCGGGTCCGCATCGCCGCCGACGGCGACGCCCTCGCCGTCGCCCTCGCGGACCCCGCCGGCGCCCCCGTCGCCACGATCGACTCCCTGCTGCTGCGCACCGTCACCGGCGCACAGCTCCACGCCGCCCGTCAGGAACCGCTGCTGGCCGTACGGTGGGCCGAGGCGCCCCTGCCCGAGGCCGCCGCCGACCCGGCCCGCAGCGTCGTCCACCGGGTCCGCGCCACCCCCGCGGGCCCCCTGCCCGACGCGGTGCGAGCCGTCTGCGCGGACACGCTCCGAGCCGTACAGGAACAGCTCGCCGCCGACCACGACACCCGGTGCGTCGTCGTCACCCGCGACGCCGCCTGGGTGCCCGGCACCGACGTGGACGCCGCCCAGGCCGCCGTGTGGGGCCTGGTCCGTTCGGCCGAGGCCGAGAACCCGGGCTGCTTCGTGCTCGCCGACCTCGACGGCACCGAAGCCTCCGAAGCCGCCCTCGCCGCCGCCCTGGCCACCGGCGAACCCGAGTTCGCCCTGCGCGAGGGCCGGCTCCACCTGCCACGGCTCGCCCCGGTGCCCCAGCCGCCCACCCCGCACGAGCTGCCCTGGGACGACACCGGCACCGTCCTGGTCACCGGCGGCACCGGCGGAGCGGGCGCGGCCCTGGCCCGCCGCCTGGTCACCGAACACGGCGTACGCCACCTGGTCCTGACCAGCCGGCGCGGCCCCGAGGCCCCCGGCGCCGCCGGGCTGCTCACCGACCTGCGCGAGGCCGGTGCCCGGGTCCGCATCGTCGCCGCCGACGTCGCCGACCGGGACGCACTCCTGTCGCTGCTCGCCGAGATCCCCGCCGAGCATCCGCTCACCGCCGTCGTCCACGCGGCCGGCGTCATCGACGACGGCCTCGTCGGTTCGCTCACCCCCGAGCGCCTCGACACCGTCCTGCGGCCCAAGGCCGACGCCGCCTGGAACCTCCACGAACTCACCCGGGACCTCCCGCTGAGGGCCTTCGTGCTGTTCTCCTCCGCCTCCACCGTCCTGGACGGCGCCGGCCAGGCCAACTACGCGGCCGCCAACCTCGTCCTCGACGCCCTCGCCGTCCGCCGGGCCGCCGCCGGCCTGCCCGCCACCTCCCTGGCCTGGGGACTGTGGGCGGGCGACGCCGGCATGGGCGCCCACCTCGACGAAGCCGCACTGCAACGCATCAGGCGGCTCGGCCTGGACTCGCTCGACTTCGACGAGAACCTGCTCAAGCTCGACCAGGCGCTCACCACCGGCGCCCCCGCCGTCGTACCCGTCCGCGTCGACCACCGCGCGGTACGCGAACGCGCCGACGACATCCCCGTCCTCCTGCGCGACCTCGTCAGACGGCCCGTACGCCGGGCCGCCACCGCCGCCACCGCCGCCACCGCCGTCGCCCCGAGCGGCTCCCCGTTCCTCGACCGGCTCGCCGGACTCGACGACGACCGCCGCGCGGAGGCACTCCTGGAACTCGTGCGCACCGAGGCCGCCGGCGTCCTCGGCTACGACGGCGCCGGGGACATCGCCCCCACCCGGGCCTTCACCGAGAGCGGCTTCGACTCCCTCGCCGCGGTCGAGCTGCGCAACCGGATGGCCACCGCCACCGGCCTCAGACTGAGCCCGACGCTCACCTTCGACCACCCCAACGCCCAGGCGCTGGCCGTGTACCTCGCCGGCAGGCTCCAGGGCGAGCGCAAGAGCCCCGCCCCCGCCGCCCCGGCCGCCGCCCCCGACCGGGCCACCGACCAGGACCCCGTCGTCATCGTCGGCATGGCCTGCCGCTACCCCGGCGGCATCCACTCGCCGGAGGACCTGTGGCGGCTGGTCACCGACGGCGGCGACGCCATCGGCCCCTTCCCCACCGACCGGGGCTGGGACACGGACCTGTACGACCCCGAGATCGGCAAGCCCGGCAAGACGTACTCCACCGAAGGCGCGTTCCTCTACGACGCGGCCGGGTTCGACCCCGCCTTCTTCGGCATCAGCCCCCGCGAGGCCCAGGCCATGGACCCGCAGCAGCGCCTGATGCTCGAAGTCGCCTGGGAAGCCCTCGAACGGACCGGGATCGACCCGCACTCGGTCAAGGGCAGCCGCACCGGTGTCTTCGCCGGCGTGATGTACCACGACTGGGGCCTGCGGCTGGGCCCGCTGCCCGACGACGTCGCCGCCTACCACGGCAACGGCAGCCTCGCCAGCGTCGTCTCCGGACGCGTCGCCTACGCCCTCGGCCTCGAAGGCCCCGCCGTCAGCGTCGACACCGCCTGCTCCTCCTCCCTGGTCGCCCTGCACTGGGCGCAGCAGGCGCTGCGGCGCGGCGAGTGCACCCTGGCCCTGGCCGGTGGCGTGACCGTCATGTCCACCCCGGACACGTTCACCGACATGGCCCGCCAGCGCGGCCTGGCCGCCGACGGCCGCTGCAAGTCGTTCGGCATCGGCGCCGACGGCACCGGCTGGGGCGAAGGAGTCGGTCTGCTCGTCCTGGAACGGCTCTCCGACGCCCGCCGCAACGGCCACCGGGTCCTCGCGGTGCTCAAGGGCTCCGCCGTCAACCAGGACGGCGCCAGCAACGGGCTGACCGCTCCCAACGGGCCGTCCCAGCAGCGGGTCATCGAACAGGCCCTCGCCGACGGGCAGCTGACCACCGCCGACGTCGACGTCGTGGAGGGACACGGCACGGGCACCCGCCTCGGCGACCCCATCGAGGTGCAAGCCCTGCTGGAGACGTACGGACAGCACCGTTCACCCTCGGGCGAACCGCTGTGGCTGGGCTCGATCAAGTCGAACATCGGACACACCCAGGCCGCCGCCGGTGTCGCCGGCGTCATCAAGATGGTCCAGGCGATGCGCCACGGCGTGCTGCCCGCCACGCTGCACGCCGACACCCCGTCGGACCAGGTGGACTGGGAGGCCGGGCACGTCAGACTCCTGACCGAGGCCCGGGAGTGGACCGCCGCGAACCGCCCTCGCCGGGCGGGTGTCTCCTCGTTCGGCATCAGCGGCACCAACGCCCACGTCATCGTCGAACAGGCGCCCCCCGAGCAGCCCGCGGTCCCGGAGGGGACCGGGCCGTCCGTCCCCCTCGCCGTGTGGCCCGTCTCGGCCGCCACCCCCGAGGCCCTGCGCGCCCAGGCGGACCGGCTGGCGGCCTTCCTGGACGATCTTCCCGAGGACCGTCTGACCACTGCGGGACAGGCCCTGGCAAGCACACGCGCGGCGCTGGAACACCGCGCCGTCGCGATCGGCGCCGACCGCGACGAACTCGCCCGCTCGCTGGCACAGCTCACCGGCACGAACCCCGCCCAGACCGGGCGTACGGCGTTCGTGTTCACGGGGCAGGGTGCGCAGCGGCTGGGAATGGGCCGCGGGTTGTATGAGGCGTTCGGGGTGTTCGCGGAGGCGTTCGACGCGGTGGTCGCCGCGGTGGACGAGCACCGTGAAGGGCCGTCGCTGCGCGAGGTGATGTGGGGCGACGATGCGGAGACCCTGAACCGTACGGAGTACGCCCAGCCCGCGTTGTTTGCGGTTGAGGTGGCGTTGTTCCGGCTGGTGGAGTCCTGGGGGGTGCGGCCTGACTACCTGGCGGGGCATTCGATCGGGGAGCTGGCCGCTGCTCATGTGGCGGGCGTGCTCTCGCTGGGTGACGCCGCGCGTTTGGTGGTGGCGCGGGGCCGGCTGATGCAGGCCCTGCCGTCGGGTGGTGCGATGGCGGCGGTGCAGGCCACGGAGGCGGAAGTCCTGCCGCTGCTGGCGGACGACGTGTCCGTCGCGGCCGTCAACGGCCCGACCTCCGTCGTCGTCTCGGGCGCGGAGCAGTCGGTGGCGGCCGTGGTGGAGCACTTCGCCGCTGAAGGCCGTAAGACGAGCCGGCTGAAGGTGTCGCACGCGTTCCACTCGCCGTTGATGGAGCCGATGCTGGACGACTTCCGAGCGGTCGCGGAGAGCCTGTCGTTCGGTGAGCCGGTGATTCCGGTGGTGTCCACGGTGACCGGCGAGCCGGCTGTGGGCTGGGACAGTGCCCAGTACTGGGTCGGCCAGGTCCGCGAGGCGGTCCGCTTCGCGGACGCGGTGCGCACGCTGGAGGCCGCCGGAGTGCGGACCTTCCTGGAGCTGGGCCCCGACGCCGTCCTCACGGCCCTCGGCCAGGGCTCCGTCTCGGACGCCGGCACCGGCTTCGTCGCGCTGCAACGCCGGGACCGCGACGAGCCGCGCGAACTGCTCGCCGGCATCGGCGCCGCCTGGGCCCGCGGCACCTCCGTCACCTGGCCGCACCTGCTCGGCGGCCCGGGGGACGCCCGCGCCGACCTGCCCACGTACGCGTTCCAGCACCGCCGGTACTGGCTCGACGTGCCCGCCCGCACCGGGGACGTGTCCTCCGCCGGTCTGGACGCCGTCGATCACCCCGTTCTCTCGGCGGCCGTCGAGTCACCGCAGGACGGCTCCGTGGTCCTCACCGGCCGCCTGTCCGCCGGGGAACACGCCTGGGTCAGCGACCACGAGGTCCACGGCAACGCCCTGCTCCCCGGCACCGGATTCGTCGAACTCGCCATACGCCTCGGCGACCAGGTCGGCTGCGACCTGCTGGAGGAACTCACCCTCGAGGCACCGCTGATGCTGCCGGCCCGCGGCGGCGCCGCCCTGCGTGCCGTCGCCGGTCCCGCCGACGACTCGGGCCGCCGTGGGCTGACCGTCCACTCGCGGCTCGACGACCTGCCGGGCCGCCCGTGGATCCGGCACGCCACCGGATTCCTCGCCACCGGCACCGCCGTCACCGACGCTCCGGACCTCACCCAGTGGCCCCCGCCGGAGGCCGTCCCCGTCGACATCACCGGAGCCTACGAGCGCCTCGACGAGCGCGGATACGGCTACGGCCCCGCCTTCCAGGGCATGCGGGCCGCCTGGCGGCGCGGCGACGAGCTCTTCGCCGAAGTCGCCCTCCCCGAACAGATACGTGCCGAGGCGAGCCGCTACGGCATGCACCCGGTGCTGCTCGACACCGCCATGCACGCCGACGTCCTCGTGGACCAGGACGAGGGCGGTACCGAGGCGCTGCTGCCGTTCACCTGGAGCGGCGTCTCCCTGCACGCCTCCGGAGCCGACGTGCTGCGCGTGCACATCCGGCGCATCCGCGGCGCCGAGGAGTCGGCGATGACCGTGGCCGACGAGACCGGCGCACCGGTGCTCACGGTCGCCTCACTCATCTGCCGCCCCGTCAGCGCCGAGCAGATGGCGCCCGCCTCCGGCACACCCAACGAGGCCCTGCGCCGCGTGGTGTGGAACCGCGTCCCGGTCCAGCCCGGCACACCCGCCCCCTCCTACGCCCGTCTCGACACGGGTCTTGCGGCGCCGGACGCCCTCCGAGCCCTCGGCGACACCCTCCCGCGGGTGGTCCTCGCCCCGGTCACCGCCACCGCGGCGGACCTCCCCGCGGCGATCCGCGCCACGACCGCCCAGATCCTGGACCTGGTCCAGGCGTGGCTCGTCGACGCGCGCAGCGAGGCGTCCACCCTGGTCGTGCTCAGCCGCGGTGCGGTCGCCACCGACGACGACACCGCCCCCGACCTGGCCCAGGCTCCGGTCTGGGGCCTGGTCCGCGCCGCCCAGGCCGAGAACCCGGGCCGCATCGTCCTGCTCGACACCGAGACCGAGACGGACACCGACACGGACACCGGTGAGGCGGTCGAGGACGCGTTCCTCGCGTCGGCGGCCGGTCTCGGCGAACCCGAACTCGCCGTGCGCGGCGGCCGGTTCCTGACCCCCCGCCTGGTCCCCGCGCTCGTGCCCGACGGGGACGGGCCCTGGGACCCCGACGGAACCGTCCTGGTCACCGGCGGCACCGGCGGCCTCGGCGCCCTGGTGGCCCGGCACCTGGTCACCGCCCACGGCGTACGGCACCTGCTGCTGACCAGCCGACGCGGCGCCGACGCCCCCGGAGCAGACCGGCTCAGGAGCGAACTGGCGGAGTCCGGCGCCACCGTGGACATCGCGGCCGTCGACGTCTCCGACCGGGACGCTCTCGCGGCGCTGCTCGCCGGCATCCCCGCCGAGCGCCCGCTGACCGGCGTGGTCCACGCCGCGGGCGTGGTCGCCCCGGGTCTCGTCACCGACCTCGGACCCGAGAGCTTCGACACCGTCCTGCGGCCCAAGGCGGACGCCGCCTGGCACCTGCACGAGCTGACCAAGGACGCCGACCGTCTGACCGCCTTCGTGCTCTACTCCTCCGCCGGCGGACTCGTGCTGCCCGCGGGACAGGGCAACTACGCGGCGGCCAACGTGTTCCTCGACGCCCTGGCCCACCACCGCCGCGCCACCGGCCTGCCGGCCACCTCCCTCGCGTTCGGACTGTGGGCCGTCAACACCGGCCTCGGCGGTGACCTCACCGACGCGGACCTGGAGAAGGCGGAGCGCACCGGCCTGCCCGCACTCCCCGTGGCCCAGGGACTGGAGCTCTTCGACGACGCGCTGCGCACCCGGCACCCGCTGCTCGCCCCGCTGCCCCTCGCACCCGCCGCCCTGCACGCCCGCGGCCAGGACGTACCCCCGCTCCTGCGCGGCACGACCCGGCCCGACCGGCGCCGTACCGCCGCGGGCGGCGCCCAGGACACGGGCAGCCTCGCCCAGCGACTCGCCGGGCTCAGCAGCACCGAACGCACGCGCGAACTGGTCGGCCTGGTCGCCGCCCAGGCCGCCACCGTCCTCGGACACACCTCCGCCGACGAGGTAGGCGTCGACCGGGCCTTCAAGGAGCTCGGCTTCGACTCCCTCGCGGCGGTCGAACTCCGCAACGCCCTCAACGCGGCCACCGGTCTGCGGTTGCCGGTCACCCTCGTGTTCGACCACCCCACCACGCGGGCCGTGGCCGAGCTGATCGACTCCCAGCTGGGCGGCGGCACGGCCCAGGAACCGGCACGGCCCCAGGCCACCGCCACCGTGACGGTCTCCGACGACGAGCCCATCGCCGTCATCGGCATGAGCTGCCGGTACCCCGGAGGCGTCCGCACCCCCGAGGACCTGTGGCGGCTCCTCATCGACGGCCGCGACGCCATCGGCCCCTTCCCGGCCGACCGCGGCTGGCCCGACGTCTACGACCCGCAGCCCGGCACCTCCGGCAGGACCTACGCCCGCGACGGCGGATTCGTCTACGACGCCGCCGAGTTCGACCCCGCGTTCTTCGGGATCAGCCCGCGCGAGGCCCTGGCCATGGACCCGCAGCAGCGGCTGCTGCTCGAAGCGTCCTGGGAGGCGTTCGAACGCGCCGGGATCGACCCGACCACCATGCACGGCAGCCAGACCGGCGTGTACGCGGGCGTCATGTACCACGACTACGGCACCCGTCTGCGGTCCGTGCCGGACGACCTCGCCGGCTACCTCGGCAACGGCACCGCGGCCTCCATCCTGACCGGCCGTGTCGCCTACACCCTCGGCCTGGAGGGCCCCGCGGTCAGCGTCGACACGGCCTGCTCGTCCTCCCTGGTCGCGCTGCACATGGCCTGCCAGGCGCTGCGCCGCGGAGAGGTCGGCATGGCGCTGGCGGGCGGCGTCACCGTGCTGTCCACGCCCGAGGTGTTCGTCGAGTTCAGCCAGCAGTTCGGTCTCTCCGCCGACGGCCGGTGCCGCGCCTTCGCCGGCGCCGCCGACGGCACCGGCTGGTCCGAGGGCGTCGGCATGCTGGTCGTCGAGCGGCTCTCGGACGCCCGGCGCAACGGCCACCCGGTCCTCGCCGTCATCCGGGGCTCCGCCATCAACCAGGACGGCGCCAGCAACGGCCTGACCGCCCCCAACGGGCCGTCCCAGCAGCGGGTCATCCAGAGCGCCCTGGCCTCCTCGGGCCTGACCGCCGTCGATGTCGACCTGGTCGAGGGCCACGGCACCGGCACCCGGCTCGGCGACCCGATCGAGGCACAGGCCCTGCTGGCGACCTACGGCCAGGGCCGGTCCGCCGAAGAGCCGGTGTGGTTGGGCTCCATCAAGTCCAACATCGGCCACGCCCAGGCCGCGGCCGGTGTCAGCGGCGTCATCAAGTCCGTCCTGGCGATCCGCAACGGCGTCATGCCGCAGACCCTGCACGTGGACCAGCCCTCACCGGAGGTCGACTGGGAGGCCGGCCAGGTCCGGCTGCTCACCGAGGCCCGTGCGTGGCCGGAGCTGAGCCGCCCGCGCCGGGCAGCCGTCTCCTCCTTCGGCATCAGCGGCACCAACGCCCACGTGATCATCGAAGAGGCACCGCAGGCCGACGAGCCCGAGCAGGCATCCGTCAAGGACCTGCCGGCCGTGCCGCTGCTGCTGTCCGCCACCGGCCCCGAGGCCCTGGCACGCCAGGCCGGCCGACTCCACGCCCACCTGACCGGCCCTGCACCGGCACCCGACCTGCGGGACGTGGCCTTCTCCTTGGCCACCACCCGCACGGCCCTCGAACACCGCGCGGTCCTCATCGCCTCCCCGGCCGACCGGGAGACGACTCTCACCGCCCTCACCGCCCTCGCGGCCGGTGAAGAACCCCTCAACACCGCACTGGGCACCGCCACGACCAAGGGTCGTACGGCGTTCGTGTTCACGGGGCAGGGTGCGCAGCGGCTGGGGATGGGCCGGGGCCTGTATGAGGCGTTTGGTGCCTTCGCGGAGGCGTTCGACACCGTGGTGGCCGCGGTGGATGAGCACCTCGAAGGAGTGTCGCTGCGTGAGGTGATGTGGGGCGAGGACCCCGAGACCCTGAACCGTACGGAGTTTGCTCAGCCCGCGTTGTTCGCGGTTGAGGTGGCGTTGTTCCGGCTGGTGGAGTCCTGGGGGGTGCGGCCTGACTACCTGGCCGGGCACTCGATCGGGGAGTTGGCGGCCGCTCATGTGGCGGGTGTGTTCTCGCTGGGGGATGCGGCGCGTTTGGTGGTGGCGCGGGGCCGGTTGATGCAGGCCCTGCCGTCGGGTGGTGGGATGGCAGCCGTGCAGGCCACGGAAGCGGAAGTCCTGCCCCTGCTGGCGGATGACGTGTCGGTGGCGGCGGTCAACGGTCCGACGTCGGTGGTCGTCTCGGGCGCGGAGCGTGCGGTGTCCGCGCTGGTGGAGCACTTCACCACTGAAGGCCGTAAGACGAGCCGGTTGAAGGTGTCGCACGCCTTCCACTCCCCGCTGATGGAACCGATGCTGGACGACTTCCGGGCCGTCGCGGAGAGCCTGTCGTTCAGCGAGCCCGTCATCCCGGTGGTGTCCACGGTCACGGG